>NZ_BAAJNQ010000006.1:0-318824 GCF_054558365.1 Rhizobium sp. No.120
AATGGGCCGGAACTTGCGCCCACCTCAATAGGCCCGGGATCGCCGACTTCGTAAGAACGGAATGCTGAACACTACGGCATCTCAATGTTCCCGCACACCCCCGGTCCACATTGCGTCTTGCCGGACTTCGCAGCGACATTATCGAGAAACTGATATTTCGGAGAAAAGTTGATGACCATAGCCGAAAGGCAATCCGGCTTCGCCATTCGTGTTGGGGGCGTAGTGGCGAAGCCGGGTATGCGGGGCGACCAAAGCCTGGTCGAGCCAAGCTGCTGATCGATGGCGATTTTACATCAGTTGGGGGCAGCGACATTTCTGAATGTTGCCGAAACAAGGCATTTTGGCGAAATTTAATGTCCCGGCTTTTCCGCAGGCGCGAACCATTTGGTAAGTTCTGTAATCTTACTTTTAATACTGGTTTATGTAGAATTTTCGAGAGTTCTACGCAAGTAAAGCCTGTTTGATCGCACGGATGTTCTGGCAGCAGACCCCGTCCCTGCCAGAGACGTCCCAGCTGCGATACCACGATGGTTTGGATTCGCGTCGCTCGTGCTAGCTTGCGACCTTGGCCCCGGCGCTCTTGAACGATACGACCTGCTCCAAGCCGCGTGGCTGGCGGTTGCGTACCTTGATCTCGCCTCCGAACCGGTTGATGATTTCGCGCGCAATAGCCATCCCAAGACCGGCCCCCGGAAAAGATCTTTGCCTTGCGATATCGATCCTAAAGAAGGGCTCAAATACCTGGTTCAGCCGGTCCTCCGGAATGCCGGGGCCGGTATCGACAATACGCACAACCGCTCTATCGCCAAGATGCGTCACCGTCACCACGGCTGATTGGCCGTGGGTTGCGGCATTGATAAGCAAATTTCGCAAGGCTCTGGTGATGGCGAGCGGGCCGGCGCAGATCGTTGCCTGCTCCAGTTCGCCCCTCGCGACATTCATATCGATCGCCTTCAGCTCGCTAACGATGTCATCGACGATCCGGTCGAGCCTGACCTGCTCCAGGCTGTCCCGGGAGATCTCCTCCCGGACCAGCCCGATCGCGCTGTCGGCGATCCTGTCGAGCTCCTCGAGATCGGCAAACCATTTGCGACGCTCTTCGTCATCCCGGATGAACTCCGCCCGCAGGCGCATGCGGGTCATCGGCGTTCGCAGATCATGCCCAGCGGCTGCAACGAGGCGCATGCGGCTTTCCGTCGCGGCCTTGACCCGAGCCGACAGGCCATTGAGCGCCTGGGCGGTCGCGCGGATTTCGCCCGGCCCGGTTTCCGCTATGTAAGGCAGGGTGCCGTCGGGATTAACCGCCGCAACAGCCTCTTCCAGCAGACGCAGCGGTTTCATGATTTTCGAGGCGGCAAAGATGGAAACCAGCACGCTGCCGATTATGATGAGACCGAGCCACCCTACCAGGATCTTCCATCCGCCCGGCGGCGGTCCATGATCCGGCATCGGCATGATGAGCCAATTGCCGTCGGAAAGCTTTAGCGACGCAATCATCTCGCCTGTCGATTGGCGCACTATGACGGCTTCGCGCATGCCGGCTATTCGAAGCAGGGCCTCCATCAAAAAGCGCGACAGCTCTTCGTCGCTCGGGCCTTCCGCCGGCTTGGGAGCAACGACCAACCCCGCCGATGCCGCTGTCATTCTGTCCTTCTCTGCGAAGGTGGCGAGAATGGAAAGCTGCCGCGCCATCCGTTCGACGGTCATATCCGGACGTGGCCCGCGCATGACAAGGCTTGCCACGAAGGACGAGGAAATGACGACCAGCACAATCGCCGTCATTAAAAGCAGCGCCAGCCGCGCCCCAAGCGACCTCATGAATCGACTTTAACGGCCGTCACGGGGACAACCAGTTGATAACCGCCATTACGAATCGTTCTGAAGATCGGATCTTCGGCCGTTTCGCCGAGCTTGCGGCGCAGTCGACTCATCAGGACATCGATGGAACGATCGGCGGGATCGCGATCACGCCCTTGTGTAAGGTCAAGCAATTGATCGCGCGACAGGAGCCGGCCTGCGCGCTCCAGGAATGCCTTGAGAAGATCGAATTCAGCGCCGGTCAGCGAAATCGCCTCGCCGCTGTCTCGACTGACGCTGCGAAGTTGCGGATCGAGCATCATGTGCGCAAATCGATAGCGCTTCTGTTCGGGCTCAGACGAGGAAATCTCATTCGTCCGACGCAGGACAGCGCGGATACGCGCTGCCAATTCGCGCGGATTGAAAGGCTTGCCGAGATAGTCGTCGGCGCCGATCTCGAGGCCAAGAATGCGATCGATGTCCTCCTTCAAGGCCGTCAGCAGAATGACCGGCACGCGAGGGCGGCGGTTTCGCAGATCGCGGCAAAGATCGAGGCCAGACCCATCGGGCAGCATGACGTCAAGAACGAGAAGATCGGGGTTCCGCCGGTTGAGCGCGTCGTTGCATCCGCGAAGATCGCTCGCCGTCGACACTCGAAAACCTTGTTCCTCGAGATACCGGCTCAGAAGCGAGCGTATTTCATGATCGTCGTCGACTATCAGAATATCCGGTGCGGCGCTCGCGTTCATGGGCTTCATTCCGTTTTCTCAATCCTTATACAAACTATGACTTCTCTGAAAAGAAGGGTTTTGCGGCGCCAATACGGAAATCTTCGCCGCGAAACATTGGTTTACAAAATTCCGGGCGTCAGAAACGCTGAGCAACAAAATAATGGGTCAAAAAGTGAATCCGCTGGCGCTGCAGGCCAGCGCAGCAGCCAGGGCCGCGGGCGCCTATTAGAGACAAGAGCCGATTGTCAGGCTGCTCGCAGCCACTCGACGCTCCAGGCCGAAAGACGCCCCTCGATTGCGCCGCTATCCATCATCAATCGAATTTCGATCGGCGCACGCGGATCAACGACATCGATCGGCACTGCCGCTTCGAACGAGCCGGTGCCTTGCGGGCACACACGGAGACTACCGAGCAATTCGGCAGCATGTACCTCGAGGGTGAAGATCTGCCCCCGGCAGTCTTCGTCGACATCGAAAAGGAATTTTGCATTCCAGCGCCCCGTCGGCAAGTGGAGGTATGGGCCGTAGATAAGGCAGCGGGCACCACCGGTAAGATCGACAAGATCGTCCAGAGCCTGCCCCAAACTATCCCCTGACAGGAATGCCTCTTGCGGCCAGAAGACGGTGTTCGAGGCTTTGCGGCGATCGAATTCCAAGGGGTGGAGAACCTTCTTTGCCGTCTCACGGAGTGCCTCGCTGACCTCCGGAACCGCCTCCTGCGGTGTCAGGTAGCCCGCAATGACAGCCGCGGCGGCCTCCTCCAGCCTCGGCGCTTTTTGGGGTGGTTGTCCGGAAGGTGACATGCCGACATGCAGCAGCGCGTTGGCTATCTGCTCGAGTTTAAGATCGGTGCTGAAATGGCGGTCTATGGTCTTCAACAACAGATCTATGCTGCCTTTTTGATCAACATCGCCGCGACGCAAGACCAGCGCCCCTGAAGCGTCCGCAAGCGGCTCGAGACAGGCAAGGCTTGCCGAGACGGCCCTGACCAAACCGATGTCCCGCTGCCCGGTCGCGCGAGCAAGATAGGAAACGGCGTCGAGGGGATCTTCGAGAAACAACAAAAACGGCACGTTGACCCTGAGGATCAGTTCCGATAGCCGCGCTTCCGGAAACTGCGAGACAAGAACGGCATGCGCGCCCGATCGCGCAAGGACGTGCTGCTTGAGATCCTCCACGGTATCGGTGGTAATCACCGCATAGTCCCCGAAGGCTTCGCGGGCCAGAGCGTGAACTGCTGCAACGCCCCAGGAAGACATGACCCCCGGCATTCCGAACGCAAAGAGGATAGTCATGACGAACTCCCCTTTTGATTATCCGTTAAGGAGGCGATCATAAAGCGAGCCAACCTTCTGTTGATATCGATCCGGTGAAAAACGTGCGGCTTGCATGGGGCCGGATTTGGCGAAAGAGGCGCATAACCCGTCATCCTGATCCAGACTGACAATCGCCTTGCGCATCTCCTCCGTATCGTAAGGGTCGACCAGCAGCGCCGCATTCCCGGCTATCTCAGGAATCGATCCCTCCGTGGAGCTTAGAACAGGCGTTCCAAGCTGCATGGATTCCAGCACCGGTAAGCCGAAGCCCTCGTAGAGCGAAGGAAATAGCACCGCGCGCGCTCCCCTGATCAGACTGATCAGCAAAGGATAGGACACGAAATCGAAGCGTTGGATTTGCCGCTGAGGCAGGATACGATCCTCCGCGCGAAGATAGAAGCGGAAACGATCGTCATCGATCAGCTGCTGCGTCTCCGCACCCTTCCATCCGGGCGCGCCGACAATGATGAGCGGCTTGTCTGTCTTTGCGGCAAGATAGGCTTCGATCAGCCGGGAGATGTTCTTTTTCGGCTCGAAAGCGCCAAAGAAAAGGAAATAGCCCTTCCAATCGAGATGGAAGATGCCGGCAACCTCGTCCGCGACAACGTCGTCCGGCTTCTCGCGAAGTCTCTCCGGTACATGAACGGCCTGGTAGGTATTGCTGACGCGCGCCTCGTCAACGCCGAGAACCTTGATGATATCGGCGCGCGACGTTTCGGATACCGTCACGATGTGATCGGCTCGCCGGACCAGAGAGCGCAGCATCTTATAGTGATAACGCTTGTTGTCCTCGGTCAGATAAGGCAGCCGCAAAGGAACCAGATCGTGGATCGTGTAGACGTTCAGTGCTCGTTTTGCCGCAATCGGCATTGGATAGGTGCAATGAAGAAGATCGGGCTGCGTCTCGAACTTCATGGTCAGATTGTTGCCGTAACGCTTGAAATGATAGCGCGCGAGCTGGAACAAATCGTTGGCGGCATAGACGGTGTCAGCCGCACCAAGTTGTGATTGAAGCGATTTCACAATGACGGTGCCGCTCAAAGGGATCGGAACCGGAGCGATGCCGAACGGGGCAGCGATGCGGCGCCGCAGCCAGCGCTTTGCGACCGAAATCGCTCCGGGCACATGAGCATTAGCATCATCGAAGAGGAGCACTTCCCGCAAAACCGGGTCCTTCGGTACCTTCCCAGGAATCCCATGGACGACGCCCGTCAGATAGCCGAGGGACTGGGCCGTCGCCATCAGGCTTCGGGTATAGGTCGCAACCCCGGTGCCCTTCTTGAGGGAAAGATTGAGACCGTCGTAAAGGATCGTCTGGCTCACTCCCATTTCCCCCTCAGCATTTGGGAACCCTCATTACTTCCGATCAAACTGGCTTGTCGCGCGAAAGGACGAGCAGCGAATCGTCGGCCCCGTATTTCGAAAGCAGGTCTTCGCTGGTGATGGGAACCGCTTCACCGCTGAAATCGAGACGTCGCATTGTCCCGTAGATACCGGCGAGCCGTTCAAGAAAACCGGATGCGTCGGCATAGCGGGCAGGATTGAATTCGACCACGAGCATCGGCTTATGGCGGGCAATGGTCTCAGCCATTCCTTCGAGTATCACCTCCTCTGCCCCTTCTGCGTCGATCTTGATGAAGTCGACGCGAGAGCAGGAGGCGCTCATCCCGTCGAGGGTTGTCACCGGGACCTTGATGACGACACCGTCCTGAGGGCGGGGTTGGAACATTTCCGAAACGATCAACGCATTCTTCGGCTCGGTATGGGGAATATATAGAGAGGCTTTTCCCGATATCGTTGCACCGAGCGCCGAAGTTTCGATCCGCGTCCGTCCGAGCAGCCCGTTGAGCTCGACACTGCGACGCAGGAAATCGGCGGCATGGGGATTGGGCTCGACGGCGATCAGTTCGCCCCTTGTGCCGATGAGCTCGGCAAGCAGAAGGGAGTAATAGCCAAAATTCGCACCGACATCGATCGCGGTCATGCCGCGCTTGACGTTGCGCGCGCAGAACAGCGTCAGCCAGATTTCCCAAAAGCCGTCCAGAAGAACATGGGATGCGAAACCTCTGTCTCGGGTGTCTACGTAAAGCTTGTAGCGACCGAGCACACGCACCAAAGCCGTGTGATTCCCGAGGTAGGCGCTGCTCACGCGCTGCAGGATGGCCGTTTCGGCCTGATGCCGATCGAACGCCATTAATTCATGGAGATGTAACAGTGCCGAAGAACTCATTGTACCTCTCTCGTTCCTGCATGCCCGTAACGCATTCCACAGGCCGGGCAACATCAGGAATCTCCCTTGATCGCAGCGAGATTATCCGTCTCGGCCTGTCCTTCGCTTTTGCTCCGTCATCTTCAGTTTGCTGCCGACGCGGAGATGCCGACCGATGCCGCAGACAGAGCCGTCCCGGTGACTCCCTGGAAGAGGCCCATGAATTTTTGAATATCGATCGACGAGGCATTGGAGATGTAAATTATATCTCGCGGTTGAACTTCGAAGTTCTGCATCGCCAGAAGTGTCGAGCCATTTTTCAGATTGAACCGATAGACGATCGGCACAGGTCCGCCACGGCGCAACAACGGATTGTTGGGCGCAACGAAGCGGCGGGCAATCTCAAGCGGCTCGTAGCGGAAGAGGAAGACGCCTGAAGCATCGGCGCGGCTATCCTGCAAGCCTCCCGCCCGCGCAACCGCGTTCGCCATCGTCAAATGCTGAACGCTGAAGGGGACCTCACCGCTCTGACCTGAGGCGCCAAGGATCGTGTATGTAACCGGCTCGCGCACCACCGTAACAACGTCTTCAGGCCGCAATCTCACGTTTTCGCGCGGATTTTGAACAATCGCGGTAAAAGGCAGATGCATCGTTCGGCCGCCACGCGTCAGATAGACGACGCTGTCGTTGACGCCGGCGCGCAGTCCTCCCGCCGCGGCAATAGCATCGAGTACTCGGCTACCGGCGGGCGAAAGTGCGACGCGCGCGCCGCCAGCCACCTCGCCTGTAACTGTCACGGTGTTCGACGAGCTTTGCTGGACGGTCACCAACGCCTGTGGTTGCACCGCCTTGCCCATCAGGCCAGAAACCACCGCCTTTTCGACCGAGGCTGGAGTGCGCCCAGCGGCCGCGATCCGGCCCACATAGGGGATACTGATGGTGCCATCGCTGTTGATGGTTTGCGGCGGGATCGTCACCGAACTACCTGTCGCCTGTTGTTGCCCCGAAGCGCTTGAGGCCATTCCGAACAGGCTGCCGGGCGGCGCTTCCCAAAGGCTGACGGAAACGACATCGCCAACCGCGATCCTAAGGCCGGGATCCCGTGCGCCCTCACCAAAATATGCCGCGAAGCTGGCTTCCGGTCGAGCGACGCTCTTGACCATCGCCGTCGATGTCACATCGACCACTGCGAATGGTGGCATGGTGCGCGCAGCCGCCTCTTCCAAGATGCGGGAGGCCTTGGGGCCGGCCTCCGGTAATCCACAGCCCGTAAGAACGCAGGCAAGAACGCACAGTAGTCCGAACTTCAACGGCATCGATGATCCTGATTGGCATGGAGGCAGTTTTGACGAGGCAACATCGTGCCAAGCAGGCTAGGCCGTTCCGGCATCGTTGCTACGCTCCCGGGAAAAACGAAGCGTCGACGACGGACTGAAACCGTAGGCATGTTTGTAAAGAACGGAAAAACGTCCGGGATTGGAGAATTGCAGGCTCATGGCAAGATCGGTAATGCTTTCGGCCCGGCCGCCCTTGATGGCGCCATGCGCTGCGGCAAGTCGGTAATTGCAAAGGATTCCCATCGGCGTATCGCCGCGATAGGTTTTGAACATGCGTTGCAGCGCGCGAGGGCTGCAGCTCGCCGCGTTCGCGAGATCTTCCAGCATGATGGCATTGTGCAGATTGTCACGCATGAAGGCCTCAGCCCTCAGGAGCTGCCGCGGCGCGTTATCCAAGGTGCCGCGATTGAAGGCATCGGACAGATTGTGCGGCAGCTTGGCAAACAGCTTTACCAGCAGGAGCTCGCCGTAGGCCTTGGCGAGCATCATTCGTTCGGTCTGGCGTGCGGTCGTCAGATCCTTTTCGGCCTGACGCAACGTCTGATAGAGCCCCTGAGCACCACCTTGCCGGAAGCTTACCGGGGCCAGCGCGAATTCCTGCACGTAAGGCTTGCCGGTCAGCTCTTCAAAATGTTGTCTAATAACCGATTCCGGGATCTGAAATAGCAGCCAGGAGCTGCGCGGTTTGATTTCGATGCGCTTGCCAGCGCGATCACTGATGCTCGCGACATAATTGGCGGGAATGCGCAGTGATTTATGCATTCGCCGGTGATTGATTTCTATTTCTCCCGCGAGAACGAAGACGATGCTGACTCGCGGCAAATCCTGTTTGGCGATACCTTCCAGGCCCGCCGAATGCTCGGCGCTTATGATCGATGCTGACTGAAGAGGTTGCTTACTGAATTTGAAGGAATAGTCGCCAGAGGTTTCTGAGGGAACAGACCACTTCCAGTTTGGTTCAAGCATATCGAGATTACGAATGATTGCATCACGGGAATACACCTCGAAAGTACCGACGCATTGCTCGATAACTCTTTCCAACATCGCCATCCGCTATTCCTACTCAAAATCTCAAGTTGCATATTAGCAATTGCTAACACGTGATTTCTATCTAGGCTACACTTTTTCCAGCGTTCGTTATGACGACTCCATCATCCCGTTCCCGCGGCTATCCAGGTTGCGGGATCGTTTAGCGTAAGTTGCATTATCTTTCATTAAATTAGCACGACGAATTTTAGCGCAACAGTACAGATAGTGACGATGTTATACAGAATCCTACCAGTTCACAGCTCGACTGAACGTTGAATTTTCCAAAGCGACGAGATCGGACAAAATACAGCCGTACGGACAATATAACCGAAGCCCTACCGGTGCTGGTTGCAAAGAGAGCCGGAGGTTTCTGCAAATAGACTTACCGTAAGGCTATTAACCCGACCCGGTTCTTTCGGGTGACGGGGGCAATGGATCCGCATCGCGCCATGGCTAATAGAGTCGACTGACTCCCCATGATATTTTTAATTATTCTAATTATAGAAAGGCTTAGATGTGCAAGCCTCTAACGATACGCGAAGCTTTCGCCTGTCCTGTGACCCAGCGCTCAAAGGGATTGAAATGCCGCTGGCTGCCGCCTGTTATTGTGTCAATTTGCAGCGGATGCGTACATTGTTGTTGCCAATCAACGCAACCCCTTGCGGTGACTTGGCCTACAATGTGGAGTAGATTCGAAATGCCGTTTCAATATCGTTGAAGACGCGACCGCGGCCGTTCTTCAACACAAGCGCTGATGTGCACAAATCACCGATCACGTTGAGATTGTGTCCCACAATGATCATCGAGCGATCTTTGCGCTTGACGAAAAGCTCCTCGAAGCTGCGTGTTTGGAAGCGTTTGTCCCCGACGGCCAGCACCTCGTCGATGAGATAGCAATCGAAATCGATGGCAAGCGACATTCCAAACGCCAGCCGGGCCCGCATGCCCGAGGAATAGGTTCTGAGAGGCATCCGCAGATAGCGGCCAAGCTCACTGAAATCCTCCACGAGATCGCGGATTTCATTGAATGGCTTATCATAGATGCGCGATAGGAAGCGCATGCAGTCGAAGCCGGTCATCGAACCCCCGAAGCCACCGCTCAAGGCGATTGGCCACGACATCGACATATTGCGCACGACCCTACCTGAGGTCGGCTCTTCTATCCCCGCAATCATGCGCACGAGGGTGGATTTGCCGGCGCCATTGTGCCCAAGCACGGCGATCTTCTCGCCGCGGCCGATTTTAAACGACACGCCGTCAACCACGCGACGCATCCGGCCATTCACTTCATACTCCTTGACGAGATCGAATACCCCGACGATGCCATCTTCATGCCAGGGAATGTCCTCTTTCGACCCCGGCGCCCCTGACGGCGCGATTTGCGCAAGACTGGAAGGAAGGATGGTCATTGCTGGGCTGCGTGCTCGTGGACCTGAGTCACAAAAAAGCGCAGGATCCAAAAGGTAGCGAAGCAAACTGCAACCAGCATCAGAAACGAAACGAGGCGTTTCGGATACAGCGCATGATCGGGCAAGTTGGGGTCGGCGATTCGTTCCAGATACAATTGTTGGCGTTGTGCATCGATCCTGGCGTTTTCCAGAGAAGTGGTTGCCGATGTCAGCATCTTCGCCGCCATTTCCCGCTCCAGCAGCAGTTGTTCATATTGTGCGATTCGCGGCGCCATAGAGCCGTCGCTGCCGACGATCCGTGTCCGTTCATCGCTGATCTGACGTTCCATCGCTGCCACCCGCGCCCTTAGCGCTTCGCCTTGCGGGCTTTGCGGCGCCTGTTCCTCCAGCGCTGAAAGCCGCGCCTTGCTGTCGGCGAGATTGTCTGAGAGCCTCGCGATCATATCCAGAGCGGCGGCCGACTGCTTGCTCGGGTCGACAAGCGCCTCGCGATTGCGAAAATCGGTCAGGCTTGTCTGCATCTTGGACAGTCTCGCTTGGCTGTCATTTACCTCGATCTGCGCATAGCGAATGGCATCATCACGGGCGCGATCGTTGAGCCGGTTGATGAGCTCTTCGGCATGCTGCACGAGGGCGTTGGCCAGGCGATAAGCATCATCGGCGCGAAATGCGCGCACATCCAGCGTAGTCACGCCGCTGCCGCTGTCGGTGTGCACATTGAGGAAACGAAGATAATGCTGATACAGCTCCTCATTATTGGCTTCGGCCCAGGGCAGTGGATAGCGGCTCAGGAAGTCGCCTTCCGGACGGGAAAGAATCGCTTTCAGATCGTCCCTGCTCACCAGCGCGTCGACAGCTGCGCGCGACTTGATGAATTCGGTGACGATGTAGCTATCGTCCTGCGCGCGGACGAACCCGGTGCTCTGAAGAAACCCGCTGAGCAGGCCGGCTGCATTTCTATTGGGGCTGCGCACGACAAATTGCGTTTCCGACGCGTATTGATCGGCGCAGATGAAACCATAATAAATCGCGCCAAACACGCCGGGAACGACAACAACCAGCAAAAGAAGCAGCTGCGATCGCACCCATTGAACAAAAGAATGATGCCAGGAAACTGGTTCGCCTATAACGACGCCAGACGAACGGGCACTCACCAGTGTAATGAAATCGGTAAATTCCTTATTATTTTCGATGCGGCTCATCTGGGACCATCAAATCTTTCTTGGAATTGCCAAGACCATTCCACTGGCTGCCTCTCCGAAATATCCGATCGGCTCCCGTGATCTCGCGGCTTCCACCGTTCAGCTTCGCCTTTGGCGGCGGTTCACGGGACGATGTAGGCGGCAATTTACTCCTAAAACATTCCCATATATCCTTTGAAAGTCAAATATAATTCTGGTTATCGGAAATTTTTACATATGTGAATAAGAATAATGTCCCTTCTGTCGCAATTAATACTTTGGCGACGCGATCCGTATGGCAGGCCGAGATTGCGACGGCAATAACTGCCATTCGATTAGCTATTTCTCCCTCATTGCTGGTTCGAGGAATTCGGAATGGGAAAGCTCGGAGGCGCGTTGAGGCAAGTCATCGGTAACGTTGCGGCGGATGGTCATGGAGACCTGCTGTTCGGCCGGGTTCGCCGAAGCCTCCTGAAGTTTCTTGCATGCCGGCAGCGCAAATCAGCAGGCCTCATATTTGAGGATGTCATCCGGCTGCAACTGTTCTTCATGCCCCCGAAAGTAGCTCCGCTCATGCAGCCGGTCGTAATCGAATATCGCAAGCTCCGCCGTTCAGGCGCGGGTTTTTGCTCTTAGCGGGCATCTTGGGGGATTGATATGTACAGGGATTCGACAGTCTTTCCTGAGGGGATGCAATCTTCGGTCGCAAAGCCGAGCGAGCAGCCGTCCTGGCTACCGCCAATCAACGCGCGGCTGCTTGCTTTCCTTCCGACACGCCAGCGCTTTCCTCTTATCGGTGCAGCTTTCTCGGCATCCCTCAGGCCGATCGAATTGACAATGGGTGCCGCTGACGGAGTCGTCAGCTGGGGAAACGGCCCGCTTTCAAGACTGGCGCGTCTCTATGCGCAGGTGCTGCGTCTGCCTTTCTGGACAGTGGACGGCGGCTTCTTGCAGTTGCCCGCCGCGGACGCCGCTTCACCGATCTCCATCATCGCCGATGACCTTGGCATTCATTTCTCCGCCCGCCAACCTTCACGGCTCGAGGCACTGCTACAAGACGCGTCGTCCGATGCTGATATTCGGCGAGCACGGGACCTGCGGCGCTGGATCAACCACGAGAGACTTTCGCAAGACGGCCACGTCCTCGAAGCAAAATTTCGTCTTCGCCGGAGCCGCCGCAGGCGCATCCTGCTCGTCGACGAAGTGGTCGGAAATCGCGCTGTCGACAGCGCCGGCGCTGATGCAGAGGCCTTTGTGAGAATGTGGACAGCGGCTCTGGCGGAGCCAAATGCCGACATCATCGTAAAATGCCATTCCGACGTCGTCGCCGGCCGAGCAAGAGGCTACCTTCAGTCTCTTGCTCGGACCACTGAGGCGCAGTTCGTGGACAAGGCGATATCAACGCACTCCCTGCTGGATATGGTGGATGAGGTCTGGACGGTATCAAGCCAGCTGGGTCTCGAAGCGCTTCTGCGGGAAATACCGGTGGTCACCTTCGGCATGCCCGCTTATGCTGGGTGGGGACTGACAACAGACCGGGCCGAAGGCGCGGTAGCGGCTGCGGCACGCTCGCGTCGGGGACGCCATGTCAGCATAGACGAGTTTGCCGCGGCTTCGCTCTTTCAATATTCGCGTTATGTGGATCCCGTCTCACGCAGCCCGATCACAGCCGAACAGGCAGTGGAACGGCTACTCGAATGGCGCGCTCGCGCCCGCTCGCTTACCGGCCGTTACCTTTGCGTCAACTTCTCCCTGCACAAACGCGCGGTCATGCGCCGTTATCTGAGCAGCCCCCGATCACAAGTTCGTTTCGCTAACAATCCGAGCGCCTTGGAAATCCAGAGCGCCGACACGATCGTTCTTTGGGGCAATGCCCCCGCTCCCGAGGAGGGAATTTTGTGGAAGCAGGGCAAGAGATTGCCGATCGTCCGGGTTGAAGACGGTTTCATCCGCTCCTCTGGCCTTGGCAGCTCGCTCGTGCCGCCATCCTCGCTCTGCTTCGATGAGGAAGGCATCTATTTTGATGCCTTTACCCCGAGCCAGCTCGAAACGATCCTGAACAAGACGAATTTCGACGATGCACTTCTTGAGCGGGCACAACGCCTGCGGCGAGACATCGTCTCCATGGGCATCACCAAATACAATTTGCCGCCTCAGCCCGCACCGGACTATCGAGCTCTGGCAGAAGGCCGCACCATCGTTTTGGTAGCCGGCCAAGTTCCGAACGATGCGTCGTTGCGCTTCGGCATGGCAAGCCATTCTTCCGATATCGAGCTGCTCAGGGCCGTCCGACGCACCAGGCGCGAGGCATTCATCATCTATAAGCAGCATCCGGATCTTCTGGCGAAGGCGACAGGCCGTCACCCAACACCATGCCCGCCAGCGGAGGCCGCCGATCTGGTGATCGGCAATGTCGATCTGGACAATCTTCTGAGTGCGGTCGACGAAGTTCATGTCGCGACCTCGCAGATCGGATTCGAGGCACTGCTGCGCGAAAAACCAGTGTGGTGCCACGGCCTTCCCTTTTATGCGGGCTGGGGTCTTACGCAAGATGCGGTTGTCTCGCTGCGGCGAAAACGCGTGCTAACGCTTGATGCGCTGGTTGCAGGCACGCTCATCCTCTATCCGCGATACTGGTCTAACATCACCAATCTTCCGTGCGAGGCCGAAGACGTCGTCGCCGAACTCTATCGTTGCCGCCAGGGCATCGCTCCCAATCCATCACGTCGGCGCTGGCTGGCGCAGGCCATCCATATGCTCGAGGCTAGAAAATTATGACCACGTCCGTCATCATGGATATTTCCCGATTGATGGAACGGGCGCATTGCCCCACACCTACCGGTATCGATCGCTATGAGCTTCATTACGCCAACTGGCTAAACGAGCGCCGCAAACGGACTGCCTCGACAGGTTTCGATGCGCTTACGCAGCCCTCATGGTTCGTCGAAACCGGCCACAACAGCGCCATTCCCATACCGTCAGAACGGGCGGACAAGCTGGTTTCCATGCTCAACAGCCGCTGGTCGGCGACAGAAATATCGCCAGCACAGGCCGCTCTTCTCGAACGGATTTTCGCCGCCATTGATGGCAAGATCAGGTGGCAGGCAGCGGCGGAAGTGAAGACAGGGGAGGCCCATACGCAAAAGCTGCGCAAGATCGCGCATGCTGTCGCCAACCGTTTCGCATATGGTCTAATGCTGCCGCCCAGGGCTTCCTTCGTCCACGTGTCGCACAGCCGGCTGGATCGGACATCCGCCTTCTCCTGGCTGAGAGAAACCGGCCGTAACGGCGTCTTTTATGTTCACGATCTCATCCCGCTATCGCATCCGGAATTCGTCCGACCGGAGGAGCCGGAGCGACATCGCCGCAGGATGGAGACAGTGCTCAAACACGCGTCGCTGGTGCTTTGCAATTCGCAGGTAACCGCACGTGCCTTGCGTACGTTTGCCCAGCAGAGCGACAGGACGCCTCCCTCGATTGCGGTATTGCCTCCAGGCATCGAGCGCTGCTTCCAGTCTCTGCCAAACGACATGCCGCGACCGCGAATGCCCTACTTCGTGACGCTCGGAACAATCGAGCCACGCAAGAATCACATGCTATTGCTGCACCTGTGGCAATACCTGGCCGAACGTGACGGGGCGATGGCCCCGCGGCTCGTAATCGTTGGCAAGAGAGGGTGGGAAAACAGCCACATTCTGGCAATGCTGGAGCGATGCCCTGCCCTGCCCGGCCTCGTCATAGAGGTGCCTGGGCTGGAGGATGCGGCTCTCGCGCGGCTGGTTGCTGGCGCAGCTGCTCTTCTGGCCCCATCCTTCACCGAGGGTTACGGCATGCCTGTCGCCGAGGCTATCGCGCTCGGCACGCCCGTCATCGCCTCCAACATCAGTGCTCATCGAGAAGCCGCCGCCGGACAGCCCGCCATTTTCCTCGATCCGCTTGATGGTCTGAGTTGGAGAGCCGCGCTCGACATGATCGCCGCTTCGCCACATCGCCGAATGAACCCCGGCCCATCGAACGGATGGGACACGCATTTCGATGATTTGGAGACACTGATCGACGCCGATTTTTCGGCGCGGCGCCACGCTGCCCAACGGGCTCCGAGGCGCATCGGGAGAATATCGACCTCGTCGGTTTTACAGTGAGGGCAGTGGTGCTGGCGCAACACAATAACAAAGTTCGTCAGCAAGACGTGGGAGCGGCGACGTGACAAGCTTTTACGACATCGAGAATTGCTACAAATTCATTCTCGGCCGTCCGATCAACGACGATGAGCGAAATGTCATCGGCAACCATCTCCTGCAAATCACCGATCTGCCGCTGGACGTCCATCGCAGGCGTTTTCTGACTTCCAGCGAATTCCACCAACGTCATAGCGAATTGCTGTTTCACAATTTCGTGCCGAGCTCGATCGTCGTCCTTTTTGAAACCGCATACAATTTTAAATTGTATCTGGATCTTCGCCAATATCATATTTCTTTCGGCATCATGAACGGTGAGTATGAGAAGTTCGACATCGAGCTCGTGAAAGCCATCGTGCCCGATAACGGGCAATTCATCGATGTCGGCGGCAATGTGGGGTACTATTCCCTCTCTGTCGCAGCGCATCATTCGCCGTTTAGAGGAACGGTTCTCGCCTTCGAGCCGTTGCCGAAGCTCTCGGAGTTGCTCAATCGATCGATCGTAGAGAACGGATTTGAAGACAGAGTGAGCGTCCACCAGCTCGCTCTTGCCGATGCACCCGGAGAACTACCGCTCAATGACGCGGGGGAAACGGTCAACGCTGGCGCCACGCGACTGGTTACCGATCTCACCAAGACCAAGGTCGATCGCATGACCAAGGTCGAGACACTTGATCGCGTCATTGGCAATCTGCGGCCTGATGTTATGAAAGTCGACATACAGGGAGCAGAAGGCCTGTTTTTGAAGGGGGCGCTAAGAACCATTGTCACAAGCAAGCCTTCCCTATTAATGGAGATCAATCATGATATGCTCTCGATTGTCTCCAAAACCACTCCAGGCTGGATCCATCGCCAGCTCGCCGATCTCGGTTACCACGTCTGGATCAGCTCCCAACATCGGCTGACGCGGATGGCAACTTCGGAGGAATTCAACTCGAACTTCTCTGCCGGCGCTGTAGCGAACATATTTGCAGTTCATGAAGTTCGCGCCGAGGACGTCAACCGGCGGCTTCAGCACCTTGAGTTGCAACCGATTCCGACCAAGCGAAAAAGGCAATACCAGAAGGAGACTACCGCCTAGCTGTCGCACTTGATTTTCGGCTTCAGCACCTGAGCGTGGATCGAGAATGAAGATCTTGTTGAACAAAAAGGGGCAATCATATGGGTGGCATCGCCTATTATGGCTCATGCCCTAGCGAGGAGTTTGTCCGATACGTGTTCCCGGATAGCAGCATCGTCTTCTTCTGCTACGGCATCAACGTCGCCAGCTTCATGAACGACAGGCAGGCGTCCATCACCGCCCTCGAGGGGTGGCCCGAACCGATCCAAAAGAAGCTGCAGTTCGAAGCCGACAAAGGCTTCTGTGATCGATTGAGGGCGTCAGCGCCGATGACACTGGTGATCGATTTCAGCCGCGCCACGCGCGCCTCGCTCCTAGACTACGAGGGCACCTTACTCACCGTTCCCTACGAGCTTCTGGATGCCGGATCCGAGTTGCAGCGCGAAGCATTCAACATCTTCAAGCTCATTCCGTTCGGTAGCCGCGATTTCTGGACGCTGGTGATCGAGGCAGCGCAAAGGTTCTGCGAGTTCCTGAATGCGAACCTGCCGGATACAAACGTGATATTGCTCGATATGCCCCCCACAACCGACTATCGAGGCACGCTTATCGACCGCAATACCTACATGACCGACTTTTGCCGCTGGCAGATACGGTATCCGATTTCTCGCGCGCTTATCGACTTTTGCCGGGAGCGTATTGAAAACAGCAGGGTACTTGCACCGCCGTCAGGCCTCTATTCCGACGACACCGCACTCTACGGACCCGCACCGATGCACTATTCCGTGGAGGTCTGGAAGGAAATAGCCGTTCGCTTTCATGCGAATGGCGGCTTCGACGGATTGCCGCGTACAAGCGATACGGTTTCCACACTCACGAACTATTCCGGCCTTATAGACGCCTTCACCAAGACGGCGCTGACCAACCCGAACCTTCATCGGTTCAGCCTCGATATTCTGCTTGGTGCACTGCCCTATCTCTTCGCAAAAATCAGCAACCCCGCCTATAACCACTTTGGCGACCCCATCGATTCCTATGATGTCGTTGCAGCCTTTCGCTGGATTCTCGGTCGCGAGCCGGAATCCGTCGAAACCTTTCTCAGCCATTATGCGCTGCCCAGCCGAAGGGATTTGCGCGAAACGCTGCTACGGTCCTTGGAATTCCAGTACCAGGTGACGAACTATGTCCAACGTTAGCGCGACCGCAGCGGCATCACTCGAACTTGATGTGATTGCGTGCCGCGTTGATCAGGAAGAGCCCGACAGCCGTCGTAAACAGGCAGCACTTCGCAAGGTAATCAATGTCATAGAAGGTTTGCACGGAATCGCCGAAGACACCGGCACGAAAAAGCTCGAAGCAATGAACGAGAGGGACATAAAGCGCCAGCTTCTGGGCACCGCTCGGCAGCCAGGCCACCATGAAGAACATGCCGCAGATCGGCAATGTGAGATATTGAAACGGCGGCACCAGCTTCTCAACAAACTCGAACCGTTCCGAACCGGCGGCAAAGATGAGCGCCACCGCGAAAGAGAGCCAGGCCATGAACAACCAGCCCGCCAGCACCAGACCGAGATTCTGATAGGGCGGAATGATGTTTGCCAAACGCGCAACCGTGTAGACGAGGATGAGAGCGGCGGTCGTGCCGGCGGTCTCCAGAAGCGCACGGGCAATTATGGCGTCAGCCAGGCGGATCTGGCGATGATACATCAAGGGCATATTCTGGCGCAGACAAGAAACCGCATGACCGGTTATGTGGCGCCAGAGCGTCAGCGGCATGTAGCCGCTCAAAACGAAAGCCGCCACCGTCAATCCGTGCGCCTCGTGATTGAGCAGCGTCCACATGATCATGACACCCGTGGTCAGGATCATCGGTTCCAGCGCAAGCCACAGGAAGCCGATGTTTTCCCGCCCATAGCGTATGAGCATTTCGCGCATGATCAGCGCACCAAGGACGCGCCCCTGAATCTTCAATCCGGTAATGAACTGCGAACCCCCGCGCGCGTTTGCAGATACCCGATGCACCCGAAGCCCTCCTGGTCGCTATCCCATCTCCATCAGACGGTCGGTCAACGATACCGGCGAAGAGCAACCGCTCAATCTTCATTGCGCCGGGCTTGGACAATTAGCGTCCGTGACGTCCGCTCGCAGATCTGCAACGACAGACGATCACCAGAAAGGGCATGATCATGGCTCTGATTAACTCCGAGACCCAAAACAAGAAAGTCGATGCAGAGCAGCGGCCGCAACCTTTCCGCCGTATGATTGCCACTTCGGTTGCCGGACCTGCAAAAGCCCGAAAGCGTCGCAAGCGTTACGGCCGTCTAAGCGTTTATCTGCTGGCGGTTATTGCCCCTACCCTGGCGGTCAGCGCCTATTACGCATTCATCGCCGCTCCAATCTATGTGTCCGAATCCTCTTTCGTCGTCCGCATGGCCGCGCCGCCATCCTCCAATGTCTTCGGCTCTCTGCTGCAGAACAGCGGGATAACGCGCTCGCAGGACGATACTTTTTCCGTGCAGGAATATATCCGCTCCCGCCAGGCACTGAAGGAACTTGCCGAACGGCTTCCCGTACGTGCTATTTTCGCTAGTCGACAGGCGGACTGGCTGACCCGCTTTCCCCGCTTCTGGGAAAACAACAGCGAGGAACAGCTCTTCAATTATTATTCGAGCCGGGTGTCCGTCATTCACAACGACACCACAGGCATCACCGTCCTGCGGACAACAGCTTTTCACGCGCAGGATGCCGCGGACTTGAACACCTCATTGCTGGCACTTGGCGGCGATCTTCTTGACCGGCTCAACAATCGCGCCCGCGGCGATGCGGTTCGCTTTGCCGATGGCGAGGTGCAGCAGGCGCAGCAGCGGGTCATAGATGCCCAACGAAACATAACGAACTTCAGAAACAAGGAGCTGATGGTCGATCCGAATGCCAGCTCCATGTCGATGATCGATCTCATCAGCAATCTGACATCCGCTCTCGCCAATACGCGGGCACGCCTTGCAGAAACGCGCAAGACTGCGCCGGACAGTAACTCCATTCCCTTTCTGACGAGCCAGGTCGCGGCACTGGAGCAGCAGATCGAGAATGAGCGAGCAAAAATGGTCGGATCCGACAAGTCCGTCGCGCCAAGAATTGCGGATTACGAAAGCCTCGTGCTGATGCGGGAGTTTTCCAACAAGGCGCTCGTTGCCGCCCTCGATGCGCTTGAAGCGGCCCGAGCCGATGCCCGCCGCCAACAACTCTATCTTGAGGTCGTTGTTCCACCGCAGATGCCCGACGAGGCAGAGATGCCTTATGCGCTGAAGAACATTACCGTCGTTTTCCTGTCCTTGAGCCTTTGCTATCTGCTGGGCTGGCTCATGGTCACCGCCATCAGGGATCACGAAAGCGGCTGACCTTGCCGGAGCCAGATCGAACCCGGATTGCCGACCTCGATATTAGTGCCTCTGAGAGGGTTGTCTAATCGCAGTTGGGCGTGCCGCACCGCTTTTGCAACCCATGCATTTATTGAAGTTCACTATCACATAGAAACGGAAATGGAGCACATTGTGATCGAAGAGCAATCGAAAACAAGCAATGCAAAGGACGTCATCATCGCGGCATATAGAGGCCTTCTAGGACGAGATCCTGACAAGAACGGCATGAGTTCTTATCTCGATTTGCTGGAGAAGAACTCAATTTCATATGAAGATCTTATCCGGCAAATCAGTAGTTCTGATGAATTTAAGACCATACATGGATACATTCACACATATGGTTCCTCCAGAAGAGAGGCAATGGATGTATTTCGGCAATTCAGAAAGTATGAGGGGCCGGGCAGAGCAGGCTTTGTGACCAACTTTCTCGGTTGCGTTTCCAACGTGAACCATGTCGGTCTTGCAAGCCATTCGGGACTGATTGAATCATTTCCGTTTCCCGGTAATTTTCATGGGGCCGCCTTGGAATGGATCGCGGTATTGCGTTCAGTTCTCGACGCTCGGGAGCGATTCAGCATGATCGAGCTCGGCGCCGGAT
The DNA here is from genome assembly GCF_054558365.1 of Rhizobium sp. No.120. Taxonomy (NCBI): domain Bacteria; kingdom Pseudomonadati; phylum Pseudomonadota; class Alphaproteobacteria; order Hyphomicrobiales; family Rhizobiaceae; genus Rhizobium; species Rhizobium sp. No.120. The sequence continues at coordinate 20,265 of NZ_BAAJNQ010000006.1, forward strand.
GGGCGCCTTGGTCGGCAATCGGCTACGCAGCCGCCAAACAGAAAGGTTTAAGCGCTCACGTGATCCCGATCGAAGGGGATCGTGGTCATATCGACTATATTCACGATTCGTTTCGTGAAAACTCCATCCCCGATGGCGATGCCGACGTTATCCATGGGGTCATCGGCGTTGAAGACGGGATGGCCAGGTTCCCTCGGGCAGCGCAGGCCGGGCATGTTTACGGCGGTGCCGCTGGTTTTTCTGGCGAGGGCAATGATGGCGATGCATTCGGGACATTCCTGAGGCATCATAGTGGCCTTATAGCAGAAATTGAAGAGGTGACATGTTATAGTCTCGCAACGATCCTGAACGGCAAAGGGACCATTGATCTCATCCATTGCGATATTCAAGGTGCCGAAGGCGACCTCTTTGAACACCATATCGATGTGGTGACGAAGCAGGTGAAGCGCGTATTCATTGGCACGCATTCCGCTGACTTGGATCGGCGCCTCATCAGCTTGTTTCCCAAGCATGGCTGGGTTTGCGAAGGCATCGTTGCCGCAAAGACGAGGGACGATCCGCACGGAGATCCGATGCTTGTTGCGGATGGTGACCAGGTATGGCGCAATCCGGCATTCTTCTGATCCAGGTCTTACAGCAATTCCGGGAAAGTGTATGGCGGTTTTCCGTCAGGAATTGCGTATAGATGTCCGTACTCACAGTCAGCTACTTTGCCGCACACTTCTCAAGGCGGCCTTCGGCGTACGCGGTAGTTATTTCTTCACGAAAACAAAGATGCTGGTAACATTGTCGATATGGCCAGGCTCTTCATGCAACTCGAATAACCGGCAGCCAGTTCTATCGGCCAGCTCCAAGATGGAATTTTGCGGCGTAGAGTGCATCTCCATATCGAGTTTGGAACCACCCTTGAGATAGTCTGCTACTTTGAAGCTGTAGCCATCTTCATGTGTCCTAACATGTACGATCGCGACTCCTTGAGGCGGCAATCCGGAAAACGCCTTCTCTAGGACAGACAGTGTAACTGGCGGCGGATTATGTTGCAGCACCAGCCGGGAATACCAAAGATCGAAGCCGCGTCCTGGCATGACGTTCTCAGACGTGACTTGGATAAACTCGACATTATTAGCGCCCGAAGATGCAATATGCTTTTTCGCCAATTCAATATGAGGGGCAGAGATGTCCAGCGCGATAACATGCTTGAAGGCCGTAGCCAGCGCAGCCGTCGCACGCCCGACACCACAACCAAATTCAAGGATAGTTTTGAAGTCATTTAGCGATCGGTTCATTCTACGGAGCAGGTCGCGAACCAGGTACAAATCTCCGACACCGCTTTCATAAAATTCAGCCAGATTTTGTTCCAATTGATCCGGCACATATTTATCCAAAGACAACACAGACCAATGTGGTGCCTGAGCACCAATTTCTGACCAATAGGATGCCGTCTTGGATACCACCTGTTTAAGGGTGGGATGGTCCATGATGGTTTCAATATCGGAGGGCGGAGTGTGGGCCAGAAAAGATTTAGTGACCGCTATCGGATTCTTTAATTTATACTCGGGAGATTCCATCAGATGCCGGCGGAATAATTCAATGTCTTCGAATGCCTGGCGATAAATTTCTATAACATCGTTGTTTTCCGGCAACCTGCCTAAAAGATAGCGATAGCCATAGCTCACGTCGTCCTTAGAAATTGGCATTTCTTTCGTCCTTAAGTGATATTTCTTGGCGCACAAGCCGCGACGGTCGTTGTTCTTCTTATTGTCCTGATGCGAACGTACATGATCCTCCAAGTACGAAGGAGCCGGAGCCGCCCGTCACAATCGTCGTCGGGGCCGGTATTGTCGCCTGGCCGCTGCCGCTTTGGACGAGCAATATTTGATTTAAGCCACTGGCTACAACTCCAGATAGAATAGTAAACGAGGGACTGAGCGTAATTCCCGCCATACTGGAAATGGTGCAGAACGCGCGCTGGTCTGGTAGCTCATTGTCCGTAAACGGCAGACCATTGATAAAGAGAGAACCTGAGAGGCCGCTGGAGGCAGTACCGTTTATGTAAAAGGTAATCGTCACCTGAGAGCCATCATACCAGAACGTCCCAACACGCGAGCTATACGTTACCGTGCCGCTCTCGCCGCTCCCGACCACTCCCGGAGTCCAATACTGTCTTACGCCGCGCAGCTCATAAATGCCGCCGGCGGATGTTGTGGGAATCACAGGTGCTGGATGTGTGACATTGGCTATACTTGGTGGATTTGCGCCTGAAATAAAGCCGGAAGCTCCGGCATTAATAGCGGCCGACCCATTATTGTCGTTGTTGTAGTTCCAAAGGACTCCGTTACCAAATTGCAGGCTTCCGCTGCCCAATACAGAGATGCAGCTACCGCCAGCGTAGAAGCAATCTATATTTCCGATCGATACCTGCGTACTTGTCCCAGAATCCTGATAGGTGCCTGAACCAGGCTGACTTCCGGTTCCGGGAAATGCCTGGCCCGACCCGCGAAGATTGGCGATCTGTAATTGCACGCCTGTCGCGCCGGGCTTAATCCAAATGCCGTATAACGTGGCGTCAGCGGACACAGAACCGATCTGGGCACCCGTCGTGGTACCTTCGTTCGATTGGGTAAAGGCTAGGGCACTATGATAAGACAAGGTAAAAATGTCGTCTATAAAAGGTGAATCGGATCGCGCATAGACAATCGGATCAACAGTCTGGTCGAACGCCGCGACGGCGGAAGCCCCTGACCAGAAAGGCCAAAACTGGATATCTTTAAGCGTCGAAATATCATGCATATGATCAAAGGAAAGACACGTTCCCTGGGGCTGGCCATAAATATTTGTGATGTGACCCCGCGCAGAGTTAAAGACACTGATGCAATGCGTTGTATTATAGAACATGATATTATCAAAATCGACCCGGCCATTATTGTTAAGTACGAAGAAATATGGATAGGCGTTTGGGGTCCAGGGACCAGTACCAATCGTTGGCTGATCGTCATAGAACGCTATATAAGAAAAGGAAGGCGTACCTCCTTGGCCAAAAAGTCCACTTATTGTGGCGGGGATGAACGAAGTGCTAGAGCGGTGAATCCACGTACCAAGCATATTTGTGCTGCTCAATGATCCCGCTGAAACCGCCTCATTCCAGCCTGCTCCGCGGATGCAAGGGGTCTGCGCCGACATTGTTACTGCAGAGGACCATAACCAAATTCCCGCCGGGATAAAGATGCAACCAACATTTGCGTCGTAGGCTTTCTGGACATATTGGCCAATATCTGTCGAGTTGTTGTTTTGTGCGCCCCAAATGCGGATGTCCGTTATTGTGCTAGGCTGCAGCATCCAACACCCTGTCCCGCTTGATGGCTGGACCTTCGCGCCGTTATCTGGGCCGGTGCAGTTGGATGCCGACAAGGTGTATGTACCCGCGCCGCCGTCACCGGCAGCGTAAAACCCGCTACGGACAATAGTCGTTCCCACCGCCAGTCCCGAAATGGACGTCGATTGTAACGCAGCGTTTGTTTGGACCGTGCTGGCGCTTTGCGCCCAGGCACCCGTACTGAAACTGAACACGATAAGTGCCCATGCGAGCAGCAAAAATTGTCCGGCAGTACGGTTGTTGTTTTCTGGCAACCTGCCCGAGAGATAGCGATAGCCGTAGCTCACGTCGTCCTTGGAAATTGGCATTTTTACAGTCCTCACCGACTTATGGAGACGACGCCGCTTCGCCTCATCTCTTGCCACTTGCCAAAGGCACGCTAGAACTCCCAACGGAGGAAATTCTCAATAGTTATATTTCAGTTTGAAAGCCGCTCACGGGGGATCAGCGCCAGATCTTCAAGGCGAGTATTCGCTCCATAGTTCTGTAAAAATATGCCAGCGTCTCCTATGTCCTTCGGTGCGCCCGTCGGGTCCGCTCGATCAAGAAGACCAATGTGATAACCAATATCGACAAACCTCTTCAAATAGCTCAGTGGGTCCACTCCAGATATGCGCTGAAGCATCTCCGGTGAGAACTCCGTCGATATGATGGGCCTATCGCGCTCTATAAGAGGCCAAGCGCCGTCAAAGACCTTGGACTCTGCGCCCTCTACATCCACCTTAATGAAATCGATGCGCTTTTGGACAAGCTGATCCAGGCGAAAGACCGGCACCACCGTACAATAAGGACTGCTTAAGACAGCCGAGTTTTCCGGCAGCAAGCCGCCATTAGAACCCACATGCGTAGAGAAATAGGCAGCTCCTTCGGCACTGGATAGTGCGACAGGCAGAAGCTTTACATTGTCAATTCCATTTCGCTCGATGCTCAGCAGTATCAAGCGACTATTTTCGGAATTCGGCTCTATTGCTGTTACGGAACCCGATGGTCCAACGAGCCTTGAGGACAACATCGTGAAATACCCGATGTTTGCGCCTATATCGACGACGTGCATTCCTTCTGTGATTGTCGATTTACAGAAGGCAGTGACATGAGGCTCGTATATGCCGGAATGCAATATGGAAAGACCGACGGCCCTATCCGCATTATCTACCGCCAAGCTGAACGATCCGAGATCAGCGTAGAAAATATCCTCTGGTCCAAATCTGACAATGATAGGTGTGTTTAAGCTCTGACGATCAAAAACACCTATAACAGAACGAATTTTTGAATAAGATAGTTCTCCATCCGAAATGCCGTGTCTGCTAACGTGATCTTTATGAGATGAAGGAATATCGTTCCCATACAGGAACTGACATATCGTTTCTAAACTTCCATCCATAAACAATCCTCCATTCACAGCATTGAATCTCGGGAATCGAGATGAAAAAATATAGGCGGACCACACCGCCTAACGGGACGGCATCGATCAGTTTCGGCTCAGCTGCGATTGGAGCGTTACCTTCTCCAACAAACCCACTCGTTCCAGTGGGTCCGCCCCATCGCAGTACGCAACGGCTGAGAGACCGAGATGGCATGACCGCTCGCCGGTATCGCCAAATCTGCCCCGCGTCAGCAGATTGACCGTAACTCTCCCGTGCGGCCCGACGATGCCCCCAAACGAAATATAGGTCGACCGATCGACGAGTTGGAAAGAGCACGTTTCTCCCCCGGCATCGGCGATAACGGCGATATTCTCGCTGAGAGGCGGACATTTCACCTCAAGATAGACGCGCACGCTCTCGCCCTCGGCGAGTTCGCTATCGAATACAAGCCGCGAGCGGCGCTGACTTGCCCAAACGCCCCAATCTTCCATAGCGAACCAGCCGGAGTCCCGCGCTGCGCGGAACGTGAGGATCCGCCGGCCTTCGGCAGCGATGCGCAACAGTGCCTTGTCGCCACCTTCGATGATGGTGTTGCGAGGCAGGCGGCAATTCAAAAGTCCAGGCTGGTTTCCCAGGCCAACGCTCATGTCGATCGCCGTCGAGAACAGCTCGGAGCAGAACGAATCCCACGATTTTGGCGCGAAATTCTCTTGGATATCGCGCTGCCAGTCGGCCAGCTCATTGCGATCGACAATGACCTGCTTAAAGACGTTATAGCCGTCCTCGACGTTGTACGGATTGATGTAACGCACGAAATGCCCTCCGACCTCTGGCATCGAGGTGACGTTGGAGGCGATGCAGGGCTTGCCGTAATTCAGGCTCTCGCCAATGGGTAGGCCAAAGCCTTCGGCAAAGCTTGTATAGGTCGTAAACAGAGAATGCCGGTATAGATATTCCAGCTCGTCGTCCGAAATGTCGTTGAAGATGTAGAGCCAGTCCCCGACATAGCCGTGAGTGGCCAGATGGTGGCGCAATTCGTCGATCTGCCAACCCCATTTGCCCACCCAGACGAGTTTCGGCGCCTTCTCGCCTAGTTCGCGGATCAGACGTTCCCAGATGCGGATCTGGTACATATGATTCTTGCGAACCTCAATCGTTGCAACACAGAGGACATATTCCTCCTCTGCCATGCCGAGGATGTTGGTATTAAGGATCCTCGTCTTCTTCTGTGTCTTCCGCAGCTCAGTAGCAAGCGGAATTGCCTTGACGGGCAGCTCGAAGTTGAGGCGCTCCTTGAAATATGCTCTAATTTCGGATGCGACGAACTCTGAGTTCGCCAGAACGAAATCGCAAACCGACAATACATCGATCAGCTGTCTTTGAAACTTGTCGACGGCAGCCTGCTGGACATATTCCGGATTCCGGATCTGGATGAGATCGTGAATGAATACGCAGAAGCGCATGCCCTTTTCACGAAGCTTCCGCATGACATCGTAATGCGGATAGATCCAGAAAGCGCCCGCAACGACGAATATATCATCCTGCGTGGGCCAAACTTCGAAGCGCGCGTCGAACACGGCGGCAATTGCCTTATCGACCATGCTGCGATCGACAATCGGGACATCGAACTGACGAACAAGCGTTGCAAGGGCTGCCGGGCTCGCGGCGAGAATCCGATGGCGGTCATACTCGGGGATCACCGGGATAACGCGGTAATCCTTGAATATACCGGACTCGATATGAAGGACCAGGTTGGCAACAACGCGTTGAATTCCGCTCAGGCTCTTGTTGTGCTGAGCATATTCCATGAGGTCGGTGACATCGAGCCAGATGGTCTTCACCGTTTTTTCGCTCTCGGCGCTGAAATCGGAAAAGACATCGCCAGCAGCGCCCGCTGCCACCAGTTCGATGACGGCATCGTGGTTGCCAGGATTGCATTCTACCGATCGCTTATAGCTTTCGATCGCTTCGGTCGTGCGACCCATGACCTTCAGCAGGTGCCCGCGCTGCAGGTGGATGTCGGAATCATCTGGGCTGAGCTCCAGCGCCTTCTGGTACCGCTTGGCTGCCTCACGGTGGTCACCCGCCTCCTTTAGGCAGTTTCCCGCCTGAACCCAGATCCCTGTGTCCTCGGGATTGGTCTGCAGATGCTCATCATATAGGTCGGCCGCTTTCTGCCACAGTCTCGAATCCCGCGCCACGTCGGCCTCACGGACGACATTTCTCATTTCTTCCTTGCTGCGAAAAATATTCATGAAATCTCGCCCGGTTCGTTGGGTCAGGTTGATCGCGATGGCTAAGGGGATTTCGGCGATGGTTCGTCGGCGCTCGCAACTCCGCCGGTTCTTGCTGGAGACGGATAGGTCTATCCCATCCGTCTCCGGCTGCTGAATAGCTGCTCATTCTGTCGGCGGTCCAAAGGTGGACCGCCGCAAGGTGGGCTTTCCTCAAGCGGCGCGGAGCCCCGCGACGTCTGCTTCTTCCGGCGCCACCCAAGGTTGGCCGGCTTCCGCATAGCCCGTCAGGCGCAGGATCACGTGACCCTTGCAATCGGCCCACAGCGTGGCCGGCAGCACGAGATGACCATTGGTCCACGACCAGTTGCATCCTGCTGCGAGCTCTTCCGGATGGAGGCCGACGAGGCCGTCCAAGCCAACGACATGATCGGTCTTGAGGCCATCGAAGATGCGCAGGCTCTCAAACCGCACGCCGAGCGCACGAACCTCGCGGCCGGGAGAGAAGGTCCGCGACACCAGGCTCGCCGTCTTGGCAGAGGCCGGGAAGATGAACCGGGCGAGGTCGCCGTCGATCTGCCCCTCCACGCGTTTGCCGTCGACCAGCATATGCAAGTCCATATCCGCAGCTCGGCTCCAGCCAAGCGCCTCCGCCCGCGCAATCAACCGCTCGCGGATCGCCTCGACGAGGACACCGCGATCAACGAAGGGACGGGCATAACGGGTCAGGCTCTCGGCCACACGTTGAGCGGCGTCGACCTCGACAAGGCGGCCATAAGCCCTGCCGAAGAAAGCGCGATTGCCCACTTCCATGTAGCTCTCGCAGCCCATGCCCTCAGCCACCAGCACATCATGGCTTTCCAGTTCCACGTGCCAATATGTGACCTCGGGCCACTCCTCGCGGACGATAGTCGCGCCATTGGCCAGCTCGCCGACCGGCACGAACACCTCACCCATCAAGTCCACGCAGACCGCATGGCCGCCGGATAGCAACAGATCGCGAGCGGGCAGGTTATCGCCGAATGCGCCGGCACGAACCCGGACCGGCCACTCATTGCGCACCGGCCGTTCGACCCGTTTGCTGCCGATCCAAATGATCGGACGTGCTTCGCCGGTCGCCGTGATCGCCAGGTCACCAACCCTCAGATCTTCGACGGCGACCTCGCCGCGCGCGGTAAGGATACGCGTTCCGGAAACGAAGCAGGGCGTCGCCACCGGAGTAATGTCTATCGCTGCGCCATTCGCAGTGATTGTCAGCGGACCTGCCTGGCCGGCTATGAAAGTGCCGGTCGTGAAACTGGTGCCGGCAACGGAGACATTTCCGAGCGGATTGTTGCTGCTGTCGAAAAGACTGATCGTCTGGGAGCCACCGCTCGAAGTGATGGTGTAGTGATCCACCGATCCGGCCAGCCCCTGGAATTCAATCTTATCCGTCGCTGCATCGAAACTATTGATGGTCGTTGACGAAAGATCGAGAACCGCCCCACCGGCGTTCGCGACGAAGGTGCCCCCACCGGCTCCGAAGTTGATGGTCGTGCCGTTCAGCGCGCTGATCAAGGCCGTTCCGTTGGTAAACGTGCCGCCATTTTCGATATCGACACTCAAGCCGCTCAGCGCTCCGAGGACCGAGCCGCCGGCAGCGGTGGCGGTGCCGCCGTCGACGATGACGGTCATGCTGCTCAAGGCGCTAACACCCGAATTGATAGTAGCGTTGCCGCCCACATAGACCGTGGATGAGCCTAATAGCGCAGCGGTAATGTTGACGGTTGCCGTCGCGCCGGGGGCCACCACATAGTTGGTGTTCCCGAGGACCGATAGGATAGACAGCGAACTGGTGCCATTAACCGGCGTCGCGACATTGCCTGGCGCAATGTTGGTTACCGTTGTTGTCGTAGCGTCAGGGTTGGTGATGGTAAGGTTGTAATTTGCACCTATCCCAAGTGGACCACCAGGGTTGTAGGTCAGATTATACTGTACGCCACTCGCTGTGGTGGCACTATAATTGCCTTCCGCCATGTTTCTTGCTCCGTTAAAGTAAACGAGTTCAGAACTAGTCTATGCTGACCCTCATCGCGTAGGACGATGGAGCTTCGGTTCGCCCTTCGCACATCTCCTTCAACGCCGTAGCACGAGGAACTCCAGAGCATGCAAAGACCATCAGCACTTTTGTCCAGGCGATCCCGCCCGTGCCACACCATTCCCGTCACGACAGTATAAAACGCGACAAAATATTCATGATCATAACCTAATGAAGATATTTCTGATTTTCTTAAGAGCTAGTTGACTTTTCAAAGTGGAATCATCGGCACACATAGTCTGTGGCTGTAAGATAATTGCAGCGTCGGTCAGGGATAAAGAACCGGTACCTTGCTTATCGTCTGAAGGGTGCCGATAGATTGTTCGCCAGTTTTCTCGACAAGACTTTGAGGTTGGAGACCACGGTTTCGGTCGGATTGAAATCGAGCTAAGCGGTGTAAGATATTCTGGCTCTTCAGCGATATTCGATTATTTCGCCAATCCTCCGCCGCACACCGTCAGAGCACCGCTTAGGTGATAAGCGAGTATTATGAACCAATCGTCAGGCGCTCAAAATGCGATGGAACGCGGGATGGCGAAGAAGCCGCGTGTTTTAGGGCCGACCGCTTTCGATCGAAACTTGCCCTTCGATCCGATCCATAGCTAGTAAATTGGATGAAACAGCATCATTTTGTTGCGTATTCTTCTGTCAGGATGCTTCAGCCTCATGGAGGTGATAACCCATTTGCTCCGCCCGCCTTTCAATAGACATGCGGGCCTGCTGGAGCACCTTGCCGGCATAAACTGGCGGATAGCACCAGTCGTTCCAGGCACGTGTTGCCGTGCTTGCAAAAGAACCGAACCGCAGTACGCCAGGCTCAAGGAAGGACATACGACCACCGAGAGCGAGATAGGTCTCGGTCGGTGCGCCTTCGGCAAGAATGATCGAATGCTGTTCGAGCTCGATATGGTAGTACTCGAACGGTACCAAAGTTGTCTCTTGGGTAATCGTGGTACCGTTGAGGAGGAACTTTGCTGGAATCAACGATTCTTCCAGAAACATGCAACGGTCCGGCGAAATGTAAAGGTCTCGAGAAGGGATATTTTCGGCAAGCGCGCCTGCCTGTATGCGAACCGGAAGGGTATCGCGTGGCTTATCGATCGCCTTCGGATCAATCCGCCGCCGTCCAACCCATCGGATTTCAGCAACGCCCTTGTGGGTGACCACAAGATCGCCAGCCCGTAAATCCTCGACCGGAGTATCTCCGTCGGGTGTGCGGATGAGCGTGCCGCGCAGGAAGCAGCTTGTAAAGGTCAGGCTGTCCGTGTTGGCATCGTAGATGTAGGTGACACCCGCAGGTATAGTATAGGAGCCGAACGGTATTGCGTTCAACAGACCGCCGAAGAAGGTGACGGTATTCCCTGTTTGAGAGACTACGTTCGCGCCTACCACCTCGATCCTGTCACCCGATTGAACGTTTACGACGTTGGGCGGGGTAGAGAGGCTCAAGTTGATGCCGCCCGGATCGTAGGCGAACAGCCCACTACCGTTTGCATCGGCAAAATCCAAGGTAGCCCCGTTCAAAAGATCGACGGTAAGCACGTCCACATCCACCGCAATACTCGAATTGGCACCTATCGCATAAGTATAGGTGGAAGCGGCCCCGACATTTGCGAGGCCGGCATTAATCGTCACATTCGCACCACCAAGCGCTTTGATCGTTGTATTTGAAGCCGCGCCAATGCCGACGATACTGCTAATATCGACATCGACGCCGTCAACAATCACCGTACCGTTGGCAACCAGATTGAGTTGGATGCTATCCGAGGAGGTACCGGCGTTGCTACTATCAATCCTGGTCGTGCCATTGTTGATTAGGTTGACGCCAATCAAAGCCATGTTATTCTCCTCTCCGATAGATTAACATGTTGTCTTTTAGGAAAAATTTCCGTCAGAACTTGTAGTTCAGACCCACCCGGACGGCATGAAAATCAAGGCTGCCTTTGGTGTTGAGGAGATCACCCCCGAATTTGCTGCTGCCAAAGTCGACATACTGATATTCGAGTTTTGCCGTCACATGATCGGTGAAGGCGTGTTCGACACCGGCACCGATAGTCCAGCCGGCCTTGGTCTTGTCATCGTCGAAACCTACGCCAGCCAATGCACCCTTGTAGTTGATGTGCCCATAGGCGAGGCCGCCGGTGCCGTAGAACAAGGTGTTGTCATAGGCATAACCGATGCGGGGACGGACGGTGCCGTACCAATCGATCTTGGAGGATGCGCTTGCGATGTCGGTTCTGAAGGAATCGCTGATGTCAGCACCCTGGAAATCGGCTTCGAGGCCGACGACCCAGTTCGGATTGAACTGATAGTTATAGCCGATCTGGCCACCACCGAGGAAACCGGATCCCTCAAGCTTGCCAAATTTGCCGAGGTAATTTCCGAACGAATGGAAGCCGACAGTGTCGTTGCCGCCGAAACCGCCTCCAGCGTTCACACCGACATAAAAGCCGGTCCACGAAAATACCGGCGCCGCTTCGACAGGAGCTTGAGGCGGTGTGGAAACCGCAAGATCTGCTGCGTAAACGGTACTCCCCGCAGCAACCGCCGCCATCAGGAAAACGGTAGATCCCAAAAACTTGCGCATTCGAACATTCTCCTCAAAGGAATTCACGAGATTCAACATGTAACTTGCGAAAGTTCACGTTGAAGCCATAATATCGACGCGATTATAGCTGTAAATACGCGATATCTAATAAATATTTTTATAAACTATACATTATATGTATAACGCTGTCGCAATATGTATTGAGGCAATGTTGATTCTATACTTCGGAGATATCTAGGACTCCGAAATCTGCCATTACCAACCAACACGGTTTAGAATCGAACGGACGCGTCCGTGTCGTCGCATGTAGAAAGTTCTGCTTAGCCGGCAAAAGGCCTCCGTCAATTCCAAATGACGCAATCGGATGCAACCTGTCGTTTTCGATATAGACAGTCAAAGCGCTGTTCTGCAGGTTTTAGTAGCTACCGCAGATATTAATCTGCTGCGCCGGGAGGCCCGACGGGGCGGACCCTTTGAAGGAACGTCTGGCCTCCCAATTGCGCTCAATGTCCGCCCTATCTGTTTCGGAAAGAACCAGCTGCCAAGCATGCGTCGCCAAACGCACAACAGTTTGTGCTCGCGCTGGGTTAAAACGGTAGAAGATCCGGACATCGCGGGCTATAGCATGGCGAAACAATCGGCATCACGCCGTTAGGAAACTGGTTACGCTGAAAGCGGCTTTCCAATGTCAGACGCAATCGGGCCTCTGGCGTCGCTTCCGGTATGGACGACGGGACGGTGAAAAGCCACATCTTCGTAGCTGTCGCAACCGCCAATTTGCGATGGACGGGAGGCTCGGCCGCCTTACTTCAAGCACCGGTCGGGCCTCCTCGTTTTCGTGATGCACAGATCGCCATTCGCTTACGTCTTTCTCGCATGCTACGGCGTTCTGTGAGTTGAGAGGGCGGGAAGCTGTCAGACCGGTGGGCTTAATCGCCGGGCGGAATGAGGCGTATACCCGCCGCAACCGCAGCCTTGAGGAAAGCGGAGCGAACCTGTTCAGGAGCGACTCTGCCTTTGATTCCGTCGATACAGGCTTGTAGCGCTTCTTCGAAGGCATCTCCGCTGCGGATCGGCCACTGGGTGGTAAGATACTCGGTCGCTTGGGCAATCGAACCGATGAATTGAACCTCGTCACCATCGCGCGGCGCAATACCGATAGGCGCGAATGCCAGTCCCTCTGCATCGTTGGAGACGCCAAATGGCGGCGCCTGATCCTGGCCCTCGGCGTTTTCGGATTTCGCATGTCGCCGTCTCGTGACGAGCGTGGCGAGCAATGTCATGTCCCGAGCGACTCGGTCCAGGGCTGCCAGCTTGTCCTCCTCAGCAGGCGGTCGACCCAAACTGCCCTCTTCGGCTTGCGTTCGCTCCGGAGGTAGTGTCAGCCGGTCAGCCGTATTGTTCTGAGGACTGGGAACTTCAACAGGGACCGAATTAACGAGCTGCTCTCCATGATCGAGGTCGGCACCGCCATTCTCATCATTCCGCCCCATGCCTGTACGTCCCAATGAGCGTCATCGAATACATCTCATTTACGGCAGGCGTTGCCGTATCATGCTGCATCGATAAAAGTACGACTAATAAAACGTATTTGATTGATACAGATTAAAGCTTTGAAACGATTTTGACCAGTATCGCGACAAGAGAAATAGCGAATACTGATAAAATCACACGGATATTGGCTTATTTTCGATGTATAATTATGGAAGTTTTCGCTTGAAAGGCCGATAGATATCCGCGGCCACGACCGGCGCTCTTCAGGGGGCGCCGCGCTGACACGGCCCACGGCGCGCGTCAACATCTGCAGTGTCTTGGACGAAAAATGCCGTCAGAATGTTGAAGGGGCGCACCGAAGTGCGCCGCCTGCTCAGACGATGAAGAAAGTCGATGGCGGAACCTGCAATGCGGTGGCAATACGGCGAAGTTTTGCCGGATCGGCCTCGGCTCCAGCCTCGATTTCAGTGATTTCCTCACTGGTGAGGCCGCAGGTTTCCGACAGGTCGTCAATCGTGTAGCCGATGGCTTCACGCGCCTGCCGCACCGCAGCAGCGATTTCACCATCAGGAACGGTAGAAGCCTTTGAACTATCGATATTATTCGGAGTAATGGACATGAAATTTCTCCTTCCAAAGTCCGCCGGCCAAAATGTTGCCGGGTGAAGGCAGCTATTGCAGCCATGAGGCATATCGGCCCAAACAAAAGCGGCCGAACGCTGCGTCAATATAGGCATCAATGCGGCGAGGGCAAGCACGCAGGCGCATAGCAGCTAATCGTCTGGCTCTCAGCTCATTTCGAAATTTAATATTCTGTGATGGCGACAACACGTTACGGTTTCAGCCTAATCACATCCCGCGCGCTGAACTTCCACCCGAGAGCCCTCGGGGAGAACAACACCGCCCTGTGCTGGCGAAGACTATTTCTTGCCTTTTGCCTTGCGCAGCTTTTGCTCAGCCGCAAGCACAAGTCCCTTGAGTTCCGGTTCACGCACTCGATTGGCTGCCTCGATGAAGGAAACCCACTCGACGCGGCGTTGGCCTCGTTCCGGAAAATCCTGCAAGGTCTCATCGACCTCCAACAGATGCAGTCCGACAATGCAGGGCACACGATCACCGTCGGCAAGCTGCTTCAAGTAAGTGAAATAGCCGAGGGGCTTTTTTTTCACCTTGCCGCGCACGCCGGCTTCTTCATAAGCCTCGATGGCAGCAACTTCATACGGCTTCTTGCCCTTGATAGGCCAACCCTTGGGCACGACCCATCGGCCGCTTTCCCGGCTGGTGACAAGGAGCATCTCCGCTTCATCGCAACCGGATATCTTCCTGTAGCAGATGGCGGCATATTGCTCGTGGACTCGGCCGTGCAGCAACTCGTCCGCATGAGAGGCGAGCTCGGATAGAAGGCTCTCCGACCGCCGCAGGATCTTTTGCTGTGCTGAGAGTGAGGAAGTCATGTCCGCTACTCGCAACATGATCGATCGACGCACATGCCCCTCGAAACTGGCTGGCTTACGCTCACAAAAATCGCCTGTGACACGCTGCCCTCCTATCCGCTTGGGTTTGGTCGAAATTCACAACTGTCAGTATGATGCTGTGAGCTGTTGCGGTGACAGTTTTATGAAGGTGGTTGTTGATGATGCGAGAGGGAGCACCCGCCAGGCTGCGCTACACGAGACTGTGATCGAACGGCGTCGAAGTGAAAACGGCCTCCGAAGAGGCCGTTTCATCCTTGGGAGGATGATGCGAAGTTTACTCGGCGGCCTGCAGAGCAGGTACCTCGATTTCTTCGCTCAATTGCCCCGCCATGGCGGCGGCAAACTTGGTCTGGTCGAGTTCATTTTCCCAACGGGCGACAACGACCGTGGCGACCGCATTGCCGACGAAATTGGTCAAGGCGCGGCACTCCGACATGAAGCGATCGATGCCGAGGATCAGCGCCATGCCGGCGATCGGAACCGAAGGCACGACTGCGAGCGTTGCAGCTAGCGTGATGAAACCAGCACCCGTGATACCGGCAGCGCCCTTGGAGCTCAGCATGGCAACCAGCAGCAGCAAGATCTGATCAGTGAGCGACAGTGGCGTATCGGTTGCCTGTGCAATGAAGAGCGCAGCCAGGGTCATGTAGATATTAGTGCCATCGAGGTTGAAGGAGTAACCCGTGGGGATGACGAGACCGACGACGGAGCGCTTGCAACCGGCGCGTTCCATCTTGTTCATCAGGCCCGGCAATGCGGCCTCGGACGACGAGGTGCCGAGAACGAGCAGCAGCTCCTCCTTGATATAGCGGATCAGCGCCAGGATCGAGAAGCCGTTATAGCGGGCGACAGCGCCGAGAATGACTAGCACGAACAGCAGCGACGTGGCGTAAAAGGTGCCGATCAGGAAGGCAAGATTGGCGATCGTGCCAATACCATATTTGCCGATGGTGAAGGCCATGGCGCCGAAGGCACCAATGGGTGCAAATTTCATCAGAAGCGCCACCATCCGGAAAATCGGGGTGGTCAGCGCCTGTAGGAAGTCAACGACAGGGCGGCCGCGTTCGCCGGCAGCGCCGAGTGCGATACCGAAGACGACCGAGAAGAACAGCACCTGGAGAATATCGCCCTTGGCGAAAGCGCCAACGATGGTATCCGGAATGATGTTCATCAGGAAGCCGACGACCGATGCGTCATGGGCCTGTGCCGCATAGTTGTTGACGGCTTTCGTATCCAGCGTCGCCGGATTGATGTGCATGCCGGCGCCCGGCTGCACGACGTTGGCAACGATGAGACCGACGATCAGCGCCAAGGTCGAAAAGGTCAGGAAGTAGATGAACGACTTGCCGACGACCCGACCGAATTTCTTCAGGTCCGACATGCCGGCGATGCCGGTCGTGACCGTTAGGAAGATGACGGGCGCGATGACCATGCGCACCAGCTTGATGAAGGCATCACCCAGCGGCTGCAACGATGTGCCGAGCTGCGGATAATAGTGACCAAGCAGAATGCCGGCGGCGATGGCGGTCAGAACCTGCACATAGAGGTGCCGGTAAAAGGGAACCTTGGCGCGCGTTTCCGCGGCAGCGATGGGAGCAATCATGATGTCCTCCGTTAAGCCCAACCGATCTCTCGGCCCTCCGGGCGACGATTAGAATTCAACAGCCTCCGACTGTTTCGTCGTTCACTGCAATGACCGTGCCAGATGTGTGCCTTGACTTTAAATCATTGCTTTTGTTCAATTTTATTTTCCGGCACGGTTCCAAGATCATCGATCTGTGCGACTATCCGCACAGATCGAATTGCGGTGCGCGCGAAATCATGCACAATGCGCCTATGCTGCAGCGCCCGGCCAATGAACGATTTTTACCGCCTGAGCAACTGAGCCGGCGCTCCCGCCGGGTCTGGTTCGTCTTCGCGTTTCTAAGTGCGGCCGTCATCGCTGCTGGCCTTTACGGCGCGAATTTCTATGGACGGCTCTCGGCAATAGAAACGCTGCAGAGGCAGGGACATACGGATGCGAACCTCAAGGTTGCCCTACTGCGCGCTGTCCTCGAACGTCCACGCGCCCTGCCCCTCTTGCTCGCGGACGATCAGCAGGTGCGAGATGCATTGGCGGACAAGCACATCGACGATGTCGTCGCCCTGGATCGCAAGCTCGAAAGTCTCGTCACCGGCACCAGCGCCTCCGTCCTTTACGTCACCGGCAAGGACGGCGTTGCCGTGGCCTCTAGCAACTGGCGCGAGCCTTTGAGCTTCGTCGGTAACGACTATTCCTTCCGCGACTACTTCCGCAAAGCCATGGAAACGGGCACTGCCGAGCACTATGCGCTCGGCACGGTCAGCAATCGCCCTGGTCTCTACATTTCTCGACGCGTCGGCGATGCCGGCTCTGCGCTTGGTGTCGTTGTGGTGAAGATGGAGTTCGATCAGCTGGAGGCTGATTGGAGCGAGACCGGTCGTCCCGCTTACGTGACTGACGAACGAGGGGTCGTGCTCATCACCAGCCTGCCCTCATGGCGCTTCATGACGACGGTAGCTCTTGGCCGCGAGGAGGCTGTCATCATTCGCAAAAGCCTGCAATTTGGCACAGCACCGCTTTCGCCCCTTCCCGTCAGCCATCCCGAAATTGTCGGGCCGGATGCAACCATCGTGCGCGCCATTCTGCCCGGAAGCAGTTCCGCAGAATATTTGCGGCTGACGGTCGCCGTCCCATCGACGCCCTGGCAGCTTGGCTACCTGATCCCGACCGATCAGGCGATCGCCTCCTCCGTGCGCGAGACACGCTTCCTTACCTTGACCGTGCTTTTACCCATCCTCGCATTGGCCGCTTTCCTGCTTCGCCGCCGCGATGTTTCCGCCATGCAGATCGCCGTCAGCAGGATTGCGCGTGAAGAGCTGGAACGCCGGGTTCTTGAGCGCACGGAGGATCTCAGCCAGGCCCGCGACCGGCTGGAGGCAGAAATTGCCGACCACCGTGCGACGGAAGCCAAGTTACAAGGCGTGCAGCAGGATCTCGTCCAAGCCAATCGCCTTGCCATCCTGGGTCAGGTCGCCGCCGGCGTCGCCCATGAAATCAATCAGCCGGTCGCGACGATCCGCGCCTATGCGGAGAATGCCAATGTCTTCCTTGATCGGCAGCAGACAGAGCCGGTGAAGGAAAACCTTTCGGCGATCGCGGCGCTGACGGAGCGTATCGGGACGATCACCGAGGAACTGAAGGCCTTCGCCCGAAAGGGAAGGACCGCGCCGGAACCGGTTGACCTCAGAAGCGTCATCGAAGGAGCCGTGGTTCTGCTGAGAAGCCGCTTTGCCGGCCGCCTGGATGCGCTCAAGATCGAGTTGCCGCCAACCGGGCTCGGCGTTGTCGGCACGCGCATTCGGCTCGAACAAGTGCTGATCAACCTCTTTCAGAATGCTCTGGAGGCCTTGGAAGGTCGCGACGAGGCCAAGGTGGAGGTGTCGGTGTGCGAAACTTTGGAGGAAGTCGAGATCGTAGTTTTGGACAACGGCCCCGGCATTCCAGCGGCGATCCTTGACTCTC
This sequence comes from Rhizobium sp. No.120, assembly GCF_054558365.1. NCBI lineage: Bacteria > Pseudomonadati > Pseudomonadota > Alphaproteobacteria > Hyphomicrobiales > Rhizobiaceae > Rhizobium > Rhizobium sp. No.120. The sequence goes on from NZ_BAAJNQ010000006.1 coordinate 38,373, forward strand.
TGTTTACGCCTTTCAATACGTCCAAGGAAAAGGGTCTCGGCCTTGGTCTCGTCATTTCGAAGGATATCGTCGTCGACTATGGCGGCCGGATCGATGTCGAGAGCAATGACAGCGGCACCCGCTTCACCGTCTATTTGCGCAGGGCCACACCATGAGTAAGAGTTCCCCCGTTTTCCTGATCGACGATGACAAGGATCTGTTGAGGGCGACGAAGCAGACGCTTGAATTGGCTGGCTTTGGCGTCTCCGCCTTCTCTGGCGCGAGCGAAGCGCTCCATGCTCTCAGGACCGATTTTGCCGGTGTCGTCGTTTCCGATATCCGCATGCCGCAGATGGACGGGCAGCAGCTCTTTGCCCGCATCAAGGCGCTCGACGCCGATCTGCCGGTCATTCTCATGACAGGTCACGGCGATATTCCGATGGCGGTGCAGGCGATCCAGGATGGCGCCTATGATTTCATCGCCAAACCCTTCGCCACGGACCGGCTGGTGCAGAGCGTGCGGCGGGCGGCCGAGAAACGGCGGCTTGTGCTGGAAAACCGGGCGCTGCGGCAAGCGGCGGAACAGGCGCAGAGCGATCTACCGCTGATTGGACAGACCCCTGCCATCGAGCGACTGCGCCATACATTGCGGCAGATCGCCGATACGGATGTCGACGTGCTTATCACAGGGGAGACCGGCAGCGGCAAGGAAGTGGTGGCGAGCCTGCTGCATCGCTGGAGCCGGCGCGCGAAAGGCAATTTCGTTGCGTTGAATTGCGGTGCCCTGCCAGAAACCGTGATCGAGAGCGAGCTTTTCGGCCACGAGCCGGGCGCTTTCACCGGCGCGCAAAAGAAGCGCGTCGGACGCATCGAGCATTCAAGCGCCGGTACCCTGTTTCTCGACGAGATCGAAAGCATGCCGCTGGCAATCCAGGTACAGATGCTGCGCGTGCTGGAAATGCGCGAGGTGACGCCGCTCGGCACCAATGAAGTCCGCCCGGTCGATCTTCGCGTCGTCGCGGCGGCGAAGGTTGATCTCGGCGACCCCCGACAGCGCGGCGATTTCCGCGAAGATCTCTATTATCGCTTAAACGTCGTTACGCTCTCCATTCCGCCGCTGCGTGAGCGGCGCGATGACATCCCCCTGCTCTTCGGCCACTTCGCGGATCGTGCCGCCAGCCGCTTCAAGCGCGAGGCGCCGGCTATATCTGACGCGGTGCGCCGCCATTTGCGGGAGCACGATTGGCCGGGTAACGTTCGCGAGCTCTCGCATTTTGCCGAGCGCTTCGTGCTTGGCCTCGAGTCGGCAGCAGTAAAATCCGACGAAATGCCGGCGGCGGATGAAGGCTTGCCGTTGCCCGCTCGAGTAGAGCGCTACGAAGCCGAACTCATCCGCGAAACCCTCTCGCAGAACAATGGCGATGTGCGTCGCACCGTCGAAGCGCTCGGCATTCCCAGGAAGACCTTCTACGACAAGCTCCAGCGTCACGGCATCGTCAGAGGCGATTTTGCCGGCTTTGATGGAGACGAGCGCCGGGGCTCTTGATCCAGTGCCGATGAGCGACCACGCCATCTGAAACGGATTTGCGCGATGCGGCTCAGGCGCTGCGGCGCATCTCCTTGGCTTCGGAACCGTCGCTTAGTCGGATCGCCGCCTCGGCGGTGCGATCCAGGACCAACATCGCTTGCGCGATTACCGCTGCAAGCGCTTCATCGCTCCCGGAGGCCGCCACGACCAACGGAGCGCTCAAGCAGATCCTGAGGGCGCTTGCGGGCGTCTCGCCAAAATCGGCACAGCGAACGGGCTGGCCGAGACGCACCGACGCAACCCCATCACGGTCGATGGCCAAATCCTTGTAGATGGCCGCCATTTCCGTTGCGATCAGCATGGCGCCATCGGTGCAATTGCGCAGGTAGAACGAGAAAATGGAGGGAATCGAGTCCCAGCGAAGAGCCGATGATGCGTCCCACAGCTCACGCCTATCCAATGGCCGGCTCTGCAAAGGCTCAAAAGCCGGATCATTCGCAAGACGATTAGAGACGGCGTCGGCAAAGGCGGACAGGACCGTAATGACACGGTCTTCAGGAAGATCGAGGAAGCGTCTGAGCTCGAACAGCGCGGCCTTCCAGCGTAGCAGAAGGCCGAGATTGGCGCGGTCCGGCAAGATATCGCGAGCGGCCCAGTCTTCGGGCCACTCTGCCTTCCCGCAATAGTCAGCCAAGGCTGCGGGCAGAGAGCGCGATTTGAAGCGTTGCGACATTTCTGGCGGGCACAGAAGTGCGCCGCTGAAAATCGGCCCGGCAAGGAATTTCGAACCCGTCAACGCAACCATGAAGCCATGGGTGAGATAGGCGCGGATCGTTGCCGCCGACAGGCGGAACTGGCAAGCGTCGATCATGATGTCTAGCACCGAGCTGAAGCGCTCCTTCAGACGCATGACAGTCTCAAGGCTCGGCGCCAGCAGGCTGGTTTTCGAAACATCGGTTACCACAAGCAGGCATCTGAGGCCGGCTGCCCGCGCAAGCTCGATAAGACCGCGCAGCTCCTCTTCCACCTCGCTGTCGGCGCGAAGGGAGCCATCCCTATTGCGCACCGCGATGGTGGCGTTGCGCGTGGCATCTCCCGCCCGCAATTCCTCGCCCTTGGCGACGGTCTGTGCGCTACTGACGCGGCTCATGAAATGTCGCCCGGCCGACGCCGTCATGACGCCGCTGCCCGTCTCGTTTCCCATCAACGTGATGGTCATCAGGGCACGTTCGCCCTCGCCCGCCAGGAGTGCTGCCGAAAAGAGATGAATGTCCGTGCCCGATGTGGCCAGAATCGCGTCGACATGCGGTTGTCCGGCGACGTGATTGAGATCGAGCAGCCGCAGGAGATCCTGACGTACTCGTCCAATTTCACGCTCATAGATGGCCGCGGTCGATTCGGTTTCCATTTCGCGGACCAGATCGGCGTAGTAGCTTTCGACTTCGGCAAAGGCAGAGGCGGAAATGGTCGATGCGGTGGAAGAGCCGAAAGCGAGGTCGCTCTGACGAGGTGCCGGGCCGTAACCATACATATTGAGACCGCTGACGATATCGCAATCCAGTCGCTCGTCGCCGCCAGAAACCAGGCACTTTAAAAGCGCCTTTCTTTCCCCGCTCGATTGCTGCGACGACGCGCCTGAGATGACATTGTTATCCAGGGCATTATCGTCAGCAACTTGCTGCATGGAAAAGAAGTCCTTTTGCGCCATCGTTAAAACGCATTGCAGGAGCGCCTTGCGTTTTTCGCCGGGCGACAAAGCCTCGGCAGCGAGACATTAGACCCGACAAGATGGAGCGAGGCTGACTTGGCCGCCTCACCAAGATCGCTGGCAAAGCCAATAAAAAACCGCGATCCGGAGACCGCGGTGCGAAGAAATTACGCGCAAAGCTGCCTATCAACCGGCAGCTTCCAGCTTATCCTGCGTCTTCGTCTCGAAGTCGCTGGCATCGTGGCGCTCACGCAGCTGCTCGGACGGATCGCCCGACATACGGTTGACCATGCGGCCGCGCTTGACGGTAGGACGCGAGTAGATCTGCTCGGCCCAGCGCTGAACATTCTTGTAATCCTGCACCTGCAGGAACTCGGCCGCGCCATATTGCCAGCCTTTGACCAAACCGCCATACCACGGCCAGATGGCGATATCGGCGATCGTATAGTCGCTCCCGGCGATATATTCGCTTTCGGCCAAGCGACGATCGAGCACGTCGAGCTGACGCTTCACCTCCATGGCAAAGCGATCGATCGCATATTCGATCTTTGTCGGGGCATAGGCGTAGAAATGACCAAAGCCGCCGCCGAGATAGGGGGCGCTGCCCATCTGCCAGAACAGCCAGGAAAGGCATTCGGCACGCGCCGGCTGCTCGCTCGGCAGGAAGGCGCCGAATTTCTCGGCGAGATACACCAGGATCGAGCCCGATTCGAAAACGCGGACCGGCTTCGGACCGCTGCGGTCGAGCAAAGCCGGGATCTTCGAGTTCGGATTGACATCGACGAAACCGCTGCCGAATTGATCGCCTTCGCCGATCTTGATCAGCCAGGCATCATATTCAGCCCCGCTGTGACCAAGCGCCAGCAGCTCTTCGAGCATGATGGTGACCTTCACGCCGTTCGGCGTTCCAAGCGAATAGAGCTGGAGGGGATGGCGTCCCACAGGCAGTTCCTTCTCGTGGGTGGGGCCAGCAATCGGTCGATTGATATTGGCGAACTGGCCGCCATTGGCCTTGTTCCAGGTCCAGATTTTCGGCGGTGTGTATTCGGCAGAACCGGTCATGGGCATCCTCCTTTTCGGGAATCGAATTTGGGCGATCTTCGATGTAGCGCGCTACATAGGTCGCACATAGGGGCCGCTCTTCATTTTTGCGAGAGGAGAATGCGCACTCTTTAATGCGGAAGCGCTCCTGCCGCTTGGGCTGGAACGCGAGCTTCTCGACCGAGTTAGGTCACTGCCAATCTTCTGCAGGTCCATGAAACGAAAAAGCCTGCCGCGGGAGGAGGAGCGGCAGGCTTTTTACAAGAACCGAACAGCGGATGGGAGGAGGAGTTCCGCTATTCCTGCAGCCGTCCCTGGGAGGAGGATAAGGACGTCTGCCAAGCGAAGGGATGCGGGAGGAGATGCATCGCTTCGATGAGGAGAACATACCAGTCTTCTGCTCAGTTCATAGGCATTTCTTTGCAAGGCAGTTATGCGCCATGCGAAAACCGGGAAGCTAGATCAATCACAATCTTCAGGCAGTGCGCCGAAGAATGAGGGATGCCCATAAAGCAAAAGCGCCTGCTCAAGGGAACAGGCGCTGGCATAATACAGCTTTATAAGGAGCCGGTGCGGCCGTTAGCGAGCGATCGCTGCGCGGGCAACATCGCGGATATCGCCGCGATCGATACCCAGGTCGTGCAGTTCGCGCGTGGACATACGGCCAAGTTCGGCGACCGTCTGACGATACTTGCGCCAGTTATTGAAAGAGCGTGCTACGTTCATGATGATCCCCTTTCCTTGGGCTTTCGAAGCTGAGCGGCCGTGCTTGGCGCTCCCGTCGCTTCCATGAGAAACATATAGTCGAACCTGTCGGCTTTTTGCAGAGCTAAGGGATCAGTGCACCTATGCGAATAGTGCATACGTCGCCCGAAAAGCAGGCGGTCTTCCTGCCAGCGGTCGCGCCTACCTTCGCGATTTGCTGATGACAGCGCCGCCTTTGTCTGCGAAAAGAAGAGAGATGAGAGACAGGGGCGTCCGCCATCCGGCGGGCTGAGAAGCACCCTTCGAACCTGAACCAGATCATGCTGGCGGAGGGAGTCGCTCGGGACCTCGTAAAGCACCAGCACGTCGTCCCTGTGCGTCTCGCCCGCCTGAAAGGGGCGATATGCAAGACCAGACAACTGCAGGCAATCTGCTTCACAGCATGCGGGCGAACCCTCCCCTGGTGCAATGCATCACCAATTTCGTCGCCATGAATATTGCGGCCAATGTGATGCTTGCCGCCGGGGCATCGCCGGCAATGGTACATGCCGAAGAGGAAGCCGGCGAGTTTGCCGCGATCTCCGGCGCACTGACAATCAATATCGGCACGCTCTCGTCCGGCTGGCTTGCGGGTATGCTGAAGGCCGCGCAGTCGGCAAACGAGGCGGGCAAGGCCTGGGTCCTCGATCCCGTCGCCCACTATGCGACAGAGTTTCGTCGCAAGGCGGTAGCCCAATTGCTGGAGCTGCGGCCGGCGATCGTTCGCGGCAATGCATCAGAGATCATCGCGCTTGCCGGCGGCGCCAGCCGAGGTCAGGGCGTCGATAGCAGGGATGCCGTCGAACAAGCGGAAGATTCCGCCCGACTGCTCGCCGAAAGGCACGGCTGCATAGTCGGGGTCACCGGCGTTACGGATTTTGTGACGAATGGGCAGAAGGCGAAGCGCATCGCAGGCGGTTCGCCATTGATGCCGCAAGTAACCGCACTTGGATGCTCGCTAACCTGCCTCGTCGGTGCCTTTGCGGCGGCAGCTCCGGATGATCCGTTCCATGCGACCGTTGCGGCGCTCGCGGTCTTCGCCGTCGCCGGCGAACAGGCTGGAGCGGCTGCAGACGGGCCAGGCTCCTTCTCCTGGCGTTTCCTCGATGCTCTTGCCGCCCTTAGCCCGGAAGTGCTGGATCGCGATGCGAGGATATCAGCAGCATGAAAGACTTCGATCTCTCGCTCTATCTCGTCCTCGACCCCGTGCTGTGTGCCGACCTCGGCATGATTGAAACCACCCGTGCAGCCGTTGCGGGCGGCGCAACCATCGTACAGCTGCGCGACAAGTATGCACCGATAGCCGCCATGATCGAGACGGGCCGCGCCCTCAAGCAAATCCTGCACGGAACAAATGTCCGGCTGATCGTCAACGACAATGTCGAGGCTGCCATCGCTATCGGCGCCGATGGCCTCCATATCGGTCAGGAGGATATGAATGCTGCCGAGGCGCGCCGCATGATCGGCCCGGACATGATCCTCGGCCTTTCGGTAGAGACGGAGGCTCTCGCCTCCTCCATAGATACCGGCATCGTCGATTATGCCGGCGTCGGCCCGGTCTTCGCCACGCCCACCAAGCCCGACCACAAGCAGCCGATCGGCTTCGACGGGCTTGCCCGCATCGTCAGGCTTTGCCCCGTTCCATCAGTAGCAATCGGCGGCCTGAAGGCGGAGCATGCCGCGAGCGTTTACTCAGCTGGCGCCGATGGTCTCGCGGTCGTCTCGGCCATATGCGGCCAAGGGGACCCGCAAGCCGCGACAACCCTCATCGCGAAAGCCATCAAGGAGGCCCGTCAATGATCCGCAATGTCTTATCCATCGCTGGCTCCGATCCCTCCGGCGGCGCTGGCATTCAAGCCGACCTGAAGGCTTTCTCCGCCCGCGGCGTTTATGGAATGGCGGCCCTGACTGCATTGACCGCGCAAAACACGCAAGGCGTCTCCGGCGTCCATCCGGTGCCTCCACATTTCGTGGCAGACCAGATCAATGCGATCTTTGCCGACATCCAAGTGGATGTCGTCAAGATCGGCATGATCGCCAATGCCGCCATCGCCAGTGCCGTCGCGGACATTCTGGCGCGACATCGCGATGTACCCGTCGTCCTCGACCCGGTCATGATCGCCAAGGGCGGCGCCGCCCTACTGGCTGCCGATGCCGTTGACGTACTGACCACGCGATTGCTACCGCTGGCGACCGTCATTACACCGAACCTGCCCGAGGCGGCTGCGCTGTTGCATGACGCGGAGGCGAAAAGCCGCGAAGACATGGCGCGCCAGGCGCGTGCGCTTGCAGCGCTCGGGCCTTCAGCTGTACTCGTCAAGGGTGGCCATCTCGAGAGCAACGAAAGTCCAGATGTGCTCGCAAGCACCGGTCGCCTGACCTGGTTCGAAGCCGAGCGCTTGCCGACCAAGAATACCCATGGAACGGGCTGCACGCTCTCCAGCGCTATCGCGGCAGAGATCGCCAAAGGCCTGTCGCTTCCCGAAGCTGTCGCCGTCGGCAAGGCCTATCTCGCCGCCGCGGTTGCTGCCGCAGGCCAGCTTTCTGTCGGCAGCGGCCATGGGCCTGTGCAGCATTTCCATGCGCTGTGGGCGAATCTATAAGGAGGAGAGAAATGGCCCTATTACTCAACGATCAGGTCGTCGTTTCCGCTGTGGGATGCGGCCTCGTCCTAAGATAGGGCATAAGACGAGAAGCACTGCCCTGACGGGCAGCGCCTTTCTTTTATTGACGGTCGAATGGCAAGACCGGTTCAGGCCCAGCCCATAGTCAACACGCCAAAAAGTATGATTGCACCAAGGCCGATACGGTAGATGACGAAAGGCCAGGTCGAAAAGCGCTCCAGGAAACGCATCAGCCCCCAGATGGTGATGAAGGAGGATATGCTGCCGACGATCAGGCCGACGAGCAGAACCGACCAGGCTTCCATCGGAATATGCGCCTTATGGAGTTCATACAGTTCCTTCAAGCCGGCGAGCGCAATGGCAGGCAAGCCGAGCAGGAATGAGAATCGGGCGGCCTCTTCGCGCTTCAATCCGAGGAAGAGCGCGCCGGTCAGCGTCGAACCCGAGCGTGAGACACCGGGAATAAGAGCACCCACCTGCGTGATGCCGACGAAGAGGGCATCCATCAGCGTCATCTGACCGATGTCTTTCCGGTGGCGGCTGTAAAGCTCAGCCACCGCCAAGAGCAAGCCCATGACCAGGCAGGCTATGCCGATCACCCAGAGGCTGCGCAACGACGTGCCGCAGGCATTGAGGGAGGACGACAGCAGCAGGCCGGCGATCACGATCGGTACAGTCGCGATCACGATGGCGATCGCAAGCCGGATAGAGGGGGAGCTCCAGTCCTTTTGCCTGATTGCATCGAGCGACCCGAAGGTGACGTAACGAACGTCGCTCCAGAAATAGGAGACGATCGCGGCAAGTGCTGCAAGCTGCATCGTAGCCGAGAAGGCAGAACCGGGGTCCTGCCAGCCCAGCAAGGCCGGCACCAAGCGCATGTGGGCAGTGGATGAGACCGGCAGCAGCTCGGTCAATCCCTGCACGATGCCCAGAATTGCAATCTTGGCATAGCCCAGGGCAACAAAGCCCGTATCCACGCCTTGCGTACAAACATCAGCCACGTTTTGATATCCTCAGTTGTTCATGGGGGCTTTGCACCGGAGTGGTGCGACGAACTAGCTGTGAAACTGGTTCCCAAATCGAACTTGGCAACACCTGACGAAGGTGTCGCCAATTTCGCATCGGGACAGGTCGAGGATATAGCGGCGTAGGCTGAACTCTATCTGAAATTGCCGGCTCGAATTTCGGAGTTTGGTGTATTTCTAGCCTTCATCTTCCGGCAATGCCTGCATGTAGCGGATCACGGTGTAGAAGCCTGCAAGGAGGACCAGGGCGCCTGCCGCGTGATGCAGATTGTGCAGCATCGTATGGTGATGCCTGAGCAGAAGACAGCTCAGATTGTAAAGGGTTATGGCCACCGCCGTCATGAAGGCGGCGAGGAAAAACGCTAAGTTTCGCTGAAAGAAATCAATCATCACACACGCCTCGTTTGAGCGCCAACAGATTCCATAAGGATTGAGGAGGAATTACGACAGGGGCGCCTGGCTGCCAAACCAGGACGGATGTTCATTTCGTATAGAGCGCACGCGATCTTTCCAGATGTTTGAGCATCGCCTGCTCGGCGCCATCTGCATCGTTTTCAGCGAGGCGTGCAAGGATTTCCTCGTGTTCGACCAGCGTGAACTTTTCCTTGCCGGTCCAGATCAGCATGTCGGTGTGATAGGCTTTCAGCCATGCGAGCATCGCCTCGCTGACGGCAGCGAAGATCGGATTGCCGGAAATCTGGGCGATGCGCGTATGGAACTGCATGTCCGCCGAAATAAAATCCTCGGCATGTCCGAGTGAGGCGCGCTGCCGCTCGATAATCTCGGCTAGATCGGTGACATCTTTCTTGCTCGCGCGCTGGGCCGCCTCTCGCGCCATGCCTCGCTCGAAGAAGATGCGCGCGCTCTTTAGCTGTTCGAGAGAATCAGGTGATTGTGAGAGCATGATCTTTGCGGTGAGGTCGACCTGCCGAAAGATCGACTTCGCGGTGAGCTGAAGCACCTTGGCACGTTCGCCGTGGGAAATGTTGACCAGCCCCATATTGGCAAGTGCCTGCATGGCTTCGCGGATCGCCGGACGCCCGACGCCGAAGCGCTCCATGAGGACACGCTCGGATGGCATCTCATCTCCGGGCTTGAGCTCTCCCGACGTAATCAACCGCTCCAGCCGGTCAAATACTTCATCGGATAGCTTTCGCCGTACAATTTGTTCGACTGGCTCGCCCATGGAATCCCGCTTTCCCAAAGCTTTTCCTCCCTTATGCATTTTTGGCCGCCATGGCGGAAGCCCATACGAGTCGCCTTATCGGCACCCGGACAAAAAATAGTTGCAGAAGTTGGAATACTCATTATACCAGATCACCAGTTTGCGCCACGCGAAATCGTCGGCGAGAGGAGCATTCATCCACTCATGACCATCACCATCACCTACCGTATCGAAACGCCTGGTAGCATCGAGGCGATGGCTCGCAAGATCGCCAGCGATCAGTCGACGGGCACGTTTGTCGCTTTGCCGGGCGAGACGGAAGAGCTCAAGGCGCGCGTGGCCGCGCGTGTTGTGGCGATACGCCCCCTTGCCGACGCCGAGCGCCCGACCTGGCCGGAGGTAGCCGAGGGCCATGGCCCGATTCATCGCGCCGACATCGACATCGCCTTCCCGCTGGATGCGATCGGCACCGATCTTGCGGCGCTGATGACGATCGCGATCGGCGGCGTCTTCTCGATCAAGGGCATGACCGGCATCCGCATCGTCGATATGAAGTTGCCGGAGGCCTTTCGCGATGCACATCCCGGGCCGCAGTTCGGCGTTGCCGGCAGCTTGCGCCTGACCGGCGTCAGCGGTCGGCCCATCATCGGCACCATCGTCAAGCCGGCGCTCGGTTTGCGTCCAAAGGAGACCGCCGCCCTTGTCGGCGAGTTGATCAGCTCCGGTGTCGATTTCATCAAGGATGACGAGAAGCTGATGAGCCCGGCCTATTCGCCGCTAAAGGAGCGCGTCGAAGCCATCATGCCGTTGATCCTCGATCATGAGCAGAAGACGGGCAAGAAGGTCATGTATGCCTTCGGCATTTCGCATGCCGATCCCGATGAGATGATGCGCAACCACGATCTCGTACTGAAGGCCGGCGGCAATTGCGCTGTTGTCAACATCAACTCCATCGGCTTCGGCGGCATGAGCTTCCTGCGCAAGCGCTCCGGCCTCGTCCTGCATGCGCATCGCAATGGTTGGGATATGCTGACGCGCCATCCCGGCGCCGGCATGGATTTCAAGGTCTACCAGCAGTTCTGGCGCCTGCTCGGCGTCGATCAGTTCCAGATCAACGGCATCAGGGTCAAATACTGGGAACCGGACGATAGCTTCGTCGAATCCTTCAAGGCCATCAGCACGCCCCTCTTCGATCCTATAGATTGTCCGCTTCCTGTCGCCGGCTCCGGTCAATGGGGCGGCCAGGCGCCGGAAACCTACCAGCGCACCGGCCGGACGACGGACCTTCTCTATCTCTGCGGCGGCGGCATCGTCAGCCATCCCTTCGGACCGGCGGCTGGCGTTCGCGCCATCCAGCAGGCTTGGCAGGCAGCGGTCTCGGACATACCGCTTGCCGACTATGCGAGGGATCATCCGGAGCTTGCCGCCTCGATCGCAAAATTCAGTGACGGCAAGGACGCCTAACAGCAATGTCCAATCTTCTTCTCAGCTATTATGGCGATGACTTCACCGGCTCCACCGACGTCATGGAGGCGCTTGCCTCGAACGGCGTGCCGACGGCTCTCTTCCTCGACATTCCGAGCGAAGCCATGCTGGAACGGTTCAAGGATTGCCGCGCCATCGGCATTGCCGGCACCAGCCGTAGCGAAACGCCACAATGGATGGACGAACACCTGACGCCAGCATTCCAGTGGCTGAAGAGCCTCGACGCCGCCATATGCCATTACAAGGTGTGCTCGACCTTCGATTCCAGCCCCAGGGTTGGCAACATCGGTAAGGCAATCGAGATCGGCAAGGCGCTCTTTGCACAATCCGTCGTGCCGGTCGTTGTCGGTGCGCCGCAGCTCAAGCGTTACACTGCCTTTGGCCATCTCTTTGCCGCGTATCGGGGCGAAGTTTTCCGTATCGACCGACACCCGGTCATGAGCCGGCATCCGGTTACGCCGATGGATGAGGCCGATCTTGCCGTTCATCTGAGCAGGCAGACGTCCCTCCCCGTCAGCCTCGCCGATCTCATCACGATCCAGGCAGCCGATGCCGACGCGCGGCTCGATGCTCTGGCGGGAGGCAAGGAGGGTATCCTGCTGCTTGATGTCGACAGCCCGGAAACCCAGGCTGCCGCAGGACATCAGCTGTGGCGCCTTGCAGGCAAAGGCAATGCTTTTGTCGCAGGCTCGTCCGGTGTCGAATATGCCCTTCTCAATGCCTGGCGCAACGAAGGTTTGATCGGAGAAAAGCCGGAGTTTGCTCCTCCCGGCAAGGTCGACCGCCTCGCGGTCGTCTCCGGCAGCGTATCGCCGACGACCGAACGGCAAATCCGGCGTGCCACAGCCGACGGTTTTGACGGCATCGATCTCGATCCCTTGGCGCTTGTTGACGAAAATGGCGAGCAGGCGCTGGACGCCGCGGTCATCGCGGGCGTGGGCAGCCTCAAGGCCGGACGCAGCGTCATTCTCCACACGGCACTCGGCCCTTCCGCCGATCGTGGCGGCGATATCGACCGCATTCCCGGCGCCCGCCATCGCTTGGGGCAGGCTCTCGGCACGATCCTGCGACGGTTGATCGAGCAGGAAAATCTCGGCCGCGCCGTCATTGCCGGCGGCGATACATCGAGCCACGCGCTCAAGGAATTGCGCGTCGAGGCCCTGACGGCACTTCTACCATTACCGCAAACGCCAGGCTCGCCGCTTTGCACGGCGCATGGCAGCTACGCGCCCACCAATGGCCTGCAGATCGCTCTCAAGGGCGGACAGGTCGGCACCGACGGCTACTTCGCGCAGATACGCGACGGCCTAGGATCTTAGCTACACAATTTTTGGCGCGCATTGGCATGCTCATTGACTCATCATACCACTTGCGATACCATAATCCGAAAGTGAACGAGGTACTAACATGACTGCAATTGCTCTTTTCGGCGCCGGCGGCAAAATGGGCTACCGGCTCGCCAAGAACCTGAAAGGCTCGCGCTTCGATGTGCGGCATGTCGAGGTCAGCGATGCCGGCAAAGCCCGCCTGAAGAATGATCTTTCCATCGATTGCCTCCCCGTCGATGCCGCGCTGGATGGCGCGGACGTCGTGATCCTTGCAGTACCGGATACCGCGATCGGCAAGGTTGCTAGCGGCATCGTCGACAGACTGAAGCCCGGCACGATGGTCGTCGCGCTCGACGCCGCCGCCCCCTTTGCGGGTCATCTGCCGCAGCGCGAAGACCTCACCTATTTCGTCACGCATCCCTGCCACCCGCCGATTTTCAACGACGAAACCGACATGCAGGCCAAGAAGGACCATTTCGGCGGCCTCTTCGCCAAGCAGCATATCGTTTCGGCGCTGATGCAGGGACCGGAAAGCGCGTATGCCCTCGGCGAGGAAATCGCCAAGGTCATCTGGGCGCCCGTCATGCGCTCGCACCGCGTCACCGTCGAGCAGATGGCGATGCTGGAGCCGGGCCTTTCGGAAACGGTTTGCGCCTCGCTGCTCGTCGTCATGCGCCAGGCCATGGATGAGTGCGTCGCCCGCGGCGTTCCGGCGGAAGCCGCCCGCGACTTCCTGCTCGGCCACATGAACGTGCTTGGCGCAGTCATCTTCAAGGAAGTCGACGGCGTGTTCTCCGACGCCTGCAACAAGGCGATCGAATTCGGCATTCCTGCCCTCATGCGCGACGACTGGAAGAAGGTTTTCGAGCCGCAGGAGATCGCAGAAAGCATCCGTCGCATCACCTGATCGACGTCCCCCGGGAGGGCAATGCCCTCCCCTTGCTGCCCTGCCGGGAACAGGGCCTGTTTCATAACTGGGAGGAGACCATGAAACTGACACGCAGACTGACACTTGCAGCCTTTACCGCTGCATTGGCGCTGGGCACGGCGATGCCGGCCTTCGCGGCCGATCTGATCGCCATCATCACACCAGCCTTCGACAACCCATTCTTCAAGGCAGAGGCCGTCGGCGCCGAAGCCAAGGCGAAGGAACTGGGTTACGACACGCTCGTCATGACGCATGACGACGATGCCAACAAGCAATCGGAAGTCATCGACACAGCGATCGGGCGCGGTGCCAAGGCCATTATCCTCGACAATGCCGGTGCGGATGCGACGGTCGCCGCCTTGAAGAAGGCCAAGGATGCGGGCATCCCCTCCTTCCTCATCGACCGCGAAATCAACGTCACCGGCATCGCTGTCGCTCAGATCGTTTCCAACAACTATCAGGGTGCACAGCTCGGCGCGCAGGAATTCGTCAAGCTGATGGGCGAGAAGGGCAATTATGCAGAACTCGTCGGCCGCGAAGCCGATACCAATGCCGGCATCCGCTCGCAGGGTTATCACGACGTCATCGACGACTATCCGGATCTGAAGCTGGTTGCCAAGCAGTCGGCGAATTGGAGCCAGACCGAGGCCTACGCCAAGATGGAAACCATCCTGCAGGCGAATCCCGACATCAAGGGCGTGATTTCGGGCAACGACACTATGGCGATGGGCGCGATTGCCGCGCTGCAGGCCGCCGGCCGCAAAGACGTGATCGTCGTCGGCTTCGATGGCTCGAACGATGTGCGCGACTCCATCAAGGCGGGCGGCATCAAGGCGACGGTCATGCAGCCAGCTTACGCCCAGGCCCAGAAGGCGGTCGAACAGGCCGACGCCTATATCAAGAACAAGACGGCACCGAAGGATGAGAAGCAATTGATGGATTGCGTCCTCATCAATGCCGACAATGCCGACAAGCTTGAGACCTTCGCGCTGAAGAACTGATGCGACTAGGTTGGAGAGCGCGGGAAACTCGCGCTCTCCCGATGTCTTTCCTGCGAGATCGAGGTGCATTGCATGTTGAGGACCAGAGGCGCACTCGTGGCCCTTGTTTTGGCCGCAGCATTGCCCGGCTGCAAGATTATCAAGACGCCGACGCCCGAGGAGAAGGCAGCAGCGGCGGCAAAGAGTGCCTTCGACCCAGCTGCCAAGGTGGAGGCGATCTGGCAATCCCAGGCGCTACCCGCTATTGATAAGCGCGCGGGCGACATCAAGACGGTATTGCAAGCCATAGCCGCCAATCCGGATGACGCCGGCGCGAAATACGGAAACCCGCGAAAGCAGGCTTCTTCGCCCTGGACCTATGCCGTCAAGCTGAGTGGCAAGATCGTCGCTGCCGATACCGCCTCCCGTGCGGGCACTCTCGACGTCGATGTGGACGGCGACGGCAAGGCGGATGCGAAGGTGCAGATCGGCCCTGCGGTCCGCGGCACGGCGCTGCGCGACGCGCTGGATTTCCTAGACTTCAACGAATTCAGAAACCAGATCGAATGGGCCCAATTCGGTAAGGCCTTCAGTGAGAAGGCAAACTCATCCTTTCTGGCAGCGCTGCCTCGCAACGAGCTGATTGGAAAGACGATCACTGTAACGGGCGCGTTTCCGCTACCCCCATCCGGCCAGCTTCCTTTGGTCACCCCTTCGGCCCTGACATTGGGGCAATAATTATGAGCGAAACGTCAAGCAACGACATCATCCTGCGCCTGGAGGACGTTTCCAAGGTCTACTCCGGAATCGTCGCCGTCAGGCACGCCAACCTCGAGCTGCACCGCGGCGCGGTCAACGTTCTCGTCGGCGAAAACGGTGCCGGCAAGTCTACCCTGATGAAGATCATCGCCGGGGTCGAACGGCCGACTTCAGGCCGCATCCTGCTCGAAGGCGCGGAAGTCTCCTTCAGCAGTCCGGCCGACGCACAGGCTCGCGGAATCGGCATGATCTTCCAGGAGCTCAATCTCTTTGCCAACATGACGGTGGCCGAGAACATCTTTGCCACACGCGAAATCACCCGCGGCATGTTCGGTATCGATCACAAGGCGCAGATCGCAAGGGCCAACGAGTTTCTGGATCGGCTCGATGCCGGCATAGGCGCCGAAACCATGGTGGAGGATCTGCCGATCGGGCAGCAGCAGCTCGTCGAGATCGCCAAGGCCATCTCGCTTGACGCTCGCATCCTCATCATGGACGAACCGACATCGGCGCTATCTGCGGCAGAAGTCGACATTCTGTTCAAGGTCATTGCGGAACTAAAGGCTCAAGGCGTCGCGATCGTCTATATCTCGCACCGGCTGGAAGAACTGATGCGCATCGGCGACTACATCACCGTGCTGCGCGATGGGCAGATCACCGGTCAGGCCATGGTTCGCGATATCGATACGAAATGGATCGTCCGCTCGATGATCGGATCGGATGCCAAGGACTTCGCCAGAGATGGTGGCCATGCGATCGGCAAGGAAGCTTTCCGCGCCGAGGAGATCAGCCTGCCGCGACGCACCGGCGGCCTTGCCGTCGATCATGTCTCGCTGTCGGTGCGCGCCGGTGAAATCCTCGGCATCTACGGCCTGATGGGTGCCGGGCGCAGCGAATTCTTCGAATGCGTGATGGGCCGGCATCTGCATTCCACCGGGCGGATCTACATCGATGGAATCGAGATTCGTGCACGCGATACCACCCGGCGCATCCGGCACGGCCTCGCCTTAATCCCGGAGGACCGCCAGCGCGAAGGATTGGTGCAGGTCCTGTCCATCGCCAGCAACCTGACGCTTGCGAGCCTCGGCCGCTTCGCCCGGCTGTTTTTCCATATCGATCCGGTGGCCGAAAAGACTGCCATTCGCGACATGATCCGCGATCTGTCGATCAAAGCGCCCAATCCGGATTTCGAGGTCACCTCCATGTCCGGCGGCAACCAGCAGAAGGTCGTCATCGGCAAGGCGCTCATGACCGATCCGAAGGTGCTTTTGATGGACGAGCCGAGCCGCGGCATCGATGTCGGCGCCAAGGCTGATGTCTTTCGCACCATGCGCAGGCTCGCCGGCAAGGGTCTCGCAATCTTGTTTTCAACGTCGGACCTTGAAGAGGTCATGGCACTTTCGGACCGCATCGCAGTGCTCAGCAATGGCAAGCTCGTCACCGTTCTCGACCGAAGCGAAGCGACAGAAGAGGCCATCATCGCGGCATCCGCCAAGGGACACGGACATACAGGGAAACTCGCGTCATGACCGCAGACACGTCATCCGCCTTTGCGACCAATCGCTCGAACGGTTCCGTTCTCCTGACGCTGATGAAGCTCAGGACCTTCATCGCGTTGTTTGCCGTCGTCATCTTCTTTGCGATCTTTGCACCGAACTTCACCTCGACCGCCAACATCATCTTGATGTCGAAGCATGTCGCGCTCAACGCCTTTCTCGCCATGGGTATGACCTTCGTGATCGTCACCGGCGGGATCGATCTATCGGTCGGCTCGATCGTCGGCCTTTGCGGCATGGTGGCGGGTGCCCTTATTCTGAATGGCGTCGAGCTGCCGATCGGCTATACCGTCTACTTCAATATCTACGAGATCATTCTCATCACGCTGGCCGTCGGGCTGCTGATCGGGCTCATCAACGGCCTGCTCATCACCAAACTCAACGTTGCGCCCTTCATCGCCACGCTCGGAACGCTCTATATCGCCCGCGGCCTCGCGCTCCTGTCGTCCGATGGTCAAACCTTCCCGAACCTGGTGGGCCGGCCGGAATATGACACGACAGGCTTCGATGTCTTCGGCGCCGGCCGTATGCTTGGTCTGCCCGTTTCCATCTGGATCCTGATCGTGCTGGCGCTACTTGCCGCCTATGTCGCCCGCTCGACGCCGATCGGCCGGCACATTTTCGCCGTCGGCGGAAATGAGCGCGCAGCGCGCATGTCCGGCATCCGCGTCGATGTGGTCAAGATCTTCGTCTATATGTTCTCGGGGCTCTGCGCTGCCATCGTCGGCATCGTCATATCGTCGGAGCTGATGGCGGCGCATCCGGCGACCGGGGAAAGCTTCGAGCTGAACGCGATCGCGGCAGCGGTGCTCGGCGGCACCTCCATGTCGGGCGGCCGCGGCACCATAGGCGGCACGATCATCGGTGCCTTCGTCATCGGCATCCTTTCGGACGGCCTCGTGATGATGGGCGTCTCATCCTTCTGGCAGATGGTCATCAAAGGATTGGTCATCATCATCGCTGTCATCGTGGATCAAGCGCAACGACGCCTCCAGCAGCGCGTAACTCTCATGCAAATGGCAAAGGCAGGCTGAAATGGCAGAATTCAAGGGCGCATTGATCGGTTGCGGCTTCTTCGCGATCAATCAGATGCACGCGTGGCAAGACGTCCAAGGCGCAAGCATCGTCGCGATCTGCGATCGCGACCCGGAGCGGCTGAAACTCGTCGGCGACCAGTTCGGCATCGAACGCCGCTATAAGGACGCGGCCGCCATGTTCGCCGATGGTGGCTTTGATTTCGTCGATATCGCTACGACGGTGCAAAGTCACCGCGCCCTGGTGGAAATGGCTGTCTCTCATAAGATCCCGGCGATCTGCCAGAAGCCCTTCGCAAAGACGTTGAGTGATGCCAAAGCCATGGTCGCAGTCTGCGCTGAGGCTGGCGTGCCGCTGATGGTGCATGAGAACTTCCGCTGGCAGACGCCCATTCAGGCAGTCAAGCATGCCCTCCAGTCCGGTGCGATCGGTGAACCCTTCTGGGGGCGCTTCTCCTTCCGCTCCGGCTACGACGTGTTTTCGGGCCAACCTTATCTCGCCGAAGGCGAGCGGTTCATCATCGAGGATCTCGGCATCCATACGCTCGACATCGCCCGCTTCATCCTCGGCGACGTTTCTTCACTGACGGCCCGCACGAAGCGGGTCAATCCGAAGATCAAGGGCGAGGATGTCGCCACCATCCTGCTCGACCATGAGAATGGTGCGACCTCGATCGTAGACGTCAGCTATGCCTCCAAGTTAGCGACCGAACCATTTCCCGAGACCCTGATCGAACTCGACGGCACGAAGGGTAGCATTCGGCTCTCGCAAGGCTATCGCCTTGAAGTCAGCGGCCCTGATGGCGTGAGCGTCTCGGATGCATCGCCGCGGCTTCTGCCTTGGGCTTCGCGCCCTTGGCACAACATCCAGGAGAGCGTGCTCGCAATCCAGCAGCATTGGACTGACCGCCTTGCCAACGGAGGCGAAACCTTGACGTCGGGCGCTGACAATCTCAAGACCCTGGCGCTGGTCGAAGCCGCCTATGAGAGCGCCGCCAACGGGAAACCCATCGACATCGGAGCGATGCTGCGATGAAGAGCGAGATCGATCCATTCCAGCTTTACGGTACCCGCGAGCTCGAAACGCCGCCGGTGCGACTGACGGCGGGCAGGCTTGAGGTCGACTTCAGGGACGGCAATCTTCGAGCCATCCGTTATGATGGCGTAGAGGTTCTGCGGGCCGTTTCCTATCTGATCCGGGATCGCGATTGGGGCACCTATTCGCCCGATATCGACGATCTGCGGATCAATCAGCATCAGGATGGCTTTTTCGTCAGCTATGTTGCGCGTTGCAGAGGCCCTGAGAATACCGAACTTGCGATCGACGTGCGGATAACGGCTGAGGCCGATGAAGCCCTGACCTTCGAAGCAACAGCGCTCTCGACGACCGGCTTCGAAACCAACCGCTGCGGCTTCTGCATCCTGCACCCGATAGTGGGGGTCGCCGGCACGCCGGTATTGGTCGAGCATGTCGATGGCAGCCGAGAAAACACGCATTTTCCCGATCTCATCGAACCCTGGCAGCCCTTCAAGGATATGCGGGCGATTACGCATGGCGTGATGGCGAACGTAACAGCCGAATGCCGCATGGAAGGCGACACCTTCGAGATGGAAGACCAGCGCAACTGGTCCGATGCCTCCTACAAGACCTATGTTCGCCCGCTTGCCCTGCCCTGGCCCTATCGCATACCGGCCGGCGAGCCGATGCGACAACGCATCGTTCTCACGATCGGGGATAAGCGCCGTTCGCCACCCTCTTTTTCCCATACTTCGGATGCAACGATCACCCTATGTCCGGGAACAAAATCCGGTGCCATGCCGTCCATCGGTCTTGTCGTTACACCCGAGGAAGTGGACGCAACTCTGGCTGCGCGCGACCGGCTGGCTGAAATCAGACCGCAAGAACTGTTGTTTCACTTCGATCCGAATGCCGGCCATGGCGCTGATGCCTTCAAACGCTTCGCGGCCGTCACCGCACTCCATGCCGGCAAGTCGACGCTGGAAATCGCATTGCCCTGCCACCAGCCACCTCTTGTCGAAGCACAGCAAATAGCGGGCTGGATGCGAGCGGCCGGCTTCAAGCCCGATGCAATCGTGATCTCGCCTTCCGTGGACCGGCAATCGACGCCGCCGGGCAGCAAATGGCCCGAATGCCCGCCTCTTGAGGAAGTCTATGCCGCCGCGCACGCCGCCTTTCCCGATGTGCGTATCGGCGGCGGCATGCTGAGCTATTTCACCGAACTCAATCGTAAACGAGTGCCTGCCGGCACTCTCGATTTCATTACACATTGCAGCAATCCCATCGTGCATGCAGCCGACGATCTCAGCGTCATGCAGACACTGGAAGCACTGCCCTTCATCACGCGTTCCGTACGCGCCATCTATGGCGACAAGCCTTACCGTATCGGCCCATCGACCATACCGATGCGGCAGAACCCCTATGGCAGCCGGACAATGGACAATCCTCACGGCGGCCGCATCGCAATGGCCAACACCGATCCGCGGCACAATGCCCGTTTTGGGGAAGCCTTTGCGCTGGGCTACGCTACCCGCGTCCTCGATGCCGGATTGGAGTGCCTGACGCTTTCGGCACTCACAGGATCTTTCGGCCTGATCGTTGGAGAGAATGAGCCTTCGGCGGCAGGCACCAAACGACCGCTGTTCAATACGGTCGCGACGCTGTCCCGCCTCGCCGGCCAGCCATGGCACGAGTGCCTGTCGTCCGATCCGAGCGCGGTACTCAGCTTCATCACTGTACAATCCGACGGATCACGGTCGCTCCATCTGGTCAATATCACACCCATTCCGCAACGGGTGGAGCTGGAGACATTCCAGCTGAAGGAACAGACTGAAAGCAAGAGGCTCTTGCTTGATGCCTATGGCACTGTTTCGACAGCCTTGGTGGATTGACCTTCAATTGCAGACGCGCATGTTAGTCCCAACGATCGCAATGATTTGGAGGACTGCGTGAAGACGAAGAAGCTGATCAACGAAGGCGCGGCCGCCGTGGATGAAATGCTGGCCGGGATACTGGCAGCCCATCCGCGCCATCTCCGCGCCGTTGAAGGATCGCCGCGCTCGATCGTGGCAAACCATGGGCCACGAGCCGGCAAGGTCGGTCTGGTCATCGGCGGCGGATCCGGACACGAGCCGACATTTCTCGGCTTCGTCGGCAAAGGGCTGGCTGATGCCGCCGCCATCGGGAATGTCTTTGCCTCACCGCCGCCCGACCCGATCATCGAATGCGCCAAGGCCGTCGACGGCGGTGCTGGCGTGCTGTTCATGTATGGCAATTACGCAGGCGATGTCATGAATTTCGACATGGCGGCGGAAATGCTCGCCATGGACGATATCGAGGTGCGTACCGTGCTGACAACCGATGATATCGCGTCTGCGCCGGTGGATCAGAAGGAGCGCCGTCGCGGGGTTGCGGGCAACGTTTTCATCTTCAAGGCCGCTGGTGCCGCATGCGACCTGATGTACGGTTTCAACGATGTGGAACGGGTGGCGCGCTGGGCGAATGAGCGCACCTATACGATGGGTGTGGCGCTTTCGCCCTGTTCGCTACCGCAGACACGCAAGCCGAATTTCGAGATCGGCGCCGACGAGATGGAAATCGGCATGGGCATCCATGGCGAGCCCGGCGTTGCTCGCGGACCGATGCGATCAGCGGACGAGGTGACGAGCGAACTCGTCGGCAAAATTCTCGATGAGATGAAACCCGCGCCAGGTGATCGGGTCGCCGTGCTCGTCAATTCACTAGGCTCGACGCCGTTGATGGAGCTCTACATCATGATGCGCAAGCTGAAGGCGATGCTCGACGACGCAGGCGTCGTCATTCACCTGTCGCTCGTCGGCAATTACTGCACGTCGCTGGAAATGGCCGGCGCTTCCATCACCCTCATGCATCTCGATGAAGAATTGCAGCGGCTTATCGATCACCCCTGTGATTGCGCCATGTTCCGCTCCGGCGAGGTTTTGTAATGACGACGGTTACAACAGAGGACCTGAAGGCGCTTTTCGTGCGGATCGCAGACGCAATGGCACGCGAGAAGGACCGCCTCTGCGAGCTGGATGGCGTGATAGGCGATGCTGACCATGGCATCGCCATGGAGCTTGGCTTTGCTGCGGCAGCCAAAGCGGTGTCGGAGCTGGATTCATCGACATCCGAGCCAACGCTGGTCTTCAACACGGCGGCAAAGTCCTTCCTCAACGCCGTGGGTGCCTCGTCCGGACCGCTCTATGCGACCGCCCTGATGCGCGCAGGAGGGGTAGCCAAGGGAAAGGCGTCATTGAGCGACGACGATATGATCGAGATATTTTCTGCTTTGGCCAAGGGCATTCAGGATCGAGGCAAGGCGGAGGTCGGCGAAAAGACCATGGTCGACGTCTGGGTACCCGCTGCCGCGGCCTGCCGCGCGGCCAGGGATCGAGGGCTTCCGCTTGCCGCCTGCTTGGCCGCCGCCCTTGAAGCCGGCGAAGCGGGCGCGGAAGCAACCAAGAATATGATCGCGGCAAAGGGCCGCTCGTCGCGCCTCGGCGATCGGGCCTTGGGACACATGGACCCCGGCGCCGCATCGGCTGCGGTCGTCATAGCCTGCTTTCACGATCACTTCACACGATACTGCTGATAAGCTCATCATACCAGTTGACATGTTGACAACGATTTGTCAAAACCGCCCTCAGCTTGTTCAGAGGAGGACGGGAAATGGCTGGCAACTTCAAATATGCGCGTTGGTTCGGCGCTGCTGCGATGGCGGCGGCGGCTTTCTCGGCAACCAATGTCGCCGCAGAAGACTTGACGCTGTGGACATTGAACTTCGACAACGGCGCGGCGAACAGCGCGCTGAAGAAAGTGGCGAAGGATTTCGAAGCCGCCAACCCCGGCACCCATATCGAAATCGTCCAGCGCGGCGTCGATGAGCACAAAACCGCGCTTCGCGTGGCCGCGGGTTCGAGCAAGGGACCGGATATCTATTTCAGCTGGGCCGGACTTGGCCTCGGCGGCGAATATGTAAAGGCGGGCCTCTCGCTGCCGCTCGACAAATACTACACCCAGTACAAGTGGAACGACGAACTGCTTCCGTCGGCCGCCGCTTTTGCCGATCTCTATCCAGGCGGCAAGCACGGTGTTCCCTTCACCTTCAAAGGCGAAGCGATCTACTACAACAAGAAGCTCTTCCAGAAGGCGGGCATTACCGGCGAGCCGAAAACCTATGAAGAGTTACTTGCCGCAGCCGACAAGCTCAAGGCAGCAGGCATTCCGGCCTTCACCTTCGGCGGCTCGGTCAACTGGCACGTCATGCGCCTGATGGACGTATTGCTCGAAACCAAGTGCGGCGCCGACAAGCATGACGCCCTGATGGCCATGAAGGCCGACTGGACCAAGGAGCCGTGCGCGACCGACGCCTTCACCGAATTCGCCAAATGGACGAAGGATTATACGTTGAAGCCTTTCATGGGCATCAGCAACCAGCAGTCCTATACGCTGTTCGTCGCCGGCCGCGCTGCAATGATGCTCGAAGGCGACTGGCTGGTCAGCCAGCTTAGCGGCAGCAAGGTCAATCTCGACGATTACGGCATCGTGCCGTTCCCGACGAACACCAATCGCCTCTATGGCTTTGCCGAGTACAATTACGTCAGCACCAAGAGCAAGAGCCCGGATCTCGCGGCAAAGTTCCTAGACTACTTCCTGTCCACCAAGGTGCAGCAGGATCTCGTCGGCCAGATCAGCTCGATCTCAGTCAACAAGAATGTCCAGTACACCGACCAGAAGCCGTTGGAAGCGAAGTGGCTGGATATCTTCAAGACCTATAGCAAGGTCTACATGAACGGCGACCAGGCCTTCCCGCTCGACGTGACCACCGAATACTTCCGCGTGATCAACGATGTCGCCTCCGGCAACATCCAGCCGGCCGATGCCGCCAAGCAGCTACAGACCTTCATCGCAGGTCGCACCTGATCGATCGAGAGAGGCCGCCACGCCGACCGTCATCGCGGCGGACGGCCTCCCTCACCCTCATGCCCATGCGTCAGCTGCCGCCGGGAGCAATTAGAAATGTCATTCCGCAATCGTACTCATGATCCCCGCGCCCAGGCAGCGATCCTGCTTGCTCCGGCCATGCTGATCTATGCGATTTTCGCGCTCTATCCGATGCTGAACGTGGTGGTGCTGAGCTTTCAGAAATGGAACGGCCTCGACCCGCAGCGCCCCTTCGTCGGCCTTGCGAACTATCAATATATCTTCACGCAGGATCCCGTCTTTTGGGTTGCCTTCCGCAACACGGTGATCTGGACGATCATGTGCGTGATCTTTCCGCCCATGATCGGCCTCTTGCTCGCGCTGAGCCTCAATCAGAAACTCTTCGCCCGCAATACCTTCCGGGCCATCTTCTACCTCCCTGTCATTATCGCCCCGATCGCGGTCGCGACGATGTGGAAGTGGATGTACGATCCCTTCTTCGGTCTCTTCACCGAAATCCTGACTTCCATGGGGCTGCAGGACTGGATTCAGGACTGGCTCGGCGACAAGGATATCGCGCTCTATTCGGTCTTCGCCGCCTATCTCTGGCAATCCGTCGGCTTTTCCATGGTCCTGTTCCTCGCCGGCCTACAAAATGTCTCGCAGACGCTTGTCGAAGCCGCCCGCATCGACGGCGCCGGGCGTTGGAACATCTTCCGTTACGTCACCCTGCCCGCGCTGCGCACGACGCTGACTATTGTTCTGGTATTATCTATTATTTCCTCCTTGAAGGCCTTCGACATTGTCTACGGCCTGACCGGGGGCGGGCCGGCGCAATCGACGCAGATGCTGGCTCTATGGGCCTTCACGCAGGCCATGCAGATATTCGATTTCGGCCGTGGTGCCGCGATCTCGGTCGTCCTGCTGCTCATCACCATCGCCATCGTCATTCCTTACCTGCGCTGGACGCAAAAGCATGAGGAGGCCGAACAATGACGGCAGCATCGGCAACATCCATGTCGGACGACTTCGAAACGATTGCACCGGCAAAGCGCAAGCGCGATCCCGTCCTGATCGGCCTATGGATAGCATTGCTGGTGGTCGCCGCGATCTGGCTCGCGCCTTTCGTCTTCATCGTCTTCACCTCGCTGAAAACGCAGGCTGATGTGACGTCGACCGGCGCCTTCATGCCGCCGCTCGATCCGGCTTTCGAGAATTATTCGAACGCCTGGGGTCGCGGCAATTTCGCCAATGCCTTCCTGAACAGCACCATCATTACCGTCATCAAAGTGCCGCTCGGGCTTATCCTCTCGGCAATGGCCGCCTATGCGCTTGCCAAGATCCGCCTGCGGTTCGGCAAGTTGCTGCTGCTCCTCGTCGTTTTCGGCACCATGATCCCCTTCCAGGTCATGCTGGCGCCGCTGTTCACGCTGGTCAATTCGCTGGGTTTGATCGACACCTATCCGGGCGTGATCCTGCCCTATATCGCCTTCGGCGTGCCCTATCAGGTGTTCATTCTCCACGGCTTCTTCAAAGGCATTCCGAAGGAACTGTCGGAAGCTGCCCTGATCGACGGTGCAAGCCATTTCACCATCTTCAGGCGAATTTTCCTGCCCGTCTGCCTGCCGGTGCTCGCCGCGCTGCTGATCCTGGATTTCGTTTCGACATGGAACGAGTTCGCAATGGCGCTCGTGCTGCTGCAGGATCAGCACATGTGGACGCTGCCGCTCGGGCTCATGTCCTTCCAGGGCCAGTTTTCCAATGATTATGGGCAGTTGAACGCGGCGATCGTCATGACCGTGCTGCCGGCCACCATCGTTTATCTGATCTTCCAGCGCTACTTCGTCTCCGGCCTCACCTCCGGCGCGGTCAAGGGCTGAGCGGTCGGACCATCCATACATCTTCCGAGGAGAACATCATGTCCAACGCGTCCGTCGAAAAATGGGGAGTCTTCGAAGCGGCCTTCAACGGCCCTTCCGGTGGCAATCCCTATCTCGATGTGGCATTCGATGCCGTCTTCAGCCAGAACAGCCGCGAGGTACGCGTGCCCGGCTTCTATGATGGCGACGGTGTCTATCGCGTTCGCTTCATGCCCGATAATGAGGGTGAGTGGTCGTTCCGCACACGCTCGAAGACATCGGAACTGGAGGGCAAGACCGGCTCTTTCGTTGCCACCAAGCCGTCGGAAGGCAACCACGGCCCCGTGCACGTCCGCAACAAGTTCCACTTCGCCTATGCCGACGGCAAGCCTTTCCTCCCCTTCGGCACGACCTGCTACGCGTGGACGCACCAGTCGCTGGAGATGCAGGCCCAGACGCTCGAAACGCTGAAGAAATCGCGCTTCAACAAGATTCGCATGGGCGTCTTCCCCAAGGACTATCCCTATAACGTCAACGAGCCTCTCTACGCCTGCTTTGAAAAGGGCGCGGACGGCAAGGAAGACTTCGATCGGCCGAATCCCGTCCTCTTCCGCCATTTCGAGACCCAGGTCGCAGCCCTCTGCGATCTTGGCATCGAAGCCGATATCATCATGTTCCACCCTTACGATCGCTGGGGCTATGCCGATATGTCGGCAGAGCAGGATTTCCGCTACGTCGCCTATCTCGCGGCGCGCCTTGCCGCCTATCGCAATGTCTGGTGGGCGCTTGCCAACGAGTACGACTTCCTTCTCGACACCAAGCCGCTGCAACAGTGGGACCGCTATTTTCACATTCTCGAAGAGAACGATCCCTATGGCCATCTGAAGTCGATCCACAACGGCGAGCCGACGATGAACTTCGATCATCGCAAGCCGTGGGTCACGCATACTTGCATCCAGAACTGGGACGTGAAGCGCACCCAGGAATGGCGCGATGCCTACGGCAAGCCCGTGGTCAACGACGAGCCGGAATATGAAGGCAATATCATTCAGTCCTGGGGTAACCTGACGGCGCAGGAGCTGGTGCATCGCTTCTGGCTTACTGTGACGCGCGGCGGCTATGCCGGCCACGGTGAAACCTATTCGCATCCGGAGGATCTCATCTGGTGGGCCAAGGGCGGCGAGCTGCGTGGCGAAGCCTGGAAGCGCATCGGCTTCCTGCGCGATCTCCTGGAGCAGGATGTGGTCAACGGCCTCGAACCCATGTCCTCTTACGGCGAATGGCCCTGGACCCGCGTTTCCGGCGCACGCGACGGTGATGTCAGTTACATCTATCTCGGCGAGCACCAACCTGTCATCTGGTCCACCGGGCTACCCAAGGATGGGACCGATTATGATGTCGACATTATCGACACATGGGAAATGACGGTCACGCCGGCGAAAAAGGTGGAAGCGCCGATCCCGCATCCGACGCGCCACGGCGCGATCGTGCGCGGCGGCAAGGCGGACGCCGCTTTCGGTGTGGAGCTACCGGGCAAGCCTTACCAGGCGCTCCGCATCCGCAAGAAGCATTGATCGATTTCAGGGAAAGAATGTCATGTCCGGATTGACCATCAAGAACGTCAGGAAGTCCTACGGCGCGGTAAACATCATCCATGGCGTCGATGTGGAGATCTCGGACGGCGAATTCGTCATACTCGTCGGGCCTTCGGGCTGCGGCAAATCCACGCTGCTACGGATGATTGCAGGGCTTGAGGATATTACCGGCGGCGATATCTCGATCGGCGGGCGGGTCGTCAACGACCTGCCACCGAAGGATCGCGATATCGCCATGGTCTTCCAGAACTACGCCCTCTATCCGCAGATGACGGTGGCGCAGAATATGGGCTTTGCGCTGCAGCTTGCCGGCGCGAAGCGCACCGAAATCGATCAGAAGGTCGGCGAAGCCGCCAAGATCTTGGGCCTGCAGCCATTATTGGATCGCAAGCCCGCTCAGCTTTCCGGCGGCCAGCGCCAGCGCGTCGCCATGGGTCGCGCCATCGTGCGCGATCCGAAGGTCTTCCTCTTCGATGAACCGCTTTCCAATCTCGATGCCAAGCTGCGCGTCAAGATGCGGGCCGAAATCAAGGCACTGCATCAGCGCCTGAAGACGACGATCGTTTACGTGACGCATGATCAGATCGAGGCCATGACCATGGCCGACAAGATCGTCGTGCTGCAGGGTGGGAAGGTCGAGCAGATCGGCTCACCGCTCGAGCTTTACGACCGGCCGAGAAATGTCTTCGTCGCCGGCTTCCTCGGTTCTCCGGCCATGAATTTTCTCGAAGGCAAGCTTACCGGCGGTGCCTCGCCGGAGTTGATATTGCCAACAGGCACGCGTATCCAACTGGCCAGCGCTCCGGCTCAATCGGAGGGTCGGGAGGTTGTTCTCGGCATACGTCCGGAGGATATCTCGTTTGCCAAGGAGGCCGGCGTCAGTGCAACGGTGACCGTCGTCGAACCCACCGGCTCCGAAACGCATGTCGCGCTCGATCTGGAGGGCAAGGAATTGACCTGGGTGATGCGCGAACGAGCCGAACTCGTGCCGGGCCAGACAATTCAGATCTCGCTCAAGACGCCGAACCTGCACTTCTTCGACAAGGCCAGCCAGCAGCGACTATAGGAGAAGGCAATCGGCTGACCTAAATCACTCGGCTGCGCGCCTTTGAGTACCGTTCATGACCGAAAAAACGCGCCTTACAAAAGCGTCACCGTCGAACTGCCGCGCGGCTCCCTCGGTTACATGATCAGGGCGATCGAATATGAATGTCTCGATATTGACGACCGGCAAATTCAGCCGCGTCCGCACGTCTCCGATCATCGCGGTATGCGTCACCACAAGGTGACAACCGGTTGGATCGAACCATTCCTGAAGGCCGGCCGTCGGTATGGCTGCGACCGTCAATCCCTGTTGCGACAGAAGCGAACTGATGCGCGAGGCAATTTGCTGATTATCCAGACAGATCAGCACATCGGTCCGCGAAGGGGACGGCGCACGGTTAGCCAGCATCAAACACCTCTCGTTCACACATAAGCCGAATATAATGATTCGGCGCGTAACATGGTGTTATAACTTGTTACATTTTGTTTCAAAATTAAGGCGGTTTCCACAGCCATAGCGCGGCGGCGGAACATCACTTATCACTCGAGGCATTCATGATATCGCGTTGATATAATGAATTTATTGCGAAACTTCGCAAATGTCTGATGTGGCAACCCGGCTAAAGTCGGCAATCCCCGCCGTCTCATAGAAGCGAGCAATAGCGCAGCGCATCGTAAATCGCCGCATGAATATTGCGGCTTGCGATTGCATCACCGATGCGGATCAGATCGAAGGAACCGGCTTCGCTTTTGACGGGTAGCGGTGGTCGGCGGGCGATCAATGCGGGATAATCGACGGCGCCGAGATTGCGCGATAACGGCTTCAGCTCAAGGTAAAGCTCATCATTCGCCACGGTGCCGTGCTCGACGACGACCTGGGACACCCTGCGTTCCCATTGCGTGCTCTCTGAGAAATCGGACCCGAGAACCGCGATCAATGCATTGCCGTCGCGCCGCACAGATTTCAGCCGCGTATTGATCGTCACACGGACATTCTTCTCTGCAAAGGTCTTGGCATAGGGCACATGGTTCATGCCGCCCATCTCCGGCGCGAAGAAGCGCTCCGGCGAAACGAGTTCCAGTTCGGCACCGCCATTGGCGATGACTTCGGCCGCCGACATGCCCGGATGTCCACCATTGTCGTCATAGAGCAGGACCTGCCCCTCGGCCTTCACTGCGCCGGCCAGAATATCCCAGGAGGAGGTGACGAGGCTGTCGCCGCTCTCCAGCTCGGGAGATTGCGCGATACCGCCCGTCGCCACAACGACGAGATCGGGTTCGAACGCAAGGACGTCGTCAGCTCCCGCATAGACGTCGTAGTGGATCGTGACGCCCAACCGCTCCAGCTCCGCCAGCCGCCAATCGATGATGCCGATCATCTCCTTGCGGCGCGGGTTGCGCGTGAGCAGATTCACCTGTCCGCCGGCCTTGCTGCCCGCCTCCAGCACGTCGATCTTATGGCCGCGCTCGGCCAGCACACGCGCCGCTTCCAGGCCCGCAGGCCCGGCGCCAATGACGACAGCCTTGCGCGATACCGCTGCGCGCTCGATCCGATGCGGCATCTCGGCCTCGCGGCCGGTAGCCGCATTATGAATACAGAGCGCCTCGCCACCCTCATAGATCCGGTCGAGACAGTAGGTCGCGCCGACGCAGGGGCGAATATTGGCCTCCTGCCCGGACATTACCTTGTTGACGATGTGAGGGTCGGCGATATGGGCGCGCGTCATGCCAACCATATCGAGCTTGCCTTCCGCGATTGCATGACGCGCGGTGGCGACATCGCCGATGCGGGCGGCGTGGAAGACTGGGAATTTCGTCGCCGCCCTCACCTCGCCGGCAAAATCGAGATGCGGTGCCGACGCCATCCCTTGGATCGGAATGACATTGTCGAGCGCCGCGTCGCTATCGATATGGCCGCGAATGATATTGAGGAAATCAATATTGCCGGAGGCCACCAGCCGCCTGGCAATCTCGACGCCTTCTTCACGAGAAAGCCCCTTTTCCCAGTCCTCGTCAGCTACCATGCGCATGCCAACGATGAAATCCGGGCCAACCGCCTTGCGGATGGCCTGTGTCACCATCATCGAGAACCGCGTGCGGTTTTCTAGGGAACCGCCGAATTCATCGTCTCGCCTGTTGGTTGCCGGTGACCAGAAACCGTCGGTCAAATGGCCATAGGCCTCGATCTCGATACCATCCAGGCCAGCCGCCTGCATGCGTTGTGCCGCCGCGGCAAAGTCCTCAATGATGCGCTCGATATCCCAATCTTCCGCCGCCTTCGGAAAGGCACGATGCGCCGGCTCCCGGATCGGCGATGGTGCCAGTACCGGCAGCCAGTCGCCCTTGTTCCAGCCGGTGCGGCGGCCCAGATGGGTCAGCTGGATCATGACAGCAGCCCCGAACTCATGGCAGTCGTCGGCAAGCGTCTTCAGCCAGGGCACGATCTCATCGCGATAGGCATGGAGATTGCCGAAGGCCGGCGGCGAATCGGCCGAGACGATCGCCGAGCCCGCCGTCATCGTCAGCGCGATGCCGCCCTTTGCCTTCTCGCGATGATAGAGCCTGTAACGATCCGTCGGCATGCCGCCTTCCGAATAGGCCGGCTCGTGCGCCGTCGACATGATGCGATTCTTCAGCGTCAGGTGCTTGAGCTGATAGGGCTGGAGCAAGGGATCGTTGGAGGTCATGTCACTTTCATCGCTTTATGAAGTCGAGGCTCAAGCCGCTATCTTTGCTGAGAAGAGAGGTTATGGCTATAGCCCACTGACGAGTGCGCGACGGCGGCGGCTATGCCGCAGATCGATCGCGGTATGCCAGACGATCGTCGCGAAGATGATCGCCCCGCCGACAAAAGTGGCAACCGGCGGCATCTCGGAGAAGAAGAGCCACACCCAGAAAGGCGTCAGCACGATTTCCATCGAGCTGATAAGCGCAGCGTCGGCGGCAGGCATCTTTCTTGATCCGAACAGGAAAAGGACGAAAGCGAGCGCAAAATTCGTCGCCCCGAAAGCGGCGAGCAGAAGCCAGTTGTGAACGTCCACCGAGCTTGTCGAGGCAAACGGCACGAAGACCACGAAGGTCAAAAGCCCGCTGACGACGCTCGACGGCAGGATCGGAATGCTGGGGTCCATGCGTGGGATGACGATGATGAGGGCGAAGGTAACAGTCATGCCGAGCGCCAGCAGATCGCCAACGCCTGTACCGCCGCCAATCGAAGATGCGACAATGACTGCAACGCCAATGAGGCAGATACCGCCGGCCACCAATGTGCGCTTCGCGACCCGCTCCTTCAGCATGGTCCAGCTGAGGAAGGCGGCGATGAATGGCGCCGTCGCATAGATCATGGTCACATTTGCGACCGTGGTCATGTAAAGAGCACCGATGAAGCATGCCTGGCTGATTGTCTGGCAGACCAGCATCGCCAGCCCGGCGGGATGAAAGATCGATGCCCATTGCCTGCGCGAAAACCCGCCTTCGAGGAAAAAGCTGGGAATCAGCAGAAACAAGCCGCCGAACAGCGACCGCCAGGCGATCGCCGTCCATATGTCCGTCGTCAGCAAGCGCGCATAGATGCCACTGCAGCTCCACGCGAGCATTGCCGTAGCCACGAGTACGACGCCCCGCTCATAATCGCTGGCAAGAGCGGAGCGGGTTGGAAGCTGGAATGTCATTTATAGACTCGAGGAACGAAGCAGAAGGAACGCTCCTGTGTGCGCCGATATTTGACATCAGGCAAACGAATAGTAGAGATAGTAGCTATCAGAAATATTTGTGACCGCAATGCGTGAACCCATTGAGAGCGACCTTCTGCGGACGTTCCTCGTCATTAGCGAGACGTCCAATTTTTCCACGGCCGCTCAAAGGATCGGCCGCACGCAATCGGCCGTCAGCGCTCAGATCAAGCGGCTCGAAGATACGATCGGCGAAACGCTCTTCGAAAGGAGTGCCCGGGGCGCCGTCCTCACCCGAGCCGGTACCCAATTGCTGCCCTACGCACAGCGCGTGATCGAACTCCTCAACGAGGCGGCGGCGAATATTCGCACCAAGCCACTCGACGGGCCGGTGCGGATCGGGATTCCAGAGGAATATAGCCAGACTGTGTTGCCGGCGGCCCTGGCGGCCTTTGCCATCAGGCATCCGGCGGTCGAAGTCACTGTCTCCTGCGATTACACGGCGCATAATCTGGCCGCGCTGGAAAAAGATGAGCTGGACCTAGCCGTTGTTTTCGATTGGAGCAACCAGAACAAGGGCGAAGTTCTCTGCATCGACCCCACGGTCTGGGTGACATCCATGGTGCATCGCCTGCATGATGCCATGCCGCTGCCTGTCGCCACCTATCGCAATTCGACATGGGCGCGCGATTTCGCCTTGCGCTCGCTGGAGCAGCAAGGCCGCGCCTATCGGATCGCCTTCATCGCCGACACGAGTTCGGGCCTGAAGAATGCCGTCTCCGCCGGGCTTGCCGTGACCACGCTGTCGCGCAGCAACATTCCGCATGGCTGCCGCGAACTCACGAGTGACGACGGGTTCCCGCCTGTGGATTCATCACGTGTCGTGCTTCGACGCAATCCGTATCATTCGAGCGAAGCGATCCGGGAATTGGCTGAAATGGTGCGCGACGCCTTTCGCCCTATGTCGGCTCTGCTGCAGCCGTAATGCGCCGGCGCAGCCTGCGGCGCGTGCCGGACGGACTTTCTGAAAAGCTTGCGCGATAGCTGCGGGAAAAGGCCGATGCCGAATTGAAGCCTGTCATGGCTGCAATCTCGGCAAAGGAGGCTTTCGTCTCGATGACCTTGCGCCGCGCCGCATTGAGCCTCAACGCCAGATAATGCACATGCGGCGGCGCGCCGATGCTCTCCTGGAAAAGAGCCTGCAGATGGCGGGCGCTGACGCCAACACGGCGGGCGAGACGCGTGAGCACCAGCGGCTGCTCGATATGGTCCTCCATCAGGCGGATCGCCTGAGCAACTCGCGGATCGCGCATGCGCAAACCGGCCGTCGATGGCGAAAGTTCCGCCACACCCTGCGTGCTCGCCGGCTCGTAGATGAACAGACGACTCACCTCGAGCGCCAGTGAATAGCCTTGCCGGCGCCGGATGATCTCCAGCATCAGATCGACCGTCGGCAGGGACCCAGCCGTGGTGATCCGCTTGCTGTCGATTACGTAGCGATCCCTCACGGCGCGCACCTGCGGATAGGCGAGCGCGAAATCGTCGTAATCCTCCCAGTGAACGGCAGCAGAGACATTGTCGAGCAGGCTCGCCTCGGCAAGCAGCCACGTCCCGGACTCAATGCCGGCAACCATCGAACGATGGCGTGCGGCTTGCGACAATTGCATTTTCAGCGCCTGCGTGGCGCTGCGCCGCCAATTATAGCTGGCGAGCACGAAAAGCGGTGCGGTATCCGAGCCGGAACGAAAGCCAGAACATGCGGGCACCGGAATAAGGCTCGTCGTCTCCGCGGGAGAGCCGTCCGGCGTGAAAAGGCGCCAGCGATAAAGCTCGGCTCCGGAAATGCGATTGGCCCCGCGCAAAGGTTCGATCACCGACGCGATCAGAAGCAAGTTCGTCTCCGGAAGGATCAGGAGGTCGATGTCGAGTGTCTCATTGGCCGATGTCAGCATCCCGCATTCCTTCAAGCGTTCCGAAACTGTATCGAATGCTTCCGATAATGCAAAGCATGAAGGCGCGCCATGGCTCGTAATGTCCTCAATACGAGGGAGAACAAAAATGCCTCTTGCGATGAATCGTGATGTCTTCATCACCTGTGCCGTAACCGGCGCCGGCGATACGGTTTCCAAATCCAGCCATGTTCCGGTCACTCCCAAGCAGATCGCGGAATCCGCGATCGACGCTGCCAAGGCTGGGGCGGCAGTGGTTCACTGCCATGTCCGCGATCCGGAAACGGGCGCAGCCAGCCGCCGCAACGAACTCTATAGGGAAGTCACGGATCGTATTCGTTCGGCAGACATCGATGTCGTGCTGAACCTGACGGCCGGCATGGGCGGCGATCTGATTTTCGGCGATGTCGAAAGCCCCCTGCCCCTCAATGCCAAGGGCACCGATATGGCCGGCGCCACCGAGCGCGTAAGCCACGTTGCCGAATGCCTGCCCGAAATCTGCACGCTCGATTGCGGCACGATGAACTTCAATCTTGGCGACTATGTCATGACCAATACGCCTTCGATGTTGCGGGCCATGGCAAAGAAGATGACCGATCTCGGCGTGCGGCCGGAGATCGAGGCCTTCGATACCGGTCATCTCTGGTTCGCCAAGCAGCTTGCCGAGGAGGGCTTGATCGAGGATCCGGTCCTCATCCAGCTCTGCATGGGCATCCCCTGGGGGGCGCCCGATGACCTCAACACCTTTATGGCGATGGTCAATAACGTTCCCAAAAGCTGGACCTTCTCGGCCTTTTCCATCGGTCGCAACGCCATGGCCTACCCGGCGGCGGCGATCCTCGCCGGCGGCAATGTCCGTGTCGGGTTGGAGGACAATCTCTACGCCGGCAAGGGCATGCTCGCGACCAACGCGCAGCTCGTCGAAAAGGCGGTGCAGGTGGTCGAAGGCATGGGCGCGCGCATCATCGGCCCCGAAGATGTCCGCAAGAAATTGAAACTGACGAAGCGCTGAGGCCCCGATGACCAAGATCAACAAGGCGGCCTGTATCGGCGGCGGCGTTATAGGCGGCGGATGGATCGCCCGTTTCCTGCTGGCAGGCATCGATGTCGATGTCTACGACCCGCATCCGGAAGCAACCCGCATCGTCGGCGAGGTTCTCGCCAATGCCGAAAAGGCCTATGCGATGCTAACCGGCGCACCGCTGCCGCCGCGCGGAAAGCTGACCTTCAGGGACACGCTGGAAGCGGCTGTCGCCGGCGCTGACTGGATCCAGGAAAGCGTGCCCGAGCGGCTGGACCTCAAGCGTAGCGTGCTGACGCAGATCGACGCAGCCGCAAAGCCGGATGCGCTGATCGGCTCCTCGACGTCGGGTCTTCTGCCGACCGATTTGCAGCGCGACATGCGCCATCCGGAGCGTCTGTTCGTCGCCCATCCCTATAATCCCGTCTATCTCCTGCCGCTCGTCGAAATCGTCGGCGGCGAGAAGACCAGCGCCGCGACCATCCAGGCGGCGATGGAACGACTGCCGCCGATCGGCATGAAGGGTGTACATATCGCCAAAGAGATCGAGGCTTTCGTCGGCGACCGCCTGCTGGAAGCCCTTTGGCGCGAGGCCTTGTGGCTGATCAAGGACGATATCTGCACCGTCGAGACGCTCGATGATGTCATCCGCTACTCTTTCGGCCTACGCTGGGCGCAGATGGGCCTGTTCCAGACCTATCGCATCGCCGGCGGTGAAGCGGGCATGCGTCACTTCCTCGCGCAGTTCGGCCCCGCCCTGCAGTGGAACTGGACCAAGCTGATGGATGTCGTCGATCTCGACGATGCCCTTGTCGAAAAGATCGGCCAGCAGTCGGACGATCAGGCAGATGGCCTGTCGATCCGCGAACTCGAGCGCATCCGCGACGAAAACCTCGTCGGCATCCTCCAGAGCCTGAAGGGAAGCCATGGCGGCAAGGGCTGGGGCGCCGGCAAACTGCTGAAGGATTTCGAGCAGCATCTTTGGGCCGCTGGCGGGGACAAGAAAGATGCGCCGGACATTACAAAGCCGCTGCGCCTGATCGATACCAAGGTGAGCCCGGCTTGGGTCGACTATAACGGCCATATGACCGAGCATCGCTATCTGCAGGTGTTCGGCGATACGTCGGATGCACTTTTGCGCCTGATCGGCGTCAATCTCGCCTATGTCGAACGCGGCCACAGCTATTACACGGTAGAGACCCATATCCGCCATCTCGGCGAGGCCAAGCTTGGGCAGGCCATCCATTCGACGGCGCAGATCCTCGGATCGGATGAAAAGCGGCTGCATGTGTTCCATGCACTGCATAACGGCGCCAGCGGCGAAATAATCGCTACGGCGGAACAAATGCTGCTGCATGTCGACGCGAAAGCAGGCAAAGCCGTTGCCGCACCTGAAGAGGTGCTGGCGAAGCTGAGGCCGATTTCTGCCGCGCATGCAACCTTGGCCATGCCGGAGGGAGCCGGCCGTCATGTGGGACAAAAACGCTAGGAGGAAGCGATCGTGAATTTCGGGCTCAGCGAAGAACAGGAGATGATCGTCAAGACGGTCAGGGACTTCGTCGAGACGGAGATCTATCCGCACGAAAACGAGGTCGAGCGCACTGGCCTCGTGCCGCCCGATCTTGGGCTGGAAATCAAGCGCAAATGCATCGAGCTCGGCTTCTATGCCTGCAATTTCCCGGAGGAGGTCGGTGGCGCCGGGCTCGACCACGTCACCTTCACGCTCGTTGAACGTGAGCTCGGCCGCGGCTCGATGGGACTTACAGTCTTCTTCGGCCGCCCATCCGGCATCCTGATGGCCTGCGAGGGCGAGCAGCGCGAGCGCTACCTCTTGCCGGCGGTGCGCGGGGAAAGGGTCGATGCACTCGCGATCACCGAACCGGACGCCGGCTCCGACATGCGCGGCATGAAATGCGCAGCAAGGCAGGATGGTGACGATTTCGTGCTCAACGGCACGAAGCATTTCATCTCGCACGCCGATGTCGCCGATTTCGTCATCGTCTTTGCCGCCACCGGCGAGGAGGATACCCATCGAGGCGTCAAGAAGAAGATCACAGCCTTCCTGGTCGATCGCGACAGGCCGGGCTTCGAGATCGTCAAAGGCTACGACTCGGTCTCCCATCGCGGCTATCACAACTGCATCCTGAACTTCACCGATTGCCGCCTGTCGAAGTCACAGGTGCTCGGCGAGGTGCATCGCGGCTTCGATCTTGCCAATCAGTGGCTCTACGGCACCCGCCTGACGGTTGCCGCCACCTGCGTCGGCCGGGCACGCCGCACCTTTGATCTAGCCCTGCCCTATGCGGCCGAGCGCAAGCAATTCGGCAAGCCGATCGGCGCCAATCAAGGCGTGTCGTTCAAGCTCGCCGACATGATTACCGAGATCGACGCAGCCGATCTGCTCACGCTGTCGGCCGCCTGGAAGCTCGATGCCGGCATCCCGGCCAATCGCGAAATCGCCTCGGCCAAGCTCTATGCGTCGGAAATGCTTGCCCGCGTCACCGACGAGGCAATCCAGATCTTTGGCGGCATGGGCCTGATGGACGACCTGCCGCTCGCCCGCTTCTGGCGCGACGCCCGCGTCGAACGCATCTGGGACGGCACCTCGGAAATCCAACGGCACATCATCAGCCGCGACCTGCTTCGGCCGTTCGGAGCATGAGCCCATGACTCAGCGCTCGCTCGACCGCCTACTCCGACCCAAAACGATCGCCGTCTTCGGCGGCAGAGAGGCACGGCGCGTCATCGAGCAATGCGACCGCATGGGATTTGCCGGCGAAATCTGGCCGGTGCATCCCACACAGGAAAGCGTGCTTGGCCGTCGTTGCTATCGCTCGGTCGCCGACCTGCCGGATGCGCCGGACGCCGCTTTCATTGGCGTCAACAGGGCGCTTACCGTCGACATCGTGAAGGAGCTCTCCGCCAGAGGCGCCGGCGGTGCCGTCTGCTATGCCTCCGGCTTTAGCGAGGCAGTGGCGGAACTGGCTGATGGCGCGGACCTGCAGCACGCGCTCGTCGAAGCAGCCGGCGCGATGCCAATCGTCGGGCCGAATTGCTACGGCATGATCAATGGGCTGGATGGTGCCCTGCTCTGGCCGGATCAGCATGGCATTGTCAGGACCGAGCGCGGTGTTGCGATCCTTACGCAGTCCTCCAATATCGCCATCAATCTAAGCATGCAGAGGCGCGGCCTGCCCATCAGCTATCTGATGACGGCGGGCAACCAGGCGCAGATAGGCCTGTCGGACCTTGCCAGGGCCGTCCTTGAAGA
Organism: Rhizobium sp. No.120; assembly: GCF_054558365.1. Taxonomy (NCBI): domain Bacteria; kingdom Pseudomonadati; phylum Pseudomonadota; class Alphaproteobacteria; order Hyphomicrobiales; family Rhizobiaceae; genus Rhizobium; species Rhizobium sp. No.120. The sequence continues at coordinate 76,629 of NZ_BAAJNQ010000006.1, forward strand.
CCCGCGTGTCACGGCCGTCGGCCTGCATATCGAAGGCTTCGGCGATATAAGGGCGCTGGAAGGGCTCGCCATGCGCGCTAGAGAGCTGAGGAAGCCCGTCGTCGCACTGAAAGTCGGCAAATCCGAACAGGCTCAACGCGCCACGGTCTCGCATACGGCCTCACTTGCTGGCAGCGATGCAGTGGCCGACGCCGTTCTCGACCGCCTCGGCATCGGCCGCGTTTCGACGCTGCCGGAGCTCATCGAGACGCTGAAACTCCTGCATGTCGCCGGCCCGCTCGAGAGCAACGCGATCTCGTCGATGAGCTGTTCGGGAGGCGAGGCGTCGCTGATGGCTGATGCCGCCGTCGGCAGGAATGTCGAATTCCGAGCGTTGAAAGCCGAACAACTTCCTGCCCTGCGCGCGACCCTCGGCCCGATGGTGACGCTCTCCAATCCTCTTGACTATCATACTTTCGTCTGGGGCGATCTGGGCCGGCAGACGGAGGCTTTCAGCGCCATGTTCGCCGGCGGCTATGCCCTCAATCTGCTCGTTCTCGACTTCCCGCGCGAGGATCGTTGTGATGGCGCCGACTGGATGATTACTGTTGCGGCGGTTGCCGCGGCAGCGAAGCTGACGGGCGCCCGCGCCGGCATTCTGGCGACCTTGCCCGAAAACATGCCGGAGGCGATCGCACAACGGCTGATCGAAAGCGGCATCGTGCCGCTCTGCGGCATCAGTGAGGCGTTAGTGGCGGCGGATATCGCCGGCGGCATTGCCAAGGCCTGGAATAGGCCACGGCCATTGCCGCTGCTTAGTGCATTCATTGCCGAAGGTGAGGTTGAGACCCTGAGTGAAGCTGCCGCCAAGGCAGAGCTTGCCGCTGCGGGCCTCGCCGTCCCACTAGGCAGGATCGCCGCCACGGCGGGCGAAGCGGCCGATTGCGCGGAACAACTCGGTTTTCCGGTCGCGCTCAAGGCGCTCGGTGTCGAGCACAAGTCCGATGTCGGCGCCGTCAAACTCAACCTATGGGATAGAAACGCAGTCAGAGACGCGGCCGAAGGCATGGCCGGTGTTGCACACGGATTCCTTGTCGAGCGGATGATCGACCGGCCCATCGCCGAGCTGATCGTTGGCGCGGTCCGCGATCCGGTCATCGGCCTAACACTGACGGTCGGCGCGGGCGGAATTCTCGTGGAATTGCTTGAGGATTCCATCGTTTTGCCGCTCCCCGTGACGAAAGCCGAGGTTCTCGAGCGGATTTCGCGGCTGAAGGTTCGAAAATTGATAGAAGGCTATCGAGGCAGTGCGGGAAGCAGCGTCGAGATCGTAGCCGATGCCGTCCTATCAGCGGCAGAATATGTCGTAAAGAATGCTGCACATCTTGAAGAACTAGACATTAATCCATTGATGGTCCTAGCAGAATCCCGAGGCGCTGTTGCCGCGGATGCCCTCATCCGGCGAAGGAGATAGCGGAAGTTGCAAGACCCCATTCGGACGCGATGCGTAGATGGCATTCTTGAGGTTATTATCGACCGGCCGAAGGCGAATGCCATCGACCTGGCGACCAGCCGTAAGATGGGGCTGATCTTTCGCGACTTCCGCGACAACCCGGATCTGCGCGTCGCTATCGTGACCGGCGCCGGCGAGAAATTCTTTTCTGCCGGCTGGGATTTGAAGGCCGCGGCTGATGGTGACTCCGTAGACGGCGATTATGGCGTTGGCGGTTTCGGGGGCATGCAGGAACTGCGCGACCTCAACAAGCCGATCATCTGCGCCGTCAACGGCATCTGTTGCGGCGGCGGGCTGGAGATTGCTCTGTCAACCGATCTCATCATCGCCGCGCCGCATGCGACCTTCGCCTTGCCCGAGATTCGTTCCGGCACCGTCGCAGATGCGGCGTCGATCAAGCTTCCGAAGCGCATCCCCTATCATATCGCCATGGACATGCTGCTGACAGGCCGGTGGCTCAATGTCGAAGAGGCGCATCGCTGGGGCTTCGTCAACGAGATCGTCATGGCCGACAAGCTGATGGACAGGGCCTGGGAACTCGCCCGCCTGCTCGCAAGCGGTCCGCCGCTCGTCTACGCAGCGATCAAGGAAATCGTTCGCGAAGCGGAGGGTTCTACGTTTCAAACTGCCATGAACAAGATCACCAAACGGCAGTTTGCAACCGTCGACGTCCTCTATTCGAGCGAAGATCAATTGGAAGGCGCACGGGCTTTCGCAGAGAAGCGAGCCCCAATCTGGAAAGGAAAATAAAGGCGGCAACAACCGCAGAATTTCCCGCATGCTGGCGGGCAACAGGCTTCAGGCGGAAGAGGAACCGTGACCTGAAGTGGCTTGCTCGATAGCTTTGTCAACACGGCAAGAAGAAGGAACAGGGGAATGAACGATTATACGAAATATTTGACCAGCCGCGTCACCGCGGGCGGGCTTAGCCGCCGCGAATTCATGGGGCGCGCAATGGCCGCGGGCGTGACTTTGACGCTCGCCGACAAACTCTTCACCGAAAGTGCGATGGCAGCCGAACCGAAGCGCGGCGGCCATTTGAAGCTTGGTCTTGAAGGCGGCGCTGCAACCGATTCCAAGGATCCGGCGAAATTCCTATCGCAGGTGATGTTCTGCATCGGCCGCTGCTGGGGCGACATGCTGGTGGAATCCCATCCGCTGACGGGTGCAGCCGTACCCTCGCTCGCCGAATCCTGGGAGCCATCGAAGGATGCCGCCACATGGACCTTCAAGATCCGCAAGGGCGTCAAGTTCCACAATGGCAAGGATCTGACCATCGACGACGTCGTCGCCACGCTCAAGCGTCATACGGATGCGAAATCGGAATCCGGCGCGCTCGGTGTCGTGAAGTCGATCAAGGAGATCAAGGCCGACGGCGACAACCTCGTTTTGACCTTGACGGAAGGCAACGCCGACCTGCCGTTGCTGTTGACCGACTATCACCTCGTCATCCAACCGAATGGCGGCTATGACGATCCCTTGGCCTCGATCGGCACCGGCCCCTACAAGCAAGTCAGCTTCGAGCCCGGCGTGCGTGCCACGTTCGAGCGCAACAAGGACGACTGGCGCACGGACCGCGGTTTCGTCGATAGTGTCGAAATCATCTGCATGAACGATGCAACGGCGCGTATTGCGGCGCTTTCATCCGGTCAGGTCCATTACATCAACCGTGTCGATCCGAAGACTGTGGATCTTCTCAAGCGCGCTCCGAACGTAGAGATCCTGGCCACCGCCGGCCGTGGTCATTATGTCTTCATCATGCATTGCGACAAGGCGCCCTTCGACAACAATGACCTGCGCCTTGCGCTGAAATACGCCATGGACCGCGAAACCATGGTCAAGAAGATCCTTGGCGGCTACGGCAAGGTCGGCAATGACTTCCCGATCAACAGCACCTATGCTCTCTTTCCCGAAGGGATCGAGCAGCGCAAATACGATCCCGACAAGGCTGCCTTCCACTACAAGAAGTCCGGCCACAGTGGCTCGGTCTTGCTACGCACCTCCGAAGTCGCGTTTCCCGGCGCGGTCGATGCGGCCGTTCTTTATCAGGAAAGCTGCAAGAAGGCGGGGATCAATATCGAGGTCAAGCGCGAGCCGGGCGATGGCTACTGGACGAACGTCTGGAACGTCCAGCCCTTCTCCACCTCCTACTGGGGCGGGCGGCCGACGCAGGACCAGATGTATTCCACCGCCTATCTCTCGACAGCGGACTGGAACGACACACGCTTCAAGCGACCCGACTTCGACAAGCTCCTGCTTCAGGCCCGCTCCGAATTGGACGAAGCTAAACGCAAGGACCTCTACCGCGCCATGGCAATGATGGTGCGCGACGAAGGCGGCGTCATCCTGCCGATGTTCAACGATTTCGTGAACGCCTCCACCAAGCAGGTGAAGGGCTACGTCCACGATATCGGCAACGACATGTCGAACGGCTATGTCGCGACCCGCGTCTGGCTGGACGCCTGATGCCAGAAGCCGGGCGAAAACGCCCTCATCTCTAACACAGCCGGGACCGCGAAAACCCTTCGCGGTCCTCCCGACGTTTCAGGCAATTTCAGCGAAATGCGCAGCTGTTTTCCGTCCGAAATTGCGTAAAACAACAAGATTGAGCGGCTTGGCGATTCCCATGAAACATGGAGCCGCTCTCAGTGCGAGGCATCGGCCATGTCCAATTCACCTCCCGGAACCGTTCTACCCGGGTTGAGGTTCAAGCAGCGCTTTCCGCTGCTATCCCTTATTATCGAGCGTTGCGTGCTTAGTATCATTCTGCTCTTTGCGGTCTCCGTGCTGATCTTCGGAGGTCTCGAAGCCCTGCCCGGCGATTTCGCCACCACCTATCTCGGCCAGTCGGCAACGCCGCAGGCGGTCGCCAATATCCGCGAAGAGCTGGGCCTCAACCGGCCTGTCGTCACCCGCTACGTCGAATGGCTCGGCAATGCCGTCAAGGGCGATTTCGGCACCTCCTGGGCCAGCAAGAATTCCGTCGGCGAGCAGATCGGCAAGCGGCTCGGCAATTCGCTGTTTCTGGCCGGCTTTGCGGCGTTGATCTCCGTACCTCTCGCCGTCTGCCTGGGCATGCTGGCCGTCCATTTCAGGAACCGAATGCCTGATAAGATCATCAACGTCATTTCGCTGGCGGCGATTTCTCTGCCGGAATTTTTCATCGGCTATCTCCTCATCATGTTCTTCTCCGTGAAATTCGGTGTTGCGACCTTTCCGGCGACGGTTTTCGACGGCATGGGCTTCATCGAGCGGCTGAAGGCCATCGCGCTTCCGACTGCGACCCTGGTTCTGGTCGTGCTTGCGCATATGATGCGCATGACCCGTGCGGCCATTCTGTCCGTGATGTCCTCGGCCTATATGGAGACGGCCGAGCTGAAGGGGCTCTCCGCCTTCCGCGCCATCGTCAAGCACGCCGCTCCCAACGCGCTGGCGCCGATCATCAACGTGATCGCGCTGAACCTTGCCTATCTCATCGTCGGGGTCGTCGTTGTCGAGGTGGTCTTCGTCTATCCCGGCATGGGCCAGTATATGGTTGATGCGGTAACGGTGCGCGACATGCCCGTCGTCCAAGCCTGCGGCCTGATCTTCGCCGCCGTCTACATCTTCCTCAACATGACGGCGGACATTCTCGCCATCATCGCCAACCCGCGTTTGAGGCATCCGCGATGAGATTGAGAGATATCCCCATCACCGCCTGGATCGGCATCATCGGTATCCTGATCGCCTTCATCTGCGCGATCTTCGCCCCCTGGATCGCCCCTTATGGCGAGACGGAAGTCGTCGGCAATGTCTGGCAGCCCGCCGACGCGCAATATTTCTTCGGGCTCGACAATCTCGGCCGCGATATCCTGTCGCGTCTGATCTACGGTACGCGCACGACCCTCTTCGTCGCGCTGGCGGCAACGATCATCTCCTTCTCACTCGGCATCATCCTGAGCTTTACCGCCGCGGTCTCGCGCGGATGGATCGACACGGTCTTTTCGCGCTTCAACGACCTGATGATGTCGATCCCGACGCTGATCTTCGCGCTTGTGGTGCTCGCCGTCCTGCCGCAAAACCTGATCGTGCTGATTCTCGTCATGGCCATCCTCGATTCCACCCGCGTCTATCGTCTCGGCCGCGCCGTGGCGCTCGATGTGGCGGTCATGGAATTCGTGGAAGCCGCGAAGCTGCGCGGTGAGGGCAAGATCTGGATCATCTTCCGCGAGATCCTGCCGAATACGCTATCGCCGCTGCTGGCCGAATTTGGGCTGCGCTTTGCCTTCTCGATCCTGTTTCTCTCCACCCTCTCCTTCCTCGGCCTCGGCATCCAGCCGCCGGCAGCCGACTGGGGCGGCATGGTCAAGGACAACAAGGACGGCATCATCTTCGGCATCTCCGCCGCGCTCGTGCCGGGTGCTGCCATTGCGGCACTCGCAATCTGTGTCAATCTGGTGGTCGACTGGCTCCTAAGGCGCACCTCCAGCCTCAAGGGAGGGCGTGGCGATGCCTGAGCTTCTTTCCGTTCGCGATCTCAAGATCGAGGCAACCAGCTATCCGCCGGGCGAGCCACCGAAACGCGTCACTATCGTCGATGGCGTCTCCTTCGATCTGCAGAAAGGCAAAGTCCTTGGCCTGATCGGGGAGTCCGGCGCCGGCAAATCCACCATCGGCCTTTCGGCGCTTGCCTATGGCCGCGGCGGTGCCGAGATTACCGGCGGCCAGGTGCTGCTAGACGGCACCGACATCCTGCCGCTCGGCAAATCCGGCATCCGCCGGATCCGTGGCGCCCGGGTCTGTTACGTCGCGCAATCGGCAGCGGCCGCTTTCAATCCGGCGCATCGGCTGGGTGATCAGGTCATCGAAGCAACGGTGAAACACGGCCTGATGACGAAGGAGGAGGCAAGGAAGCGGGCGCTCTATCTGTTCCGCGTGCTTGGCCTTCCCAATCCGGAAACCTTCGGAGACCGCTATCCGCATCAGGTTTCCGGGGGCCAGCTGCAGCGCGCGATGACCGCCATGGCACTCTGCTCCAATCCGGAACTGATCGTCTTCGACGAACCGACGACGGCGCTTGATGTCACCACGCAGATCGATGTGCTAGCAGCCATCAAGCACGCCATCGAAGAGACGCATACGGCCGCCCTGTATATCACCCATGACCTTGCCGTCGTCGCGCAGATTTCCGACGACATCATGGTGTTAAGGCATGGGAAGACAGTGGAATATGGCAGCGTCCAGCAGATTATCGAGGAGCCGCGACAGGACTATACCCGCGCGCTCGTCAACGTCCGCCAGGAGATACGTGCAGAAGCCGCTGATCAGTCGGGCGCGCTGTTGAAAGTCGAGAATATCAGCGCACAATACTCGAATGGTTTCAAAGTATTGCACGATGTTTCTCTACATGTTCCTAAAGGCCAAACGTTGGCGGTGGTCGGAGAATCCGGCTCCGGCAAATCGACACTTGCCCGCGTCATCACCGGCTTGCTGCCGCCGAGCGATGGACGGATCTCCTTCGACGACAAGCCGTTGACGCCTGCCTTGAAAGACCGCTCGCGGCAAGAGTTGCGGCGCATCCAGCTGATCTACCAGATGGCGGATACGGCGATGAACCCACGCCAGACCGTGCGCGATATCATCGGCCGCCCGCTGACATTCTATGACGGCCTGCGTGGCGCTGCAAAGACTGCGCGCGTGAAAGAGTTGCTGGATCAGATCGAGATGGGCAACGGCTTCATCGACCGCTATCCGGCAGAGCTTTCGGGCGGCCAGAAACAGCGCGTCGCAATCGCCAGGGCGCTTGCGGCCAAGCCGGAACTCATCCTTTGCGATGAGCCGACCTCGGCGCTCGACCCACTGGTTGCTGAAGGCATTCTGAAACTGCTCCTGAAACTGCAGGAAGAGGCGCATCTCTCCTACGTCTTCATCACGCACGATATCGCCATCGTGCGCGCCATCGCCGACAGTGTCGCGGTGATGCATCGCGGCAAGCTCGTTCGCTTCGGTCCGAAATCACAGGCGCTGTCGCCGCCCTTTGACGATTACACCGACTTGCTGCTGAAATCCGTGCCCGAAATGGAAATCGGCTGGCTGGAGCGCGTCCTGACGACAAGGAAGATGGAGAGCGCCGGAAATTGAAAGCTCAGCGCGTCATGCGCTCGCTGAGTTCGCGGGCGAGCGCACCGGCATTGCGGCCGACAATCATGCTCTGGTGGTTGCCGGCAACATCGACCCAGTTTGCGTGCGCAAGAAAGCGTGCCCATATGGTCTTGGGATCGCAATCGACCGGTGAGCCTTGCAGGCTACGGTAGAAATTCAACTCGCCCTCGTAACGGCTTGGCTTGTAAAGACCTTTCATGCGCAGAAGTTGTCTGGCAGCAGCATCATAAAGCGGCGGATAATCCCCCATCCATTGCGGCGCCAGCTCCGGATAATAGGCCGAACGCGGATCGGCGTAGCGAAAGGAAAGCGGCTTTAGTTTCTTCGCGAGGAATTCCCGTCGGTTGATCGTCGGCCTATTGGCCTGAGTTAATGTTCGATGGTGTGGTTGAGGATCGGCTTTCCTTAGGTTCTTCTTTCTGGTTCGGGCTCGTCTCCAGCGTTGCCACATGAATTCGCCCCAGGTCATCAGGGGCCATTCTTGCTCGCCTAAGGGGGTATCGAGCATTCCGAGGAACGCGATCTTTTGCCCTTGTGCCCTCAACGCACGCGCAAGCTCCAAGGCAAAAACACCGCCGAAAGAATAGCCGAGCAATCTATACGGTCCTACAATCCCGGCTGCCTGCAACGCTTTCAGCGTGCTTTGAACCTCGTCTTCCACCGTTGCCGGATGGCGACGATCGCGGTTGAACGCCGTCAATGCCACGCCCAGAATTGGCCCCGGAAAGCGGATTTCGTTGATCAATTGCTGCATTTCCAGGAAGCAGCTTGCTCCGCCGGCAAATAGCAGCAAGGGTGCACTATCTTCGCCACCACGGAGCTCTATGATTTTCGGCGAGACTGAGAGATCTTCGTGATTGGAAATCGCAAGGCTGAGGGCGTCAAGGGTGCGATGGCGATAGAAGACATTGACATCCAGTTCCTCGCCGGTTTCGCTCCACAAGCGCTTGATGAAATTCAACACTCGATTGACTGAGACAACATCGGGAATGTCTGCGTCGTGACTCAGATCAACCTTTGCCTCTTGGCAAAACAGGTCATTGACGTAGGTGCGAGGGCTGGGATCTGCATCCGTTCTCGCAGAGAAAAGCATCTAACCGCCCCCGAATATCAAAGCATGTGTCACCAGCCTCAAGATAGACTGCAATCGTATAAAGCGACCCTTAATATATTCTGTAAAAGCACAACTTTCTATTGTATTTGAGAGTTTTCGCCCTTGACCGACCGAAGAATAACCAAACCGGGCAATCGGCTCCTCAATATTCTGCCGGCACCGCATATACCTCTGCGGATGGATCGGCGAGGAATGAGCGGACCGTCGGCGGCAGCCGGCGTGACGATAGTGGCAGCGGTCCGCAGCGCGAGAGAAGTTCACGAAGGTCCGGCTCGGTGCCGACATGGCGCCAGATCATCCGCGACGCATAAGGGAGGTTTTCCTTTCGCCAGGAAACTCCCATCGTCGTCCCGCGCAAATAGACGCGCTGATACTCGTCGAAGGGCAGAAGGATCGTCTGTGACAGTATGGGATTCGGGCCGACCACACGCTCGGTAATGAAGATCCGATTTCGATAGAAGGCGGCCAAACCCACATATTTCGAAAACTGCTGGATGCCGTTTCCGGGGTCTCGCAGGCGCTCCATCGATTTGACATGCACCAGCCCGCCCTGCTCGATAATGCGACTGCAGGAACAGACAACCATTCCAGGCCAGGACGGTGAGCGATGGTAGGTCTGGAAATAGCCGACATGACGCCGGAGCGCGGTTAGATCTCCGGGGAACGCCTTTAACAATTCGGAACTTTGATTGAGGTCCAGCGCCGGTTTGCGAAGCCGCTCGCGAAAGAGCCTAGGAGCGAGACCAAAGTCGGCTGCATCCAGATCGAAATATTTGGCTATGCGCGCGAGATTATGGGCAGACGGCCGCGTCTGACCATTGATATATCGGTTGAATTGTTGCCGGTTGATATCGATTGCACGGCACAGATGCGAAATGGAACGCTGCGTTGCGCAGGCAATTTTAAGGTTCTCGACAAGGTGAGGCATCCATAACTCCGTCTTGGAATGAACTAGCGTAAACTCGCTTAAAGATGCGTCAAGTCGCGAAATTGTGTGAAGTAGCCTGACCTCTACGTTCCCCCTCAACAAAGTTGAAAAAGGGAACTGCAATGACACGTGAAAAGGATCAATCTTCTCTGAGCATCGGCCGCCGCCACTTCCTGGGCAGTGCCGTCGCGCTGGGCGCTTTGCCTGCCCTCACCTCCGGCCTCCTGATGCCGCGCGATGCCCGCGCGCAGGAAGCGAAGCGCGGTGGTCATCTGAAACTCGGCCTCAAAGGCGGCGCCACCAGTGATGCGCTCGACCCTGCGACCTATAGCGCCACCGTGTTGTTTGTCATTGGCCGCCTTTGGGGCGACACGCTCGTCGAATCCGATCCGAAGACTGGCGCTCCCCTGCCCTCGCTGGCGACTTCCTGGACGCCGTCGGCTGATGCCTCCGTCTGGACCTTCAAGATCAGGAACGACGTGCAGTTTCACGACGGCAGCAAGATGACCGTCGCAGACATCATCGCGACACTGAAGCGACATGCAGACAAGAATTCCCAATCGGGCGCGCTTGGGCTCATGGCCTCGATCACCGGTATCGAGGAAAAGGCGGGCGATCTTGTCCTGACGCTTTCCGAAGGCAACGCGGACCTGCCGCTCCTTCTCACCGATTACCACCTGATCATCCAGCCGAAGGGCGGCGTCGACAAGCCGGCGGCGGCCATCGGTACGGGTCCTTACATTCTGAAGAGCTTTGAACCGGGCGTTCGCGCTACCTTCGAGAAGAACTCGAAAGATTGGCGCTCTGACCGAGGCTTTGTCGACAGCGTCGAAATCCTCGTCATCAACGACAACACCGCCCGCATTGCAGCGCTCGCGTCCGGTCAGGTCCATTTCGTCAACAATGTCGACCCGAAGACCGTCCCGATGCTGAAGCGGGCGCCGACCGTCGACATCCTCCGGAATGCCGGCAAGGGCTTCTATTGCTTCCTGATGCATTGCGACACGGCGCCCTTCGACAACGCGGATCTGCGGCTTGCGCTGAAATATGCGATCGATCGCCAGTCGATCCTGGACAAGGTTCTGGGCGGCTACGGAACGATCGGCAACGACTATCCAGTCAATTCCAACTACGCGCTTGCGCCGACCGATATCGAGCAACGGCCATATGATCCGGACAAGGCCGCCTTCCACTTCAAAAAATCGGGCCTCGACCGCCCCGTTCAGTTGCTCACATCGGACGCAGCCTTTCCGGGTGCCGTGGATGCGGCGATCCTGTTCCAGCAAAGCGCCCGCAAGGCCGGCATCACGATCGACGTCAAGCGCGAACCGGAAGACGGCTACTGGACCAATGTCTGGAACAAGCAGCCCTTCTGCGCGTCGTTCTGGGGCGGCCGTCCGACGCAGGATTCGCGCTATTCTACCTCCTATCTCTCGACCGCCGAGTGGAACGACACGCGCTTCAAGCGCCCGGACTTCGACAAGTTGGTGCTGCAGGCACGGTCTGAACTCGATGAAGGCAAGCGCAAGGTGCTTTATCGGCAATTGGCGCTGATGGTGCGAGACGACGGCGGTCTGATTCTGCCCGTCTTCAACGACTACATCATGGCCTCTTCGAAAACGCTGAAGGGATATGTCGACGATATCGGCAACGATATGTCCAACGGCTACATCGGCAGCCGTGTATGGTTTAATGCCTAAACCTCTTCGGGATATATGACCATGTCAGACCGCAGCTTCACCACCATCGAAAATCAATGGATCACCCTGAAGGACGGAACGCGGCTCGCCGCACGCATCTGGATGCCTGAAGGCGCGGAGAGCGATCCCGTGCCCGCCGTTTTCGAGTTCCTGCCCTATCGAAAGCGCGACGGGACGAGCCCCCGCGATGAATCCACCTATCCCGTCTTTGCCGCAGCCGGGATTGCCGGCGTGCGTGTCGACATCAGAGGCTCCGGAGAGTCCAGCGGCGTCATCGATGGCGAATATACCGAGCTGGAGCTCGCCAATGCTTGCGAGCTGATCGCCTGGATCGCAGAACAGCCCTGGTCGAACGGCTCGGTCGGCATGATGGGCATTTCCTGGGGCGGTTTCAACTGCCTGCAGGTCGCGGCCTTGAAGCCGCCGGCGCTGAAAGCGGTGATTTCGATCGCCTCCACGGTCGACCGCTATAACGACGACATCCACTACAAGAATGGCTGCCATCTCTCCGCCCAGCTCTCTTGGGCGGCGACCATGCTCGGCTATCAATCGCGTTCGCCCGATCCGGCCATCGTCGGCGACGACTGGCGCGATATGTGGCTGGAGCGCCTTGAGCAGGAACCTTTCTTCATGGAGGAATGGCTCCAGCATCAGCGTCGCGACGACTTTTGGCGTCATGGCTCCATCTGCGGGGATTTCGCAAGCTTCGATATCCCCGCCATCGTCATCGCCGGCTGGGCTGACGGTTATCGCAACACGCCGCTGCTGGCGGTCGAAGGGCTCGGGGATAAGGCGAAGGCGCTGATCGGCCCATGGGTCCATAAATATCCGCATTTCGCCTGGCCGAAACCGCGCGTCGATTTCCATGGAGAGGCCATCGCCTGGTGGAACCATTGGCTGCGTGGCGAGCGCAACGGCGCCGAGGCCATACCATCGGTGCGTGCCTATATTCTTGACGCCATAAAGCCCGCCAAACGCCGCGATTTCGATCCAGGCTTCTGGATCGCGAAGCAAGAATGGCAGCAGCCGGAGATGCAGTGCTTCTATGTCGAGCAATTCGGCACGCTGATGGAGGGCATGCCGATCCCGCATGCGCCGGAACATCCCGTCTACCTGCGCTCACCGCTCGACACGGGCACGGCCTCGGGCGAATGGTTTACCCTGAAGCCGGACGCGGAAATGGCGATCGATCAACGCGTCGACGATGCCGGGTCGCTGACCTTCCAGACAGCGCCACTGGTCGAGGATCACGACTATCTCGGCCGCCCGGTTGTAACCTTGACGCTGCGGTGCGATGCCGAAACCGCCAATCTCTGCGCAAGACTCGTCGATATCCATCCCGACGGCACAGCAACGCGTGTTTCCTTCGGCGTGCTCAATCTCGCCCATCGCAATGGCAATGCCGCGCCGGAGCCGCTGATTAAGAGTCAGCAGGTCCAGGTGACTCTGACGCTCGATGCCTGCGGCTATCGTTTCCGCAAAGGACATCGTATTCGCCTGTCGCTATCGACGGCCTATTGGCCGATGGTGCTGCCGCCACCGGAAGATCCCGGCCTAACGATCGACATCGCATCCATCGGCCTTGCTTTGCCCAAGATCGGCGCGCATGAGGTCATCGACATCAAGCAGCCCGACAACCCCGATCCGCTGCCGAAATATATCGAACATGCACCGGCCTCCACAAAGCGGCAGGTAGTACGTGATCTCTCAGCTGGCGTCACCCGCTATGAAATTCATGAGGACACCGGCCTTTCCGAACATCCCGGTACCGGACTTTCGACACGGCAGTTGCGCGAAGAGGTCTGGTCGATCGCGCCGGACGACCCGCTATCAATGACGGGCGTATCGACATGGACCTGTGACATGAGCCGCCCCGGTTGGTTCGTTCGCACGGTGGCGACATCGTCCATATCCTGCACGGCAAAGGACTGGGTGATCAGCGCCTCGGTCGTTGCCTATGAAGGCGAGACGCAAATCTTCCAGAAGACACTCGAAGAAAAGCGCATCGCCCGTGACCTGATGTAGGTCAGCGGGAGCCCGCAAACCGGCTTGCCGCCGCGCAGATGGCGGCAAAGCCGGTGCGCGCACCTTCGCTCATATGCCGTGCCCGCAGCCAGGCATGCACCATTTGCGGCTCCTCGCGGAACCAGACTTCGACGCCCGCCTGTGCGAGACGCGCCGCATAGTTGCGGCCGTCGTCGCGTAGAGGATCGTAATGCGCCGCGGTGATGAAGGTGGGCGGAAGGCCAGCGACGGAGGATAACGCTAGCGGCTCGGAGACCGGATCACCTGATGGCGCCTGTAGGATGCTGCGATAATAGGCGACATCCGCGGTCGTCAGCCCCGGCGCATCGGCCATTTCCTCATAGGAGCCGGAGACAAGATCGCCGCCGAGTGCGGGATAGATCAGGATCTGGCCGACAATGCCGGAAAGCCCCTCGGCTTGCGCCCGCACCGCCAGCCCTGCCGCCAGATTGCCGCCGGCACTGTCACCGAGCAGGACGACTGACTTCTTTTCGGCGAGAAGCTGCTTGAGGACGCTGAAACAATCATCCGTCTGGGCCGGCCAGCGATATTCCGGCGCCAGACGGTAATCGACGGAGATCAGCTCGGCGCCGGCATGGTCGGCAATCTCGGCGCAGATGGCGTGATGGCTCTCGAGCGAACCGACGACGAAACCGCCGCCATGGAGATAGAGGAGCTTCGTTGTCGTACGGATATTGGCGGACTTGTAACGCCTGACGGGAATCGTTCCGGATACGAGATCGTCCGTGGTCTGCATGCCGTCGGGCAAGGGGCGATCGAAGCGCGCGCATAAGGCGTCATACCATTGCCGCTGCTGCGCGATGGAGGCCGTTACCGCATCCGGCGGATAGAAGGAATCGCAGATCTCCATGAACTGGAGGATGCCGGCTTCGCTCGGCATGGGACGCTCAACAGAGGTCATGGGATATCCTCGACTCGTGCCACTGGATCGACACTACGCGGTGATGCACCCGAACGCTTATCTGCCTACGGCCAGCAACGCTGCGATGGCGACATCTACCCGACTGTGCCGCGTTCAATCAGCCGCAAATACGCTGCTCGACACTAGGGAAAAACCTGTCGGCATCTGCATGCATTGCGCATTGGACCAGGTGAGTACCGCAAGCGCAAGAGCCGCGCCAATCACAAGCCGAAGCATGATATTTCCCCATCCGTGTTGCTGCCATCGCGAGGCCAGTTGCGTCGCGGGGCATTCGATCGTTAGGATCGTGCCGTGGAAGCGGCAAGGTTCCATCTATATTGACCCCGTGAGGCTGACTTATGGCAAGAGTTGATTGCCTGCGAGCGATCCGCTCGGTGCTGCCGCGACCGCGGAATTGGACCTTCACCTTGCCTGATATTGCTCGTCCGTCACATGCTCCAGCCAATCCACCACCTTACCGTCAAGATGTTCCTGGATGGCGATATGGGTCATGGCGGTCGTCGGAGAAGCGCCGTGCCAATGTTTCTCGTTCGGTTCGAACCAAACTATATCCCCGGGCCGAATCTCCTCGATCGGGCCGCCTTCACGCTGAACGAGACCTAGGCCGGCGGTGACGATCAAGGTCTGGCCGCGCGGGTGAGTATGCCACGCCGTCCTCGCGCCTGGCTCAAACGTGACACTGGCGGCTGCGGCGCGCCGTGCGTCATTAGGTGCAAAGACCGGGTCGATACGCACTGTACCGGTGAACCAGTCCGAAGGGCCTTTGCCGGAGGGCTGCGCACCGTTCCTCGTGATATCCATGATGATGTCCTTTCCTGCGATGAGCCGTGACGGCTTCGCTGCATGAGGACAATCTAGCCTGCAATTGACAAAGCGGTAGAGGGCCATCGTCGTATAGACCTATGAATTGGAGCAACAAACGCCGCTTCTCGCCGGGCCTACGACGCCATTAAGGCGCGGATGCTGCGATCTGCCGATTGCAGCAGCTCGAAGGCTTCGTAACGCCGTTCATGCAACGCCTTGATCGCACCACCCGCCGGCTCGAACCGCCTCGCAAGCCGTGACATGGTCGCCATGGCTTCTACGAGCGAGCCGCAACGGCCGCCGGCCGTGGCTCCGAGCATGGCCGCACCAAGAAGAACGGGCTCCTCCGTATCCGCGACGGCGACAGGTCTGCCGGTCGTATCCGCCAAAAGCTGCCGTACCAATCCACTCTGGGCAGCCCCGCCGCTGGCGATGATGAGATCGCAGGCGATGCCGGCCTTCGCCAGCTTTTCAAGCAACTGCTTGAGGCCATAGCCGATACCGCAGAGGCCGGCGATGTACAGAGCGATCAGATCGTCGGTGCCGGTTTCCAGCCCGAGGCCGGAGATGACGGCGCGTGCATCGGGATCAGCATAAGGTGAGCGGTTGCCGAGAAATTCGGGCACGACCTGGATGGATTGCGCGAGCCTCACGGCGTCGGAAGCGTTGCCGCTCGCCTGCATAGCCTGTCGATCAAGCCAGGCGACCAGCGATAAACCCTCCGCCTCGGCCTTCTGACGCGCCTCGCCGGCCGCCGGATGCATGGTAACGAGATGATCGATCGCGGCACCGGCAGCGGATTGGCCGCCTTCGGTCAGCCAGAAGCCGGGCACCATGGCCGAATAGTAGGGGCCCCAGACACCATCGACGAAGATGGCCTTTTCGCTCGACGCCATCGAGCAGGCGGAGGTGCCGAAGATATAGGCGAGCCTGTTCCTGACATCGGCTTTGCCGTCCGGTCCCTGGCCGCCAAGCGTGCCGACGCCACCGGCATGGGCATCGATCAACGACGCGCCGACCGGCGTACCAACGGCGATGCCAAGATCGCGGGCTGCGGCCTCGTTCAGGCCCTCGCCCAGCGCTGTGCCCGGCTCGACGATCTCGGTACCGATCCGCACGAAACCTTCGTCGGCCAACTCACCAAGGCCGATATCCTTGAAATATTGCGCATCCCAGCGCTGTTCGTGGGCAAGATAGGTCCATTTGCAGGTGACCGTGCACACCGATCTCTGCAGCGAGCCAGTCGCGCGCCAGGTCAGATAATCGGCAAGATCGAAGAAATGATCCGTTGCCGCGAAGGATTGCGGCAGATTTCTCTTCAGCCATAAGAGCTTCGGCGTCTCCATCTCCGGCGAGATGCGGCCGCCGACATAGCGCAGCACGGCGTGATTGGCGGCATTGATCTCCGCCGCCTCGCCGGCCGCGCGATGATCCATCCAGACGATGATGTTGCGATCGGCGTCACCCGAGGGGCCGACTGCCACGGGCCGACCATCCGCCTTGACGGCGACTAACGAACAGGTTGCATCGAAGCCGATGCCAGCAACATCATCCGCGATAATCTTCGCCGTTGCGACAGCCTCCTTGACGCTGTCGCAAACAGCCTTCCATATCTGTTCGCTCGACTGCTCGACGATGCTGCCGGCCTCGTGCCAGATGGTGATCGGCCGCTTGGCGGCGGCGAGCAGATTACCATGCGCGTCGAAAACCCCGGCTCGGGCGCTGCCGGTGCCGACATCGATGCCGATGAAATAAGGTGCTGTCATCAGAGATCCGTACTCAAGGGCAGGATCACCAGATCCCGGATTACGATGTTCCGCGGTCTGGATAGCATGAAGACTACCGCTTCCGCCACTTCGGTCGCCTCCATAAGGCCGCCCGCGGCAATCGCCTCGTCAAGTTTTGCCTGCGGCCAGTCGCTGATCAGCGCCGTTACCACCGGTCCCGGCGCCACGGCGCCGACGCGGATGCCATGCTTGGCGACCTGGCGCCGAACCGTATGCGTAAAGGCCTGAACGGCATGTTTGGACGCCGTATAGATCGGCTCCCAGACCACCGGCACAAGACCGGCGATCGAGCTGGTCATGATGATATCGCCGGTCTTGCGGTCAATCATGTGCGGCAGCACCATACGGACCGAGCGGAAGGCCGCGTTGATATTCAGATCCAGCATCCGGTCCCAGGCATCCGGATCACCTTCCGCGACCTCGCCGCCGATATAGGCGCCGGCATTGGCATGGAAGATATCAAGCTTGCCGAACTTGCCGAGGATCTGCGGCATCATCGTCGCTACGCTCTCGGGGTTCAGGAGATCGACGACGACGGGAAAGGCATTCGGCCCCAGCTCGGCGCAAAGGCTTTTCAGGCTATCCTCGGCCCGATCGACGAGGGCGACGCTGGCGCCCTCGTTCAATAGCGACTTGGCGCATTCCAGGCCAATTCCAGACGCAGCACCGGTGATGGCTGCGACTTTGCCAGCAAAATCCTGTCTCATAACAATCCTTACCTTCTTGAAAAAATCAGCCGCGCCCATGCGAGGCGCGCGAACGGCGGGCGAGCGAGTCGACGATGACAGCAATGGCGAGAACTGCGCCTGTGATCATGTAGCGAAGCGCCGACGACAGATCGAGCATGGTGAGGCCGCTCGCGATCGACTGGATGACGATGATGCCGAGCAGAGCGGAATAGGCGCTGCCGCGACCACCAAAGAGGCTGGTGCCGCCGATGACGGCCGCCGCAATCGCATTCAGATTGACGTCGCCGGTGCCTGCCTGCTGGCTGGCCGAGGCGAGACGCGCAGCCGCCAGCACGCCTCCAAGGGCTGCGAACATGGCGCAAAGCACGAAGGCACTGGTATAGATCCTGCGTACATTAATACCGGCGCGGCGCGCGGCCTCGCGATTGCCGCCGACGGCCGCCATCGACCGGCCCCATTGCGTGCGCGTCAGCGCATAATTCATGACGATGGCGAGCACCACGAACAGGGCGAACATCCAGGGAATGCCGCGATCCTGATTGAGATAGAAGGCGACGAATTCTAGCGCCACCGTGATGACGGCCGCCTTCGCCAGCAGGCCGCCCACAGACGGTGCGGAGAGATTTGCCTGCTTGCGCCGCCGCACGGTGCCCAAGCCGGTCACCAGCAGGACCGCACCGGGAATGAGCGCGAAGACATGGGCGAGCGGGCGCGGGATGACCAGCAACTGGCCGAAATTCACGATCGCCGAGCCATAGGGCAGATTGATTGAACCGGTCGCGCCGAGCAGATAGAGCTGCATGCCAAGCACGGCGAGAAGGCCTGCCAATGTGGCAACGAAGCTCGGCATACCCAGCCGGTTGAACAGCACGGCATAGATGGCGCCGATCACGCCGCCGACGAGAAGCGCTGCCAGGATCGCCAGGAAGACCGGCCAGCCCTCATTCACCCACAGCATGCCGACCATGGCGGAGGCGAAACCGCTGATCGAGCCGACGGAAAGGTCGATCTCCCCGACCATCAGTACGCAGACGATGCCGAGCGAGATGATGCCGACGGTCGAGGCGTCAAACAGCAGATTGGCGAGGTTGTTGCTGGAAAGGAAGGTCGGGTTCAGCGTGCCGAACACCGTCCAGATGATGACGAGACCAACGACGACGGGCAGCGAGCCGAGATCGCCGGAACGAACCTTATCGATGGAGGAGCGAATGGTCGCGCCAAGCCCGGTGTCATGGTTGACCCGGACGTCGCTGCGGTCAAGCAGCATGGTCGATTGCTTGCTGTCCTGGCTCATGGCTGGCCCCCTTCCCTCAATTCCTGCTGGGCCTGACGCCGCCCTGCCCGTCGCGACACGGCGTTTTCCGTCGCTCCAGTAATGGCGCTGACGAGTTCCTGATTTGACGTGTCAGGATAGAAAATCCCGTTGTTGCGGCCGAGGCGCAGCACGACGATACGGTCGGCAACGGCACGCACGTCCTCCATATTGTGGCTGATCATGATGACGCCGAGTCCCTTGTCGCGGACGCGCTCGATGAGGTTCAGCACTTCGGCCGTTTGCGCGACGCCAAGCGCTGCGGTCGGCTCGTCGAGCATGATGAGTTTCGGCTCGAGCAGCAGCGACCGGGCGATCGCCACCGTCTGCCGCTGACCGCCGGAAAGCGAGGCGATCGGGATACGCACGCTCGGGATACGCGCCGCAAGCTCATTGAGCAATGTCCAGGCGCGAACCTCCATCGCCGTTTCATCGAGCTTCATCGGGCTCAGTTCCCGTCCGAGAAAGATGTTTGCAACAACATCGAGGTTCTCGCAGAGCGCCAGATCCTGGAAAACCGTGGCAATGCCGAGATCAAGCGCGGTTGCGGGATCGCTGAGCGTGACCGGCTTGCCGCGGAATGTGATCGTGCCGGCGCTTGGCTGATGGACGCCGGCCAGAACCTTGACGAGCGTCGATTTGCCCGCGCCATTGTCGCCGACGAGCGCCACGACTTCGCCGGCATGCACATCGAGGTTGATATCCGTCAGTGCCGAGACGGCGCCGAAGTGTTTGGAGATCCCTTTGAGGCTGAGCACAAGCTCGCCGTCCGGGGCTCTATGATCGGGAGCGTCACTCATGACTCGCCACCTTCTCGGGTTGAAATGCCATCGGATGCGTGTTGCCTCCGGCCGCCGAAGCGACCGGAGACTGGGAGGAGCAGCTCTCAGCTGCCAATGCCGAGCTTCTTGCAGCCATCGGCGTAACGGTCGCCGCAGAGCTGTGCCGGTGTCTGGATCGGCTTGCCGTTGACGCTCTTGTCGATGATCTCTGCCTTCAGATTTTCGGACGTGACCAGGGCCGGCGTGAAGAGCTTGGTCGGCGTGTCGAAGAGCTTCGTGTCCGCCTTCGGCGTCTCGCCAGAGAGCAGCTCGATCGCAACATTGGCGGCGGCGGCAGCCACGATCTCGCTCGGCTTGGAGATCGTATTGTACTGATCGCCAGAAATGATGAGCTGCAGGCCGGCGATGGTCGCGTCATTGCCTGTGACCGGCGGCACCGGATCGTAGCCGGCTGCCTTGAAGGCGGCGACAGCGGCACCACCGGTGCCGTCATTGGCAGCAACAACGCCGAGGATCTTCTTGCCGAAGCGGGTGATCTGGCCGCTTGCCCACTGCTGTGCCTTCGGCGGTGCCCATTCCGGCGTGTCGAATTCGGCAAGCACCGGATAGCCGCCGTCTGCGAGACCGGCATGGATGCCCTTCTTGATCAGGCCGGCGGCAGCATCCGTCGGTGAGCCGTTGATCTCGAGAAGGCCGCCGTCACCCGCTTTCACGCCCTTGGCCTTGAGGTGATCGACCAGTGACTTGGCGATCATCTTGCCGATCTCTTCATTGTTGAAGGACACATAGTAGTCGGCGGCAGCCGACGGGATCGGTCGATCATAGGCGATGACTTTCACGCCCTGGCTCTGCGCCAGCCTGACGAGCGAGGCGGCGGCCGTCGAGTCCACCGGATCGAGCACGATGGCCTTCGCACCCTGCGAGATCGCCGAATTGAATTGCTGCTGCTGACGCGAGGCATCGCCGTTGGCGTTCTGGTAGATGACCTTGCAGCCCGCGCAGAGCTTCTTCATCTCGGCCTGGAAACCGGGAAAATCGTGCTCCTCATAGCGCGTCGAGCTCTGGTCGGGCATCAGGAAGGCGACGGTTGCGTCCGTCACCTTGGCGGATTGCGCGAAGGCGGAAGTGCCGGCCAGAAGACCGACCGCAAGCGCGGTTATGCCGGCGATTTTCAGTGCGAAATGGTTCATTGGAATTTCTCCGTTCCAAATGGTAATGGTTTCCCTCGATCATCGCGGCTGTCCGCACGCGATGCCCTTGTTGAGGCGTTGCCGACGGCGATCTCGGACCGACGCGGCGGTAATTTCGGACAAGCCTTCTCCTTCGGACGGCAAAGGTGCCTGCCCGTTCGCTTGCCCTGAATTTTGTCTCTCCTCCCTGTCCTCCCTTGTGTTAGGCGGCCTCCACCGCGCGTGCATGCTGTGCCAAGAGCGATCTGAAGCGGGAGGGCGCCATGCCCTTCTGATCCAGAAAACGCCGATTGAAGTTCGAGATATTGTTGAAGCCTGCCGCAAAGCAGATGTCGGTGATCGTCATCTCGGCCTTGCTCATGAGCAGATGGCAGGCGAAGTTGATGCGCAACCGATTGACGTACTGAACCAGCGCCATGCCGGTATGGCGGCGAAAGCTGCGCGAAAAGGCGCTCGGGCTCTGGCCGGTCAATTCGGCCAGATCGCACTCGCTGAACGGTTCTGTGAGGTGCGCATTAATGTAAGCCAGTGCCTGATTGACGCCCGCCGACATAAAGCCAGAGGGATCCGGCTGATAACCGGCACTGGCAAGCGTGCGCGTGCCTTCAGCACGGCTCATCGTATCAAGAATGTTCATGAAGAGCTCGATCCGCCGGATACCGGTCGCTTCCACCAGTTCGCCGAGGATCGGACCGACGATGACAGCCGTTTCAGGCGTAAAGAGCGCACCGCGGCGGCTCGTCTCAAGAATACCGGCGCAAGCCGACAGTTCGGGAAAAACCTTACTGGCATCGGCGAAGAAGGATTCGGAAAATTGCAGCACGCGGCAGCGCAGCGGCAAGGTGACGCCAGCGGGCACATCGCTCACCCAATTATGCGGGAGGTTCGGCCCCGTCAGCACCAGATTGCCCGGCTCGAACTCGCCGATGAAGTCACCGATGAAATATTGGCCTGTTGTCGCGACAACATGGTGGATTTCATATTCGGGGTGAAAATGCCAGCGAACCGTGCGGTAGGGATAGCCGTGCTCCCATGCCTTGAAGGATTCTCCGCTGCCGATCGCGACGACTTCCAAATCCGGGTTCATCGGCAAGCCTCCTTTCCGTCCGCATTGCTACGGTTGCGGCGCCTCCTCCCAGAGGCCATCACGTCTTCTATGTGGTAAACCTACCCCTCATAAGCGACTGCCGCTACTACGCCTTGTACGCTCGACTGATACTTTTTTGACTTGAAGGGCGCCCTCTTTGGCGAAATGTGCAGTGCGGCATAGGCACTGCGATGCCAAACGTTGATATACGGAGAACGCGGAGAGTTCTGCCTGGCCGACAAAAACCTACGACCGGTGCGCCGCTGGTCGGCCGTCAATATCGGTCCGCTGATTTCGTTATTTCTTCTTCTCTTGATCGTGATGCCACTTGATGGCGAAGAACATGCCCGTGCCCAACACGAGAACCTTGAACAGGATGAAGACTAAAGGGAACCAATCCCACATTTCGGATATTTCCAGGCTAATTGACACTAATTATCATGAGGAGCACCACGTCAAAACTGCTGCTCCAGCAGCTTTATTTTTTGTTCAAACCATCGTTGAATCCAACTTCGATCATAATATTCCCGTCCACATGACATAGCAGTGCTATCGCCCAACTCGCCGCGACGGTCATCCATTCAAGATGAAGCCCACGGACCTTAGCTCGCTGAGTGCGGCGTCTCGGTTACCGGCAGGCGGGCGAGCTTACCTTCCTCGGCCTTATAGAAGTACTGACTGGCGACAAGCCAACCCTTAAGGGGGCGTAGAGGTGGGATGCAGGTCGCCAGCATGAAGGGGCCAGTCAACAGAAACTGCACCCAGACCGGAGCGGAGAAGGCCACCTCAAGCCAGACGCCGAGAAGAACGCTCGGGATACAGGCGAAACAGATGACGAAAAATGCCGGGCCATCGGCGGGATCGGCAAAGGAATAGTCGAGCCCGCACGCCTCACATCGTTTGCGCAGGGTCAGAAATCCGTCGAACATGCGCCCCTGGCCGCAGCGCGGGCAGCGGCACCGGAGACCAGTCTGCAATGGGCTCAGCGGGGGATAGTCAATATCCATGACATTACTCCTGTTTCAGTCTCCCAAGTGAACGCAATCAATTAGTAAATTGCATGCATACAATACATGTATAATGAATGGAATGATCGAGTCCAGTTGTCAGAATGACGCAGCTGCTTCCGGGCAAAGCGAGATAAACCGAAGCCACACGGCGACGGAGCGCAGATATGGACGGTTTGGTTTGCATCATAGTGGCGGCGAGACTTGACGAATCCCGCCATTATCGATGTGCTGAACAATCGTATGTTCGCCGTGCTCGTCACAAGTTTAACCGGACAGATGCCAGTGACGCCAAGAACGGCTGCGGCCAGAGCGTTTTGGGAGAATGTGATGTATGACAATATTATTTGCGCTATTGGGCTCGGCTCACGCGAACGGGCCGAGCGCCTGTTGCGCACATCCCACGCACTTCTCTCTCTAAACGGCGAATTGACGGTCGCGCACGTTATCGAGCGCTTCCCCTCGGGGCGCGAGAGCCCGGACGATTGGGCTGTCTCAGTGATCACAGAAGCCGAGGAAAAGCTCGATGCCTTGTGCCGGCGTCTTGGCATTACCGCCAGCGTCGATGTGCGCATGGGCTCGGCATCGACGACATTGCTGACCATCGCCAAGGAGAAGAAGGCTGATCTCATTGTCCTCGCGACGCATACGTCAGATATTATCGATCGCATATTCGGTTCGACCGTCGAATATGTCATCCGCCACGCAGAATGTTCCGTCCTTATCGAACGAGCCGACAAATCGCATGGCGATACGGCGAAGAAGGCATGACGCTCCCTTAAATCGGCCTGTCATGCCGAATTCTGTCGGAACATAGCGCGGATACGGTTTGCGCAACGCCGCGGCGATGCTACATACCCGCTCCGACCTTAAATCGAGTTGCCAAGACGAGCTGAATGACCGAATCCGCCATCACCTGGAGTATCGCTGGCCTGACCGCCCTCGGTGTCGTTGCACGTCCGTTCCGGTGGCCGGAAGCGGTCTGGGCGGTTCTCGGCGCAGCACTTCTCGTTGCGCTGCAGCTCATCGGCCTAGCCGATGTATGGACGGGCATATCCAAAGGGTTCGATGTCTATCTCTTCCTCATCGGCATGATGCTTTTGTCGGAACTCGCGCGGCGCGAAGGGCTCTTCGACTGGGTGGCGGCAATCGCCACCTCGCATGCCAAGGGCTCTCCTCGCCGGCTGTTCGTGCTCGTCTATATCGTCGGCGTGGTCGTGACAGTATTTCTGTCGAATGACGCAACCGCCGTCGTGCTCACGCCAGCCGTCTACGCAGCCTGCCGCGCGGCGCGGGTGAAAGACCCCATGCCATATCTTCTGGTCTGCGCCTTCATCGCCAATGCCGCGAGCTTTGTGCTACCGATCTCCAATCCGGCCAATCTGGTCATCTTCGCCGGCGGCGAGATGCCACCCCTGTCGCGCTGGATGCAGACTTTCCTGCTGCCATCAATCGTCTCGATCATCGTCACCTTCGCCTGCCTCTATTGGACGCAGCGACATGCATTGGCGGAAGACACGATCGCTCGCGATGTCGGACAACCAGCCCTTTCCCGCAGCGCCAAGCTGGCAGGATGGGGTCTCGTGGTGACCGCCCTCATTCTGATCGTGGCGTCGGCGATGAATGTCGATCTCGGCATCCCGACATTTGTCGCGGGCCTGCTTACGACCGTCATCGTTCTCACGCTTACCCGGCAAAATCCGCTGGAGACGCTTCGCGGCATCAGCTGGAGCGTAATACCTCTGGTTGCGGGCCTCTTCGTGATCGTCGAGGCAGTCAATCATACCGGCCTCACCGCTCTCCTGTCTGAAAATTTGGCATCGCTGGCGGCTCAGTCGCAGACACAGGCGGTCGGCGCGGCCGGGCTTTTCGTTGCTATCGTCTCCAACCTCGTCAACAATTTGCCGGCCGGTCTTTTCGCGGGCAGCGCGGTGCAGGCCGCCCATGTTTCTGATTCCATTGCCGGCGCGGTGCTGATCGGCGTCGATCTTGGACCCAACCTCTCCGTTACCGGCTCGCTTGCTACCATCCTCTGGCTTGCTGCTCTTCGCCGCGAAGGGCTGCACATGGGAGCATTGGCTTTCTTGAGGATCGGCGCTCTCGTGATGTTTCCCGCTTTGATCCTCTCGTTGGCGGCCCTCGCACTGATCTGACGGCAAACAACATCGAGTTTATAGACGACCGGTCGATTATTTGTTACGGACCGCTCATGATGACGAAGAAGAAATCGGAGCTGACTCGCAGCCATATTCTCGCAATCGGGCGGGAACTGGTGCTGCGCAAGGGGTTCGGAGGCGTGGGCCTGAAGGAACTGCTTGAGCAGAGCGCCGTGCCGAAAGGCTCATTCTATTACTATTTCGCATCCAAAGAGGCTTTCGGCTGTGCCCTGCTGAAGCAATATTGCTCCGACTATGCGGAGCGGCTCGACGCGCTCTTCGGCTGGAAGGGCAATGGCCGCCAACGGCTGATGCACTACTGGAATGCATGGCTTTCCGATGGCAATACGGCCAGCCTCGCAGACCGGTGCTTGGTCGTAAAGCTCGCCGCCGAGATATCCGATCTCTCCGACAATATGCGCGTGATCCTGCTCGGCGGCGTCGAGGACCTCATCCGCCGCATTACCAAAACGATCACCGAGGGACGCGAGGACGGTTCGATTTCGCCATCCTGCATCCCGGAAAAGACGGCTCGTTCGCTCTATAGCCTGTGGCTTGGGGCGGCAATCCTGGCAAAGCTTGGAAAAGACAAGACACCGCTCGACCAGGCCATGCTTGCCACCGAGCAAGCCCTTTCGGCACCCGGCGGCCTTTGATCCAAAGCAGGACCAGCATGTCAACACACAAGGAAAATACAATGCGCAGTGCCATCCACGATGTCTTCGGCGATCCGGCGGCGGTCCTTTATCTGGCCGACATGCCGCTGCCGGAGCCCGCCGCAGGAGATGTGCGCATTCGCACCATTCTCTCCCCCATCCACAATCATGACCTTTGGACCGTGCGCGGCGCCTATGGCTATAAGCCGGTTTTGCCTGCCATAGGCGGCAGCGAAGCAGTCGGCTTGGTCGATGCCGTCGGGCCTGACGTCGATAAGGCACTGATCGGCAAGCGCGTCGTTGCAGCCGGCGTCCATGGCACTTGGGCCGAACAATTCACGGCGCCGGCAGCAAGCCTTGTTCCGGTACCTGACGTGATCTCCGACGAAGCCGCAGCGCAACTGATCGCCATGCCGTTCAGCGCTATCTCGCTTTTGGAATTCCTCAATGTCGAGCGCGGCGATTGGATCATCCAGAACGCAGCGAATGGTGCTGTCGGCAAGACGCTTGCCATGCTGGCACATAGCCGCGGCATACATATGATCAATCTCGTTCGGCGAGACGGCGGCATCGACGAACTATCCGCATTCGGCATCGGCAATGCCGTCTCGACCGCGGCGCCGGATTGGAAGGCGAAGGTGCGCGCCATGATCGGCGACGCGCCGATCCGCGCCGCAGTCGATTCCGTCGGCGGTGTTGCAAGCAACGACCTAGCAGATCTGCTGGGCGAAAACGGTCTGCTGGTTTCCTTCGGCACCGCAGCCGGCAAGCCAATGCAGATCGCCTCGAGGGCCGTCATCTTCAAGCAGCTGACGATCAAGGGCTTCTGGGGCATCAAGGTCAGCGCCGCCATGCCGGCGGAGGAACGGCGGCGGCTGATCAGCGAGCTCATCACCCGCGTCGCCTCAGGCGAAGTCAAGCTGCCCGTGGAGGCGGCTTACGACATTGCGGAGATTGCGGAAGCTGTGAAATCCTCGCTGGCGCCCGGCAAGACCGGCAAGGTTCTCTTGAAACTGCTATAGGTCTCCTAACACCTTGTTGTAGCTGCCTCAGAGGGGCGACTTCATGGTATATGGCTAGACTGATTGCAGCGCCCGCGAATGATTACGCAAAAAATTCTCAGAATTGCTCTTGTCCCTCTAGTTGCTAGAGGATGTAGCGATGGTTCCAGATAAAAATCTGGAACCGAAACATGACGTCGACAACACAACACAGCCGCTATCGCGTAGAGGGCATGGATTGCGCTTCATGCGCTGCGAAAATCGACACGGCCGTTCGCCGGCTGCAGGGCGTCGAGGATGTTTCCGTCTCGGTCACCGCAGGCACCATGACGGTCAAGCATCAGAGCGATCCGGAGCTGCTGCCCAACATCGCCAAGCGGGTCACGGGACTGGGGTATAAGGTAGTCCCGCTGCCACAAAGCAATGCCACCGTGCCAAAGATCGAAGACAGCGATCATGCTTGCGGCTGCGGACATGATCATCATACGCACAAGTCCGATGGCCACGACCATGCGGGGCACGATCACGAGCATGATCACGGCGATCACGATCATGATGCCGGCCATCGACATGATCATGCCGGTCACAGCCACGCCTCCGAAGAACGCAATACTGCAGTTGTCGGCCTTCACGGTCACGATCATGGATCGACCACCGGGCCATGGTGGAAATCCGCCAAGGGTCGCCTGACGATCGCAAGCGGCGTGGCACTCGCCGCCGCCTGGATTGTCGGCAAGCTGATACCAGCCTGGGATATGTGGATCTTCACTGCCGCCATGCTTGTCGGCCTGGTGCCGATCGCCCGACGTGCCTTCATGGCCGCAAGGATGGGAACACCGTTCTCGATCGAGATGCTGATGACGATCGCGGCCATCGGCGCCGTCATCATCGGCGCCAGCGAGGAAGCCGCTGCAGTCGTCTTTCTGTTCCTGATCGGCGAGCTGCTGGAGGGTGTCGCCGCCGGTAAGGCGCGAGCCAGCATTCAATCCCTGACCGATCTGGTGCCCAAGACCGCTCTCCTCGAAGAGAATGGCAAGACCCGCGAAGTGCAAGCCGAAAGCCTTGTTGTCGGTGCCATCATCTTGGTTCGCCCGGGCGACCGCATTCCGGCCGACGGCGTGGTTCTTTCCGGCGAAAGCGCTATCGACGAGGCGCCGGTGACGGGCGAAAGCACGCCGGTGCGCAAGGGCGTGGATGCAACCGTCTTTGCCGGCACGGTCAACGGCGATGCAGCGCTGCGTGTTCGGGTAACGGCGGCGGCATCGGACAATACCATCGCCCGCGTCGTCAAGCTGGTCGAGGAGGCGCAGGAATCGAAGGCTCCGACGGAGCGTTTCATCGATCGTTTCTCCCGCTATTACACGCCTGGCGTCGTCGTTGTCGGTGCACTCGTTGCCGTCGTCCCGCCTCTGGTCCTGGGCGGCAACTGGGGCGAATGGGTCTATAAGGGCCTTGCGATCCTGCTGATCGGCTGCCCCTGCGCCCTCGTCATTTCAACGCCGGCGGCAATTGCCGCTTCGCTCTCCTCCGGTGCCCGCCGCGGCCTGCTTCTGAAGGGCGGTGCCGTGCTCGAAAACATCGGCAAGGTCACCGCCGTCGCTTTCGACAAGACTGGCACCCTGACCGAAGGCAAGCCCAAGGTCACCGATATCGTCGGCATCGGCATGAATGAAACGGACGTGCTGCGCCTGGCAGCCGCGCTCGAAACCGGATCGAGCCATCCCCTTGCTCACGCCATCCTTGACCACGCGGCTGAAGTTGGAACGGATGTTCCTCAGGTCATCGACGCGAAAGCCATCGGCGGCAAGGGCGTCAGCGGCAAGGTCGACGGCATCGATGTGTTCCTCGGGTCGCCGCAGGCAGCCACCGACCGCGTATCATTGACCTCGGAGCAATCGGCCCGGATCGCCGCGTTCAACGATGAAGGAAAGACCGTCTCCGTTGTCGTTGCCAAGGGCAGTGCCGCCGGGCTGCTCGCCATGCGCGACGAACCGCGCGCCGATACGGCAGCCGGCCTCAAGGCTCTCGCCGATGCGGGTATCAAGACCATCATGCTCACGGGCGACAATCAGCGCACGGCTGAAGCGATCGGCAAGACGCTCGGCATAGAGGTTCGTGCGCAATTGCTGCCCGAAGACAAGCAACGGATCGTCGGCGACCTGAAGCGGCAAGGCTTTCACGTCGCCAAGGTCGGCGACGGCATCAATGATGCGCCGGCACTCGCAGCCGCCGATGTCGGGATTGCCATGGGGGGCGGCACCGACGTTGCGCTGGAGACAGCCGATGCCGCCGTGCTGCATGGCCGCGTCGGAGATGTCATCGAGATGATAGATCTATCCAAGCGGACGATGAGCAATATCGGCCAGAACATCACCATCGCCCTCGGCCTCAAGGGCGTGTTCCTGGTGACCACGATCGTTGGTATCACCGGGCTCTGGCCGGCAATCCTCGCCGATACCGGCGCAACCGTACTGGTGACCATGAATGCGCTGCGCCTACTCGCCATCCGGCCCCGCCGGGTCGCCGCCTAAGCATCTTTGGGCGCCGATCGAAAAGTCGGCGCCCTGCTGCTACGAGCGCAACCCTCCGCAATATTTCGTCTTAGGCCTTCCGAACAGAGAGATATCGGCGCGGCGATAGGCCGAAAGCCTTTCTGAACATGGCGATAAAGCTGCTGGCACTGGCATATCCCAGACTGTCCGCCACTTCGACGATCGGCTTGCCCGCGCTCAGATATTCAAGCGCAAGCAGCAAGCGCGCCTGCTGCCGCCAACTAGCAAACGACATGCCCGTTTCGGCGTTGAAGAGCCGCCGGGCCGATCGTTCGGACACTGCCGCCCGCAACGCAAGCTCATGAAGGGTCTCCTCGCTAGCCGGATCCTGCAGTACGGCTTCTGCGATGCGCAAAGCACGTCGATCCGCAGGCATAGGCAAATGCAGGCCTTCGCGCGGTGCGGCTCGAACTTCGTCCAGTAAAACGGCTGCCAGACGACGTTGCTGCGGTGAAAGTTTTTCTTCCCAATGCCATGTCGTCGCGCGGCGCACCAATGCGCGCAAAACCTCGCTCACACTGAGAACACAGGGTGTCGCCGGCAGTCCGGCGCTGGCGGCCGGCGTCAGCAAGATACCCCAGCCGCTCAGCACGCCATTAATCCCCGCTTTATGCATGACACCGGGCGGAATCCAGCCCGCACGCTGCGGCGGCAAGAGCCAGGAACCATCGGGCGTATCGACACGGACGAGGCCGCTCTCGATGCAGAAGAGTTGCCCGCGGCCATGCGCGTGCCAATCATACTCCTGAGTGCCGAGGCGGAAGGCGCTACCCGGTTCATCCGATCCCCAGAAGGCGATGAGCGGTGGCCCGTCGAGACGCTCGCCGATATCTTCGATGCCCATGTTCCCTTTGGCCGTTTTGCAACATTTATAGTCCGAATGTCGTTACCACGTCCCGGTCGTTGCACGCTATTCTTGCCTGACAAAATCTAAGTCGAATAGTGAATGGAATAGAAGGCCCATGCAGGACTTTCATGTCGTTATCATCGGCGCAGGCCTTGGAGGCCTGTGCCTCGCCCAGGGATTGAAGCGCGCCAACATCGGTTTCGATGTCTATGAGCGCGATCCTGCGGCCGATAGCCGCTTACAAGGTTATCGCATCCGTATCGATCCGAGCGGGCAGCGGGCGCTGGAAGCTTGCTTGCCACCCGAGCTGTTCGCGCTCTTTCGAGCCACGACCTCCATCAGCCCGAAAGCGGGACGCTTCCTGACGCCGCAGCTTCTGCCGATCGCAGGGCGCGTACCGGCAAGCTGGGATACCGGCGAGGACGAAGACGACGGAGATCTGAGCGTCAATCGCCTCACTCTTCGCGAAATTCTGCTATCGGGGATCGAGGATCATGTTCATTTCGGGCACGCGTTCACGCAGTATCGCTGCTTGGAGGATGCGCGCGTGGAGGTGCAGTTCGAAAGTGCCTCCCCGGTCTCCTGCAATCTGCTCATCGGTGCCGATGGCGTGAGCTCGCGGGTACGCCGCCAGCTGGCGCCCTATGCCGGGCCAGCGGATACCGGCTCGATATGCGTCTATGGCAAAAGCGAGCTCCCATTGACCGGCGGCGGCCTGCCTGAGGACGGGACGACGGTGATCTTTGCCGACGGCTGCACAGCAATCTTCGACCTCATGCGGTTCGGCGACGATTTTCAAAGTCTTGCCGCCGATCTCGCACCCGATTGCAAGCTGACGCCGGTGGCCGATTATCTCTATTGGGCGTTGATCGGGCCACGTAAAAGGCTTGGCCTGGAGACATATGACCACACGCGGGACCTGCCCGTATTGCTCAGAGCCGCCATGCGCGGCTGGCATCCTGAACTGAGGCAAATCATCGGCCGGAGCAAGGCCGAAGCGGTGGCAGCGCTTCCCGTCAGAAGCGGGCGTCCCGACGCCCTTTGGCCGTTCGGTGCCATCACGCTCCTGGGCGATGCCATCCACGCGATGAGCCCTGCCGGCGGCCTCGGCGCCAATACGGCCCTCGAAGACGCACGCATGCTTTCACAAATCATGGAGAAAGCCGGCAAGGAAACAAAGACAATCTGCACGGCCTTGCTGGATTACGAAGCCGACATGCGTGAACGGGCAATCCGTGCCATCGACGCGTCGGAACGCGGGGCCGCAATGCTGTTCGCAGCAATGACCGACAAAATCGCTTGAGGACAATAGCATGACTATCGACGACGCCACGTTCACCTTTCACGATGTCTCCCTATGGCCGATCGTGCGCCAATCGGCCGAGTCCGTACGGCCGGGCTATGCCGCACAATGGGAGCGGGAGATGGACGCCATGCTCGCCATCTCCATGCCCTTCGTCGTCATCATGGATGGCGACCAGGCAGCCGAAGATCACGAGGACCGCAAAGTTCGCGGCATATGGCTGAAGAAGAATAAGACGGCGCTTGCGGCCATTTGCAGGGCGGTGATCGGGATCGAGGCCAACCCCATCAAGCGCGCCGCCATCCAAGTGCAGATGGCTCTTGCCACAAAGGCGTTCGGCACGAGAATGGAGCTCGTCGCGTCGCAAGAGGCAGCACTGCGGCTTGCGAAGCAAATCCTCGAAGGCAGCGAAACCACGATATCGCCTATGGGCTAGCAGATCTCCTAGCGCATCACGGACGCGAAGCCATGCAGACCGGGCGGCCTTTATCCCGCTGGGCTGGTCGTGCCGTCATGCAACCCTCAGGATGCGGTCCGCCGCAGGAGCGTGGTCTCCTTCCAGCCGAGCTCCGGAGCGATCAGCGTCACGAAATCATGGATGATCTGCCGGTATTCCTCATCGTGGAACTCATAGGGCAGCTCCAGCCGGAATTCGCTCACATGGGGCAGGATCGGGTCCTTGCGCAGGCGCTCCAATATCTCATCCGATGAGCCGACGACATCGCGGGCGAAGAGGGTTCGCCGCTCGCCCTGCGGCGAAAGCGTGCGCTCATGACGACCGGCGGCATAGTCGGTGTAGCGTTTGCGGGTGATCGCATCCGCGCTGTCGAAAGGCACGATGACCCGGCCGAGCGCCACCCGCCTCGCATCGCCGCCGGACGCGCGATAGGTTTCCAGCTGACGCGATTGTGCAACGAAGAAATCGTCGGTCTGCTCGCCCGTGGTGACGTTGCCGATCAGCAGATTAAAACCGTTGCGGCCGGCCCACTCGGCGGACCGCAACGAGCCGCCGCCATACCAGATGCGATCGATCAGCCCCTTCGCATAGGGCTGAAGCCGCGGGCGCTGCGGGCCGAACGGCGTCTTGATGACCGTATCCTGCTTGCCGAGATAAGTGCCCCTGAGATTGTCGGCAAAGCGCAACACCCTCTGATGGGAGAAATCGTGGCTCTCCCAATCGCCATCGAAGGCAAGCGGCCCGATCAGATCCGCATGCAGCGGCCGCCCGGCGCTCAAGCCGATATTCAGTCGTCCACGCGACAGCACATCCACGGTCGCCAGATCCTCGGCAAGCCGATACGGGCTTTCGTAGCCGATGGGAATGACGGCGGTGCCAAGCTCGATGTGGCGCGTGCGCTGCGTCGCCGCAGCGAGGAAGGCGCTGGCCGAGGAAATGCCGGGCTCCAGATGGCGCTGGCGAACCCAGGCGCTATTGAAACCCCTCTGCTCTCCGTATTCGAGCAATTGCAGGGTCTGCTCCAGGCCGGCTAGCGGATCCTCATCCGGATAATTGCCAGGCGTGAGAAAGCCGATATGGCTGATCGATGGGGCTTGGCGGCTCATGCGGCTGTCTCCTCAAAATTTCGGCAGGCCTGGCGGATTGGTTTCCGACTTCGGCAAGGCTTCTTCGGCAAGATGCCAATGGTCAAGGATCTTGGCGTAGGTGCCATCCTTAATAAGTCCATTCGTTGCGATGGTGAGCGCGGCCGCAAGACCGCTGCCCTTGCGCGTGGTGATCGCGACATCGGAACGATCCGGCCAGCCGGCGCTCAGCGTGCCGACACGCTTGATGTTCTTGTCGCGCGCGGCGATGTAGACGAGCTGGGCGTGCGGCTGCACGATGACATCGGCGCGGCCCGACCGGAGGGCCAGAAGGCTCGCCGCCTCATCGTCGTAATATTGCAGCTCGATCGGCTTCAGGCCCGCTTTGACATCCTCGTCGCTCCATTTCAGCAGGATGCGCTCCTGATTGGTGCCGGCGCCGACGATGATGCGCAGGCCGGCAGCATCCTTCGGTTCCTTGATCGACTCGATCTTGCTGTCGTTCTTGACGAAGAAGCCGTGCAGGCCCTGCCGATAGGTGGAGAAATCGAACTTCTCCTTGCGCTGCTCAGTGACGCCAACATTGGAGATCACGGCATCATATTTGCCTGAGGTCAGCCCCAGCGGCCAGTCGATCCAGGCGACCGGGACAAGCTCGAGCTTCAGGCCAAGCGCATCGGCAACGGCATAAGCATAATCTGGATCGGCGCCGACGACCGTCTTGGCGTCCGTCGCATAGGTCGCAAGCGGCGGACCGCCTGGTGCGACTGCCACGGTGAATGTGCCTGGTGTAACGAACTTGAAATCCTTTGGGATAGCCGCAATCGCCGCTTCGTTTTTCGCCGCGTGAAGACGTCCCGGCTGTTCCGGGCTTAGATCGAAATCGTCGGCCGCCATCGCCGGAGCAAAACCGGTCAAGGTAAGCGCCATGGCGGCTGCCATCATAGTTTTGAAAGTCATGCGGATGGTCACGAAACTTATATCTCCATTTGAGATGGATGGGAGCGGACCGGCGTGAGCCCCACTGACGCCGGTCCGCCCGACCAACATTACGAACCGCTCTTCGGCAGGCCCGCAGGGTTGGTCTTGGATTGATCGACCGCTTCGGCAGTCAGGCTCCAGCGCTTCAGCACTTCGCCATACTTGCCGTTCTTGATCAGATCGTTGAGTGCGAGGGTGACGGCGTCGGCAAGGCCAGCACCTTTTTTCGTCGTCACGGCGATTTCGGCCGTCAGCGGCCAACCGCCGGAGACGGTGCCGACAAGCTTCCTCGTGCCGTTGATGGCGGCCTTATAGGCTTGTGTCGCATTCGGATTGAATTCGACATCGGCGCGACCGGACTGCAAGGCAAGATCGGCGGCGGCGCGGTCATCGTAATACTGCACCTCGATAGGCTTCAGGCCGGCTGCCACATTCTGCCGGTCCCATTCCAGAATGATCTTCTCCTGATTGGTGCCGGCGCCTGTGATCACCTTGAGACCCGCGACATCCTTTGGCTCCTTGATCGAGGTGATCTTGCTGTCGGTCTTCACATAGAAGCCGAGTACGTCCCTGCGATAGGTCGAGAAATCGAATTTCAGCTTGCGCTCTTCCGTGACCGTCACGTTGGAAATGACGGCATCATATTTCCCGGAGGAGACGCCGAGCGGCCAGTCCTCCCAGGCGACCGGCACCAACTCAAGCTGCAAGCCGAGGGAGTCCGCAAGCAGTTGCGCGATATCCGGATCAGCGCCTACGACAGTCTTTGCATCGGTCGCGTAGGTGGCGATCGGCGGGTCCCATGGGTTGATCGCGACCGTGAACTTGCCAGGATTGACGAACTTGAAGCCCGGCGCAATCGCCTTGATTGCTGCCTCGTCCTTCTCGGCGCGAACACGATTGGAAGTATCTGGGCTCAGGTTGAACTTTTCGGCCGCAATCGTCGGCGTCCCACTCATCGCTACCACCGTCAGAACGCCGGCAACGATATATTTTGCTCTCTCAATGAATGTCATTTCCCTTCTCCTTTTTCAATTATAAGTTGCTTATCTTGTTGCAACGATCGGGACGCCTGCTAACGTCAGAGCGTTGAATCCTTGCCTGCGACTGCTAGAGAACCTTGGCGAGGAAAGCGCGCGTACGCGGATGTCTCGCATCGTTGAGGATCTGCGTTGGTGAGCCGGCTTCGATAACGTGGCCGCCCTCCATAAAGACGATGCTATCGGCGACCTCGCGCGCAAAGCCGATCTCGTGGGTGACGATGACGAGCGTCGTACCGGTGCGCGCGAGCTCCTTGATGACATCGAGCACTTCGCCGACCAGCTCTGGATCAAGTGCGGAGGTCGGCTCGTCGAAGAGAAGAACCTTCGGCCGCAGTGCCAGCGCGCGGGCTATGGCGACGCGCTGCTGCTGGCCGCCGGAAAGCTGGCGGGGATAGGCATCGATCTTATCGCTGAGGCCGACGCGCGCGAGAAGCTCTTGCGCGAAGGCCGTCGCTTCGTCGCGGCTCACCCCACGCACCTGAATCGGTGCCTCGATAATGTTTTCTAAAACAGTGAGATGCGGGAACAAGTTGAAGTTCTGAAAGACCATACCGATGTCGGTCCGGCGCTTCAGAATGTCCTTCTCCTTCAGCTCATAGAGCACCTCGCCCTTCTGCGTATAGCCGACAAGCTCGCCGTCCACTGAGATGAAGCCGCTGTCGACGCGTTCCAGATGATTGATGGCGCGCAGCAGCGTCGATTTTCCCGAACCCGACGGGCCGATGATAGCCGTGACGCTGCCGGCCGGCAGGTTGAGCTCGACATCATCGAGAACCTTCAGCGCACCGAAGCTCTTCGAAATGCCATGGATGCGCACAGCACCACCCTTGGCACGAAGATCCGTTACGCTCCGGAAAGCTGCGACTGTCGCGGTGGCCGATCTGGTGTCTGCCGCGGCGGCAGGCAGTGGCCGCTGGAAGCGGCGGAAGAATGCCTGGAATGGCAAAGGCGTCGGATTGCGCACCGCACCCTTGGAGAAATAGCGCTCGATATAATACTGGGCGATCGACAGCACCGTCATGATGACGAGATACCAGACGGTCGCCACCATCAGGAGCGGAATGACTTCCAGATTGCGGCGATAGATGACCTGTACCGTGTAGAAGAGCTCCGGCAGAGCGAGAACGTAGACCATGGAGGTGCTCTTGGCGAGGCCGATGATCTCGTTGAACCCCGTGGGCAGGATGGAGCGCATCGCCTGCGGCAGGACGATGCGGAACGCCTGGCGGCGACGGGACAGGCCAAGGGATGCGGCCGCTTCCAGCTGACCTTGATCGACCGACAGAATGCCGCCACGCACGATTTCAGCAAAGAAAGCGGACTGGTTCAGCGTCAGGCCGAGAAAGGCCGCGGCAAACGGCGTTAGGAGCTGCGTGGTCGGATAATCGAACAGAACCTTGTCGCTGAACGGGACTCCAATGCTAATGGTTTCATAGAGATAGCCGAGGTTGTTAAGAACCAGCAGCAGCACGATCATCGGGATCGAACGCAACAGCCAGATATAGCCCCAGGAGAGGCTTGCAAGCAGCGGTGATTTCGATACGCGCGCCAGAGCTAGCGCCGTTCCGAGAACGGAGCCGGAAACCGCCGCAAGCGCTGTCAGAAGCAACGTCCTGCCAAGGCCAACCAGCACCGGCTCCGCAAAGAACCACTCGGCGAAGACACCCCAGCCCCATCGCGGATTGGTGAAGGTGGAGTAGAGGACGACCGCTATGACAAGCGCGGCAAAGATCGTGCCCGCCGTTCGCCCAGGATGCCTCGCCGGCACGATGCGGTAACGCGAATAGTCAGTCTTCGTCTCGGCGGCTCCAGTACCTCGATCGACACCCGCAAAATCCGTCGTCAGCGCCATGATGCTTACCCCTTATGATTGTCGTTGATCCGCCATGTGTTACCGGCCGGCGGCTGCCAAGCGCTGCTGCGAGCCCGAAGCTTCGGCGATATAAGCCAGAGCCAAATGGCTGATATCCTTCTCGAAAGGCAGGCTCTTGTAGATTTCTGGATCGACAGAGGTATCGAACAGGGCTGTGTAGCCGTTGTTGAGATAAAGGCCGACCGCCTCGGGCTGGCGAAAGCCTGTGGTCAGGTAGATGCGGCGATAGCCCTGCCGCGCCGCCTGGGCTTCCAGTTCGATCAGCAGCCTACGCGCCAATCCCTGACGACGGAGATCGTGCCGCGTCCAAATCCGTTTGAATTCGGCGGTTTGGTCGTCATAGTGCTTGAAAGCGCCGCCACCAATCGTCTCCCCGTTTCGGAGCAAGAGCAGAAAATTGCCATGCGGCGGTGCAAAGGCTTCCGGCGGGTAGCGATTGAGTTCGGCAGCCGCCCCTTCAGCATTGAAATAGTTGCCGTACCGGCTGTCGTACTCATGGATCAGCTCCTCGATCAGCGGCTTGGCGCGCGGGTCCAATGTGGTCGTATAAAGAAACGTGTCGCTCATGTCCTTCGTCACCCGTTGTCATTCGCGAGGAAAGCTTCGGCGAGCCGCACCCAGTAGCGGGCTGCCGGCGCGATGATGGCATCATTGAAATCGTAGCGGGCGCTATGCAGCGGTGCACTGTCGCCATTGCCGACGAAGAGGTAGCTTCCGGGCTTGGCCTGCAGCAGGAAGGCAAAGTCTTCGCTCGCCGTCCGCGGCCGGAAATCCGCCTCGACTGCGGCACTTCCAAGCGCCTGCAAGGCGACATTGCGGGCGAATTCTGTCTCTTCGGCATGATTGACGAGCGCAGGAAAACCGAGACGGTAATCGACCTCAGCCACAGCGCCGAAGCTCTCCGCCTGCGCGCGCGCCAGTGCGGGAATTCGCTCCTGCAATCTGGCCCGGACGGTCTCATTGTAGGCGCGCATGGTCAGCTTCATCTCCACGCTTTCCGGGATGACGTTCGAAGCCGAACCGGCATGAATGGAGCCGACCGTCGCGACCGCCATTTCCTGAGGATCGATATTGCGCGAGACGACGCTTTGCAGGGCAGTAATGAATGAGGCTGAAGCCAGCACCGGATCGACTGCACGATGCGGCTCGGCACCATGTCCGCCCTTTCCGACGATGTTGATGACCGCCTTGTCGACGGAGGCCATCGCCGGCCCGGTCACGAAGCCGAACTGACCTGTCGGGACGCCGGGCCAATTGTGCAGCCCGAAGACCGCATCGACCGGAAACCGATCGAAAAGTCCTTCCGATAGCATCTTGCGCGCGCCGGCACCGATTTCCTCGGCCGGCTGGAATATCAGCCGTAGCGTGCCGCTGAAACTGCCGCTTTCTGCGAGGTAACGAGCAGCAGCGAGCAGGATCGAAGTATGTCCGTCGTGACCGCAAGCGTGCATGACGCCGGGGTTTGCGCTCTCATAATCAAGTCCGGTCGCTTCCTCGATCGGCAAGGCATCCATGTCGGCGCGAATGCCGATACTGCGGTTGCCATTGCCCCGTCTCAGGGTCGCGACCACGCCTGTCCCGGCTATGCCGGTCGCGACTTCATAGCCCCAATCGGCAAGCAGCGAGGCCACTTTCTTGGCGGTGCGATGCTCCTGAAATGCGAGTTCGGGATATTGATGCAGGTCATGCCTGAGTGCGACGATCTCATCCAGATAGGCGGCAATCCCTGTCTCTATTGGATCGGTAATCGAAGCGGTCTTGATGATGGCGTTCATGGTGATCGTCCTGGCTCAAGCACCTATGGCCTTGGCGGGTTCGATATCGGCTGCCTCTGCCGCATAACGGCTTTCGCGATATGGCAGCCCAAGATGATCGCGCAGCGTCTCACCTTTCAAAGTGGGATCGAAATAGCCGCGCTCGGTCAGGATCGGCATAACATGCTTGGAGAAATCGTCGAAGCCCTCGCCGATCACCGGGAAGCCGAGGATGAAGCCGTCCGCGCCCTCCTCATCCACCCAGCGGATGATCTCGTCGGCAATGTGCTCGGCGGTGCCGATGAAGGAGGTTCGCGGCGTGGCAGCATCGAGCGCCACTTCGCGCAAGGTGAGACCTTTTTCGCGCGCCGTCTTCTTGATGCGATCTGTCGTGGCTCGGAAATTGTTGCGACCGATATCTCCGAGATCGGGGAACGGCTCGTCCAGCGGATAGACGCTGAAATCGTGATGATCGAAGAAGCGACCGAGATAGGCGAGTGCTTCCTCGATGGTGACGAGATTGCGGATCGCCTGGTACTTGGCTTCCGCCTCCTCCTGCGTCGCTCCAACGATCGGGCCGATGCCGGGAAAGATGCCGACATCGGCAGCACTGCGGCCATGCGCGATCGCGCTCTGCTTCACCTGCTTGTAGAAGGTCTTCGCGTCTTCGAGCGGTCCGCCATTGGTGAAGACGGCATCGGCGTGTTTGCCCGCGAGCCGGATACCGGAATCCGAGGCGCCGGCCTGGAACACCACCGGCTGCCCCTGCTTGGAGCGACCAATATTGAGGGGGCCTTCGATGCGGAAGAACCGGCCTTTGTGGTTCAGGCGATGCAGCTTGGACTTGTCGGCATAAACACCGCTTTCGCGGTCGCGCACGAAGGCATCGTCATCCCAGGAATCCCACAGGCCCTTGATCGCATCAAGATACTCATCGGCAATCTCGTATCGCAGCTCGTGCTCGGGATGTTCGCGACTATAGTTGCGGCCGGAACCTTCGAGCGGTGAGGTCACTGCGTTCCAGCCAGCGCGGCCGCCGCTGATGAGATCGAGCGAAGCAAACTGCCGGGCGATAGTGAAAGGATCGCTATAGGATGTCGAAACCGTACCCACCAGGCCGAGCTTCGTCGTAAAGGCGGCAAGCGCCGAGAGGATCGTCAGCGGCTCGAAGCGGTTGAGGAAATGCGGGATCGATTGCTCGTTGATATAGAGTCCGTCCGCGACGAAAGCGAAGGCAATCCCCGCCTCTTCGGCCTTACGGGCCGTCTTAACGAAGAAGTTCAGATTGGTGCTGGCATCGGCCGGAACGCTCGGATGCTTCCAGGCATTCATGTGACCGCCGGGGCCTTGCAGCATGATACCGAAAGTGACGTGTTTTTGAGCCATGATGATCCTCCTGGGACAGGCCGTTCAGGCAACGAGGGAAAGGCGTTCTTTGGCGAGCAATTCTATGGAATTGAGCCGTTCGGCCGCGGTCAGCGCCGGCGTGTCGAGCACGAATTCCTCGACGCCGTAGCGGCGGTGGAGCGCGTCGAGCTCGTCGCGGATCTGCGCCGCCGTGCCATGCAGCACGCTCGGCGCTTTCTCCTCGGTCCGGAACTCCGAGAAGCCTGCCTGACGCGCAAATTCCGCCGCCTGCTCCTGGGTGCCGACATTGACGCTCTGGCCATTGGGCAGGAAGAGCTTGGTGATGCGCAGCTGCCCGACGCGCTCACGGGCATGGGCTTCGCTTTCGGCAGCAAAGGCTGCGAGCGCCAGGATCGGCACCTTGCCGCCCGTCGCATTTGCGTAAGCTTCGAAGGTATTGCGCAGATTTTCCGGATCGCCGTTCAGATGGCCGGCAAACACCAGCCGCCAGCCCTTCTCCGCGGCGAGCTTCGCGCTCTCGATGCTGGCGCCAAGTAGGAAGCGCTCCGGCGCACGCGGCGGAAAAGGCGTCGCCAGCGCGCCATCGGAATGAGGATCGGCCGAGAGATAGGTGTTGATATCGGAAAGCTGCTCGGCGAAGTCAGGCTTCTTCTCGGGATCGAAGGCCCGCTGCAATGCCCGCGTCGAGAGCGGAAATCCACCCGGCGCCTTGCCGACACCAAGGTCCACGCGCCCCGGCGCCAGCGAGGCCAGGAGGTTGAAAGTCTCGGCAACCTTATAGGCGCTGTAGTGCTGCAGCATGACGCCGCCGGAACCGATGCGGATCCTCGAAGTCCGGGCAAGAAGATGAGCGATCAGAACTTCCGGAGCCGAACTTGCGAGGTTCGCCATATTATGGTGTTCGGCGACCCAAAAGCGATGATAGCCGAGTTCTTCGGCCCTGACGGCCAGCCGTGTCGTTGCGCCAAGCGCATCGGTAGCACTGTGCCCCTGTTCAATCGGGCTCTTGTCGAGAAGACTAAGGAGGTAAGACATGCCGTTTCATCCATGTTTTCGCTCAATGTCGACCACGGAGCGCCATAGTCTATAAAAAACATAGATTTTAAGTTATTTAAGAAACAGCTTTCTTTTTCTTCCACCGGATGCGGAAAAAATCGGCAGTCATCCAAGGAACAGCACCGAGAGCAGCGCATCCATCGTATGTCGGAACTCACGATTGCTGATGGAGAGAAAGACGGTGTGACCATCGCACATCGCCTTTCAACCATCGCCAGAATGAACCGAATTGTGGTTCTCGACCCCGGATGCATCGTCGAAGAAGGCAGGCCGTAGCTGCCTCCCTGAAGAGATCAGCTACTGCGTGAGCCTATAAAATTGCTTGGCTTTCATCCTCTGCGTGCTGTTGCACTCGATCGGAGGGGTAAGATTTTTTTTGCTTCCCCGAGAGAGGCGGAAGGACCGCTTTGGACTGGCATAAAGGGTGTGGCGATCGCGTCCGGCTGCCCCGGCAGCTTGAAGCGCGTAATCATCTGCCGCAGTCTTTCAGCCTCTTGAGCAAGTGTCACGCTAGAGGCTGTTGCTTCCTCCACCATTGCCGCGTTCTGCTGCGTCACCTGATCCATCTGGTTGACGGCGGAGTTGACCTCGGACAAGCCGGTCGATTGTTCGTTCGCCGAAGCCGCGATCGACTGCATATGTTCGTTCACGGCGGTGATATTGTCCTGGATCGTCTTGAGCGCGTCGCCGGTCTCATGGACGAGCTTCACGCCGTGCTCGACCTCCTCCGAAGAGTTTCGGATCAGCTCCTTGATTTCCTTGGCAGCTTTGGCGGAACGCTGCGCGAGTTCACGCACTTCCTGGGCAACGACGGCAAATCCCTTACCCGCCTCGCCAGCGCGTGCGGCTTCCACACCGGCATTGAGCGCCAGAAGATTCGTTTGGAAGGCAATCTCGTCGATGACGCCGATAATATTAGCGATACTATTGGAGGACTCTTCGATACGCGCCATTGCACCTACGGCATCGGCAACGATCTGTCCCGAGCGGTGCGCGCTGTCATTGGCCGTTGCGGCGGCCCTGCTTGCCTCATTGGCTCGCTTTGAGGCATTGCCGACATTGACTGTGATTTCATCAAGGGCAGCTGCCGTTTCCTCCAGCGCCGCGGCCTGTTGCTCGGTGCGCCGCGAAAGATTGCTCGCGCCACCGCTGATCTCGCGGGCGCCCTCATCGATCGATCCAGCCGACCGGGAAACCGAAGCGAGCGTCTCGCCGAGCTGCTGCATGGCCGAGTTCATATTTTCCCGCAAGGCTTCGAAGTCCTTTGCAAAGGGTTGGTCCAACGAGAAGCTCAAATCGCCGAGCGCGAGTTTCGACAAGGCATCGCCGACCGTGCGCACCGCGAATACTCGCGCGCTGACGTCGGTGGCGAATTTCACGACTTTTACGATTTTTCCCGCGTCATTCGTAATCGGGTTGTAGGACGCATTCAGATAGATGGGTTTCCCGCCTTTGCCGTAGCGTATGATATCTCCAATATAAGGCTTGTTCGCACGCAGATCGGTCCAGAGCTGCTCGAACTGGCGATCGCCGATCTCGCCTTCCTCAAGAAACATGCGGTGATTCTGCCCCCTGATTTCAGCGAGCGTATAGCCGACCGCCGCCAGGAAATTATCGTTGGCGCTGACGATCTCGCCGGTGGGTGTGAACTCTATGACCGCTTGCACGCGATTGATCGCCAAGAGCTGATTGCGATAATCGGTATTCTGGATTCTCGCCTTCGCATCGGCCCATTCGACGACAAAGCCCGCGATCCTTTCTGCCCTTGCAAGGGGTGTTACGATCAAATCGAACATGCGATGGCCAACGGATATCGTCGCCCTGTGTTGTTTTTTCAAAGCAGCGAGCATTGAGCGCTGATGCGCCGGATTCTTATGAAAGATGTCGATGTTGGACCCGACCAGAGTCGCCATGCTGAACCGCGGCAACTCCTTCCTGAGGTCGCTTTCTGCCTCTTGCAGCAATTCACGCGTTGCCGGATTGATATAGACAATGTTGAGTTTGGCGTCGGCGATCATGATATTGGCGCTCATCGCGTCCAACGCACCAGTTTTCATCGTTCCAGTAGCACCATGGATTCCTAGCATGACCGTTCTATCCTTCCGGGGGTTTCAAGTAGAAGTTCATTGAACATGAGGCGAATCACGCAAACTATACATTAGCAATACACATTTGAGTAATTTAGGATATTTAATAATTTATTGAAGAACCTGATATCCTTATGATTATCTCTACTTCGGACTGTCGACGATCACGACAGTTACGAGCGCGCTCGTCGATGTTATCCTGCGCCACGCCCCGGATCCGGCCGAATTCCCTATAATGGCTGCGCAACAGATGAGTCCGTTTTCGGATCTCTGTCCCCCTCGGCAGCTGTGCCAAGACCTGGATCGTCGGAAAGTCGCACCGCGGCGACGGCGCGACCAGCGTAAGGGATAACGCCATCAGCATCACGACCTCCGAGAACAGTCAGCTCCTCGGTCGAGACCATCTCCATCTTGAGGGGAGCGCAACGCCATACGGGCAGATGGTTGCTTCACAATGCCAGCCGCAATCGGCAAAGGGAAAAGGCGCAATCGATAGCAATTGCATGCAATAGATTGCCAAAACCCGCAAATCAGTTCACCTTTCGGCCATGCCAAATATCGCACGACCATTCGTGACCGATGATGATCCTGATCGAGACATTCGCTGCCAGGATGCGCTTCAAGCGGCTTATCAAGAGTTGGTGAGCGCTGCGATCATGGCGGGATGGTCTCAGCGTGAGGTCGTTCTTGCGATTGGCGATCTCGCAGACAAGCACTTGCGCTCGCTTGAAACCAATGACAATGCGGATGCTTTGATTGCGCTGCTCCGGCGGATGACCTAATTGCCCCATCTGGGTCGTACCGCAAGCGACCTTAAATTTCGGTTCTTTCGCTTTTGCGCCATAGGTATGTTGTCCTCGCGAGGGTTGGCACAACAGTTCATATGTTGCTGGCCGCCGCTTGTTTCTCTCG
The DNA here is from genome assembly GCF_054558365.1 of Rhizobium sp. No.120. Lineage (NCBI taxonomy): Bacteria > Pseudomonadati > Pseudomonadota > Alphaproteobacteria > Hyphomicrobiales > Rhizobiaceae > Rhizobium > Rhizobium sp. No.120. The sequence goes on from NZ_BAAJNQ010000006.1 coordinate 120,758, forward strand.
CTGGAAAGATGCCTTAGTCACAGTCTTTACGAATTCAGACAAACAATTCCTATTATAGTCTATAAAAATAGTTTGCTATTTCTATCGATCCTCCTGCCGATTTCGATAGGTTCTGTGCATTGCATTCACGGTACCGCCGGAAACGCTGATCCGGCCAAGGGGGCTAGTTATGAAGTTCAATACACTGATCGCTGCGGCCGTGATGGGTCTCGCCAGCATTTCCACGGGCACCGGCGCGACCGCTGCCGACAAGAAGGTCGTGGTCGCCTATCAGACCGATGCCCTGCCCTCCTCGGTTGCGATCGCAAATGGCGATTTTGCGAAGGAGACGGGCTATGAGATCGACTTCCGCAAGTTCAATTCCGGAGCAGAGATCTTCGCCGCCATCGCATCCGGCGACGTCCAGATCGGCTATGTCGGTTCAAGCCCGTTTGCCGCTGCTGCTTCACGCGGACTCGAGGTGAAGGCATTCTACCTCTCGTCCATCTCGGGCGTCGATGAAGCGCTTGTGGTGCGCAATGGCTCCGGCATCAACACACTCGCCGATCTGAAAGGCAAGAAGCTCGCGGCGGCACCCGTCTCGACCGATCACTATCAGCTGCTCGCTCTCATCAAGTCCCTTGGCCTGAGCGAAAAGGACGTGCAGGTCTTCGCCGTCCCGCAGCCGGAAATCGTCGCAAGCTACAATCGTGGCGATATCGACGGCGGTTTCGTCTGGGACCCGGCACTCACCGAGTTGAAGAAGAACGGTAAAGTCCTAGTGACCTCCAAGGACGTTGCCGACAAGGGCGCTCCGACATTTTCCGCCTGGGTTGCAACCTCAAAATTTGCCGCAGACAATCCGAAATTCCTGAAGGCCTATGCCTCGGTGATCAACAAATACTACGCCTCGTTTGCCACCGACAAGGCCGCCTGGGGGCCGGATAGCGAGAATGCCAAGGCGCTCGCAAAGCTGCTCGGCGGCACGGCAGACCAGCAGGCCGCCGCCCTCAAAAATCTGACGCTGCTGACGCCCGATGTGCAGGCATCGGCAGCATGGCTTGGTGGCGGCGATCAATCCGGCGCTGCCAAGATCCTCAAGGATACGGCGACCTTCCTGAAGAGCCAGGGAAAGGTCTCCGAAGTCCTGCCGAACTACGGCACATTCGTCACTGCCGACGCGCTTGTCAGCGCCAGCAACTGATCCTCCCTGGCGTCGGCGCGCTTGTCGCGCCGGCGCCGCAATACTGAGAGAGCCCATGCTTCAAGTCGACCATGCAAGCGTCTTCTTTGCAGCGCGTGACGGTAGAACCGTTCACGCGCTTGACCGCGTTTCCTTCACCATTCCGGAGCGCGGCATCGTGGTGGCGTTGGGTGCGTCCGGCTGCGGCAAATCCACCTTGCTCAATGCCATCGCCGGTTTCCTGCCGCTTTCGGAGGGAAAGATCACGCTCGACGGCAGGCCTGTTTCGAGGCCTGGCGCTGATCGTGGCGTCGTCTTCCAGAAAGATTCGCTGCTGCCATGGAAATCTGTCATCGACAATGTGGCCCTCGGCCTGCAATTTGCCGGACTGGGCAAGCGGGAACGCCGCGATCGCGCATCCGAACTTTTGCGGCTGGTGGGCCTCACCGACTTTGCCAATGCTCTACCCTATGAGTTGTCGGGCGGCATGCGCCAGCGCGTCGGCATTGCCCGGGCACTCGCCACCGATCCCGACATATTGCTGATGGACGAACCCTTCGGCGCGCTCGACAGCCTGACGCGCGAGCAGATGCAGGAGCTTCTGGTCTCCGTCTGGGCCAGAACCGACAAACGCATATTCTTCATTACCCACTCGATCGAGGAGGCGCTGTTTCTCGGAACGGAGGTTCTCGTCATGTCTCCGAGGCCCGGGCGTGTCGTTGCGCGTTTCGAACTCGATTTCGTACATCGCTTTGCCGCCAGCGGCGATATAAGAGCGATCCTGTCATCTCCCGAATTCGGCAATCTTCGGGACGAAATTCGCGCGATCCTTCACAGCGCCGATCACATCAGGAGTGCGGCATGAGCGATATCATCGAAACGCGCCCGATCGCCGGATCTGAAAAGGAAACGCAGCCGAAGCTCGTTCGCATTCCCGGCTTCGGCATTGGTGAAAAACCCACTATCGCTATCAGCATCACCACGGCAGCCGCCTGCCTGGCACTGTGGTGGCTCGTCGCCAAGCTCGGTCTGGTATCGCACCTCTTCCTGCCCCGCCCCGACGAGGTGCTGACGCAGATCGGCGTCGTCTATCGCGACGGCTATGCCGGCGCCTCGCTTTCCGAACACATATTGGCGAGCCTGTTTCGCATCGTCGCCGCCGCGGCCATCGCGATCGGGATAGGCATTCCCGTCGGTCTGCTGATGGGCCTCAACCGCTGGGCAAAGGGAATTCTCGATACGCCCATCGAATTCTATTGGCCCCTGCCTCCCCTTTCCTACCTGCCGCTGATGATCATATGGCTTGGGATCGGCGAGACCTCCAAGATCACCCTTCTTGTGCTCGCAATGTTCGCACCGATCTGCCTGTCCGCTCAGGCCGGCGTCCGTTCGCTGCCGCTGGAGCGGGTCAATGCCGCGCGGTCTCTCGGAGCGAACCGGCTGCAGCTTTTCCTGAATGTCGTCCTGCCTTCGGCCCTGCCGGAAATCCTCACCGGCATTCGGATCGCCTTCGGCATCGGCTGGGGAACGCTGGTGGCGGCGGAGCTCATCGCTTCGACACGCGGCATCGGCTTCATGATCATGTCGGCATCACAGTTCCTTGCCACCGATGTTGTCTTCGTCGGGATCGGCATTATCGCGGTCTGCGCCTTCGCATTTTCGGCTGCCATCCGCATCCTCGAAGCCATCCTCGTTCCCTGGAAGGGCAAGCTTTAGCGCAACGGACCGGAAGCGATGGTGCTCACGGTCTTCTTCGCGACAGAATCCATCATTCGATCCAGAAAGACATACAGGCGCAGGCATGAGCAGCAATTGCGAATTTCTTTGGTACATTCCCAATGATGTCAAACCGGGCCATCGCGGTGATTCCACCGTCGAAAATCACAACAGCCTGGAGACTCTGACCAGCCATGCCAAGGCACTCGAAGATCATGGCTGGAAGGGCGCATTGATCGGCACAGGCTGGGGCCGCCCCGACACCTTTACCGTCGCGGCTGCCCTTACAGCGCGCACTACGACCTTCGAACCGCTGATCGCAATCCGCCCCGGCTACTGGCGGCCGGCGCACTTCGCCTCCGCTGCTGCCACGCTAGATCAGCTGAGCGGCGGCCGGGTACGCGTCAACATTGTTTCCGGCAAAGACAATCTTGCCGCCTATGGCGACAGCGAGGGCGATCAAGCCCACCGCTATGGCCGCACCAAGGAATTCATGCGGCTCACGCGCAGGCTGTGGACCGAAGAGAACGTAACCTATGAGGGGGAACATTTTCGCGTCAGCGAATCTACGGCTGCGCCGCGCATCGAGCCTCGGGGGAAACGTCTGCATCCCAGGCTCTACTTCGGCGGCGCTTCGGATGCTGCGGAACGTGTGTCCGCCACGGAGGCCGATGTTCAGCTTTTCTGGGGCGAGCCGCTCGCCGACATCGCAGAGCGGATCAGCCGGCTCAGGGCGCTCAGCAGAGATCTTGATCGTGATCTGCCGCCGCTGGAATTCGGGCTGCGCATAACGACGCTGGTGCGCGACACAACGGAGCAGGCCTGGACCGACGCCGAAGCGAAAGTCGCCGAAATGGCGAAGAATAAGGGCGTCGGCTGGAACGATCACCGGCAATCGATTGCGGTCGGCCAGAAACGACTGTTCGATCTCGCCGCCCGCGGCGACGTACTCGACGACAATCTCTATACCGCGCCCGGCAAATTCGGCGGTGGCGGCGCCGGCACCACCTGGCTGGTCGGCTCAGCAGAGGATGTCGCCCGCTCCCTGCGCAAATACCGCGATCTCGGCATCACACAGTTTGTCCTCTCGGACACGCCCTATCTGCCGGAAATCAAACGGCAGGGCGAGCAATTGCTGCCGCTTCTACGCGACTAAGCATCTGAGACCCACGTCAGCCCAAGCGAGGAATTTAATCTGACGGCCGACGGAGATCGGCCGCCGGGGTTTCATAACGTCGCTGAATTATTTATAGTCGAGGCTAAACATCATGACACGGTTCTTAATCATGGGGAGATGAGCCGCCTTGACGAAATTGCCTGCCGCCGCGGAAAGCCGTCTGTCTTCGACCGAGATCGAGACGCATGCCGAGGCCTTTCAGAAAAGCCGCGACGACCGACGCACGGAATTGATGGAAGACTATGTCGAGCTCATCGCCGATCTGATAGAACATGCCGGCGAAGCGCGCCAGACCGATATTGCACGGAGGCTGGGAGTAACACAGCCGACGGTCGCCAAGATGCTCAAGCGGCTGGCGGAGGAAAACCTCATCACACAACGCCCCTATCGCGGCGTCTTCCTGACCGAGGAAGGCCAGCGCCTGGCCGCGGCAACCCGCCGACGTCACGAGATCGTGGAAGCAGTTCTATGCCGTCTCGGCGTCGATCCCGATACGGCAAGAAATGATGCCGAGGGGATCGAACATCATGTCAGCCAAAGGACACTCGAGGCCTTTGAGCGCTTCTTGAAGACGTGACGGTTCGCATCGGACAAACCGATAGCAATCAAGCCAGGGCTTCTTTCGGGCATATTTCCAACAAGAATGAGTTGAAAAGAGATTGAGGCGCAGTGTCCGGCTTGACCGCTACTTGATGTCAACGCAAGCTTTACGAATGCTTGCTAACCAGAACTTAGCGAACTGCTGGCCTTTGTATAACGAATACTGACTTTTATTGCCGGCGCAGGGAATCATGATGAACGCCCAGGACTTCAGCAGCACCATTTTCGATCTTGCCCCCGTCGCCATGTGGCTGGAGGACTTCAGCGGCGTCAAGGAGCAGTTCGAATTCTGGCGCGCTGAAGGCGTAACGGACCTGCGTTCTTATCTGCTTGCTGATTTGCAACGCGTTGCGACCTGCTCGCAGAAGATCAGGCTTCTTGCCGTCAACGCCAGGACGCTTGAGCTTTTCGAGGCGTCGTCCTTCGAAACGCTTGTCGGAAATCTCTCACAGGTGTTCCGCGACGAGATGCTGCAGAGCCATGTGAACGAACTTGTGGCGCTCTGGGAGGGCAAGACCGAATTTTCCGGTACGGCCATCAATTACTCGCTGGGCGGCAAAAGGCTCGACATCCAGCTTCGCGGCGTCATCCTGCCGGGTCACGAGAGCTCATGGAGCCGGTTGCTCCTGACGACGGAAGATGTGACGGCTCGCGAGGAGGCAAGACGGCAGGAAGAGCGCCAGCGTCGCTATGCGGAAGGCATGTTCGAGCACTCGCCCGTTTCTCTCTGGGTCGAAGATTTCAGCCGCGTGAAAATCCTGCTCGATAAAATCCGCGACCGCGGCATCGTCGATTTTCAAGTCTTTCTCGATGTGCATCCGGAATTCGTCCAGCAATGCATGAGCGAAATCAGTGTGCTTGACGTCAATCAGGCCACCCTCGATCTCTTCTGTGCGCCGGATCGTCAGACCTTGCTACATCGGATCGGCGAAGTGTTCCGCGGCGACATGGAGAAGCATTTTCGCGGGCAATTGCTGGAGTTGTGGAACGGTCGCCTCTTCCATCAGCGCGAGGTACTGAACTACGCTCTCGACGGATCGGAGCGCCACGTCCTCCTGCAATTTTCCGTATTTCCCGGTTACGAGAACGATTGGTCGCTCGTGCAGGTGGCGCTGACCGATATTACCGCCCGCAAGAAAGCGGAAGCCTATCTTGAATATCTCGGCAAGCACGATGTGCTCACCCGTCTTTTCAACCGAGCCTTCTATATGGAGGAGCTCAACCGGCTGGAGCGCAAATCGCTTCGACCCGTGTCTGCTGTTATCATCGATCTCGACGGGCTGAAGGAGGCCAATGACGAGAGCGGCCACGATGCCGGCGACGCGCTGTTGCGCCGCATGGGCGAGGTGCTCAACAGCGTCGTCTCGCTGCCAAATCACGCAGCGCGCATCGGCGGCGACGAATTTGCCGTTCTCCTGCCGGGCGCCGATGAAATCACCGCTGCTGCAATGGTCGAGACGATCAACGAGCTGCTGAAGATCAACAATCAGTTCTATTCCAGCGCGCCGCTCAACGTCTCCATCGGGGTTGCAACGAGCCAGCCTGGCGAGACCATGGAAGCGATGATCAAGCGCGCGGATCTCGGCATGTACGAGCAGAAGAAGGCTCACTACGCCGCGGCGGCTGCCACGCGCCCACATCGGGCAAAGAATGGCGCCTGACGCCCAGCACTCAGCTAGAGCCCTATAATCCCTTGAAACAACTTGTTTTCGCAGACCCGTTCCCGGGAACAAAGATCGCGACTTCTCATTTGGCTCTCGGGGAAAGATGGAGTTTTGACATGGACGATCAAGCGGCCAATTTCGTCGTCGCAACACGCACCGCGCTCGACCAGGCCTCGGCGCTCGCGGTTCAATACGGTTTTTCGCTTCTTGGCGCGATCATTCTCCTGATCGGCGGCTGGCTTCTTGCAGGCGTTATCAGCCGCTCGGCCTATCGCGTCATCTCACGCATTCGCGGCATCGACGAAACGCTGGCGAGCTTCTTCCAGAATGTGCTGCACTATAGCTTGCTCATCCTTGTCTTCATCACCGTGCTTGGCCAGTTCGGCGTGCAGACCGCCTCGATCATCGCCGCTCTCGGCGCCGCGGGTCTCGCGATCGGCTTGGCGCTGCAGGGCACGCTTCAAAACATCGCCGCCGGCATCATGCTGCTGATCCTGCGGCCGTTCCGGGTCGGCGAATATATCGAGACGGCCAACGTCAAAGGCTATGTCAAGGAAATTGGGCTGTTCGCGACGGAAATGAAGACGGCGGACGGCCTTTATCTCATGGCGCCGAACTCGACGCTCTGGAACACACCCATCGTCAACCACAGCCGCGAGCCGGATCGTCGTCAGCAATTGTCCGTCACCCTGCCAGAAAAGATGGACATCGATCTTGCCCGCAAGACAATCCTCGACATCCTGAAAGCGGATCAGCGCATCAAGGCTTCGCCTCCACCGAAGGTTTATCTCGATGATCTGTCGGCCGATCAGGCCGTGCTCAATATTGAATATTGGACGATCACATCGTCCTGGTCGGATGTCCGGCATGACGTGGTGTCCAAGCTGAAGGCTCGGCTTGCCGAACCGGACATTACTATCAAAACGCGCGCAAGCGCGGCTGGATCCGACGAATGACCCCTACAAAAGCCAAGCCTGCCGCCGGCAGGGAGCTGAGCAAGCGGCAGGCTTTGCGAGGCGTAACACCTCAGGCAAGATTGATCTCTTGCGAGGTCTAAACTTCCGCTGGAGCCATTTGTTCCGCATTATCCGAACCCTACGATCGGGCTACCATTTGATGCGATAATCCAGGCGAACATTCCCGGTCGGTGTTAAAGTCTGGGGATCGGCAAACGACGCCGAGAAATTCAGGTGCGGCGCCAAGGGCTGCTGAAATGATACCGTGCTGGAAAAGGCATTGCCGACGTCCTTCAGATTGCCGATCGCGGAGATCGAAGTTCCTGTTTGGGGAACGGCAACGGTAACAGCCTGTGTCGCGGTCACGGAGTTTGCCGCGCTCCGCGAACCCGCATAATTCACGTTCAGCGAGCGAGACGTGCTCATGTCCAGGTTTTCCGACACCGTCCAACTCCGCGAGCGTTCGAGGCAAAGCGTTCCTGTGCTGTTGAGTGCGTCAACCCTCAACGACACCTCGCGGCGCCATACCGTCGAAAAACGTTTCTGATCGTCGATCGCCGTTCCCCACAGGGTCGCCAGGCTGCTGCTGCGCAAGATTGTGCCGCTGGCCGCACTACCAAGTCCAAGATCCATGCCTGCACTAACATCCCAAGTCATCGGCAGCCGAAAACCAAGGGTGGTCTTGTATGTTCTGGGCGCGACCTTGACCGGCGACCAGATCATCAGATCGCTGGCTTTCGTGACCTGCGGCAAGCTGACACTCGCAAGAAGACCAAGAACGCCGCGAAGGACGCGTTTTGACTTGAAGCCCATGTTAAAGCCCGCATTCTCTATGCCCTGCCCTGACGATGGCCAGGCCCGCACCAAGGCAATAGCCAGCGCGGAACACCGCCGCATTCTGGCTTCGGATTGATTTGTTCGGTTGAGCGCCAGCAAAATTGCGGCACATCGGAGCCAAAGATTTACGGCATCCGGTTGAAGGAAATAACGCCGCTTCCAATCAAGCTGCACCCTTCGCCTGAAAGAATCCCATCCGAGGCTATGCTTGTAAACCCCTTGACCTCAAGTTTTTTGCTGCGTTGCACACATGTCGCATCTGCGACGCAGCTGTATGAAAGCGACATTGCCGTAAGTGGCCTAAAAACCAGCCTTGGCCGGACAATCATATCGCAGTTAAACGATAATCACTTTCTCGCGAGCAGCGGCGGTGCAAAGCATCAAGGCGATGGTTCACTCCACCCGAAGCCCCGCCTTCTTCAGAATCGGAAGCACCCGATCGCAGAAATAGGGCAGTTCCTGGGTATAATTGACGAAGGACAGGGCGATGCCGGCATAGCCTTGCTCGGCAATGGCAATCATCTCCTCCGCGATGCGCTGCGGCGTCCCGATCAGCGGATAGCTGCCCGCCCCGCCGGCAAAACGCTGACGGTAGCGCTCATAGGCCTCGCGATCATGAGACTGCGAGAACTGTTTCTTGCCGGCCATATGCTGATCGACGGCAGCGTGATCGGCCATCGTCACGGCATAGCGGGTGTAATAGTCCTCGGCCTCCGTTTGTGTCTCGCGGCAGACGACATGACAAGCCGTGTATACGCCAACCTGCCTGCCTTTGCCTTCCGCCCGCGCGGCGATGTCAGTAACGTGCTTTCCGGCTTCATCGATCTCGGTAAAGGTGGTGAAGAGATAGTCGCAATGGGCGGCGGCAAAGTCTCGGCCGGGACCACCGAAAGCCGCATTCATCGTCACCGGCCGCGGCGCCTGCAGGCTAGCAGGGCGGCTGACAGCCTCTTTCAGATTGTAGTAGGCGCCGGCATAATCGATAGGCTCATCCGAGGCATAGAGCCTTTCGACGATTTCGAGCCATTCGGCGGCCTGATCGTAGCCTTTTTCCACCAGCGGCACACCGAACATGCCGAATTCCTTCGGGTTCCAGCCGCAGACAATGTTCAGTCCGGCCCGCCCATGGCTGATATGATCGACCGTCGCAAGCGACTTGGCAGCATAAAGGGGATGGACGAGCGGCACGTGCACCGTCATGAAAAGGCCGATCTGCTCGGTCGCGGCCGAGAGCGCAGCAGCCCAGGTGAAGGTCTCGAACGACCATTCGCGAACACGGTTCTTGCCGCCGAAACCACGCCAGCGAGCAATCGGCAGAAAGAATTCAAGCCCCGCCCGATCCGCAATCTGTGCTGCCGTCAGATTATCCTGCCAGCCGGCCGTCCAGCGCTCCGGCACATCGGTGATCGCGAGCCCACCATCCGCGTTGGCCGAGAAAACGCCGAGCTTCAGCCGGTTCGGCCCCTTCAGCGGATGCATCTTCATGGCGGCTTCCTCCTCCCGAATTTATCTCGCGTCTGCTGGAGATATGCAGTGACACGGTATGAAAACGTGTGACCGTTGCAATAAGGAATTTCAAGCTTAAAATTTATATGCCGCCGTCAAGATCGGGAACAGCGGCATGGATGGCATATTGCGATCGCGGCGCGACCTCACTCAATAGCCAATCCTGAAACAATGTCGCCGTCTCCTTCGTCTGCTTCTTTTCCGGCATGACCACGTAATAGCTGTTCTCGGTCGGCATCGGCAGATTAAACAGCGGCAGCAGCGTGCCGGCCTTGAGCTCATCCTCGATCAGATAGGTCGGCAGAAGCGCCACACCGAGCCCGGCGATGGCGGCTGCGATGATCATGGAAAACTGGTCGAAGCGCGCGCCGGGATAGGCATTCTCCGTCGGCAGCTCCTGCAGATCGAACCATTGCGCCCAGAGCTTCGGACGCGTCGTCAGGTGCAGCAGCGGCGCTCCTGCCAGCTCGTCTGACGAGACTAGAGCTGGCCACCCGCGATCATATCAAGCGTATGGATGGCATCTTTATTGGCGGCCTGTTGCTCCGCCAACTCCATTGCCTTCGATGCAGAAATACTCGGGTTTAACGTTCGTATAATCGACGCGTTCCTCGAAATAAGACGCCGTCTCAATAGGCCTGGCTGCTTCAGGACGAACGCAATCTGCGCTTCCGAAAACTTCGAGGCCTTCATCGAATTCTCCTCTTCTTCCCTTCAGGGATCATAAGTGGAAAATTCCAGTTCCAAATGGCCTAATTCATTGGGGGCACGTCAGTGCAGCCTACCGCCTTTCCCACCAATATGACCCGGCTTCGCCGCATCCGACCACCTCCATCGCGAATTTTTGAAAAGGTACTAGACGCCAACGGTCAATCATCCTATCGGGCGTATTACCGTGTATTGCCCCCTTTCCAGTTTCATCAAATGGAAGGTACCCAGCTGAGCGAGAATAGCGAAATGCTCAAGCGCTTTTACACGCCTGATGTTTTCGAGCCGTCGCATGGGACTATCCAGACCGACTGTCGCAATCGCTGGAAAGTAGCCATAGCATTCATCTCGCTCCAACGAGCCGTAAGACGCTATACAGCGATCGAACATAGGTTTGCCCTGAGCGTCGAATTCCTCGTAGTCTCTGCGGTCTGATACAAGTAGCGAGCGAGCGAGGATGTTTGGATCCGAACTGCGTTCCCGCTTTTCGAACCCGGGGGGCAGGATGAATTTCGTTGGGGCGAGCTTGCTGGATGTCAATCGCAGATCAACAAGATCGATCTCGAAATGATCATGTCGCTCAGACCAGCAGATAAGCCGACCGAACGCGGAATGGGCGACCACGAAGCAATCTTTGTGACTGAAATCCGCATCCGCGCCGAAAACCAAAGCAAGGATGGGCGAAAATTCCGCCGGATCGCAATATTGTACCTTTCGATCGAAATAGTCGCCCAGCCCGTATGCGCGCAAAAAATCCATAAAACTGCTCGGCAGGCATTTAGAAAGGCGGGCATCCTGCTCTGCCGTCAATGGAAGGCATCTCTGTGGCGGCCCTATTTCGTCAATCGTGTCTACAAAAAAAGAATCCAACATTTAACACCCATGCTATCGTTATTTTTCCCCACATATTTTTAGTTCGACACTCATTAGGCTTCCCGCCTCTTCCTAAATCCACAACACGCAAACCGCGGTCGCACGTCAGCTTAAGTTGCTCACCGCACCGCTCGCATCGCCAGGACTTGCGAAAAGGCTATCGCGGCCCTATCGGGCGCACGACCACGGACTGGCCATATCCCTGAACGTCGATAAGATTGTATTCCATAGTCTGCGCGACGATAGCGAAATGCTCGGACGCCTTTAGGCGCTTGAGGTGAGCGATATCTGAAACTCCTCCGAGAGCCAAAGCAGGCACGAATCCGTAACATTCTCCAGATTCGAGAAATCCGAGCTTCTTAGAAGCTCGCTTGAATAGTGGCTTGCCGGCTCCGTCCTCAAAATCCAGCGCCTGATCCGATAACCAGAACGGTACTGAAACCGCATTGGCAGCCATCGCTCCTGCAGGCTGCCCCTTCACAAAATTCTTCTGCGTCAAACAGCCTTCATAAACACTGATATTGCCGTAGCCATAATCTTTCATCCAAAAGAAAATAATGCCAAAAGCAGAATAAGCAAAAGCATGGCAATTGTTGTGCGAAAAATCTCTGTCAGCACCGAAAATAAGCGCGAGAATTCCCCTCATATCATCGGGATGGCATGATTGAATAAGTCCGCTACCCAACACCGACCGACCAATATCGAAGCAAAAATCGGCAACCGGATCCGGGAAATATTTCCGAAGCGCTAAATGCTCCTGTTCCGTAAAGGAGACGGACAAAGTCGGCTTGCGATATTTGCGCGCTATCTCTTCGTAAAGTTTATTCATTTCAATTATATACTGGAGTTGCCCCTTCAACCGTCGAACGGAAACCTGATCAGGTTCGATTTTTAAGGGGCAATTCCATACCCTTAACTGCCCCCAATACTTCGAATATGAAGTCAAAGCCGACTTCTTATCTCACTTAGAAAGAACGCGCCGAAATTTTCCGACAGCCTTTCGCCGGGGTTTGACGCAGAAGTGCTGGGTGTCCATTCAACAACTGGATACTCTTCTTCCGCGGTAACGGCAGAACCGTCGAGGCAAAAAATGGGACCATAACCACTGCTCATTATGGTGATATGCGTTTTAGGATAGCCGGCAAGTTTACGATCTTCCATAGTTCGCCAAATCATGCTCGGCACCGAACTGCCAGGTATCTTGTTAGCGATGATTCCATAAAATTCGGCGTCATCAAATGAGCCGACGCCCAAGGTAATCAGGAACCTACGATAACTTGGCGGCATGCGAATACCAAGCATCCGCTCTGCTGCTGCGACATTGTCTTCGGGGGCCGCGCCAAAAAAATCAAAACGGGAGGGAGTGTTTTGTACGATTGCAAGTGCGTCTTCAAAATCGGTTATCGCTGTCATTTCTAGCTCCTAGAAGTCATTTGCTCCCGTCCAATAACAATCCAGATTTCCGTCCATTAATTGAAAGTGCCCCAAAGACCATCTCACCGTCCCCGACGATCGTTTTCACAGTCTACACCTGTTCAGGAGTTCCGCCTAAGGCCGAACGATAGCACCGGTCGCCAACGACAATCGAAAGCCGAATTCGCCTCAGATTTACAGTGGAAATTTATAGCTCGTCAGACCTAATATATAACGAACTTTCCCCGAGGAAAGGCGCCAGAGAAGCCACACGGAAAGTGTCCGTGAAAATAATAGAACGAAACGGAGGAAAAAAATGCGGGATCCACAAGATCGGAATATTCAGCTTCCATGCACAAGTGAAATATATCCCACCTAATACATTTCAAAAATGTCTCAGGAAGCTTATTTGATATTGAAATTTTTTCCGCCTTATCCCTGGCGAGAGCATCCGAAAGAGGCTTTACCACTTTTAAAATACTATTCCACTGATTTAGTCTCTCCTTACTCTTCTCCCTAATCCGTTCCCGCATTTGATTGGCGGCTTCTAAAGTAAGATTTTCCCACTCAGGCGCTGAGCAGGATTTTATAGCGTCGGCCCATGAATTCACATACTCAGCGTGATTCTGGTCTTTCTTTCCTGCATTTGCAAACCAGTCGACAGAATCCAGCTTATCCAAGGTCGCAATCGTACGAGAATTGGGCTCAGTCAAAGTTTCTCCCAAACTACTTAGATTGGTTTATGCGCCCTGGTATTCTAGGCACTAGGTCATCTGAATTACGGTGACGAATTACGGTGACAGTGCACTAATTTTGGTTCTGCAACCGGAACGGGCGGGCCATGGGGTACGCTACACAGCGTATGTTCCTATTTAAGTGCACTGTCACCATAATTCTGAATCTGGTGAACGCACAAAGCTTGAATCCCGCTCTTAACCTTCGGCTCCGCTAGCCGATGGGCCGTACCGCCTGAAGGCCGCTTGAAACGGGCTTGGCAAGATAGAATTGCCGCAACTGCGCAAGGAACGTGAAATGCTCTAGTGCCTTCACTCGCTTGATGTGCTTTAAGTCTTGCGCTGGGCCGAAAGCACCGGCAATCGCCAAAGCAGGGAAGAAACCATAGCATTCATTCGCTTCATTCGCGCCATAAGCGCGTTGACATTCGGCAAACATGGGATTGCCGTTGGCGTCCAAAAAATCTGCTTCTTCCTCATCTGGAATCATGCCCGACGCAATATGCTCTGCACTTGCTTGGGGCGGCCAGTTTTCTGGCGTTGTAAGAGCTCGGCAGTAAACAACATTTAAAGGCAACTCTATCCGAAAATTGTAGAACTTATCCGACCAACAATAAAGAACGCCGAAGGCAGTGTAGCCGAACACATGGCAGCTCCTGTGATGGAAATCGTTGTCTGCACCGAACACTAACGCGGTGACAGTCCTCATCTCATCTGGGCTGCACATGGTAAATAGACCATTGTGAAAGGAGCAAAACCCCTTCTCCTCGATGAAATCGACAATCGTCTGAGGTAGCATTCGACGCAACTCCGAAAGCTCTGGTTTAGACGCAAATCGGATTTGCTTTACTGGGCCGTATTCTTCCAACGCGTATTGCAAATTTTCATGAATTGCTGGCATGACCCGCCTACGTCTATTCAACTCGACATGCGCATTTGCAATATCCCGATCATTGCGTCCTGTGCGTTCCGCGTCCTTTCTTAAAGAGGAGATTTGCCGCGTCTTGCACTGACGGCCTCCAAGTGAGAACCCACGTTCAGTGCTCGTCAGCAATTCCTTAGGGTCCGCTGACGAAGTGCGGCTGCCAGTGCGATCCCTAGCATTATGGCGACACTCAGCATATACGATCTCAAGCAACACGGCCTCTATCAGAATGAACGATTCCGACGAAAAATTGTGCTCCGCCGTTGAGGTGCACTAGATAACGGACAACCTCTCGCTGCTCTATCGCAAAGAAGCATATACCTTGGAAATCGACGGGGCGACATCATGGAATGCTTCCACACCACCTCGATCAATTGTCTTCCATTGCGATGGAAGTCCAATTGTCAAAAAGATCCCAGAAATCCATATCTGTCATGGGTTCGTCATCGTCAACCCAGAGAAGCAATCCCTCCGGATCATCAACAACGGTGCTGTGAAGGCTGACATAGCCCTGTCCCTTTCCGCCGCTGTTGAATATGTGAAAATAATCCTTTGATTTGACAGTCTCGAATAACTTCGAAGACGGCTCCGTCCAATACTCGTTACCGTCCTTACCTATCGGACGGATTTCTCCTTCCGGCAGCAAGCCACCCATAGAATGGAAGTCGCAGAAGCCGTCGAGCGCTTTGTAGAAAGCCCCAACGCTTCCTCCGAACATGGATTTATCAGTCGGTGCAAATCCCCTGTAGGATAAAACCTGATCGTCCGCCTGCCGGTCGGTAACGAGCGCCACATCGCCTCGTACTTTGACGAGATAGGCATCGGTCGTTCTCTCCAGAAGAAGACTGCTCGTTTCTGGCATATGAATGAAGACTTGGCGCACAAGCGCCCTAAAGGCCTCCAATCTCCGGCTTTGATCCGCAGTCGCAATGTCCACCCAAAAAGGCGGCAGCGAACGGCCGATATCTGCCGCATCGAGAATGACCTGATAATCACTCCCCCAAAAGCGTGAAAGATAGGTGTCGTTCATTCAAAACCTCATGAATGGTGCTTATCTTCCAGAAGATAGATCATTAATTTGCTGCTGCAACTGAGGCCTAATTTGGTTTGAGCGCTCGATCATTTGCTGCCGAAGAGTCGAATTAACCGCGATTCTATCGTCGCCTTGCCCATAATAAATCCAGTCTTCGAAGGACTTCGCCCCCTTTGAGGAGTTTGCCGATTTGCTAAGCCCTGTGAAGTTATCAGGATTATTTAGGACTTTAAGCTGATTCTCAGTGCTCAAATCTGCAAATCCGTCCATCTCAGTGATATTTTTCATGGAAACAATATGATCTGCCTCCAAGGGTCCAGTACGTTGTTTGCCCGGCAGCCAAGGATCATCAACTGGATTCTCGGGCGTGGCAACGGGCTGTCCCTCATTGACCTTATCTCGCATAGCCTGAGATGGCGTCTTCTTTCTAAGTTTATCGTACTCTTCTTTCGAGAGCTTCTTTTTCGGCGATTTCTCTGGGTCTAACTTCGTACTCCTCGCACCCTGTGCGCCGTCTTCAATCTTCCCCTCAATACGCCGCGCATCATTTACCGTTTCCGCAACTTCTTCCGCGCGATGAGCTTTCGCGAAAACGCTAGCCCCAACAGAAGCCGTTTTGCCAGCAACCGTGACAGCACCTTTGGTCGCGAGAGCTTCCACAGCTAATTTTACAACGTCAAAAGTACCATGACCAGCGGCCTGTGCCAGACCACCCTTTGCATAGGCTTCGCTGTAAGGGTCAGCCACACCATGCCATATTGAACTCGCGGTGTTGGTAGTATTATCCCATCCTCGGGCCAGAGTTGCACCCGGGTTGTCATATAGGTTCTGCCCAACTTCGGCGGTCCAATTAGCGGCCCCGACTGCGCCATCCTTGACACTTTCAGCGCCCGCGGCGACCGTCCCGCCAGGATCATTCCAAAGGTCGGACGCCAGATTCTTCGTACCGTCCCAGAGATTTGAGCTGACTTTCTTGACACCGTCCCAGGTTTCGCTGGCGTTTTCGGTAAAACCATCGGCAAATTTTTCGCCGGTGCTACGTGTGTCCTGCGTCTTCCCGGAGCTCTGGTTCTGTTTATCCGTGGCATCCGGCGCCTTGTCAGTCTCGGTCGACTGAACATAAACATACTCGCCAGGGCAGTTACCATTGTTCAATGTGCAACGATCTGTATGACGCTGTACCGGTATGCCGTTTGCTCGCACGATGTTAGACGAGGTCACCGGCGTTACGATATTTCCCACGGTGCCTGATTTTACACCCAGTCCCGTTCCAGGCTGATCTCCATAAGTCGCTGTGAATTGTGAATTGGAGCGCTTGATAACCTTCCCGTTGGATTTCACATCCGGGGAGTAATTCTGTTTATCGTCGGCCTTGCCCCATACCATGTAAGGCACGGGTGCAGTTGGTGAACGACAAACATCCGGCGACAGGCAAACCGCAATCGCGGAGCTGTCATCGGGAATGAATTCCGGGGGCGGTGGAACGGCTGCCGTAGGGCTTATTCGAGGGCCTTTCGTGGCTTGCTTGCCGTTGTCCGACAGCAAACTACTATTGGGATCGATCCGTACATACTCCAGAGGCTCTGGCTCTGGGGGCGCTTCTGCAGGCTGATTGCCGGCCATTAGCTGACACCTTCAGAAAGATTGACAACAGTCATCCTGGGCAGCCCGCGACGCTCCGGCCAGGGAAAGCCGATCCGCCAGGTCAGGAAAACGCGCCCCACATCGGGCCTCATGTCGAAATGGACGCCGTCGAGCACCATGGGGCCACGCGCCGGGCCTGTACCCCGATCGATTTCAATCTGAAGACCAACGCCAGGCAGGCGACCATGGAACATCTCTAATCCCGGCAGGAGGTGATCCAGCTCAAAGGCTTCGTCGCCCCGCAGCCAGGGATTTGCCACCAAGTCCGGATGCGCGGCCTGCCAGAAGGAGAAATCGAAGTCGCGGGGAAGCAGAGGATGCCTTTCGTTTAGCCAAGCGTCGTCATAGGTTCCCGCCTTTCGTATCCGATCTTCCCAGAATGGCGAAAGCAGACCAAGACCTGCGGGCGCCGGCCTGTCGTCGACAGAGCGAACTGGTTCGTCCGCATCCTCGATCTGCGGCGCTGGCCATTCCGGTCTTTCACGAAACTGGTGCTGATCGACGAGCCCGATCCCGAGTGGGTTCCGTTCGAATACCTCGCCGCTCTCGATCCTGCCTCCGAAAGCAAATCGCCAGTCGATAGGGACATAGGTCACCGGCTCTCCCGTAGTCAGCTCCCAACCATCAAGCGCGTCCTCTTTCTCCTTGTCGATCAGTCCCCGCCATGTCTTGCGGGTCTTCGCCCGCCAGACACGCGGTCCATGAACGCGCAGCCGCTTTTGTACAGGCCCTACTTTCAGGCCACATATCCATGAAGAAGCCGCCCCACCGTCGGAGGCAAAGGCGGCACCTATAAAAGTTACATCCGTCCCTGGCTTGAACG
Organism: Rhizobium sp. No.120; assembly: GCF_054558365.1. Taxonomy (NCBI): domain Bacteria; kingdom Pseudomonadati; phylum Pseudomonadota; class Alphaproteobacteria; order Hyphomicrobiales; family Rhizobiaceae; genus Rhizobium; species Rhizobium sp. No.120. The sequence continues at coordinate 138,529 of NZ_BAAJNQ010000006.1, forward strand.
GTGCCAGATCTGTGCAAGCCATCTGTGGCGTCTCATGCGGATCGCCGTCATAGACGTCCGACATGACCAATGGCCGCTGGTTTTGATCCAAAACAAGCGGACCGTCATTTGTCAGTTTGAAAGTGCCTCTAGCGACAACAACACCCAGCAACTCGCCAGCCAAATTATACTGCCGGAAAGCGAGCGCCGGGAAAGGTGTGTGATTGTCGACCGACATTGCGCCTCAGCCCTGTGCCGTCGTATCCGACGATGACGGGGAGGCTTCGGCAAAGCCGCCGCCCGGCTTATTGAGATCGACGACTTTGCCGTTGATCTGCGTCGGCCCCGATGCGGTGAAGTTGAAATGCGTCCCAAGAATGATGACCGTGCCGTCCTGGCGCATGATGAATTTCGAGGCGCCGCATTCGATAACGAATTCGTCGCCCACGATCACTTTCTTGAATTTTCCGACCTTTTCGAGGGACGTTTGACCAACGTGCGTGACCTTGCTGACACCAATCTGCTCTGCTCTTGCAATGCCGATAGTGTCCGATTTGAACGACCCCACGACAGTGTTCATGATGCCTGGGAGCGGAAAGAGGCCGCTTGCCGCTTCGCCCAACCCGCTGCCGGAACCGGACAGATTCGTTCCAGCGTCCGCTCGCGGGTTTGGCCCCGAGACCACACCTTCGCGGCTACCCAGCCCTCCTAATCCGAGGAAGCCCAGGGCGGAGGAGGCAATGGTGCCAGCGAATGCGGCAAGTCCTTCACCGCCCCCGCCTGCGATTTGACCCGCCTGGGAAAGCAATCCGGCCGTCTGCCCCGAAAGTCCCTGCACCGCGCCCATCAACGCCATGGCCATGGGCCCGGTACCGCCCACAACCGTATTCACCGATCCACCGATCTCGTGCTTCTGGTTGCCGCTCACCTCAACGGCGCGGTTGCCGCCGATGGAGGCGACCTCGTGGCGGTCGACGCGTTTGGTGCGGTCGTTGCGCACGCGCGTCGTCTGGTCCTTCTGGGCGTGAAAGAACATGTTTTCCCGGCCGGCATCGTCCTCGAAGGTCATCTCGTTGAAGCCGGTGCCCTTATGCGTATTGGAGCGCAGCACCATGCGGGTCTTGTTGGCAGGAAGGTCGTAGGGCACGCCGTTGCTTGGGTTCGGCACCACGCCCGTTACCAAAGGCCTGTCCGGATCGCCGTCGATGAAGGCGACCATGACTTCCATGCCGATGCGCGGGATGACCTGGCCGCCCCAGGTGCCGCCGGCCCAGCTCTGGGCGACACGCACCCAGCAGGTGTCCGATCCGTCCTTCTTGGCGCGGCGATCCCAGGGATACCAGAGCTTGATGCGGCCATATTGGTCCGGATGGATTTCCTCCCCGGGAGGACCGGCGACGATTGCGACCTGCGTGCCGCGGATGCGTGGCCGCTCGGTTGTGCGATGCGGCGTCATCGGCACGCGCGACGGCACGGCTTCGAATTCGTTGGTATATTCCGGCTGATCCGCATTGGTTTCGTAAGAGGGGTCGACCGCATAATGGGTGGCGCGAATGATAACATGCTCTTCATAGACATGTTCGGGATGCGCCACTTCGTAAGGCGTAAATCGCCGGCCAGCCTCCAGCACGCGCGAAGACGATCGGCCGACGACCCGATTATGGTCGGCCTCGCTCGCCTGCATGCGCAGCTTCTGCGCCCGCTCGGCTTCTGCAACGGATGAAATGCGAGCCGGATATTCATAGAGCTCCCGCTTCATCGCGTCGGGCATTTGTACCAATGACGGCGTGGTCGTGCCCGGCACCATTTGCGGTGTCTCGAAGTTCCAATCGGCGCCGGCACGCTGGCCTGGAACATAGGCGTAATGCTTCGTCCAATCGCTGATGTGATTGCGGTCTGTCGAGCCCTGAGCAAGGCGCACGCGCCCTTCTCCCTGCGCCGACGGAGACGGGCCGGCCCATGAGTTGGCGCCATCGGCGACATGCAGCCGGTGGCTGCCCTCTTCATGTGAAAACCAGTAGAAAAGGCCGTCTTCCTCGAAGCGGCGCGTCAGATAATCCAGATCCGTTTCGTTCCACTGCACGGAATAATGTTGTGGCGGCGGTGGCGTCACGACACCGGAAACATCCGGGGCCGGAATGCCGTGTTCGGAAAACAGCGTCTCGACGATATCGATGCTGGTCTTGTCCATCCAGATGCGGCAATCCGAGCGCTGTGATAGCAGCCACATCTGCGGCTTAATCACCATCGAGTAGGAACGCAGGCCGCGCGTGATCGGCGGCCCCTCCTGAAGCGCGGTGACCAAGCCGTTGAACGGACGGCGAACGCCATCGCCACCGTCTTCATCCTGCTGGACTTCCAAGGATATATCGATCAGTCGACCGATCAATTCCTCCGGCTTAATGACTTCCCGTTTGGCGCGCACGGAGAGCCGGATGTCGAAAAGCGACGAAACGCCTTCCGTGATCATCACTCGCTCCGGCAGGAGTTGGTCCGTTCCAAGCGGTGAGGAAACCCTGAGGTTTCGGGTCGCCTGGATGAAATCATTGGCCGAGGGCTGATCGTTCATCTGCGCTTATCCTACCAGTGAGCTTGCCGAGCCTATAGTGCTGGCGCTGCCAATCTGCTGCTTACGGCCGCCGACGAGATAGACGATCTGGAACAGGGTGCCGTTCGGCAGCGTCTCGTGCATGCCGGGGCCATACAGCACCTGAGGGGTCAGGATCTTGCCGATATCGGCGCGCTTCGGCACCGTGCCAAGCAGATAGGCGCCGCGCGCCATCAGTACCCGTGTTTCGCCGTCGGTGACGGAATAATTGTATTGCGCAACGAACACCGAATGATGGTTGGTATCCATCTCGCGAATGATATGCGCCTCGTTGTTGCGCAGCCATCGCTGGAGCCAATGCGTCAACGACATCTCGTTGGCTTTTTCGGAGAACATCCGGAAAAGCGATGCGGCGGCTCCCATCGCCTGACCACGCGCCGCAAATTCGCGCGGGCCGCTTTGATAGGAAAAGTAGTCGTAGGACGGCCCGCGGCCTGCACGCTTCACGGGCGGAAGATCGGCCTGCTTCACGGGCTCCATCTGCAGTGCCGCTGACGAAACGGAAAAATCTACCATGGCGACCTCTTTGAGGGACGTTTGCCGAAACATGCCGATCGCGCCAAAGCACGATCTGGCAGCGGACGCGATTCCGGCGCGCTGATGCCAACGCGCCGGAAAGCGATACAAAACTCAGGCAGCCTTGGTCGTTGCCAGGTCGTAGGACGCGATCATCGGCGACTGCGGCGTCTGCGAGTCGTCGTAAGGCGTGTACTTCACTTCCATCTTCGTGAAGTTGAGCTTGATCGTTTCGACCGGACGGTCGCCATTGGAATCGACCGAGTAGCTGGCGATCAGCGTGTTGGTGAGCGTGTACTCGATATAGGTATCGCCCGGGTTGCCGGTGGTTACCAGATGGATGACGGCCTGTTTGCCGGTGCGGCCCGAGCATGCTTCCTGGAAGAGCTTCGTCGACGAGGAATCGCTGACCTTGGTCAGGATAACTTCCGAAACGGTCGGCTCGGAAGCTTCGCGGTTCGCAGCCGAACCGGCTGACGTCTTCATGTTGCGCGAGACATTCCAGTGAATGACTTCGATGTCCATCCACTTCTTGTGTTGCTCGTGGGTTGCATCACCCTGAATTCCGTCGATCTGCAGATAAATCGGCATGCTCTGAACTCTCCTGTTGAGATTTGAATTTCGCCCTGTCGCTGCAGGGCGGGTTTACCTTTCCGTCTAATGCCGCATCCGGGCGCTGTGTTCGTCCGGGGCTGCTTTATTCGCCGTGCCGCCATCCTCGGGGCCAGCGAATTCCTGGTCGCCCACCGGATCCTCTTCGATGAGAAAGCGATGGTCGTGAAAGCTTATGGTGATGCCGCCAACCTTGCGTCCAGCTGCGACCGCATCGAGGAAGAAGGTCGAAAGCTCTGGCAAAAGATCGCGTCCGATCATGGTTTCGATGGCACGCGCGCCCATTTCGCTTGCCTTGGCGCGGCCGACCAGCGCCTCGCGGGCTTCCGAAGCGAGCGAGACGCTCGTGCCATACGAGGCGGCGACGCGATCACGGATGCGGCCGATCTGAATGTCGACAATCCCGCTCAGCGTCTCACCGCTCAGCGGCATGAAGGGCAGAACGGTCGTGCGGCCGACGAAGGCCGGTTTGAAGTGCTTCTGCAATTCGGGAAGCAGCAGCGTTTCCAGCGCTTCGCCCTCAGGCATGGTTTCCGGATCAGCCGCCAGGGCTGCCAATAACTCCGAGCCGGTATTGGCGGTCATTACGATGGTGGTATTCTTGAAATCGATGTCGCGGCCCTCGCCGTCGCGCAGCGTTCCCTTGTCGAAGACCTGATAGAAGACTTCCTGCACGCCCGGATGGGCTTTATCGATCTCATCCAGTAGCAGCACGCCATAGGGGCGACGGCGAACGGCCTCCGTCAAGACGCCGCCCTCGCCATAACCGACATAACCGGGGGGCGATCCGAGCAGCAGCGAAACCTTATGGTCCTCCTTGAACTCGGACATGTTGATGGTCGTCAGATATTGGCTGCCGCCATAGAGAAGATCAGCCAGCGAGAGAGCCGTCTCGGTCTTGCCGGTTCCCGACATGCCAACGAGCAAAAAGACTGCGGGGGGGCGACGTGGGTCGGAAAGGCCTGCGCGGGCAGACCGCATCGCAGCCGAAATCCGCGCAATTGCATTGTCTTGCCCGAGCACGCGCTCCTTCAGCCTTGCATCGAGCGTCTTGACGGTTTCGACCTGGTCGGACAAGAGTTTGCCGACAGGGATGCCAGTCCAGCGCGCTACGATCCCGGCAATCACTTCCTTGTCGACCACGCGAGGCACCAGAGGGGTTTCTCCGGCAACGTCGGCAAGACTGCGCTCGGCCTGTACGAGGGCCGCACGAGCGGCGTCGACGGATGAGCCATTCGGCTGGAAGAGAGCGACATTGTCGCCGCGCAGACGAACGCCATCTTCGCCCTCTGGACCATTGGGATCGGCGAGCGCGGCTTCGATACGATCGGCCTCGGCCGACAGCCTGATTTCAGCGTCGAGCTTGGCCTGCAGCCGCTCGACCTCACCTACCGCTTCGTCCTTTTCGCTCGCGATGATAGCAAGACGTTCGACGATATCCGGGGTCGGCGGCTCGGCAGAAAGGGCAGCGGCTTCGACCTCCAGCATCCCCAGCTCGTTGCGCAACTCCTTCAGCGCCTCTGGAACGGTCTGTCGAGCCAGTGAGACGGCTGCCGCGGCGGTATCGATGAGGCTGATCGCCTTGTCGGGCAATTGCCGCGCCGGGATATAGCGCGTCGAGAGGCGGACGGCAGCCGCGAGCGCTTCGTCGCGAATCCGTACTTTGTGGTGAGCCTTGAAGCTGCCTACGACGCCACGCAACATGCGGATTGCCGTTTCTTCGTCGGGTTCGAGCACCTGAACGACCTGGAAGCGTCGGGTCAGCGCCGCGTCCTTCTCGATATATCGCTTGTATTCGCTCCAAGTCGTGGCCGCGATCGTCCTGAGCTCACCGCGCGCCAATGCCGGCTTCAAAATATTAGCGGCATCCCCCTGCCCGGCCTGCCCACCGGCACCGATAAGGCCATGCGCTTCATCGATGAACAGAATGATTGGCTCGACCGACGCCCGCACGGCCGCGACAACGCCGTGCAAGCGGCGCTCGAACTCGCCTTTGACGCCGGCGCCGGCCTGTAGCAGGCTGAGGTCGAGAAGAAGAATCCGTACCGGCTTCAGCATATCAGGCACATTGCCCGCCGCAATTTCCAGCGCCAGCGCCTCGGCAACAGCCGTCTTCCCAACACCTGCTTCGCCGACCAGCATCGGATTGTTCTGACGGCGACGCATGAGGATATCGATCACCTGGCGCAGCTCGCGATCACGCCCGATAACTGGATCGATACGACCAAGCCTCGCATCCGCCGTCATATCCCGCGTGTACAGGCGCAGGAATTCATTTTCGCCGACGGCGGCAACAGTTTCGGAATTCTCTGACAATGATGAGGCGCCGTCGGAAGCGAAAGTCGCGTTCAACTTTTTTTCAAGGGCGTTGCGATCAAGGCTGCGCAGCGACGGCGCCATGCCCCGTGCCATGATTCGCAGCGACTGGTCGTCGCTCAGTGCGGTCAGAAGATCGGCGAACGTGATGCTGCTACGCCCGCATTGGAGCGACGCGACAAGCCATGCCTCGCGCATCAGAGCGAGCAAATTTTGAGAGAGTACCAGTGCGGCACCATCGCCCCTCGGTAGGTCGGCGATGGCGCTATCAAGCTCCGTGCGGAGCGCTGCGGAAGAAACGCTAAGCTCTTCAAACAAAGAGCTAACTTCGGATATATCCAGCAACGACAATATCCAATGTGCGACATCGACATTTGCATGGCGATCACGTGCTGCAAGCGATGCTGCAGCCTCGAGACCGACGCGCAATGCTGGCTCAAGCGTTCTGATCAGACGATTGAGATCGATATTCGACACCTAGAAGTTTCCTCCCTCTGGTTTCATTTCAACCACACGCTCCAAATCGCGGCAACAACTAGGGCGGTTATTTCGATACGTCCAGATGGACTACAAAAAATTTTTCACGTGGTCAAAAAATGGAATCGTCATAAATCTGTTGCAGAATAGACATGGTTGACAAAGGAATATATCGGCCTAACTATCACGCCCTCTAACGATGTAGTTCATGATATGGAGTTAATTCCCTGCTGAACGTTCGCGACATAGAAAATCCATTTGAAGAAAACGCGCCATGCGGAGAAAATATTCGCAATAATACTTCTACGCGCGAAATATACTATAGAATAAAGGACGCAAGAAACCAGGCTCGCGCGGCGGAACGAGGTATATCTCCGGGCGAAAATATTAGCATTTCGCCTCTTTGGGCAGATGTCAGCAATCTCGGATTGCAGATTATTTCTTCGAAAAGTAAGGATCTCGAAGTATTAGCATGGTTGGCTGAAGCGGAATTACGTTTGCGCGGTTTCGAAGGGTTGCGGGACGTCTACCATGCGATCGCGTCGCTTTTGGACAAGCATTGGGAGAAATTTCATTCCGTCGGCGTCGACGATATCGAGGAACGGCTTGCCCCGCTTTCGGGCCTCAATGGCATCGGCGGCGAAGGAACCATCATCCAAGCGATCAGGTTGTCGCCGCTCATTCCCGGCGCGAAATTCGGCCAGTTTTCCCTCTGGGACTTTCAGCTGTCGCAGCGGCCCAACGAGGTAAAACGGCGTGACGAGTTGAGTCAGGCTGTTCTCGAGGCAGGCACGGCGGCGATGAGTTCGCATCTTGAAACGGTCAGTGGCTGCATTGCCGCATTCGACCGCCTCGTATCGGTTCTTAACGATCGCTGCGGGCAGATGGCACCGCCGAGTTCCAACACGCATAATGTTCTGCAGGAGGCAGCCTTGGCGCTTCGTTCTCTCGCCGGCATTGAATCGGATGAGGTCGTGGCCGCGGGGGAACCACAGCAAGGGGGCGGCGAGCAGGTACAAGTGCGTCCGCGCGCACTGAGTGTTGAACAGATCGGCTCGCGCGAGGAAGCCTTCGAGCTGCTGCTTGTCGTCGCGCGCTATTTCCGCCGCACTGAACCCCACTCTCCGATCTCGATGTCGATCGAGACGATGGTCAGGCGCGGCCGCATGGATTTTTCCGAGCTATTGGCCGAATTGCTGCCGGAACAGCAGGCGCGCAACGCCGTGCTGACGGCTGCAGGCATTCAGCTGAAATCGAACAAGAATGGGTGAGAAATACAACCGTCTTCTTAACTTTTTGCAACCGACCCTTTCCAAAATCGAGTTGCGCCACATCTGTAGAGCGAATTTGCCGCTGGCATGGAAGGAGAAACTTTATGGCGAGTGTTCACGAAAAGCTGGAGCGAGTGCGCAAGCCCAGGGTCCACATCAAATATGAGGTGGAGACTGAGGGTGCGATGGTCGTCAAGGAATTGCCTTTCGTCGTCGGCGTTCTCGGCGACTTCTCGGGCAACCCGACCCAACCGCTGAAACCGTTCGGCGAGCGCAAATTCGTTCAGATCGATCGCGATAATTTTGATGACGTCATGCGCCGTATGACGCCTGGCCTGAACATTTCTGTCGAAAACACGCTGGAGGGCGACGGCTCGCAGCTTCCCGTCTCGCTGAAATTCGAGAGCATGCGGGATTTCGAGCCGGGCTCCATCGTCAATCAAGTCCCGGCACTCAAGGCCCTCCTCGATGCGCGCAACCAGCTCCGCGACCTCATGAGCAAGGCCGACCGTTCGGAAGAGCTAGAGCGACTGCTTGAAGACGTGCTCCAAAACAAGGCTGATCTGTCCAAGCTGATGTCCGAGCTTGGATTGGCCGAAAAGCCGACCGCAAGCTGATCGTCGTCGGCGATCAGCCAAGGCCGATCGCCCGGTTCCGTTTCAAGCGGCCGATAACGACGGATTTCAAGCTGCGTCGATATCGCCCGCATTTCCGCAAGGATCGAAAAATGAGCGCTGAAAGCCAACTGAAGACCAAAGAGGCCGAGTTTGCGCCCGAGGAAAATCTGCTGTCGCAGATCGTGGCCGCTACTAGGCAGACCGAGCCCGATCGTGCCCAGGATCTCCTGAGAACGCTGACCGATCAGGCACTCAAGGGCACCGTCACCTATGACCGCAACCTGACGGTAACGCTCAACAAGGCCATTGCCGAGCTCGACCGGAAAATCTCCCGTCAGCTTGCCGCGATCATGCAGTCGCCTGAATTCACCAAGCTGGAAGGCAGCTGGCGCGGCCTGCAATATCTCGTCAAGAACAGCGAGACCAGCGTTAACCTGAAAATCCGCGTACTGAATGCTTCCAAGCGCGAAGTTTCCAAGGATCTCGCAAAGGCGGTGGAGTTCGATCAATCGCGGCTGTTCAAGTCGATCTACGAAGACGAATTCGGCACGCCTGGTGGTGAGCCGATGGGCGCTCTGATCGGTGATTACGAATTCGACAATTCCTTCGATGACGTCCAGACGCTGCAGGCGATTTCGTCGATTGCGGCCGCCGCTTTCGCGCCTTTCATTTCGGCCGCAAGCCCGCGCATGTTCGGCTTCGACGACTATCGCGAACTCGCCCGCCCGCGCGACCTGGAAAAGATCTTCGAAACTGTCGAATACGCCAAGTGGCGCAGCCTGCGCGAAAGCGAGGATTCGCGCTTCGTCACGCTTGCCCTCCCCCGCGTGCTTGCCCGCATGCCCTATGGTCCGAAGACCAACCCGATCGACGACTTCGCTTTCGACGAAACCGATCATTCGAAGACCGGCGAACTCGAGCACAATTCCTACTGCTGGATGAATGCAGCCTACGTGATGGGAACGCGGCTGACGGACGCCTTCGCCCAGAGCGGCTGGTGCACGGCAATTCGCGGCGCGGAAAACGGCGGCAAGGTTGAAAACCTGCCGATGCACATCTTCTCGAGTGACGATGGCGACCTCGATCTCAAGTGCCCGACCGAAGTGGGTATCACCGACCGTCGCGACGCCGAGCTCGGCAAATTGGGCTTCCTGCCGCTCTGCCACTATAAGAACACCGACTATGCCGTGTTCTTCGGTGCGCAAACGACGCATAAGCCGAAGGTTTACGACAAGCCAGAAGCAACGGCCAATGCCGCAGTTTCCGCCCGCCTGCCCTACATGATGGCCACCTCGCGCTTCGCCCACTATCTGAAGGTCATGGGCCGCGATAAGATCGGCTCCTTTATGGAAGCGCAGGATTGCGAAAACTGGCTCAACCGCTGGATCGCCAACTACGTCAACGCCAATGACGATGCAGGCGAGGAGTCCCGCGCCAAATATCCATTGCGCGATGCAAAGGTGACCGTTCAGGAAGTGCCGGGCAAACCCGGCTCATACAATGCCGTCGCCTGGATGCGCCCCTGGCTGCAAATGGAAGAGCTGACCACGTCGCTCCGCATGGTCGCGCGCATTCCGAGCAAGAACTAGGAGGGGCGGCGCGGCGATCGTCTCGCCGCGCGCCTTCAGTCAGCGCCATGACCGCGACAACGACGGAACAGAGAGCTGCCTGGCCGCGTCAAGTGCATCGCGTGATCGCCATGATCGACGATGCGCTCAATAGGCAGGTCAATGCCATCCTGCACCACCCCGAGTTCCAGGCAATGGAAGCGCGGTGGCGCGGGCTTGCTATGCTCATGCGTCACACCGGCCGATCGGAAGAAGTGAAGATCAAGATCCTCAGCGTCAGCTGGGCGCAATTGACGCGGCATCTCGAGCGGACCACGGAATTCGACCAGAGCCATCTCTTCGAGCTGATCTACAGCCGCGAGTTCGGCATGCCTGGCGGAGAGCCCTTCGGTCTGCTGATCGGGGACTACGAACTCTCTCCGCAGGATAAGACCGGCGGCGATACCGTCGGCGCGCTCACGCAGATCAGCATGGCGGCCGCCGCGGCCTTCTGCCCCTTCGTCGCTGCCGCCGCTCCGCAGGCAATCGGCCTGCAGGATTTTGACGAACTCAATCGTGTGCAAGACTTTTCTTGGCTCGCCTATGATCCCACCCGCATCCGCTGGAACGGGCTCCGCGCCCGAGAGGACTCCCGTTTTTTGGGCCTGGTCGCCCCGCGTGTTTTGATGCGTGCGCCTTATGAGGCGTTTTCCCGCGAGCGCGACGATCGGTTCCCGTTCCGCGAAAGCATTACCGCCGACGGCAGCACCTTGCTTTGGGGCAATGGCGCCTTCGCTTTTGCGATGATCGTCATCCGCAATTTCATCGAATCCGGCTGGTTCGCCGATATTCGCGGCGTGACGCAGGATGCGGTCGATGGCGGCATGCTGAGCACGGAGGAACTTGCGTCCTACGATCTCGGTATCGAAAGCAACGGGTTGTCGCAGCAGGCGCCGGTCGAGATACGGCTGACCAGCGGGCAAGAGCAGCAACTCTGTGAACTAGGCATCGTGCCCGTAGCGACCACCTATCTCTCCTCCTCCGCGATCTTCAATTCCAATCAGTCGTTGCATGCGCCACCACACTATTCGAGCGAGCACGCACGGCAAAATGCCCGCATCGCGGCGATGCTGCAGTATGTGCTCTGCGCATCGCGCTTCTCGCACTACCTGAAGGTCATCATGCGCGATGATATCGGCAAGCTGGCCGACAGCGCCTCCATCGAACGCAAGCTGAACGATTGGCTGTCGACTTACACGCTTGGCAATGACGACGCCGACCTGTCGCTGCGCACGCGTTTCCCACTACGTTCGGCCGGCATCAGCGTCGATGAAATTCCCGGTAAGCCGGGCATGTTCGCCTGCACGGTACGGCTGCAGCCGCATTTTCAGCTCGACGACGTCTCGACAAGTTTTCACCTCATCGCGGAGACGGCGAATGCGACCTATGCATTCTCGCGTCCCGCGAACATGCAAAGGATGTCCGCATGACGCTCTCCGCCAAGATCGCCGAAGCTCTCAGCGAAAACGCGCTCGACGACGCAATTGAGCAGGCGAAGGCACATGTAAAGGCAGCGCCGACCGACAAGGATGGTAGGCATATTCTGATCGATCTTCTGATCCTTGCCGGAGATTACGCACGAGCCGATGCGCAGTGCAATGTCGCGACGACATTCGCGCCGGAGGACATGATGGGCTTCGCCATGCTGCGCAATCAGCTGCGAGCGATGGCTGGGCGTTCGGCCTGGTTTGACGAGGCGGCAGCACCGGACTTCCCGAACGGACCGACAGCCCTCGACCAAGCGGCCCTGAAGGTGGGGATCGCTCATCGCGACCATGCCTCGGATGCGGCCGCGGCGTTGCAGTCCCTGGAGAAGATCAGAGGTGAACGGTCGATGCGTTGGAATGGCCAGCCCGTGTCGGACCTTCGCGATCTCGACGATCGAATTCCACATGCTCTCGAAGTCATCATGAGTGGCGGTGCCTATTTGTGGATCGACTTTTCCAGGATAGCAGCGCTTCGCGTCGAACCGATCGCCCGCCCCCGCGACCTCGCCTTTCGCAGGGCCGAGCTCGAACTCGTGGACGGTGCAATCGCCCCCGTGCTCCTGCCTGCGATCTATCACGGTACAACAGGTGCCAAGCTGCTGCTTGGCCGCGAGACCGAATGGATCGACGAGGCGACCGGCATTACAACAGGGCGCGGCCAAAAGTGCTTCCTGGCGGGCGACGATCTTGTTTCATTCCATGATCTGAAGTCGCTGGAATTCGCTGCGACCTCTGCAGAGACGAGGCGCACCGCTCATGGTTGATCCGTTGGAGCGCTACAGGCCGCGGGAAAGGATCGTCGCGAGGTCGATCATCGATCGACTGATCGACGAGGACCCCGATCGCCTGCAGGATCCGCCGCTGACACAGGCCGAACAGCTGCGCGAACTGCGCGAATGCATTCGCCGCGATCTCGAATCTCTACTCAACACGCGCCGTCGACCGGCTGCTCCACCATCGATCTATGAAGAACTCGGCGATGCGCTGGTGTCTTTCGGCGTTGACGGCATGGTCTCGGCAAATCTCGTCACCGATGAAGCCAAAAGCCGTCTCGCTCGTTTGATAGAACGACGCATCGCGCTGTTCGAAACGCGGCTGTCCGACGTGCAAGTGGGTATCCTCAAGAGCCGCGGAAATGGCGAACGAGCCTTGCGGCTGCGCATCCACGCGACCTTCCGCGTGCATGAGGGGATGCCGCCGATCAGCTTCGAATCGACGATCGATCCATCCACTCAGCGTTTCCTGGTGGAGGCCAATAATGGCTGACGGCTTCCTGCAGCGTTACAACGACGAGCTGGCTGCGATCCGTCGGCGTGCAGCGCGTTTTGCCGACGCTTTCCCTAAAATTGCCGGCCGTCTGCGCATCACCGGCGAGGTCGCGGACGATCCGCATGTCGAGCGCCTCATCCAGAGCTTTGCCTATTCGGCAGCCCGCGTGCGCCAGAAACTCGACGACGAGTTTCCGGAATTGACGGACGGGCTGCTGGAAACGCTCTATCCGCACTATCTGGCACCGCTGCCCTCGATGAGCATCGTGCGCTTCACGCCAAGCACCACGTTGGCATCCGTCCAGATCGTGCCGCGTCACACAGAAATCTTCGCAGAGCCGATCGGCGGCGAGAGCTGCCGTTTCCGCACAACGCAGGACACGCAGATCGCACCGATCGAGATCGTTTCAGCATCGTTGACCGGCCACCCGATCAGTGCGCCGCCGTCTCCTCATGCAGGTGCTGCCGGTTGCCTGCGCTTGTCGATCCGGGCACGGGATGCAAACAAGCCGCTCAGCGAAATCGGCTTGGACAAGCTGCGGCTTCATATCGGTTCGTCCTGGCAGCAGGCCGTCGCCATCCACGAGCTTCTCGCCAATCACACACTCGGCATCGCGCTTGCCCACCACGCCGATGATCGAGCGCCGATCATGCTGCCGGCCAAAGCATTGCAAGCTGTGGGTTTCGAGCCGGATGAGGCGATACTGCCCTATCCAAGCTCAAGCTTCGCCGGTTATCGTCTGCTGACGGAATTCTTCGCCTTGCCGCAGAAATTCCTCTTCATCGACATCGTCGGCCTGAAGGCTTGGCGCGGAGATACGCTGGAAATCTTCATCTATCTCGATGAAACCAGTGTAAAGCTGGAGCGCGCCATCTCCGCCCGTGATTTCGTCTTGAACGCTACTCCGATCGTCAACCTGTTTCGCCAAAACTGCGAACCTATTGCGCTCGACGGCACACGCACGGAGTATCGCGTGCTGCCGGACGCTAGGCGACAGAAGACGCGTGAGATTTATACGATCGAGAAAGTGGTCGTATCGGCACGCACAGGGGACGAGGAAGAATGCCAACCCTTCTTCGGCCGCAGCCTGAAGGGCGGAGCTTCCACGCTCTTTTGGCAATGCATGCGCCGCTTCGATGCCGACGACCATACCTCTGATATGGAGATCACCTTCGTGGATCGCGCGCGCCGGGCAAGCGGTCCGCTCGACAAGATCGCTAGCATAGACGCTCTGTGCCTCAACCGCGAACTACCGGAGCAACTGCCCTTTGGCGGCGGCCATCCTTATTTGCAGCTGGCGTCCGGCAGCGAGGCAGTCGGTTCAGTCGAGGCCCTGATGGCACCTACGCCTTCGGTGCGGATGAACGAGCAGCAAGGGCGCAACTGGCGGCTCATGTCGCATCTCCAGCTCAATCATCTTTCCATATTCGACAATGATGGCGCCGCGCTAAAGGACATTCTTGCGCTCTATGCTTTCAGGGACAGCCGCGAAACCAGACTGCTTGCCGATGCTCTTGTGCGGGTCGACGCTAGAAGCTCGATGACGCGGCTTGGCAGCGGCGGGATGGTGAGGGGCACGAATATCCGGCTGGAATTTGATCCAGCCGCCATCGACAGACCCTCGGCTTATCTCTTCGGTAGTGTCCTCGACCGGTTCTTCGGGCTTTACACCTCGATCAACAGCTTCACCCGCCTTTCCATCTCGATGAAGGGGCAATCGAAACCGATCGCCGTCTGGCCGGCCCGTGCCGCCGAGCGGCCCTTGTTGTGATGACGAGGTGAACAGACGCAATGGACCAGTTCCGGCCAAGTGATAGCGAAATACTAGCCGCGCTGCTCGAACGCGACCCCGGTCGCTTTGAGCCGTCGACGGCGTTCCGCGTCGCCCAGCACGCGGCCGACGATCATTTGACGGTGTCCTCCCCCGTCGGCGTTTCGCCGGCACCACTTGCCGTCAGCGACTTCAAGCGAAAGGGCGCCACGAGTTCGGTTAAGGCCAGCATGGCCAGTCTGCTCGGGCCACTCGGTGCCATGCCGCCGAGCTACAATGAGCTGGTCATGCGCGAAGAGCGCAATCGTGCTCATGGCCTTTCAAGTTTTTTCGATCTCTTTACGAGCCGTCTTGCGGAGCTTTTCGTCGATGCCTGCGAGAAATATCGCCTTGCGCGGGGATTGCGATGGAGCCCGGACAGAAACGGAAACGCCTTCATCAAGACCCTATTCGCACTGACGGGTTTCGGTACAGCCCGGCTGAGAGAGCAGGTCCGCCCCGATGACGAACCGATCCTCCGATTTTCCGGATTTTTCTCGGCCAGAAACCGCAATGCGGTCAATCTGCGGGCCATGCTGCAGGAGTTCAGCGGCCTGCCGGTTGCGATCGAATTGTTCAGGGGCAGATGGCTTTCCATTCCCGAGAGCGAGCGCAGCCGCATGGAGCAGCCGCAGGGTGTGCAGCTTGGCGTCAACTCGACCGCAGGTGCGGCAGTCCATGATTTCGGTGGCAGTTTCCGCGTTGTGATTGGCCCGGTCGACTATGAAGATTACCGGTCTCTTTCTCCAGGCAGCGCCAATATCGATGCGCTGTTTGCACTAGCGCGCCTTTACGTAGATCCGTCGCTCGATTTTGACATTCAGGTAGTTCTGAAGAAGGAACATATCCCGTTTTGCCGGCTGGGCGATGTCGATGATCCGCCGAGGCTCGGATGGAATAGCTGGGCGCGCGTCGCGGCGGCGGATCAAGACAGTGGCGATGCCGTTATTGCCGAACCGAGCAGAGTGAAGCGCCAATCCGATCACGGAGGGCTCCATGCGGCTTGAACTGCGGCAAACGGCCGGAGAAGGCGCCAGCAAAGGGTGGTTCTTCGAGCGGGGCAAACGCACGCTCGGCCGATCGCCGGATTGCGATTGGCAGGTTTCCGATCCAAGTCGGCTGATTTCCAAAATTCATTGCGTGATCGAACGCGATCGCGCCGGCTTTTTCGTGCGGGACCAGAGCGCCAATGGCACCCGTGTGGACAGCGCCACCATTTTTGAAGGTGAAACGGCGAGACTTACGGACAAATCCAAGATTGCGTTCGGCGACGTCGCATTCACCGTCGTCATTACCGGAGAAGCTGATCGCGATATCGACGATCCAGCGGCCGATCTGCGCCTCAGCGACGAAAGAATGACGATCTCTTCGATCCTTGCCGATATTGCGCCCGGCGGCAGCACGGCAACCGGTGTGCTCGGCCGGCGCAATGGCGACGATTGGATCGCCGCGCTGTCACAATCGACGAAAAATGACAAGTCGCCAAGCAGGAACATCGATATTGGTTGGAACGGTCCGCCCGATGTCAACGGCATCAAGCCGATACTTCCGGATGATTGGAATTCGGATTTCGAGCTGGGCAGCCAGTTGGAACATGGCGCGGCAACCCACATCTCCGTCGCCGTTGCCCGCAGTTCTAGTTCCGAGACGGTTGAGGCTGCCAAGGCGGTCGTCCCGGCCAATGATGCGCGAATTGCCGGCGGGACGGATCAGGGCGCGAATGATACGACTTTCGCACTGCAATTCGACCCGCTGCGCCAGCTTGAAGCGCTCATCTCGACCTTGGAACAAACGCTCGACGATGAAGCCTCCATCTTCGGAATTGACGACAACCGGACCGATGCGTCCACCTCACTGTTCAGCCGTGAACGCACGGAACAGCTTGCCGAACGGCTTCGATCGCTCATTTCCCGGCAAGCCACCCTCAATTCCGGCCTCGAAAACCTTCTTCGCGAGGCCAATCGCATGTTCGAGCCGCGCATGGTCGAGGCGCAGGTCGATGCCTCCCAGCGCAAGGCTCTTTGGCGCGGCAATGGCGATTATTGGAAGGCTTATCGAGCCCAGTTCGAAAAGGGCGGCAAGAACATTTCCGTCCGCGATTTGTTGGCCGAGGCATTCCGCGCCTCCGCCGATAGCCGCGACGAAGACGATACCACCAGTTTGGCAGAGAGGACGGGCAACACCCGATGAAGAACGAAAATCGTGTGGCTTGGAGCGAGGGCATGTTCCTTCGTGTGCAGCATTTTCAGCAAGCCGACCGTTGGACGGAACGGCTGGTCCGCACGACCGCGCGGGGGCTCGCGCCCTACCCCTGGGGCATTGCCGAGATCGGCATTGATCGCAGCGCGCTCGCGATCGGCCAATTTGCTTTGTCGAACCTGCGCGGCATCCTGCCCGATGGCACGCCATTCGAGGCGCCTGTTGATGCGGATCTGCCTGCGCCGCTGGAGCTCGACGATTCCACAAAGAACGCCGTCGTTTATCTTGCTCTGCCGTCGCGTCAGCCTGGGAGAGCCGACGTCGCCATGAACGGCAGCGCCATGCGTAACAGCGTGCGCATTACAGCCTCGCAATATGAGGCGCCGGATGCGAATGTGGAGACCGACTTCATGGCGCCGATCGATGTCGGCCGCCTGAACCTGCGTTACCTGAAGACCGGCGACGAGCTCGCTGGATACGACCTGATCGGCCTTGCACGCATCATCGAGGTTCGCTCGGACCGTTCGGTCATTCTCGATCCGGACTACATCGCCCCATCGCTGAATTGCGCGGCGGAAGCACGTTTGAATGAGCTCATTACCGAATTGCTCGGCATAGTGCGGCATCGGGCCGAAGCGATCGCCGAGCGCATCGGTGACCCGACGGTGCGCGGAACCGCCGAGGTTGGCGACTATTTTCTGCTGCATATACTCAATCGTGCCGATCCGATGCTGCGCCATATCGCGGCGAATGCTTCGCGGATGCATCCGATCATCTTCTACCAGGAATGCATTCAGCTAGCAGGCGAACTCGCCACCTTCACAGCGGATCGCAAGCGGGCGACCGATTTCCCGCCCTATCGTCACGATGATCTGAAGGCGACATTTGCTGCTGTGTTCAATGATCTGCGCGCCTCGCTTTCCGCAGTACTCGAGCAGGCAGCCGTTGCAATCGAACTCATCGAACGGCGTCACGACGTGCGCGTCGGCACCATCAACGACCGCTCACTGCTCAAGGATGCGGGCTTTGTGCTTGCCGTTCGCGCCGAGATGTCGGCCGAAGATGTCAGGCGCAAGCTGCCCGCACAGATCAAGATCGGCCCCGTGGAGCGGATCGCCGAACTTGTCAATGTCGCGCTGCCCGGCATTCCCGTCCGGCCCCTTCCCGTGCTGCCGCGGCAGCTGCCTTACCGGTCAGGCACGATCTACTTCGAACTCGATACGAAGAATCCGCTTTGGAAACAGCTTGATACCTCCGGCGCGATCGCGCTGCATCTCGCGGGCGACTTTCCTGGCCTGGAGATGGAACTGTGGGCTCTCAGAGAATGAACACACCACGCTCAACACCCTGGCACGAGCTGCCGACGATCATCGAGCTGACCGAGGACGGCGCACGCAAGAACGAAGCCGCCCGCAAGATGGCCGATATTCTCGACGAGGAGCTGGATAAGCAGCCGAACGGCAAATCGCGCAATGCAGCCGGCGGCTGGTCTGTCGATGCCTTGATCCGCGGCTTTCGCTTCGGCGGCGACGATGTTCCCACCATTGTGCGCTCGGCGGCGCCATTGCTCAATCTCGCCTATAGCCTGCGCAATACGGAAGAGCAGCCCGATATTGCCGAACTCAGGCAGGTGACGATCGATGCGGTTGGACGCTACGAGCGCGATCTCGCGGGCGCGCGCATCAGCCCCGAGCGAGCTCGCGCGGCGCATTATGTCATATGCGCGACCATTGACGACGTGGTTCTGAGCAAGCCTTGGGGCGTGCGCGCCGGCTGGGCGCGATCCGGCCTGGTATCGACCTTCCATATGGACGTGACCGGCGGCGATCGCGTCTTCGATCTCCTCGATCATTTCCAGCAGAGTCCCGGCACCAACAAGGACCTACTGCTTCTCATCTATCTCTGCCTGTCGCTTGCTTTCGAAGGCCGCACGCGCGTTTCGCCGCGCGGATCGCTGGAACTCGGGCGCATCCGCGATAGTCTCTACAAGACGCTGCTCGGTCAGTATGGTGTTTTCGAACGCGAGTTGTCGCCGCATTGGCGCGGCGTTTCGGCGCGCCACAAGCCGCTGCGCACGGCTGTTGCGCTTTGGACGATCCTTTCCGTCCTCGCCCTTCTGTTCGCGCTCGGCTATATGTTCTTCACGCTTTCTCTCAACAAGGCCTCCGACGCCACCTTCGAGCACCTGGCAAACCTGCCACCGCGCGATACGCCGAGCGTTCTGATCGACGCGCCCAAGCCGAAAGAAGCCGTACAGACGCCACCGCCTGTGAGGAAGCAGCCGGAGACACCGCCGGCGGTCAAGCCGCAACCGACGCCGCTCGACAATCTGCTCGCTTTCCTGCAGCCGGAAGTCGACCGCAAGCTGGTCACTCTGTCGAATTCCAATGGCAGGCTGCTGGTGCGCATCAACAATTCCGGCTTGTTCGACACGGGCAGCGCCGAAGTCAGCGATAAGTTCCGCGATCTCCTCCAGCGTATCGGCGGCGCGCTAGCTTCAGAAAAATTCCGCGCCATCGTCGTCGGCTATACCGACAATGTGCCGATCCGCACGGCTCAGTTCCCGTCGAACTGGCATCTTTCCGAGGCCCGAGCCCGCGCTGTCGGCGATATCTTGGCTGCCTATACCGGCAAGGATGCCATCCTGACGGAGGGCCGCGCCGACAGCGATCCACTGGCAAGCAACGATACGGCAGAAGGACGCGAGGCTAACCGCCGAACGGAAATCCTGGTCCTGACCGACCCAGCGCAGCGCCTAGGCGATGCCGCCCGCAATCCGCAGGCAACGCCACAGACGCCAGGCGTAAATGCGTCGGCGACATCTGAGACGACGGGAGGAGCCCGATGAATCCGCTTGGCGCGTTTTATACGCTTCGCTCCTATGTCTCGGCCTATGCAGGTCTGCTCGGACAGCGCTTCATCTCGCTGATCTGGGTCGCGGCGATCTGCGTCGTCATCTGGTTCTATGGCTCCATGGCCGGCTATGGCAGCTTCAAGCCGCTGGCGGGCACCAGCGCGCGGATGATCGCGATCGGCGTGATTATAGCGGGTTGGCTGATCTATATGCTGGTCACGACCCTGCGCGCCCGGAAACGGGACAAAGCTCTCGTAGACGGTATTGCCGACGACGCTGCCAGCCAGCAGGCTGAAGTGGGTGAAATCCACAGCCGTCTGAAGGAAGCCCTGCTGCTCCTGCGCCGCATCAGCAAGAAGCGTTTCGGCTACATCTATGAGCTGCCCTGGTATGTCATCTTCGGCGCGCCGGGATCGGGAAAGACGACAGCACTCACCAATTCCGGCCTGAAGTTCCCGCTTGGCGATGCGATGGGCAGCAATTCCGTACAGGGCGCCGGCGGTACGCGCAATTGCAATTGGTGGTTTGCCGACGAAGCGATCCTAATCGACACCGCTGGCCGCTATACCACGCAAGACGACCTGAACGGCACAGCGAAGGCCGGATGGGAAGGCTTTCTCGGGCTATTGCGCAAATACCGCCGTTCGCAGCCGATCAACGGCGCGCTCGTCACCCTCTCGATCGGCGATCTTTTGAGCCGCGATCACGATGTACAACTCGAAGAGGTGCGTTCCATTCGCAAGCGCCTGTCGGAGCTCGACGAGTTCCTGCACGCACGCGTACCGGTCTATATCGTCCTGACCAAGGCCGATCTCCTGACCGGCTTCGTCGAATTCTTCGACGGCCTTGCCAAAACGGATCGTGAGCAGGTCTGGGGCACGACCTTCAATCTCGACGAGAGCTATAAGGGCGAGAACCTGCCCGAGCGCTTCATGGAAGAGTTCGCGCTGTTGCAGCAGCGAGTCGATGCCATGTTGATTGAACGCCTGCAGCAGGAGCCGAACATCGAGGTTCGTGGCAGAATTTTCCGCTTTCCTGCAGAGCTTGCCTCATTGGGCGAGCGTCTTCAGGAGCTGTTGACGGAGCTCTGCGCCTGTTCCAACCTCATCGAATCTCCCCTTGTTCGCGGTGTCTACTTCGCCTCCGGTACACAGAGCCGCGAGACGGATACGCCGCGCACCCGACGCAGCTATTTCCTGTCGCGTCTTTTCAAGGAGGTGATCTTCGGCGAAGCGTCGCTGGTTGCCCGCGACAGGCGCCTTTCGGGCCGGCAAGCCATGATCAGACGGATCGCTTATGGCGCGGCGGCCATCGCTCTTGCGATCGTCTTCACCGGCTGGACGGCAACCTATTTTCAGAACTCGCGCGCAATTGCCGCCGCCGAGCGGCGGATCGACAACTACGAAAAACTCGCAAGCGGCATTCAGGTGCGCGACGTAACCGATGCGGATTTTCTGCGGGTCCTGCCGGCACTCGACAATCTGCGCGCGGTCACCAGCGGCTTTGACGAGGCGCGCGCCTGGCCGACGAGTTTTGGCCTCGACCAGGGGAATAAGATCGCCAGCCGCCAGCGAGGAGCCTATCAGCGCGCCTTGAACGCGCTGCTTCTGCCTCGCATGCTCGTTGCAGTTCAAAATGAGCTCAAGCAGACCTCGGATGTTCAAAAGACCTTCGACGCTTTGAAGTTATATGGCATGCTCGGCGGATTGGGGCCGGTCGACAAGGATTTCGTCTCACAGCAATCGGAAGATATGTTTGCAGCACTTTATCCCGGTGAAGGACGCTCGGCCACGCGCAAGGCACTGGCTGCCCATGTAGAGGCCATGGCAGCGGGCAGCCTGCCCGCAATCGAGCTGGACAATGCCCTGATTGCCAAGGCACGGGAAACGATCCACTCGCAAAGTCGTGCAGCCCGAGCCTATGATATCCTCATCCATTCCCGACAGGCCCGCCAGCTTGATGCCTGGCTTCCCGCCAACGCATTGGGGCCGCTTGGAGCGCAGGTTTTTCAACGCAAATCCAAGGCGACGCTGCGGGAGGGCATTTCGGGAATTTTCACGGGCAAAGGCTATCGTGGCGTGGTGCTTCCGATGGTCGCGACCGCCGCCACCGAAGCGCTTAGGGAGCAATGGGTTCGCGGCGACAGCGGTGCACCGCCTTCGGGAACGACTACAGATGCGATTTCCCAAGCGGTGCTGCAGCTCTATTTCGATGCATTCCAGCAGCAATGGTCGTCACTGCTTGCTGATCTACAGGTACGTCCGTCGAGCAACCTTGCCGATGCGACTGAGACGGCGCGCATCCTGGCGGCCAATCCAAGCCCCGTGGAGATGATGCTGAAATCCATTGCTAGCGCCACCGACCTGCGTCCGGCAGCAGGCGCAGAAGTTGCCTCGCTAGACGATGTTCCGGACGCTGCTCTGACCGCCGCCACTACGGGCGCTGTCAGCGCGCCCGATCCTTACGGTCCGCTGCGAGCCGCGCTCGAAGCGAATGTCGCCAATACACAACCGGCATCACAGGACGGCAAGGCCAGCGATAACGATAAGCCGCGCTCGCAGATCCAGGGTCTCCAGCCAATCCTGCAGAACATCTACGGACAGTTGTCGCGCGCCGCGAACTCAACTGCAGAGGTCGCACGCGTCTTTGACGCTGGCGGCCAGCTCGCCAATGCCAATCAGGATCTGGTGCAGCAAGCTCGAGGGCTGCCGACACCGGCAGACGCATGGATGGTCGCGGTCGCAACCGATATCGGTTCGCTGGCGGTCAAGGCGGCACGCAGCCGCGTCAACGACCTTTGGGCAAGCGAAGGCGCCGATCTTTGCGCCCGTATCGTCAACGGCCGCTATCCCTTCGATCGATCTTCCAGCCAGGATATCGCCATGGCGGACTTTGTCCGGCTCTTCGGACCGCAAGGGCTGTTCCAGTCATTCTTCAAGAACCGACTCGAAGCCTTCGTCGACACGAGCGCACAGCCGTGGGGCTGGCGTGGAACGTTCGGCGGCGACAGCATCCCTAGTCAGGCGATTGCCCAGTTCGAAAATGCCAGCAAGATCGAGCATGCTTTCTTCCCTGCCGGCAACGAGAAACCCTCGATATCGATCAATATCAAGCCCGTTTCGTTGTCGGATTCAGCTAATGCCGTAATAATGGATATTGCGGGCGAGCGCGTCGTCTACAACCATGGACGTGTAGTGCCTAAATCCATTGCTTGGCCGGCGGCCGGTGCAGCAAACCAGTCTCAAATCGCATTTTTGCCGGGAGGCTGGCAGGAAGCCATGACACAGTCCGGCGACTGGTCGCCCTTCCGACTATTCGATGCCGCCAAGGTGACCGTTCAGGCCCCTGATCTCTTCCGGGCTCGATTTGAAGACAAGGGCCAGTCGGCGGAATTCGACGTGCAGTTCGGTTCTGTGCTCAATCCCTTCCGGCTGCAGGCATTGTCCGATTTCAGCTGCCCAGCGCAATTCTGACGGTCCGCCGATGAACGAACCGCTCGCCCGTACTCAATCGCCGATGAAAACCGATGCCATCGGCTTCTTCGGAAAATTGCCGGCCCATGGCGATTTCGTATCTGCCGCATTTGGCTCCCGCCTGCAAAGCGAACTCGATCAATGGGTTCGAAGCGGCCTGATTGCCCTGGAAGCCGCATTAGGCCCGGATTGGCGCCGGCCGTTCCACGCGATGTCGGCGTGGCGCTTCGTCGTAAACAAAGGCGTCTGGGCGCCGGCTGCCATAGCGGGCGTCCTCCTGCCTAGCCGCGACCGCGTAGGCCGCAGTTTCCCATTGATTATCGCCGCTCAGTTACCGCGCTTTTCTGGCCAGCTGCGCGATCTCTGCGAGGACGAGAGCTGGTTTACCGCGGCCGAAGCATTGGCGGAGAGCTCCGACAAGGCCGATTTCGAGATGAAGCGTTTCCTCGAAGGCATCACGCGGCTTCGCCCGCCGTTCATTGACAAGCAATCGACCACGATGCAGCCCGCCGCAATCAGCAATGCTTCCACACCGGGCTCGCTCTGGTGGCGGATCAATCCCGGGACGCGCCAAGGCAAGGGGTTTCGAACCGTAGCCGCTCCCGCGGCCCAAGATTTCGTCAGGCTCGTTACGGCGGAAACCCCGAAAGTCCCAGTCGCCGCTGAACCGGAGATATATTCTGTTGCTTCCGCTGCGATTGAAGCGCCGCAAACGGCGAAGGTGGGATCAGCCGATTTTGCGATAGCATACAGCCATGCCAGTCACGCCGGAACACGTCTTACGTTGAATGCCGATGCACTTCTTCTAAGTGCCGCACCGCATATCTTTGCGATTGCAGACGGTGTCGGCGATGGCATTGGGGCCATCGAGGCGGCGAGGATAACAACGGGAATCCTCGCCGGCATCCCGCAACGCGATGCGCTGCAACTCTTGCTACAGGATATCAAGAGCAAGCTTGGCCACGCTCACGCGATCCTGCGCGCCAAGGGCGCAACTGCGGAGCGTGAGCTTCCCATCGCCAGTGTCGTGAGCGCTACATTGCTCGACGGCGAATTTGCCGCCATATGGGCGGGAGATGCGCGATGCTATTTGCTACGCGATGGAATGATGCGATTACTGACCCGCGACCACATCGAGATTGGGCTAAGGCGTACACTCGGCCGTGCCTTGGGGCTGAAGGATCAGTTCGTCTCGGAAACTCTTCGTGACCGCCTTCAACGCGGTGACCGGCTCCTGCTCGTAAGCGGTCCGCTTCCCCGTACCCTTACCGATCGCGTCATTGCAGAGATCCTAATTGAAACGCCGCTGGAACGCGCCGCGGAAGCACTGATTCAGGAAGCGCTCATTGCGAACTGTCGCGAGAATGTCAGCGCAATCGTCATCGGCGTGACATGAGTGGGGATGCGAGCGAAACAGATATGAGAAGGATCGCAGCAAGCTTTGCGGAACTGCTGCATCTTCTCACTCATGAAGGCGAAGCTGAACGACCAAAGGAGGTGCGCGATCTTCTGATCGATCGATTGCGCGACGCATTGGACCGACGCCTGCCTTTCCTCTCCGGGGGTGAACCGGCTTTCATCGGAAATACCTTTCTTGTCGAAGCGGTTGTACACCGTAATGACCGGACAGAAATCACCCGGTTGCGCCATCGCGATCTCGGCACCTTTCATGCCATGAAAACGATACCGCCGGATCGGGCAAATGAGGCCACCGCCAAAGCCTTGCTGCTGCGTGAAGCAAGCATCGGCATGACGCTTCGCAGTAGCGAACTCGCCTGTACTCAATGCGCAATCCGACTGCCCGATGGCCGGCCGGCCCACATCATGGAATGGGTGGGACCATCCCTGTCGCAACGACTGGCACAAGGCCCTATCTCACCGACCGATGTGAGGGCGGCTGCAAAATGCCTACTTGCTGGGCTGACCGCAATCCATCAAGCAGGTTACGTTCATGGCGATATTTCGCCAGCAAACCTTTTGCTGAACAATGGAAATTTCGATTGCCTAAAGATCGCCGATTTCGGTACCGCGGTAGAGCGCGGAACCCGTTACAGCGACCTCGATATCGCCAAGACTATGACGCCCAGCTTCACCGCGCCAGAACTTTCAGGCGATACCGCCATGCAGATCAGCGCCGATCTCTTTTCGGCCGGGTGCGTCATCAACCTACTTCTGAACCATTGCGACGAGACCGGGCAATCGATCGTTCAGATCAAGGCGGCTGCCCGACATCTGGCGGACCCGACGCCTTGCAAAAGGCCGCCGAACGCGATGGCGGCCCTTGCGTTGATTGAGACAGCCTAGTTCGAATCCTGCTAATTCGAAGATGGACTGCCTGGAAGCGGTGCCGCGGCGGTCGGCGCGCTCTTCTGATACACGGTCAACAGCTTGGCAAAATCGACCGTGTCTGCATTGCTGGCGAAGATCGTGTCGCCATCCTGCATCTTGAACTGCTGCATCAGCACAAAATTCGATACCTGCTTAAGATTGACGCTGTAGATGACCGGCTTGACCGAAGCAACGGTCGGAGCGCTGGCGCCCTTGGCAAGACTCGATGCGACCTGCGAATAGATCTTCTGGTTTCGGAAAAGATAGAAGTTACGGGAGTCCGCGCGGTCATCAAGCAGGCCGCCGGCGCGGGCGAGCGCCTGCGCCAAGGTGGTCTGGCCGGGCTCAAGCGGGAACTCGCCGACGCTCTTGAAGGCGCCGAGTGCCGTGAAGGTCTGCAAAGAGCCACTGACGAACAACTGATCGCCAGGCAGTAGGTACACGTTCTGCTTGCTATCCTGAAGGATGCGATCCAGCGGTGCGCTCGCCCTTTGCGAACCGCGGGTCAGCGTCACGGTTGTGTTGGCCGGCGCAGACGATGCACCGCCGGCGAGCGCAAGAACATCAAGCACCCGCTCCCCGCGGGCCGTCAAGGGGAAGCGACCGGCAGAGCGAACCTTACCATCGACCGTGACGGCACTGGAGGGCTTGTCGACGACCGTGACGACGGCCTGAGGGTTGACCGAGGAGCCTTTGAGGGCGGTGACGATCTTCGACTGCAAACCTTCCGGCGTGGAATCGATGACGCGCTGCTTGCCGACATAGGGCATGGTGACGAAGCCGCGCGAATCGACGGTGAATCGGCCAAGATTGAGGGACTTACTTTGGGTGGCCGACAGCAATCCGTCCTCTCCGGTATCCAGCACCGTCACGTCGAATACGTCGCCCGGGCGCAGGCGGGCATCCGAAAATCTCCCGGAGCGCAGTCCGGCAAGCCCATGATCCGTGAGCGCATAGGACGGTGTCGCAACCTGCGCACCCATCGGAGCTTCGGAGAGCGGCACGACCGGAATTTGTCGCTGTGTACCGGGCATCCTCGCATTGCGAATGTTGAGGGCGCTTGGCCCATCCGACGGCCCTGCACAGGCGCTGAGTGCAACCAAGGGTAAAATCGCCGCCCATTTCCGCATTCCGGAATCTCCTTCGGATGTTAGAAGCAAGGCAGAAATATCAACCAGAAGGCGGGAGGCAATATGCGAACCTAACAAATAGTGAATTATGACAGTTTGGTTGTTTACCATTGTGTCCAAATGGCAACCGAAGAGTAGTTCAGCGCCTCTCTAACCGCTCTCGTTGCAGGCAAATTCGAGACCTGAGCGCCTAAAATGCGAAGCGCTACGGCGAATCGAACTTTCAAAATCACGCAAGCGTCGTGTGCGGAAAGCTCTCGCGTTGAGGGAAATTAGCTTCGTTATGCAGCACGCTCCAGTAGAGTCGTGTACCCGGCCTTTATTACAGCCATCTACCGACGATTTCCTTGCTGATGCTGCCGACAAGGGTCTTACCACTTGAAAACCTGCGGATCGGAGACCGTCGAAGAAAGTGCCGACGCCGTGACAAAGCCCACCCCCGGGATGGTTTCCAACCGGTTCGGCAGATTATTTCGGTAATGCCAGGAAATCAGTTTCTTTTCGATCGCTGGAAGTCGCTGCGCCAGATCGCAAACCAAATTGGCGAGGGCTTCCAGCACGAACCGAGCAAGCTCCGGCAGGGCAGATCGCTCACCTTGCGCAAGCTCTCGCACGACGCGCCATCTGGCTGATGCCCACGCCAATCGAAATGCCAAGCTCGGCAAGCTCGGTACGGATCGACTGCCATCGTGGGCTGCTTAATGAGTAGGGCTCCTGAACGGAGCAGCATCGCTGCGGATTGCGGCTCAACGGATTTGACTGGCACAAATCACATTGTCGGCCTGCTGAGACAGATGCCTTTCATGGGATAACGCTCTATTATGAAACCGCTCGGCAGTATCGGTGTTACCGCTTTCGCAACGAACCGCGTTTCAATC
Organism: Rhizobium sp. No.120; assembly: GCF_054558365.1. NCBI lineage: Bacteria > Pseudomonadati > Pseudomonadota > Alphaproteobacteria > Hyphomicrobiales > Rhizobiaceae > Rhizobium > Rhizobium sp. No.120. Next base: position 165,960 of record NZ_BAAJNQ010000006.1, read on the forward strand.
GAATCCATTACCTCAGCGGGCTAGGAATGAGCCGGCGCCTTCTCGATCAATCGATATTGTTTCGACATTCTTGTTCCTGATCGTCGCCCCTATTTGATGCAGGCTCCGTTCGATTTTTAACATGTCGAACATCTGCTGTGGTGACTTGAATACGGTAGCAACATGGAGAGCGGATATATTCTCCACCCTCCAGTTGCCTACCGTAGGACTTGTATATTCATGCAATTTCATGGTTCAGGTCGAAGGCCTTCAGCTCTTCTTCATAGCAGCAGTCTTGCATTGATCGCGGAATTTCTTGCGATCCTTGCCGTGCAGACCTTTAGCGTCAGCATCGGCCGAACATTTCTTGGAAATGGCCTGCTTTTGCGTGTCGGCTATAACCGGCTTTACAGTCGTGGTCGTTGTTGCTGCCGGCTTTGCTGTATCTACGGTTGCTGCAGCAGCTGGCTTTGTAACGGCGTTTGTGCTTGTGGTAGTGGTAGTTGCGGTTGAAGATGCTGCAAAGGCCGAGCCGGAAAATGCCAGCACGCCGGCAAGAGCGAGAGCATAGGTGATTTTCATGTATTGCCTCCGAAAGTTAGGGGGTGTCTTAAGGGACGCATATATTTGTGCATGCCGCATCTGAACCGGATGTGAATGCTCGACAAGCGCACGTTGCCTTTGCTCTTGGGAGTGGGAAAAGATGAGGTTATGCTGCAAGACTGAGCGTTGTCTGCTTGGGGCGACCTTCAGCGGCGGCTAGGACCGGTAGAGCGCGATGAGCGCCAATCGGCAACCAGCGCATCTGACGCTTCTGTTCCTGCAGGCATTGACGAGGCTGTTGGCGGTACTTTCGTCCGGCGAGCTGGATATCGGTAGGCCAGATCACAACAATCAACTCCGCGAAACAAGGCTCTTTCGTCGCGCTTGTTGCGATGCCATGCGCTTGTCACCAGCAAAAAATGGACCGCCATGCCGGTCCAGTTCGCTGTGTGTCAGATCGCACAATGGCTCCACCTCTCCAATTGAAGCGTGCTCGAAGGCATCATCGAAGCTCTCGGCCAGCTCACGATCCATTTCCCGCAGCAGGCGGGGAATCCATTTGCCCCTGCCCGACCATCTTCCTCGCCCGAGCAGCATAAGATCGGCCAACGGTTGATAGAGTTGCGCGGCAATCGCGCGTGCCTCCGGAGCCGCCCGCTCCCCATGCAGGTCATCGAGAAGGTCGGTGATTTGATATTTCAAAGCATTCAGCTTCTCACCTTCCAGCTCTGGCGGGCTGGCATGGAGGATGTCGGCAGCATAGTCCTTCCAGACCTGTCCCTTGTCAGGATTTGGCCCGAGGATCTGGCCTGTCGCAACCATATGAATGATAACGGGATAGCCACGCGCAATATCGTTCTCGAAAAACCAGCTGATCGTCTCGGGGTCGTGAACAAACACTTCGAATGGAAAGTCGCCCTCGATAAAGGTTTCGCGCCAAGCGGTTTCGAGCCGATCGAAGACCACGACCAAATCGATGTCGGAGCCCTTTCGCCCCTCGCCTCGTATGATCGATCCTGAGGCAAAGGCAAAGGAATAGCCCGCAAAACGGCTGGCGAGAACCGAGCGGGTCGCCTGCATTGCCGTTTCGAATATGCTCATCTCACTCTCCACACATCAATTGTCTTGCTGGTCCGATATGTTGGCCGAAATCTCCGTAGAGGGCATCTGCTCTCCAAATTAAACGGCTGCGATAATCTGTCGACGAATGGCTACAAAGCCAAGGGCAGCTCGAAGCTTCGCTTCAATGTTTCCATCGGCACATCGGTCTTGACGTTCAGTACGCTTGGGATGCGAGTCAGATGGTCGGCCTGAAAGCGCCAGTAGCTGTGAAGATCGGCCGTCACGATGCGCAGGATGGCATCGCACTCGCCCGTGGTCAGATAACATTCCATGACTTCGGGGAACCGTCTCACGGCCTCCGCGAATTGCAAAGTAATTTGCGCATCCTGTGTCTTGAACCAGACGCGGGCAAACACGGTAAGGCCCACACCCACCTTTGCCGGGTCCAGAACGGCAACATAGCGATCGATGATGCCCGCATCCTCCAACAATCGCACGCGGCGAAGACAGGGGGATGGCGACAACCCCACTTCCTTCGCGAGGTCCACATTTGAGATGCGTCCGTCACGCTGGAGCACCCTGAGGATCCGCCGGTCGATCTCGTCCAGAGTCGGTGACACAATATAGCTCCTTGCGTCGATTAAACGGCATAATATGCCAAATTTTCTCGCAGTATTGAACTCTTTGCAAGCTCATTGCGCTAGGATTGGCCTATCGTTCCAGCCATTAATATGGAGACGGAAGCCGATGTCGAAAAAGTTCAAGAAAGTCGTACTCGCCTATTCCGGAGGACTGGACACATCCATCATCCTGAAATGGCTGCAGCAAACCTACGGCTGCGAAGTCGTGACCTTTACCGCCGACCTTGGCCAGGGCGAGGAGCTTGAGCCCGCCCGCCGAAAGGCCGAGCAATTGGGCGTTAAAGATATTCGCATCGAAGATGTCCGCGAAGAATTCCTCCGGGATTTCGTTTTCCCGATGTTCCGGGCAAACACGCTCTATGAGGGGCAATATCTCCTCGGCTCCTCCATCGCCCGCCCGCTGATCGCCAAGCATCTCGTCAGTATCGCAAGCGAGGTGGGTGCCGATGCCATTGCTCACGGCTCCACCGGCAAGGGCAATGACCAGGTGCGTTTCGAACTGGCGGCCAATGCGCTCGACCCATCGATCAAGATCATCGCGCCATGGCGCGAGTGGGCCATCCAATCGCGCACCCAGCTGATCGAATATGCCGAAGCGCATCAAATTCCCGTGCCGAAGGATAAGCGCGGCGAGGCTCCTTTTTCGACCGACGCAAATCTCTTGCACACCTCCACCGAGGGCAAGGTCCTGGAAGATCCGGCTGAAATCGCGCCATCCTATATCTATCAGCGCACCGTCGATCCTCTGGAGGCACCCGACGAGCCGGAAATCGTCGCCATCGGCTTTGAAAAGGGCGATGCGGTCTCCCTGAATGGCGAAGCAATGGCACCGGTGGCACTCCTGACGAAGCTCAACGAATTGGGCGGCAGGCATGGAATCGGCAGGATCGATCTCGTCGAGAACCGTTTCGTCGGGATGAAATCGCGTGGCGTGTACGAAACTCCGGGTGGCACGATCCTGCTTGCTGCCCATCGCGGGATCGAATCCATCACACTCGACCGCGCCGCTGCACATTTGAAGGACGAGATCATGCCCCGCTACGCCGCGCTGATCTATAACGGCTTTTGGTATTCGCCCGAGCGGGAAATGTTGCAGGCATTGATAGACCGGAGCCAAATCCATGTCAGCGGCGAAGTGACGCTCAGGCTCTACAAGGGCTCAGCCAGCGTGATCGCGCGCACCTCGCCCGCCTCGCTCTACTCGACCGAACTCGTCACCTTCGAGGAAAGCTCCGGAGCATACGACCACCATGACGCGGAAGGTTTCATCAAACACAATGGCTTGCGTTTGAAGAGCTGGGCAATGCGAAACAGGAGGGTAGCCGCATCTGCTATTGACCTCGACTGCGCTTGAGGTTGCAGAATGGCTGGCCTAACGAGGTCCATTCGCAATGAAGATATTGAATGACGAGGATTTATGCCCTGCCGCAGTGATGCGTGGCGCGATCGATGCCTTGGAAGCAGCTTTCCGCGCCAAGGCGGCCGGCAAACTGGTGTCCCCGCCCCGGCATCACGTCTCCTTTCCCGATCGTGGAGACATCGTGTTTACCGTCGGCGGCATCGATGGTGAGCGGCCGCTTGCCGGCTTTCGCGCCTACGAGACTTTTGCCGGCGGACAGCATGCACAAATCGTCGCTGTTTGGCGTGCTGACACCGCTGAACTTCAAGGGATCATCTTGGGCGAGCGGCTCGGCCAGATCAGGACAGGGGCAATAGGAGGCATAGCTATCCGTCACCTCAGCGACGCGACCGCCCGCACGGTCGGCATCATTGGTAGCGGTGCGCAGGCACGAACGCAGCTCGTTGCCGCTGCTGCCGTTCGCGCCATAGACTCTGCCCGCGTCTTCAGCCGAAACCCGAGAAACTGCGCCGCCTTCGCTGAAGAAATGCAATTAGAACTCGGCATTGCCATTGAACCGGTTACAAGCGCCGCAAAAGCCGTGGCCGATGCCGATATCGTGTTATGCGCAACAAGCAGCGATATGCCGGTGATCGATGCTTCTGATTTAAACGCCGGCGTCCACATCAATACGATCGGCCCGAAGACGCTGAAGGGACATGAACTCGGCCTGGACGTCGCGAACATGGCCAGCATCATCGCTACGGATTCTCCTGAGCAAACGCGCGCCTATGCGTCCCCATTTTTCCTTTCCGGAACCCTCCACGAGGAGCGAATGCTTGATCTTGCTGCCATAGTCGCGGGTCATGCTGCCGGCAGAACATCCCCTCTCGACACCACGCTTTTCTGCTCGGTCGGCCTCGCGGGTACGGAAGTCGTCGTAGCATCGGCCATATTCGACATGATCTGACATCGGGTCGGAAATCATGCGGCGATCCTCCGGTGCCGTCATTGGCTATTGCGGCGTGACCTCACTCAATAGCCAATCCTGAAACAATGTCGCCGTCTCGTTCGTCTGCTTCTTTTCCGGCATGACCACGTAATAGCTGTTTTCGGTCGGCATCGGCAGATTAAACAGCGGCAGCAGCGTGCCGGCCTTGAGCTCATCCTCGATCAGATAGGTCGGCAGGAGCGCCACACCGAGCCCGGCGATGGCGGCTGCGATGATCATGGAAAACTGGTCGAAGCGCGCGCCGGGATAGGCATTCTCCGTCGGCAGCTCCTGCAGATCGAACCACTGCGCCCAGAGCTTCGGACGCGTCGTCAGATGCAGCAGCGGTGCTCCCGCCAGCTCGTCCGGCGAGATGAGACTTAGCCGCCCGGCAAGCTCACGACTGGCAACGGGCAGCACGGTCTCATTGCAGAGAAAGGTCGCGACGGCTCCCGCCCATGCCGGCAGACCGTAGTGTATGGCCAGATCGAAATTATCCTCCTCAAAATTGAAGGGCTTGGAGCGCGATTCCACTGTGACGGCGACATCGCGATGTTTGTCCAGAAACCGACCGAGGCGCGGCACCAGCCAGCGTGTGCCGAAGGTCGGCAAGGTCGCGACCTTGAGCGATAGTTTCATCTGGCCTGCGGCGACGGCGCCGATCATCAACCGCTCCGAACGCAAGAGCAAATCCTTCACCTCCGGTAACAACCGAAGTCCAGCCTCAGACAGCACAACGCGCTGACGGACGCGCTCGAATAACTTCAGGCCCGTCTGCTGCTCGAGATCGCTGATCTGGCGACTGACGGCGCTTTGCGTCAGATTGAGTTCTTCGGCGGCACGCGAGAAATTCTGATGGCGCGCAGCGCATTCGAATGCCTGAAGATTGACGATGTCAGGGATGAGGCGTCGACGCATGATCATTCCATTTTCGCATCAAGTTAGAATTCTCTCTCACAACACCAGTGGCCAAACAAGAGATATTCTGCCAGATAGGAATGATATAGCCTTTCAAGAAGAGATCGCACATGAAGCCTGATCACGTCTCGACCAGTGATATTCGCAGCGCTTTTTCCGCCGCCATGTCGGCAATGTATCGCGAAGAAGTCCCCGCCTACGGTACGCTGATGGAGCTGGTCGCTCGCGTCAACGACGAAACGCTGGCGGCACATCCAGAGCTTAAGGAGCGGCTGGAGGCGACGGATTATCTCGATCGCATCTCCGAGGAGCGGCACGGCGCCATCCGGCTCGGAACCGCAGCCGAGCTTGCGATGATGGCACGGGTCTTCGCCGTCATGGGCATGTATCCCGTCGGCTATTACGACCTCTCGACCGCCGGCGTGCCTGTACATTCGACAGCGTTTCGCCCGATCGGCGATGCTGAGCTGAAGCGCAATCCTTTCCGCGTCTTCACCTCGCTGCTGCGGCTCGATCTCATCGCCGATGAAGATCTTCGCAAGGCAGCCGCAGACATTCTCGCGAAGCGCCAGATTTTCACCGATGGCGCCGTCGCACTCACCGAAAAGGCCGAGCGCGAAGGTGGCCTGAACAAGGAGGACGCCCAGCGCTTCGTTGACGAGGTTTTGGAGACCTTCCGCTGGCATGACGAGGCCAATGTCGATGCCGCCATGTATCATCGGCTTCACGACGCCCATCGGCTGATTGCCGATGTCGTATCCTTCAAGGGACCGCACATCAATCATCTGACGCCGCGCACCCTTGACATCGACCAGGTGCAGGCGCTGATGCCGGATTACGATATCGCACCGAAGGCCGTGGTCGAAGGACCGCCGACGCGCATCTGCCCGATCCTGCTGCGCCAGACCTCGTTCAAGGCGCTCGAGGAACCTGTCTCCTTCCGCAATGCCGATGGCATCTGGGAAGCAGGCTCTCATACCGCCCGCTTCGGCGAGATCGAGCAGCGCGGCATTGCGCTGACGCCGAAGGGCCGCGCGCTTTACGACCGATTGCTGGATCAGTCGCGCAAGATTGTGCGCCCCGCAGCCGACGGATCGAACGCCCGTGACTATGAGGCAGCGCTTGCGGAGAGCTTTGCCGAATTCCCGGATGACTGGGCGGCAATCCGCGCTGAAGGCCTCGGCTACTTCACCTATTCGCTGACGGCCAAAGGCAAGACCGCCGCAACGAGCCACGGGGATATCGACGCGCTGATCGAACAGGGCTTTGTGCAGTTTGATCCGATCGTCTACGAGGATTTCCTCCCCGTCAGCGCGGCCGGCATCTTCCAGTCCAATCTCGGCGATGGCGCGCAGCAGGACTTCGTTGCCAGCCCGAACCAGCAACGCTTCGAAGCCGATCTCGGCATGAAGGTGCTGAACGAATTCGACCATTACGCCGGCATCGAACAGGCATCGATCGATGCTTGTCTACGAGCCCTTTCCAAACAAGACGCCGCCGAGTGAAGTGATGCGGCGATATCAGCCGCGCGCCATCCGGATCAAGACAAGTGGAGTTTCATGAGATGAACATCGCAGCCAAGACCCCTTCTGTTGCAGCCGAAGCTGCCGCCATTCTCGAAAAGCTCGGCGTCGACAAGGCGCTTTATACCGAGGGCGACATGCCCTCCTACTCCCCGGTCACCGGCGAGAGGATCGGCAGCCTCAAGACCGTTTCTGCTGACGAAGCAGCAAGCAAGATCGAGAAGGCGCACGCCGCATTCCGCGCCTGGCGCCTCGTCCCGGCACCGAAGCGCGGCGAACTGGTGCGCCTGCTCGGCGACGAGCTGCGTGCTGCCAAGGACGATCTCGGTCGCCTGGTTTCCATCGAAGCCGGCAAGATCCGCTCCGAAGGCCTCGGCGAAGTGCAGGAAATGATCGACATCTGCGATTTCGCCGTCGGCCTTTCCCGCCAGCTGTACGGTCTGACGATCGCCACCGAACGTCCGGGCCATCGCATGATGGAAACCTGGCATCCGCTCGGCGTCGTCGGCATCATCTCCGCCTTCAATTTCCCGGTCGCGGTCTGGTCGTGGAACGCGGCGCTGGCGCTGATCTGCGGCGATGCCGTCGTCTGGAAGCCCTCGGAAAAGACGCCGCTGACCGCTCTTGCCTCGCAGGCGATCCTCGACCGCGCACTTTCCCGCTTCGGCGACGCGCCGGAAGGTCTTTCGCAGGTGCTGATCGGCGATCGCGCGATCGGTGAAGTGCTCGTCGACCATCCGAAGGTGCCGCTCGTTTCGGCAACCGGCTCGACCCGCATGGGCCGTGAAGTCGGGCCGCGGCTTGCCAAGCGCTTTGCCCGCGCCATTCTCGAACTCGGCGGCAACAATGCCGGCATCGTCTGCCCGTCGGCCGATCTCGACATGGCACTGCGCGCCATCGCTTTCGGCGCCATGGGCACGGCCGGCCAGCGCTGCACGACCCTGCGCCGTCTCTTCGTCCACAAAAGCGTCTACGATCAGCTCGTTCCGCGGTTGAAGAAGGCCTATCAGAGCGTCTCGGTCGGCGACCCCCTGCACTCCTCCGCGCTCGTCGGCCCGCTGATCGACAAGGCAGCGTTCGACGGCATGCAGAAGGCCATTGCCGAGGCCAAGGCCCACGGCGGCTCGGTCACCGGTGGTGAGCGGATCGATGTCGGCCATGCCGATGGCTATTACGCAAAGCCGGCGCTGGTGGAAATGCCGAAGCAGGCAGGCCCGGTGATGGAAGAAACCTTCGCGCCCATCCTCTATGTCATGCCCTATGACGATTTCGACGCCGTTATCGACGAGCACAATGCCGTTGCCGCCGGCCTGTCGTCCTCGATCTTCACGCGCGACATGCAGGAATCCGAGCGCTTCCTCGCAGCCGACGGCTCGGATTGCGGCATCGCCAACGTCAATATCGGCACGTCAGGCGCTGAAATCGGCGGCGCATTCGGCGGCGAGAAGGAAACCGGCGGCGGCCGCGAATCCGGCTCGGATGCCTGGAAGGCCTATATGCGCCGTGCGACCAACACCGTGAACTACTCCAAGGCCCTGCCGCTGGCTCAGGGTGTCTCCTTCGACATCGAGTAAGGTTCCATGACGGTCGCGACCAAAATCGAAGAGGCGGGCTTCAAGCCCGCTTCGCGGATCGCCTCTATCGGCGTTTCCACCATTCTTCAGATCGGTGCGCGCGCCAGCGCGATGAAGCGGGAGGGCCTGCCTGTCATCATTCTCGGCGCCGGCGAACCGGATTTCGACACGCCCGACACTATCAAGGAAGCCGCCAAGGCCGCCATCGATCGTGGCGAAACGAAATATACCGCGCTCGACGGCACGCCGGAGCTGAAGAAGGCGATCGCCGGAAAGTTCAAGCGCGAGAATGGCATCGACTACGCGCTCGACGAGATCACCGTGGCGACGGGTGCCAAGCAGATCCTGTTCAACGCCTTCATGGCGTCGATCAATCCGGGCGACGAGGTTATCATCCCTACGCCCTATTGGACCTCCTATTCCGATATCGTCGAAATCTGCGGCGGCGTGCCGGTTCTGATCCCCTGCGATGCTAAGGCCGGTTTCCGCCTGAAGGCGGATCAACTCGAAAAGGCCATTACCCCGAAGACGCGCTGGCTCCTGCTCAACTCGCCATCGAATCCATCGGGCGCGGCCTATTCCGACGCCGATTATCGGCCGCTGATCGAAGTGCTGCGGCGCCGTCCGCATGTCTGGCTGATGGTCGACGACATGTACGAGCATATCGTCTACAAGGGCTTTGAGTTCACCACGCCCGTCGCCATCGAACCGCTTCTCAAGAGCCGGACGCTGACGGTCAACGGCGTTTCCAAGGCCTATGCCATGACCGGCTGGCGCATTGGCTATGCTGGCGGTCCCGAGGCTCTCATCAAGGCTATGGCCGTTATCCAGAGCCAGGCGACCTCATGCCCCTCCTCTGTCAGCCAGGCGGCGGCCGTTGCAGCACTGAATGGCCCGCAGGATTTTCTCAAGGGCCGCAAGGCAAGCTTCCAGCGCCGGCGCGATCTGGTGGTTGGTCGGCTTAACGCCATCGAAGGCCTGAATTGCCTTATGCCGCAAGGTGCCTTCTACACATTCTCCGGCTGCGCCGGCGTGCTTGGAACGACGACACCGTCCGGAAAGAAGATCGAGACGGATGCGGATTTTTGCGCCTATCTCCTCGACGAAGCGCATGTCGCCGTCGTGCCCGGCTCCGCCTTCGGATTGTCGCCCTATTTCCGCATCTCCTATGCGACGTCGGAAGCCGATCTCGTCGAAGCGCTTGATCGCATCGAAAGGGCCTGCGCGGCGCTCCGGCGCTAGAGCAATTGTGGAAGACGCGCAAGATGGCTGCCCATCCGGACCTGCGTGAAAACAAAGAGATAGAGCATTCGCGTAATTCTGTTTAAAAGCGGGAATGCTCCACTCATCGCGTAAAATGCCGGAAGTCTTCGCATCATGATACCACGCCTCGTTTCGGCGAAAGACAGTTCGCTACATCAGACCGGCGCCTTCACCCGTCGGCTGTCGGCATTAGGCTTTAGCGGCGACGTCGAAACGGATGAAGGTGCCAGGACAGTCGCCTCGACCGACAATTCCATCTATCAGATCAAGCCAACGGCAATTCTCTATCCGCGCGGCGCAGATGATCTGAAAATCATCGCCAAAGCCCTATCCGAACCTGCCTTTTCCGATCTCGTCATCACCCCGCGCGGCGGTGGAACCGGAACGAACGGACAATCCCTGACTTCGGGCGTCGTCGTCGACTGCTCCCGGCATATGAACCGCATCCTGGCGATCGATCCGGTTCGAAAGATCGCCCGTGTCGAGGCCGGTGTCGTCAAGGATCAATTGAACAAGGCGTTGAAACCGTACGGCCTATTCTTTGCGCCAGAGCTTTCCACCTCCAACCGCGCCACCATCGGCGGCATGATCTCCACTGATGCCTGCGGCCAGGGCTCCTGTCTTTACGGCAAGACCAGCAATCACGTTCTCGGCCTTCGCGTGGTGCTTTCCGATGGCAGTGATTGGTGGTCGCGTCCGCTGGGCAATCCCGAGCTGGAGGAGATCAAGGCGCGTGACGATCGGATCGGCGAAATTCATCGCGTCGTTGATGCAATCGCCAGGGACAAAAACGAGCTGATCGCGGCGACCTTCCCCAAGCTCAATCGTTACATGACCGGCTACGATCTTGCCCATATCCGGCGCGACGACGGCCGCTTCGATCTCAATGCGGTGCTGTGCGGCTCCGAAGGCACGCTTGCGATGATCGCCGAGGCCGAACTCAACGTGCTGCCGATCCCGGCGCAATCTGCCCTCATCAATATCCGCTATGATGATTTCAACACGGCGCTCGAAGATGCCAGACGGTTAGTGGCGCTGAAGGTCGCCTCGGTCGAGACAGTCGACGAGAAGGTGCTGGGTCTCGCCAAGGGCGACATCGTCTGGAGCGGCATCGCCCACTTCTTTCCGAAGGATGCGTCCGGCTCGGCCAATGGCATCAATATCGTCGAGGTGCTGGCTGACGATCGCGACGAGCTGGAACGCAAACTGACGGACATGACCGCGGCCCTTGATGACCGTTCTTCCGCGCGCCACAAGGGTTACACGGTCGCCCGCGAAAAGAGCGAGATCGAGGCGATATGGTCGATGCGTAAACGCGCGGTCGGCTTGCTCGGCAATGTCGAAGGACCGGTGCGGCCGGTGCCCTTTGTCGAGGACACTGCCGTTCCGCCCGAGCATCTGGCCGCCTACATAAGAGAATTTCGCGCCCTTCTCGATGCCGAGGGGCTGGATTACGGCATGTTCGGCCATGTCGATGCCGGCGTGCTGCATGTCCGCCCGGCGCTCGATCTTACCCGCGCCGACCATCAACCGCTCGTCCGCAAGATCAGCAACGGCGTCGTTGCCCTCACCCGCAAATATGGCGGGGTGCTCTGGGGCGAACATGGCAAGGGGGTTCGCTCGGAATATGTCCCTGAATATTTTGGCGACCTCTATCCAAGCTTGCAGGACATCAAGCGCGCATTCGACCCCGGCGATCGCCTCAATCCCGGCAAGATCGCATCCGGCTCATCCCGCCCGTTGCTGAAGATCGACGAAGTGTCACTGCGTGGCGACTTCGATCGTATCATCGGCAACGACATCCGTGCCGCCTTCGATAATTCAGCCTATTGCAACGGTAACGGCGCCTGTTTCGATTTCGACGCGACAAGCCCGATGTGCCCCTCCTTCAAGGCGACCGGCGACCGGCGCTATTCGCCGAAGGGCCGCGCGGCGCTGATGCGCGAATGGCTGCGTCTGCTGGCGGAGCGGCAGGTCGATCCGCTGCGTGAGGCGCTAGCGCTGCGCCGCGCCAATCCTTTCGGCAATCTGTTGCGGCGAGTGGTCAACTCGCTCGATCCGGCCAATCGCGACGACTTTTCCCATGAGGTGCGGGCGGCAATGGACACATGCCTCGCCTGCAAGGCCTGCGCCGGCCAATGTCCCGTCAAGGTCAGCGTCCCGGCTTTTCGATCGAAATTCCTGGAGCTCTATTACGGTCGATACCTTAGGCCGCTGAAGGACCCAATCGTTGCGGCCATCGAGACGACCCTGCCGCTGATGGCGCGTTTTAAGCCGGGCTACAATCTGCTCACCGGTTCAGCCGTCGGACAGGCCTTGATGCGGTTCGCTGGTCTCACTGCGCTTCCGGCCATGCCTGCAGTATCGCTCGAACGAGAAGCCGCTCGTCTCCGCGTGCAGGTTGCTACTCCGGAACTGTTGGGAAAGCTCTCCGCAGAGGAGCGAGCCCAAGCGGTCGTCATCGTTGCCGATGTCTTTTCCATCTATTTCGATCCGGCCGTCGTCATCGCAGCGCTCAAGCTCGCCCTGAAAATGGGTTTCAAGCCGTGGCTCGCTATGTCACAGAACAACGGCAAGGCCCTGCATGTCCATGGCTATCTCGGCCGCTTCGAGAAGGCGGCGGCGAAATCGCGAGATTATCTCGATCGCATCTCGCAGATAGGCATCCCGCTTGTCGGTATCGATCCGTCGATGACGCTGACCTATCGCAGCGAATATGCCGCCCTGCCATCCGCCAAGCTGCGCGCGCCGGTGCTGCTGCTTCAGGAATGGCTCGCCACCAACCTCGACCGATTGCCGCCGGCTCAGACTTCGCCGCAAGAGCGTTTCACGCTGCTTGCGCACTGCACCGAACGGACGAATGCTCCGGCTGCCCTCAAGCAATGGGCGATGCTCTTCGGAAAATTGGGAATCAAGCTCGATATGGCCGATGTCGGCTGCTGCGGCATGGCCGGCACTTTCGGCCATGAGGTGCGCAATCGGGCCATCTCGGAAAAGCTCTATGCAATGAGCTGGCAGGACAGGATCGCCGAGAACGGCAATCAAACCGTCGTCATGGCAACCGGCTTTTCCTGTCGTTCCCAGGTTGCCAAGATTGATCGCCAAACCATTCCGCACCCAATCGAAATCCTCGAACGGCTCATCGCCTAGTTACTGGGTCGCTGTTTTCAAAGCGAAAATACATGTGGCGCCCGAAGGCGCCACACAAAAACTCCAAGTAAAATAACCGCTTAGACGGCTTCTCTCATTTTGATTTTTTCAAGGCTGTAAACCTGTCCGAAGCGATTGGCAAGGAAATCGCCGAAATCGATTTCTTCCTGACTGACGAAGCCCTTGTAGGGCAGTTTACCCTGAGCGAGAAGATCGAGCACGGTGGTAATGCCGGCTGCGGTGGTGATCTGGATGGCGCTCATCTTCTTGCCCGCGACAATGCCCGCATAGACCTTGTTGGCATAGGTTTCCTGCATGTAGCGGCCTTCGCGCCAACCGCAGACGGTGACGAAAACGACAACCACGTCCTGCATGGTTGCCGGCAGCGCATTCTCGAAGAGATCCTTGAGCACATCGCGGCGGTTCTTGAGGTTGAGGTCGTTGAGCAGCGCCTTGATGATGGCCTGATGGCCGGGATAGCGGATGGTGCGATAGTTCATCGTCCGCACGCGGCCAGCCAGCGTCTTGGCGAGCGTGCCGAGACCACCTGACGTGTTGAAGGCTTCATAAGTGACGCCGTCGAGCGAGAATTCTTCGCGCTCTTCCATGGCGGGAACGGTGACGAGCTTGCCTTCGACGATCGCTTCGCAGGGCTCGATATATTCGTTGATGAGGCCGTCCGTGCTCCAGGTCAGATTGTAGTTCAGAGCGTTGGAGGGATACTGCGGCAGCGCGCCGACGCGCATACGCACGCTGTCGAGGCTGTCGAACCGCTTGGCGAGATCGTTGGCGACGATCGAGATGAAGCCCGGCGCCAGGCCGCATTGCGGGATAAAGGCGGTATTTGCTCCCTGAGCCAGTTCCTCGACCTTCTTGGTCGTCGCGACGTCTTCAGTGAGGTCGAGATAATGGACGCCGGCTTCAAGTGCCGCTTCCGCGACGAAGCCGGTGAGATGGAACGGCGCTGCGGACAGGACGGCGAACTTGCCCTTCAGAACGCCAACGAGCCCGGCGCGGTCGGCAATATCGACGGCGGCGGTGGAAATCGCAGGGTGACGGTCGATCTTGTCGAGCTGTTCCTGGCTGCGGTCGGCGACAACGACCGTGTAATCGCCCGTCTGAGCCAGCATCAGAGCGATCGCCCCACCGATCTTGCCCGCGCCGATGACCACTATGTCTTTCATATGACTCCCCTGCATTTCATTGATAAGATTTTTATAAGTGTAGGTAGGAGTTGAACGATTCATAGCGACGAAAAATGCATTTCGTTGTACAAATCTATACAAATTGACGAATAGAATTTGCAAAATGCAGGAATCGCCATGCAGGTCACCGATAAGGACCGCGAACTGATCGCCTTGCTCGGCCAGAATGCCCGAATGCCTGTCGCGAGTCTCGCCAAGAAGTTGTCGCTGTCGCGCACCACCGTTCAGGCGAGGCTAGAACGGCTAGAGCGGGAAGGTGTGATTGCGGGCTATGGCGTGCGGCTGTCGGAGACCTATTTGTCCGGCCTCATTCGGGCGCATGTGCTGATCACGATTGCACCGAAAGCGCTGTCGGCGGTGACCGCATCGTTGAATGCTATCCCCGAGGTAACAACGCTTCATTCCGTCAGCGGCACGTTCGATCTGATCGCTATCATCGCAGCGCCGTCAATCTCCGAGCTGGATCAACTGATCGACGGCATCGGCACGATCGACGGCGTCGAGCGCACTCTGTCGTCCATCATTCTTTCGACCCGGATCTCGCGTTAAAGACGAGGCTCAACCGAGCGCCGCCGGCTCCATCTCGGGCGTCGTGGACAAGACTGCTTCCTTCAAGGCTTGCGAATAGGGATGCTGCGGATTGTCGAGAACAGCGCGGGCACCGCCCTGCTCGACGATCTCGCCCTTCTTCATGATGATGATGCGATCGCTGATATAATAGGCGGTCGCCAGATCATGAGTGATGTAGATGATCGATAGCCCAAGGTCCCTCTTCAGCTGGCCGAAGAGATTGACGATCGCCATTCTCAGGGAGGCATCGACCATCGAGACCGGTTCGTCGGCCACTAGCAAGCGTGGCTGCGGGATGAGTGCCCGCGCGATGGCGGTGCGCTGCAGCTGGCCGCCCGAAAGCTCATGCGGAAACCGTCCCTTTACCTCGGCAAGTGTCAGTCCGATATGGGCAAGCGCGTCGTCTGCAATACGCTCGACATCGGCTCGGCTTGGCCTTGGACCCATTGGTGCGAAATTCCTTGCCGTTTCAAAAAGATATCGATCAACTCTCTTGAGTGGGTTGAACGCTTCGAACGGATTCTGAAGGACGGGCTGCACCTCTCGCATGAAGGCACGCCGCTCGGACCGGCCATGAATGGCCACTGGTCTGTCGCGAAAATTCAGGCTGCCCGATGTCGGCGCCGTCTGGCCGAGGATCATCGCCGCAATGGTGGATTTGCCGGAGCCCGACTCGCCGACGATGGAGAGGATTTCCGGCTCCTCTCCGAGGCTCAGACTGACATCGCGGACCGCCGTGATATGACGACGGCTAAGCATGCCGCCCTGACGATAGACTTTGCTGACATGCGAGAGTGAAAGAAGATCGCTCATCGCTCCCCTCCCGTCACCGCGAAACAGGCGACACGCCGGTCCGGCTCGACGGTCACCATGGGCGGCACTTCGCGGCTGCAGATATCCATGCGCTTCGGACAGCGCGGATGAAAACGGCATCCCTCCGGCGGCATGGCGAGATTGGGCGGCCGTCCTTCCAGCGACGGCCGCGTCGAGGCATCCCCGATCCGCGGCAGGCTTGCGACCAGATGCTGCGTGTAGGGATGCAGCGGCAGGTGAAAAAGCTTGCGCGTCGGCGCCTCCTCCACCAACCGTCCGGCATAGACGATGCCGATACGATCGGAAACAGCGGCGTGAACGCCCATATCATGGGTGACGAAAAGGAAGGACGATCCCATCTCGCGCTGTATCTCGCGGATCATCTGCAGTACGTCGCGCTGGACGATAACATCGAGCGCCGTCGTCGGCTCGTCGGCGATGATGAACTCCGGCGTCAGGATGGTCGCAAGCGCGATAGTCATGCGCTGACGCATGCCGCCGGACAATTCATGCGGATAGGCATCGAGAAGATTCGCATCGAGCTTCAGCCGCTGAAGGTGAGCGCCAACCCGATCGAAGAAGGTGCCGCGATCGGCTTTCATGTGGCGGAAGGCAAAATCCGTGAAGGAATGCCGGATGCGACGCACGGGATTGAGCACATTCATCGACCCCTGCATGACATAGGAGAGATGCCGCCAGCGAAGCGATGCCCGCTGCTCCGCCGTCATGGCGTAGATGTCCTGGGTTCCATTGTTGAAATGGAATTTAACGGCACCCGAGACGACGCGCAGCGGCGGCCGGATGGCACCCGCAATCGTCTTGATCAGCGTCGTCTTGCCGCTGCTCGATTCACCGGCAACACCATAGATCTCGCCTCGGCCGATCGACAGGCTGATATCGTCGACCGCCCGCACCTCGCGATCGACGCCATAAAGGAAGGCCCGGTAATATGCCTTGAGGTTGTTGACCTCGACGACAGCCTCCATCCTTCAGCCTCCCATCCGGTTCAAACGACTGCGGGGGTCGTTATATTCATTCATCGACATCGACAGCAGAAAGAGCGCCATGAACAGCACCACGATGGCGGCGACCGGCGCCGCAACCCACCACCATGTTCCGGCGATCAGCGCCGAATGCGCATTGGCCCAATAGATCATCATGCCCATGGTCGGCGTCTCGATATCGGTAAAGCCGAGCACCGCAAGCGTGATCTCCATGCCGATCGACCAGATCATATTGTTCATCGTCGTGGCGAAGACGATCGGCAACACATAGGGCAGATGCTCCTCGACGAGGATCTTGCGCATGCTCATGCCGGAATAGACGCTCTGCGTGGTGAAAGGCCGCGTCTTCAGGCTGATCGCCACCGAGCGAATCAAGCGCGCGTCATAGGACCAGCCAAGCGAGGCCATGACGATGATGAGCACCGTCCAGGTCATTTCATCCTTGAGCACGAAGTAGAACAGGATCAGCAGCGGAAACTGCGGAATGACCATGATGCTGTCATTGATCGCCATCAGCACGCGATCGACGGCACCTCCGGCATAGCCGGCCACCAACCCCACGACAAGCGAGATGATGCGCGAGAGAATGGCGACGCCGATGCCGAAATAGAGTGTGTTGCGAAGCGCTGTCGTCAGCTGCCAGAAGACATCTTGACCGCGCGATGTCGTACCCAGCCAGTATTGCCCATCCGGCGGCATGTCGGGCGGCAGCAAATAAAGATCGGCCGGGCCATAGGGCGAGAAGTAAGACAGGATCACCAGCCCGACGATGACGGCGAGCAACAGAAGACCGAAAAGGAATTCCATATTCTGGCGAGCAAGGTCGCGAACGATCGTCAGCATGGCCTACTCCACCTTGATGCGCGGGTCGATCAGCGGACCCAATATGTCGATGATGAAGACGGCAGCGGCGACACCGACGATCGACAAAGCGCTAAGCCCCAGGACGAGGCTGTAATCGCCGGCATGCACGGCTGAAATCAGGAGATTGCCGATGCCGGGATAGCCGAAGACGATTTCGGTGATGACCGTGCCGTTGAAGACCGCGCCAAGCGACATGGCAAGGCCGGTAAATTGCGGCACCATGGCATTGCGGGCGATGTAGGAGCGCAGGATCTTGCGCTTCGGCACGCCGCCGAGCTCGGCGAAAACAACGTAATCCTCGGTGATGATATTGGATACCAGCGCCCGCATGCCGATCAGCCAGCCCCCCGTCCCGACAAGGATCAGCGACAACGCCGGCAGGATAGAATGCCGGAGAATATCGAGCACCAGCGTGAAGGACAGTTGCAGGTTGGTGTTCATCTCGTAGCCGCCATTGATCGGCAGGATCGGCCAGACATAGCCAAAGAGAATGATGAGCACGAAGGCAAGGATGTAATAAGGGATCGGCTGCATGGCGATGAAAACCAGACTGACGGCCTTCAGAACCGCGCTCTTGCGATAATATCCGGCGAGCGCGCCTATCATGTTGCCGAGAATGAAGGTCAGGATGACGGAAACGGTCATCAGGCCGATCGTCCAGGGCAACGCCCTCGCGATAATGGCGGAAACAGGCGTAGGAAATGCCGAAAGCGAAGGCCCGAGATCACCGGTCGCAAGACGCCCCCAGAAATGCAGATATTGCTGCCAGATGGAACCCTCAAGACCATAAAGCTCTCGCAACGACTGACGCATCAGCTCGACAGCGCGGGGATCGGATTGGCCCATCTGCTGGATGGTCCCGATGCTTTCCTCGACGGGATCGATCGGCGTCATGTGGGTGATGAAGAACGTCGCGGAAATGCCGAGGAAGACAACGAGCAGGAATTGGCCAAATCGTCTCAATACGAAAACTGGATAGGACGTCATGCCGCCGTCTTCCTTACTGCTTGCGCTTCATCATCAATTCAAAAGATTCGCCGGACCTGCCTAGTGTCCGGCGAAAGGTGCCTGATGCGGCGATTACCGCATCAGGGTCGGGAGAAATCAGGGCTGTGCCGGCTTCAGCTTGACCATCATCAACCGGGAGTTCGCCCAATTGGGAACGGGGTCCGTATAGGGATCGGCAATGGTCGGATAGCCTTTCCAATAGGTCGTATCCATCGAAGTGAAGACGTTATAGGACATCAGCGGAATGGTCGGCATCTGCTGCGCAACCAGCTTCAGATAGTCCTTGCCAAGTTCGATGCCCTTCGGATCATCGGCGCTGATGCGGCGGATATTTTCGATGATCTTGTCGAGATCCGGATTGGACCAGCGTTGCCAGTTGCGCGGTGCCTGGTTCTCACCCTTCTTGGCGACAAACTGCGAATGCCAGCTATCGAGGAAGAAGGATAGATCGGGATCGCCACCCCAGGTCTCGACGCTCCACGCAATCGCGACCTGATAATTGCCGGGCTGCAATCCCGCCTGCCAGACGCTGGTAGATGGAGCAGCTTTGGAATCGATCCCGAAGGCTGCCCATTGCTGAGCGATGAGAGTGCCCGCACGGGTAAAGACGGAGCGAGTGTCGCCTTCGACCGTCAGACGGATCTTGAACGGCTGCCCGTCAGGCGTCATCCATTTGCCGCCCACTTTCTTGAAGCCGGCCTTTTCCAATAGCTCGCCGGCGGCCTGCGGATCGGGCTTCCACCAGCCGTAACCGAAGGCAGCGCTGATGGCGGCCGGATCGGTCGGGATCTGATCCTTATATTTCGGCTGCTTGCGCAGGATATCGGCAATTTGCTGCCCGATCGTGGGATCATATGGCTTGATCTTGCGCTTGCCGGTATCGATCTCGAAATTCTTCAGCCAATCCTGCATTGGCGCCTGATAATCCGTCATGGCGACCGCCGTCGGAGGAACGCCGAGTGCGGAGAGCGTGGCGGCGCCGCGATAGCTCGCCATATCGACGGCCTTGATATCAATAAGAAGTGCAAGAGCCCAACGGACATCGGGATTCTGGAACAGCGGGTCCTGATTGTTGAAGATCACGGCGGGCAGCGTCGGATCCGGATGCGCGAAGGGGAAGCCTGGGAACCAGCTTTCGACGGTCTTAGACTTTTCCTTCAGCGTGAACATGCCTTCCGGCGTGTTGTCGTGAATGATATCGAGATTGTGCTCGAGCTGCGCGATCGTGCGCTTATCCGGCGGACCTGGATCGACATAGGTGACATATTTCGGTGCTGGTTCGCCGAAACGGCCGAGCGATGTGCGCTGCCAATCGTCGCGCTTCTCCCAAGTGTACCATTTGCCCTGCGGATCATAGGCCTTCAGCTTGTAGGCACCGAGCGAGACGGGATTTGCATTATCATAACGAACTGGATCGGCGACCTTCTCGAAGACATGCTTGGGCATGATCCACGCGCCGTTCCAGCGAACGGTGAAGATGGCGTGGAAACGCGAATTCGGCTTCTTCAGCTTGAAGACGACCGTATAGGGATCCGGCGCCTCCACGCTTGCAACCTGGACCGAGAAGGCCGCGCTCCAGTTCATGCCCGGATGATCCATCTGGGTTTTGACGGTGTAGACGACGTCGTCGGCCGTGAATTCGACGCCGTCGCTCCAATAGAGGCCCTTGCGCAGTTTCACCGTCATCTGGGTGAAATCGTCATTATATTGCGGCTTGTCGGCAGCAAGCGAGTTGTCCCAGGCCGAACCGCCCAGGCCCTTTTCCGGATCGATGTACCAGAGCGTGTCCATCGTCAGCTGCTGGAGGCCGGTCGAAACGCCGCCGCCGCCATTGACCCATATGTTGAACCAGCCCGGATTCTTGATCGTTCCCTCAGGGTTTTCGACGATCAAGGTCTCCTTGCGAGGCAAGGCGGTATAATCCTGAGCCTTGGCTGCCGCGATGAGGCCGAACGTGGCCAGCGCGACGCCGAAGGCAAGCTTCTTCCACTGCTTCATGATCTCCTCCCGTTTTTATCGACTGCGCGGTACGCTCGAGCGATGATGAGCAGACCGCGATTTCACTCCTTTTCCCCGGCCTGCCGCTCAAAGCAGCGGGCGGCGGTCCGGGCCTGCAATGGGTCCTCAGCCGCCTCCTCGCGACCATCAGACCGTTTTCAGTGCCGGGTGCATCCGCCCCGGCAGCAAGGCGTCATCACACCGCGAGCCGGATCACCGTGTAGGATAGCGGCTTCAGTGTGGCACGAAGCCGTCCATCCTCGATCTTGGCGTCGCCCGTATTGGTTGGGACGACTGCGTTCGGATGCGCTGCCGTGTTGGTCGCCTGCAAATCGCTGTGAACCATTTCATGCTGTTCGACGACGCGGGCTCCGGTAAAGCCTTCGAGGCGCGTATCGAGATCGAGCGCGCTGTCGGGATGGCGGTTGACGGCAAAGAGCGTGACCATGTTTCCTATTTCGTCGTGGACGGCCGACACATCGAGATAGGGCACGTCATTGGCCTCGTCGCTGTCATAGGTCGGCCCGTCCGTGACCAGGCGCAGCGCATAGCCGCGACCGTATTTCGAGGCGAAATAGAGGGGATAGTAGATCGTCTGCCGCCATGCCGGGCCGCCATCTTCCGTCATGATTGGCGCGATAACGTTGACGAGCTGGGCGATGCAGGCAATGCGCACGCGGTCCGAGCGGCGAATGAAGGTATTGAGAATGCCGCCGACCTGCAGAACGTCCTCGAAATTATAGACATCTTCAAGCAGATGCGGTGCATCCGGCCATTCGTCGCGGGCCAGGATCTCTTTGTCCTGTTGGTTGGAGTGATACCAGACATTCCACTCGTCGAAGGAAATGCCGATCGTCTTCTTTGAGCGCTTCTTCGCCTTGATATAATCGATGACGCCGCCGATGGTGACGATGTAGCGATCGAGCTTCTCGGCCTTCGCGAGATAGTTCAGCGTGTTTTTCTCGCGGTTGGCGAAATACATATGCAGCGAGATATGGTCGGCGCTGTCGTAGCACTGATCCAGGACCTCAGCCTCCCAACCGGGATAGGTTTTCATGTCGGAATTGGACGAGCCGCAGACGACAAGTTCGAGCGATTTATCAAAGCCGCGCATGGCCTTGGCAGTCTCATCGGCCAGGCGCCCGTATTCGTAAGCCGACTTGTGACCGACCTGCCAGGGACCGTCCATTTCATTGCCGAGGCACCAGAGCTTCACCCCATGCGGGTCAGCCCAGCCGTGCTTGCGCCGCAAGTCCGACCAGTAGGTGCCACCCGGATGATTGCAATATTCGAGGAAGTTTCTCGCCGCATCCAGCCCGCGCGAGCCGAGGTTGACGGCAAGCATTGGCTTGGTGTTGGCCTTCCTGCACCAATCAACGAATTCATTGACGCCGATTTGGTTGCTCTCGCGCGTCCGCCAAGCAAGATCGAGGCGCACCGGCCGCTCGGAACGAGGCCCGACGCCATCTTCCCAATTATAGGCTGAGACGAAATTACCGCCCGGATAGCGGCAATACGGCGAGTTGAGCTCGCGCACGAGCTCAATCACATCCTTGCGAAATCCGTTCTCATCGGCGGTCGGATGGCCCGGCTCATAGATGCCGCCATAAATCGCCCGCCCCAGATGCTCCAGAAAAGAGCTGTAAAGCCGATCATCGATGTCGGCAATTCGGAAATCACGATGGACGATGACATGCGCCTTCACGGCCTTCCTCCCATATATATCAGATATTTCGTTCTTATACCTTGATCTTGATACACTTTTGGAAAGCCGTCAACGCAGTCAAGGCGGAAAATATCGCGAAAGCCATAGAAGCAGCCCTCACTGAATTACAAAATACCTTTTAAATTCAATTAGGTATGAAAAATATGACATATTGAGATTTTGCACCGGCAATATGCTATGTATCATAAATTACGATACTATTGCGCCAAATCGATGCGCATGAGGATATCGCGGCCATAATTGCCGAAACCGCGGCCGAAGATATTGACGCCACCAGTGTTGCGGGCATCGTCGGCGATCCCGATCCGCAGACGGATCGAGGAATGCTGGCTAATGGCAAGATCATCGATCGTCACATCGGAAGAAGCGACACCGTCGATGAACGTGCCCTTCTTGGAGATTCGCCAGGTCTTGAGCTTGCCATACTGAGAGCCTTCGAGCTTCCACCAGCTTGGCGTGAAGGCCCCGCGCTTGTCGCCATAATCGCCCGGAGAGGTCCAGGTGCCGACAGCGACGCCGTTGATCCAGACGGTAATGTCGGATGGCCAATCCGGATTGGTGCCAGGCACTTCGGATGACAACTCCATCGAGAATTCGATGGCATTGACGTTCCGGTTCAAGATCTTGGCATTGTTTGGGAATTTATATTCGACATGGCCGCGGCCGAACCAAAGAAGGCCGGCCTGCATGCGTTGCGGGTCGAGAAAATAGTCGGGAACATCGAGCAGACCGATGACGCCTTCGGTCGAGCACAGGCCACAAGGCGCATGCGTCTCGCAGCTCGTGTAGAGACCGATCGGCATGGCGACTTCGATCACGTCCTCATCATGCTTGAAGGCCTGATCTTCGAAGCTCAGCAGGATCTCGTCGTAAAGTGCGGTGCAGATCTTCTGGTAGCCCTTGCGCGCTTTCGCAGCCTTGGTCTCGACAAGGCCGGCCTCCTCCAGGATCATGATACCCGTCGCGACGGTCGATTGCGGCAGATCCAGTTCGCGGGCGATCTCGTTGACGTTCAGCGAGCCCCTTGCACAGAGCAGCTTCAGCATATCCACACGCGCCGGCGCCGATAGCGCCCTGAAGACCGCAGCGTTCTCACCCGCATAAATTGTCAGAAAGCCGCGCTGCATTGAAATCCTGAATTCCCCATCAATAGGTCTCATTTATATCAGGATTTTTGATTTCACAAGAGATATTACTTGAAATGCGTGGCTTGGTGTAGGAATCCGCGAAACATGTCCCAAAGTCATTGGCATGACCCAAGCATAAGCAAGGATTATAATCCTATTTAAATGTAATATCCGTAATAAGTTGGGGAATTACACGTATTATACTACATAATAAAATATATTCTTTTGTATATTCAGAATACGCGCTCGATTTGAAGGTATCAATACTGAATTCCTGAGTTTCTGATTGCGAATTACATAAATCTCGAAATTACCTCATTCTCACAGGAGTGTCGGAGCATTCACTCTCCGATGACCCCTTACAACGCCAGGCAAAATTCTATTGGTATCGATCCAGGAGCTCATTATGCAGCAAAAATATCATCCGGACCGCTATCACCAAGCAATGTCCGCCGCCATGTCAAGGATCGAGTCCCTTGCTGCCAATGCGCCGGCAGACGGCACTGCTGGAGAGAAATCCCTCGCAATTGAGTTTGAGGGTATGTCTGAGGCCGAAATGGGGGAGCGATCTTCGCGTTTGGACCAAATCGAACGCCTGATTGCTGGCTGGGCAGCCAACGGGCACGTTATCTTCGATGCCGAAGAGACTTTAAACGAACTCGCGCTTAGTGAACCCGCCCCATTTGACCTTGACGCGGAGCTCTTCGTCGGCGGCATCGGATATATCCATTTCGGCAAGATCAAGGGGCTGCAGTCGCAGAGCGATCCGCGAACTCACGTCGAAGGCACCTACATCCGCCACGCCGAACTTGATGATGTTCCAGGATACGAATTGACGTTTGTTTGCAATGAACCCGGCTGGTCCACTCTAAAGGACGCCAAATATGGAGACGCCATCCGAACAGCATCATGCGTTGCGACGGCTTTTGTGGCTCTTGACCAGGAGCTTCCGTGTGTACCGAGGCAAAACATGTTTCGCGGTGACCCAGCATTGATTGCTGATGACGTTCTGGCGCGCGCCTTCGGCGTCGCGATTATTGCCTTGGCAATTCTGTCAGCGCGAGAAAACAAGCCCACGGTGCAAGCAGTGCCTCTTCGGCATTAAATACGCGCTGGAGAAACCTGGGCTATACAGCCCACTGATTGTGACCAATCACGTCAAGGTAATTGACCATTCCTCGTCGGCTGGTTTTCGGGCCGAGATGCGCCCGCCTTCCGACTCTCCACGCTCAATCTCAATTTTGATATCGTAACCGAGCGCCTTCAACGTAGTCATCAAGCGCCATACGGAGTATTCCTTCACATTGCCGTTGACGATGCGTGAGACGTCGGGTTGCTTCAGGCCCGCCATACTTCCGGCTGTGGTTTGCGAAAGGCCACGCTCTTCAATCGCTACTGCGATCTGGTTCGCCATGAAGAACTTAGCACGGATCTCGGCGGGGTCGGCGTAACCGCGGTCCTTGAGGTAGTTGCCTGTGCCGACGATGAAGTCGTTGTCGGCAATTTCTGGCTTTGTTTTCTTCGCCATTCCCTCGCTCCGATCAGCAGACATCCTTCGGCTGTGTGTCTCTGTTGAGACACTCGCCTCGAGCTTGACCTCATAGTATAGTGGAACCGCTATAATATCAATTGAGAAGCCGGTGTGTTGGCAGGCGGTTAACGAAAGGAGGTTGGAAACGCTCCGAAACAGGAGAATGCAAATGGACTACCCGAATTCGCTTAGATCGCGACGGCTCGTCGCCAAGGCACCGAGGTCACGAAGATAGCTCCGTCTGAGTCATCTATCATCGAGGGCAACCCTGAGAACGTCCGCCTGACTATCTGGCATGAGCCTGAGCCGATCTAGGATCAGCTCCCGGAGGGAGGCCCAGTTCAGCGTAATCGGCTGTGGGACCAGACTGACCTCGCGGCCAATTGGACTAGGCAGATGTTGTGCAGTGATTGTGACGAACACCGAAGGCGGCCGACCAACATCTTTCGCGTGAACATAAGCATAAACTGTGGCTGCTTTGCCTTGCATGAACACTGAGCATCGATGACTTTGAATGGCTTCAGTTCGTTGGGTCCTATGGAACGAGTACTCGTCTTTGCGATCGGCCGATACAAGATCCGCCAGTGATGCCATTGACCACCTCTGTAAGCTTGGTGGCTTGGGTTTCCTCAGTTTCCAATCATTAAACTTTTCGATGCTCGTCGGGTCGATGAATTTCGCGTTCCCGCGTATCTCCATATCCACGCAAATGTTTCGATCGGGTGCTTCTCCGTCGTTTTTTATCGTTACCTCGACCAAATAAACAAGGCGAAGCATTGTGAGTTGCTTGAGCATTTGGGTTTCGCTCACTCGATCGAAATGGGCTCGGAAAGCGTTCACCTCACTTTCCCATGCATACAGCTCCGTCTCGCCGATTCCGCCCCACAGTGGTTCAGGCATAAACGGAGAACCAGCGTCGCGTCGACCGAATTGCTTTACGAGATCCATTCGTGTCGGCAGCTTCACACGGTCCGCCAAGCGAGCCCGCATTTCAGCTTGGAATTTCGCATAATCGAAGTCTTGCGCGAACACCAAGGTACTGCTTCCGCCGCTTCGGACCGAGATCTCTCGCAACTCCACCTTCGGCATAGCGCCCACGATGCGCTCGAGTTCCCGCGTTCGTTCGCGGAGCGATCGCGTTACCTCGTCCTCGGGTTCCGTCCTATCTGCGGTCCAGGAATCGGGGCGCAACGCCGACATTAAGGCGCGCTTGGCCGCTCGGATCGGGCTGGCATCATTCGCGATAATGGTTAGTTGACCCCATGTCTTCGAGGCGTGGTGGTATTGAGCGACGATGAGCTCATCAGCGTCCGTGAGATCGAATTGCGTACCGTCAAGAACGGAATTTTGCGGCCGATCGAGAAACACGCACCTTACGGGGATATCCCCGTCATCCAACGAGACCTCGTAGCCATCGTCTTCTGCCGAACGGAGAACCTTCTGGAACTCCTTTGCTCTCTTTCGAACATATCCGGCACCGTGGTCTTTATGGCGGTCCATCTCACTCTGAACTTTCGCGCACACCAAAACAGTAATTGACGTCGCGTCCGGGAACAGCTTCCTCCAGGGAAGACGCTTGAAACTCCCAAAATTGATCAGAATGTTGGTATCTACACCAACGACTTTGTTCAGCGAATCAAAGGGTTCCACGAGCATCTCCGACTCATACTATCAGAATAAGTCCAGCCGGAATGTTTGACCCTCTGAAGGTGACCTTCACTTGTATTTTCCTTCCGACTTCGGTCGCACCACACCTGCGGCCTTATTGAGTACCACTATCAAACGTCGAGATTACTCGGATGCAAGATCACCACGGGTTGAGGGAGTCGACCATGGCCTACTGGGAGAATTTCCTGGTGGCATCCAAAACGCTGCCCGTTTGGACAACGATGTTATTCACAAGAGGCTCATAGAACCGTTTTGTACGCTCATTCCCCAGCTGATAGTAACGACGGGTAGCCCACGCGCAGACGTCCGCTATTTGAAGCGCGGGCGAGTCCGGCTTGTTTGTGAAACTGATACCGTCTCGGATCTTGGTATATGGGCCCTTGTATCGGCCAACCATTTGAGCGTAGCAAGCCGCTTGAGACGACTTCATTTCACGGTGATGGAAGAGTGCGGCTTTCTTCACCTCGTTATTGTTCTCGGCGATGATCCACGCACACTCGGTCGCAAATCGCTGGTTCATGAGTTCGTCCAAAGCAGACGAGACGAGCGCAATAGCGGTCGCATGCATCACCACTTTCTGCGTTTGGGTATCCATTCCGGGTTGGAATTCGGAAAATCTGTCCCACCAGATCGTGCTTTCAATTATGTGGAGGCCTAACTTGGCTGGAAGTGCCACCATGCCATCAAGAATGGCGTCACGAGCCTCCATGTTATCCCTCAATTCTTCAGGCTGGTTTTTGTTACCGTTGAGGTGGGCAGCGTGTACTACGTAGGTCTCAAGGCGTTCCTTCCGAACACGTGGCCTGATGATGTTTCGGATTTCCTCTTCGAGAAGACGAGCCTGTCGATCGGCATCAACCATGACGCCGACAACAACCATCACTTCGTCATTTTTGTTGATACCTGATTCATCCATGTAAAGAATGCGTGCCATTATCGCTCTGGACTACTGAAGGAGTTAGCAAAATCCTTGCCCCTAAACTGTTCGTCCGCTCCTCTCACTCAGCTCGCGTTTGCAATCGCTTCTCACTGGTAGCTCTCGACAGAGCCATCCGAAAAACACTGACTTACCCGATAGGGCTGCAACCAAAGGGTAAAGTGCTGCAATCCCTTTAGTAGCAATCTAGCAAATCGGACTCAACCCTACCTTGACTCTCCCTCGCTGTTTGGCAATGTCAGCGTGGGGTTAGGGGCATGGGAATTCAATGAAAAGCATTTTCGCATTGATCGGAATGCTCGCCTTGGCGGGTTGTGGTTCGATCACGTCTCCGGCGGCAGTACAAATGGATTCCGGCGAAGCGTTCATCGGCACGACAACGGCGGCTGCGAGCGGTGGGCACTTCGAAGTTCGCTCCTCGCGGAAAGGCGTGAGATGCTCGGGCAACTACGATGCAAGAGACGCGAGCGAGACGATTACAGTGCCAGTCAGATGTACGGACGGGCGTTACGGCGTGGTGACGGTGACAAGAACACCAGATCTGATGGCAGGCAGCGGACGTGTATCTCTGGCGGATGGTAGCTCGGGAGCGGTGGCATTCGGGCGATTGGCCGCTTCGGTAATTTCGACGCCCAAAGATAGTTTCAACACCTTGGGAGCTGCGGCAAGCGTCTCCCGGCAAGCAACTCTCAACAGTTCTGGTTATCCCGCTGTCCCTTCGGGTGGCTGTCAGTCGGAAAACTACTATGGCGGAATTTCCTGCGTAACCGGATGGCCTAGAACGACGTTTGTCGGAGGTTACTTCCGCAAGAATGGTACCTATGTCCGCTCCTATTATCGCAGCCGTCGGTGAACCGAGATGTTAAATCGAAAAACGCTAAACCTGCTGGCAATGCTCTTGTTGATGGTGGCTTTGTCATTGCCTACGGCATCCAACGCCGCCGATGACAGGTATGTTCCGGTGGCAAACAGCTCCGGTTGGATCATCTCTTTTGATCGAGAGCAGAATAACTGTGTTGCCGTGCCCAAGACAGCCGAAGGGCTCTTCCTCATCAGGTCGAGCAAGGACGCCCTGCGGTTGGTCTTCGCGACACCCCGTCTCACTTGGCTCCAAGACGCGAAGGCATATGATGTCCTTCTTTTTACGGATGGAGGGCGTTGGAACGGCACGATGACCGGAATGCGGGTGGATCAGTCGTTCGGCCTAATCGTCGACAACCCAAGTCCAAAATTCCTAGCTGCCCTGCGTTCTGCAAACAAATTGAGGCTACAGGTCCAGGGAGCTGTCCTTGGACCCTACCCACTCTCTGGGTCAGATAAGACGATTTCAGTTCTTTCGCAGTGTATTGCATCACGCGATGCAGGAGCATTCCAGCCGGAGCGACCCAAGTTTCTTCCCTATCGTCAGCCAATGGCATGGACAAAGGACGACTACGGAAAAACGTTCCAAGGGGAAGGTTGGACGGCGAAACTCCAGGGGCAGGACAACGTAGACGGCACGGCCACGGCATACCTGATGGTGTCGTACGAAAAGTCCAGCTCGGATACCTTGAAGCTCGAAACTGCCCCGGAAAGAGGCTCCGGAACTATTGAGGTCTTACCGCTCACGTCCGGAAAGCCAAGCATCGTATTCTCATCCTATACCGGGGGCGCTCATTGCTGTGTGGGCACTGTAGCCGCCACTCCCGATGGAAATCTCATCAAGCAGGCCGAACTCGGAGTTTTTGACGGTGGCGGCGTCAGCTTTGAGGACCTCGACAACGATGGGCTTTACGAAGCGGCAACCGTCGACCAGCGTTTCCTTTATACTTTCGCATCTTATGCAAGCTCCCTTGCCCCACCACAATATTGGAAGCTCAAGAACGGCAAGTTCGTCGACGTGACACGCGAGAAGGTTTATCAGCCCCTGATCAGAGCAAGCTTGGTAAAGCATCTAAATCGATATCAATCCGGAGAGACAGGTAATCCAGACGCCGGGTTCGCCGGAGGCGTGCTCGCTATAGCTAGCCTAGTCGGTCAGTATAATAGCGTGAAGGCTTCAATGCCGACCGCGCTAATGAACGGCGCGCCGGAAGATGGTTACGACATCTGCAGGCAGCCTGAATGCGAAGTGGAGAAGCGCTATAGGTCCGTTGGAGAGTCTATTTCTGATCGGCTGACCAAATGGGGCTACGATCTCAATCCTCACCTAGACCCGGCAAGCCTAACTTTCTTCAAATCTCTTGCGGCCAATGGAAGTTTCGGTGAGGGCAACGCGGAAGGATCCTGTGAAAGCGGTCCCACGACCTTCGAAATCAAAGACGACAAATACGTTTCCTTTTCGGGATATGAAATGGGATGTGACATCGAACAAGCCGCTTTGTTAAACGGGACCGTCGCGGCGACCGCACTCTGCAGTGGCGAAGGAGAGTTTTGGTCCGGTGGGTACCTGATCTGGAAGTCGGGCGACGGCATATCGATGGCACATTGGTTCAACGATATTAGCGAGCTGATGCCGCCCGCCAAAGACAATCAAACGCGTAAGCTTGATCTATGTCCAGTGAAGAAATGAGAGTCCCTGGCGGAAATTCGCGAGGGCTCAGAGCTGGGCCAGATCTCGGAGGATCTATTGAGCGGCCTTAAAGCATCACCTGACGGACACGCTTGGACGATTCCTTGGTGATGAGAGGTGAATGACATGCATATCATGGTCCTACACTTAGGATTTCAGATGAAGAGGCCAAGTCCTGTATAACGCGGCCGTATTTCATCAGCCGCTGCCGATCAACCGCCCTCGCTCAGCCAATCTGTCCGCCACTTCGTTGCCCTCAACGCCGACATGCGCCTTGCACCACTCAATTTTGATGTTCGGGTTTTGATTGAGCAGCAGGTCAATTACTTGCCAATATGCAGCATCCGGGACAGATCGACTGCGACCCTGCCCGTGCGGCGTCCGCTTTCGCCATTTGTTTGAGCGCCAGATATGCCGCCATCGCGTGCAACCGTTCACGGCATATGCGGAGTCGGTGTGGATGACCGCCTCCACCCCGGCCGAATTATCGGCCAGCCATTCACACGCCTTTAAGATCGCCATAAGTTCCATTGCATTGTTTGCCGTTCGCTCCTCACCTCCGAAAGTCGCAAAGACCTGGTCCGATCCACGAAAAACTGCAAACGCCCACCCTCCGGTCTTAGAAGTGGGATCGAACGAGCCATCAGTGAAAACATGGCATAGTGGTTCAAAGTCAGTGCAATTCAGAGTATCGCTTATGGCGGCTTCGGCATTCGTCAAAACCATGTTCACCCACTCCGGCTAAGCATAGGCTAGGCACCAGCCGAGACCGCGAAGCCAACATTGCTCAGTCGGCAGTTCATCATGACGGTAGAGCCGCGTTACTTTCTTGTGCTCCCCGCTCTCGAATGCTGCCGCAAGCGCCTTTTCCGATTCCGCGTCGCGCATTCCTTCACAGGGGAAAATAGCCACTGGCGAAATCCATTGCGCATGGAATTCCTCACCCTTACGCTTCACGAGGAACACCGCTCCTCGAAGATGCATGTTGCTCCAATTGCTGCTGGTGAATCCAAGATCGGTTGTAAGCGGGAGGACCAGCCTTCCACCATCATTGAGCCGGTCCAGCCAGATATCCGCCGGTCGAGTTGCCCCAGCGTTCACATAGATCACATCAGCCGCATCGAAAGCCACAGAGCTGCCATCTCCCTGAACCACGGAAACGTTCCGATAGGGAGTTAGATTTGCCTTCGCCCGCGCAGCAAGCCCCAGTTCGAACTCGATCGCCGTCACCTTGCCAGGGGTGGCGACGAGGTTTGCCATGATCGCAGAATAATAGCCGGTACCAGCCCCAACATGCACGATATGCTCACCTGCTCTCGGCGCAGCTTGCGAAAGCAGGAAGGCATGAAGTGACGGCTGCCCGTTGTTGATGTGGCGCTCGGGGACGATGCCAACGATGTCGTCCGTGTAAAGGTAGACTGGATCTGCGGTCGGGGTTGGAACATAGGCTTTCCGCATTCGGAAGATCGGCCAGGGACCGGGACCAAGGAAATCCTCTCGCGGAACTTCGGCGAAAGCTCTTTCAACGCGCTCATCGACAACTCTAACAGCCGCCGTGATCTGCTTCGCATAAGCTCGACGCACGATCTTCAATTCGTTTGGTGTCATCAACAGAACTAGCTCCACATGTTCACGACAACCCGCTCCCGACCTCTTCGCTACCGCTGGCCGTCATGAATGACGTTCCTCAATCCGGACGCCAAGGTGGCCGAAGCTGCCGCATGTTTTGGGGAATTTCGCGACAAACGGCATGGTCAGAACTGGCGTGGGCTCGTTTTAATTTCAGATTCGACGGTCGCAAATGACTGTGCAATCTGGCATTCTTTAGGGCCTAATCATGTTTGACCGGAGGAACAATGAGCGATCACCAAGAACACAACCCATTTGATGGCCCCCAGATGCAGGGAACGCATTACGAGCGGGCCGATATGTCGGGCGCTAATTTCGATGGTGTAAACCTCGCAGACGCGCGATTTTACGCTGTTTTGACTAAGGCAAAATTCACCGACACCAATTTACGCGAAGCGCTTTTTGACGATATCTGCCTTGCAGACGCACACTTTAACAACGCCAATCTGTCCGGAGCCACCATCACGAACGCAAATCTATCGCGATTGACCATACGCGATGTCACATTGGCAGATTCAGACATCAAAGACGCCGATTTGACTGGGATGCGGATCAATGGCGTTCTCGTAACCGATCTATTCAAGGCCTATGAAAAGACGAAAACCTAAAGAAACTCTTCTTGCGCGACAGATTTTTGCGACATTGGAAGTCCGCTTTCGCGCATTGTCAGCCCGGAAGCTGACTGATCGGTTCCCACCCCAATTCGGTCACCTGATAAGGCCAGTCTGCAATGAATCTAGAAATGACGTTCGCAATCACTCAGCTACAAGCTCAATAGGTAACGCTGGATGACGCCTTCGACCCCGAGCCGCGTGCGAGTAATCCTTCTCTCTTCAAGGGAACGGGTTCTTTTGATCCGGTATCGCAACACGGACCGGTCAGGTGTGGATCGCTCCTGCTGGACCACGGCTGGCGGTGGAATGGAGGCAGGCGAGACTATTGCGGATACCGCACTTTGTGAGATCAAGGAAGAAACTGGTACTTCTGATGTCAGGCTCGGTCCTGTGGTTTGGTACGGCGAAGACAGCATAAGGAACGGTGACTGGGGAGTAACATTCAAAGAACACTTCATCGTCGCCCACTCGAAAACCGAGGACGTTCGCAGAGATGGGTGGACCGAGCATGAGCATCAGCAAATACTGGACATGCGGTGGTGGAGCATTCAAGAAATCGGCGATAGTTGCGATCTGATTTACCCGATTGGTCTCCATGACCTCCTTACCCCGATCCTCGCGGGAGAATACCCGGCAGAGTTAGGGGTCATTTCTGCTCCCTAGCGGAGCATCACGGCCGTCTGAAATGCGGTGCACCTCCGGACGGGGCCACTTTCCTGCTCTCATCGCCAAAAGCCGCCAGTACCCCTTCCACCCTACTCAGACATGTGCAGATCGATCCTGAAAGACCGGTTTGGGCCGAAAGCAGCCGGTGTCTCGACCGGAATGCGACAGTGGCGGCCATTGTGGCGTCGTAAACTTTCCCTATTTCTTTCGTCAATTTAATCATGGCCGCTAAGGACATCGCCAATGGGATGGGAAGCGCTCGGTCAATGGGGTGACAACGCCGCTCGCATCGAACCACTTACGGGTGGGGTTGCCAACGAGGTATGGAGTGTTCGCGTCGACGGGCAGCTCGCTGTCGCTCGTTTCGGTTCCAGGGCCGACGCTGATCTCGTGTGGGAAGCTGAGCTACTCCAACACCTTAGCCGTGAAGGTATGACTGCTCCAGTGCCGATTCCGACGCCAACAGCGCCGGAATCGTTTTGTATCTCATCGGCTAATCCCCCAAAATCGAAGCCCTCCGACAATGGAAGGCGCGATCATCGCCGCTCAATTGAGCCGATTCTGGCCGCCAAGCGCGATGAGCATTGGCGTGGACCGCCGCTGCTTCCGCAACCTCGGACAATCAGTTTAGGTTTTTGGGAATTTTGGAAGGGGAAACTACCCTGCAGCTGAAATTTTCAGTTGCTTAGACCTCCTTCACCAAAGCCGTACCTGCCGATCTACAAAACAAAATTGCAATTTTAAACCTAGTGCTGAATGACATCTTTAGTGAGAGTTGCTCCGCTCACATCTGGACCAACATGCCTTCCCTCTAATGGCGCAAGTCGGAAGACCTGTTATTCTCTAGGCTCCTTGTGGGACTGGAGGCCATTCACGTGAAAGATCTCTTTCTATCGCTGATCAGCGACTTTCTCGCGGACAACAATTTCCCGCTGTCGTCGACGGTGTCCACAGGAGGCGCGATCACGTTGAAAGGACTTCTGGGTCGGCGGGTCGAATCGGCGCAACAAGTGCTCCTCGACGAAATTAAACGGGGCGACCGTCCATTGGAGTTCCACAGCGCTGACGAAGCTGCGGCGATCACGTACCGCTACTTGCGCGCAGCCGAAGAAGGTGCGGCTCGGCTCAACCTGCGGCTCCTTGCTCGTGTGATCGTCGGGAGCGTGGAAAATGGAGCGCTGTATGCCGACGACTTTCTCCGATGGGCGGATACCTTAGCTGGATTGAAGCGCGAGGAAATTATAGTCCTCGGTGTTGTTCAGCGACAGACCGAAATATTCGAAGATCCCTTCCCCGACGACGGCTCGATCGCAAGGTTTTGGCAAAGTTGCTGGATAGCGCTACTTAACGAGCACGGGATGCAGTCATCGGAATCAGTTGCCTACGCTTCCTCTTTGACCCGCACCGGACTCGTTGCCCCCAACACCGATAGTCCGAATGGTGGCATCGCGTTCTATGGCACCCACCTCCTACAAGAGCTGGCCGGCATGATGGTAGTCGAAGGCATACTCGAGCGGGATAAGGCCGACCAGGTCCGATAGATGCTAGCCGGCGTCTTGAAAAGACAAGGCGGTCATCGGCGGCGCAAACGAGACAGGCTCGCCCAACACAAGTTACACAGGGTACGCCAAAGCAGTAATCGATGTTCCACACTGTGTTTTCTCGCCCGCACACTGCAACGAACGAAGTTAAACTGAGATAACAATCATCCGGTGGGAATAGCCACAATTGGACGACAAGAATGCGGAAACAATTTCACTTTATCGTCCCCTTACTCAATCGGGGCGCGCATTATTGTGATCAGCGAAATAAGCATCAAAAACTTCCGTTCAATCTCGTCGGCGGTCGTCAAAGGCGGCAGGATAACGACGTTAGTAGGCTCAAACGACGCTGGCAAGTCCAATGTCCTGCGTGCCCTGAACCTCTTTTTCAATGGCACGACTGGACACGATGAGCCCTTCGATTTCGCGAAGGACTATAATCTTTATGCGAAGAAGCGCTCGAAGAAGGCTGGTGAAATCGAAATCAAGCTGACCTTCACACTCCCAAAGTCCTACCAACGCGACGACCTCCCGACTAAGGTCGAATGGAAAAAAGTTTGGCGGGAGGAAGGTGAAGTTGATCGCCTCCGCTCGTTTAGTTATGTCGGTGGGGCAGAGATACCCGCCAGAAGCAAGGTCCCAGCGTTAATTTATCGGGTTCTTTACACCTATATTCCGGCAATCAAGGACCAGGACTTTTTCGCGGATCTGCAGGGGCGGCTTTACGACGTACTGTCAGATGTTGCCGCGGAGCCGTTGAAAAACTCCGCCTCTAATTTTGAGAGCCAGCTTCAGATTCAGCTCGGTGAGCTGCTGCAGTCCCTGGAAACGATTTTCAAGGGGCGGGCGTTGATGAAGTTGCCCGAAAACCTCAGAGAAATCTTTGAAAATCTTGAGATTAGCTCCGGTGATATCCCACTGTCGCGCCGAGGCGATGGCATCAAAATTAGAAATATCCCGATGATTCTTCGCTTCATCTCTGAGAAGCAGGACCAGATCCTCAATCGTGGCGGTGTCAGATATACCCATATTTGGGGCTTCGAAGAACCCGAAAACAACGTTGAAATGTCTGCTGCCTTTTCCATGGCACAGGACATGTACGACACCGTCGCGGGCCGGGAAAATCTTCAACTTTTCATGACGACCCATTCCCCGATCTTCTACAAGATGCCCTCTCCTGAGGATAATGGTAACGCCGGTATCTCGACGAACTTCGTGGAGCGGATCGATAATGAGACGTTGATCGTAAACAAAAATGCAGACGAAGTAGATATCACGATGGGGCTTATGCCGCTTCTTGCACCATATCTGGAGGACGCGAAGAAGCGACATGATGAACTTCAATCCCAGCTAAAGACGGCACATGAACTGGCGGCATTGAAGGTTCCCACTATTTTCGTAGAAGGCCCCACGGACGTCCAAGTTTTCAAGAAGGCGTGGTCGCTCTTCGGCGACCCGAACATGAAGCTTCACGTTAATGACGGCGGCAATGTTGGTTATGGGAGTGCAAACGCCTTGGCCAGTAGGTCGTTGGCTTGGCTGTTGGAAATGCGCCACCGTGCGAAGGACGACATTGTACCCGCGGTCTCTATCTTTGACGCAGATGAAGCCGGCAAGAACGCCAAAAGGGAACTTAGCGAAAATATTGCGTCGCTTGGGATACGCACGAATTTGAAATTCACGTCCCAGACTTACCCGCAGATTGAATCTGTGAGGGCACTCAACCAGCAGGGATTTGTGCTCTACGCCGATCTGGAGAGCACATACAGCGACAAACTTTGGTTGCTGGCGGAAAAGCAGGGATGGCTGGAGGATTTTGACAACGTTGGGACAAGACTTAGGCTCGAAGTGTTGCAGAGCGTCCTAAACAATGACCTAGCTAACCCATTGGACGGCTTGATCGGGGTTGAGCGACTACGCGTTCGACGGCGCTTCAGCGACGCTGGAAAGGTGAAGATCGCGAAGCACATCGATAAGCTAAACGACGCCGATGCGACGGCAGCCCTAATTGGCTTGAAGCAGTGGATAGAGAAGACGCATGCCTGCTTGGCATCATAGTGGCTGTTTACTTTTCCGGCCGCCACCAGATACCTCACTGCTCCAACCTGCGGGATAGGGATGCATCCCATTGCCTCGATCTGAGACGAAACGAACTCCTCCAACGGGGAGTCGTATGCTCTGTGGATATTCAATGGCTCGAACTAGGAAGTGACCGATGCATGGAAACCGCAAAGTTCTGTCGCCCAAAGCCCGCCTTCCGAAGTCGCTCCATGACGAACTTGGCCTGGAAATCCAGGGGGCTACTTCAGCGATGGGAGCTGGCCACATCGCGCTTGTCCCAACACTATTGTTGCGGCGACACTTTGAATCCGCTTCCGTCCTTGCCGCTGTTCTCTCCGCCGTTCGAGTAGAAAGAAACGTAAGTTAGATCGCTTTCCGTCATACACATGGATAGTTGCATAGGTTAAGGACACCTCTTTATTTTCGATTGCCGGTTCAGCTATTGCGATTTCGGCAAATTTTGCCCAAGTGTTTACTGGTAAATATCCCGAAGGCATCAATTCCTGCTCTGAGTGCCGTCCCGAGGTGAATGTGACTATCTATCGTTTTGGCGAATTCGAACTAGATCCCGGTCAGCGCCGGTTAAGCAGGGGCGAAGCAGCCGTACGTATCGGCGCGAGGGCTTTCGATGTGCTGACGTGCCTGGTCGAGAAGGCAGGAACGATCGTAACGAAAGAAGAAATCATTAAGACCGTCTGGCCGAGCACATATGTCGACGAGGCTTCGCTGCGCGTCCATATGGTGGCTCTTCGCAAGGCGATCTACGATGGTGAGTCAACGCTTTGTATAGAAAGCATACCGGGTCTTGGATACAAATTTGCCAAGCCAGTTTCCACGATCACCGATGATTCCTCCGCCAGCCCTGCGCCTACGACACGCCACGGCCTGCCGGCAACGGTCGTACGTTTGATCGGACGAGATGAATTCATCGCACAAAGTGTAGAATTGATGCGCTCGATGCGGTTGATGACGATCACAGGGCCGGGAGGCATCGGAAAAACGTCGACAGCAATCGAAATCGCCCGCTGCCTCGCCACTGAGAACAACAGCGTCGTCTTTCTCGACCTCGCAGCCCTCTCGAATGAGGAATTGATAGTCTCGCACCTGGCGTCGTCGCTTGGTCTGAGCGTCTTTTCGTCGGACCCCATGCCTGGCATCGTTCAGGCACTCGGAAACTCGCGCACCATTGTAGTGTTTGATAATTGCGAACACCTGATCGACAGCTGCGCTGGCGTTATCGATAGGCTTCTTCAACTTACACCTTCCACCTCTGTAATCGCGACAAGCCGTGAACCCTTGAGGATCGCCTCGGAGAAGGTCCGGCTCCTGCCTAGCTTGGACGTTCCGAAGAAGGACGATCTGCCGTCCGCCTGTAATGAATTTTCCGCACTGGAACTTTTCAATGAGCGTTTGATTTTCGCCACGGGCCAGAACGGGCTTACCGAAACAAAAGACATTTCGGTTGCCGCCGATATTGTACGCAGACTGGACGGAATCCCGCTCGCGATCGAACTGGCGGCATCACGCGTTGCAGGGCTCGGCCTTCAAAACACGGCTTCTTCCCTCAGCGATCCGATCAACACCCTCTGGCGCGGTCGCAGGACTGCCCCTCCCCGACAGCAGACCCTGAGAGCGACAATAGAGTGGAGCTACAATCTGCTGACGATTGAGGAGCAGCTTCTACTCAACTGCCTTTCGGTTTTCGCAGGATCGTTTACAAGCGACGCGGCTTGGTCGATAGCCGAGGATTTTCTCGATAGAGAAACGTTCTCAGACGCGCTCTCCGCCCTACGGTCGAAGTCGCTAGTCTCGACGTCCCGTGGCGACGGACGTCTTCGTCTACTGGAAATGACCCGCGCCTTCGCTCGCAGGCAGCTTAGCGCAAGCGAGTTCGCTGAATCCTGCAGCCTGTCACATGCTCGTTGGGTCTGCGCGGAACTCGAACAGGCGAAAGCTGAGTGGCGAAATCTCGATAAGTTCGAGTGGCTTCAAGCGCACGGGAACCTCATAAACGATGTCCGCGCAGCGCTCGACTGGGGTTTCGACACGGG
Source organism: Rhizobium sp. No.120 (assembly GCF_054558365.1). Taxonomy (NCBI): domain Bacteria; kingdom Pseudomonadati; phylum Pseudomonadota; class Alphaproteobacteria; order Hyphomicrobiales; family Rhizobiaceae; genus Rhizobium; species Rhizobium sp. No.120. The sequence goes on from NZ_BAAJNQ010000006.1 coordinate 204,507, forward strand.
TCAACGGAAGTTGTGTTTCGAAATTACGGCTGCGTCCCATATCCTCTGGACACAACTCGGCTTGATGAACGAGCAACTGAAGATCGTCGAGCGGGCTATGGCGCTAATGGAGGGGACGGCCGACGTCGATCCTCTGATCGAGGCCCAGCTTCGCTCTACCCTCGGCCTCGTGCTCTTCCATGTGCGAGGGTTGCGTGCTGACCAACAAGCCATCCGGGAATTCGAAAAGGCGGCCGAGATCGCAGAGACGACCGGTGACCACGTAGAGATCGTCAGGGCTCACAGTGGACGCTGCGCAATCATAACAACGCAGGGAAGATACGCGGAGGCTGCTGATATTGCGCTTCAGCTGGAGTCGAAGTTTGGCAAGCTCGCTCATGGTGCAAGCAGCAGAATCCTTGCCATGAACACCCACTTCCTTGGGCAGCATGAGAAGACGAACCATCTTTGCACTGTTGCTGTCGAAGCCACCCGGGTGCCGATCGGCCGCACGCTGACGAGCGGTGCGGGATATGATCAAAAAACGGTCGCATTGATGTTGATGGCCAAAACCGCCTGGCTCCAGGGATTCTCCCAGCGCGCGATTTCTCTCGCGGACGAAGCTATCGCCGAAGCCCTAAACTTGGACGATGCGATATCAATATGCCTTGCAATATATGTTTCCGCATTTCCGGTGTATTTCGGTCTGGGCGAATTTCAAGTTGCACGACATCATCTCACGCTTCTTCGAGAACTATCGACGAAACATTCGATGCTCAGGTCGCTGCTTTGGGCAGATGCATTCGAGCTGTTGCTGCCGGAATCAAACGCCACGACAAGGCAGTTTGAGACTGCATTCGTTGGAGACACCAACGGGGCTCGGCTCGAGACGGTGATTGCGCTCGCAGGAGAGCGTTGCGGAGCCCATCTGGTGGATTGGGCGCTCGCCGGGGATGCCGGCTGGTGCCGTCCAGAGCTCCTCAGGATAAAAGGCGACATCGTTCGCCACAGCGATCCGGCAATGGCCCGTGACCTATACGCCCAAGCAATTGCCGGCGCGATCGCTCAGAGGTCGCCGTTGTGGCAACTGAGAGCCGCCAACAGTAACGCTGAATGGCTGCAGGATGACGAACAGTCGACCTCGAAGCGGATGATAGAGGCAGCGTTGAAGGCGTTCCCGGAGACACCGCCGAGAATAGAGCTTCAAACCGCAGAGCGCCTGCTCGCCTTATAACAGCCGGCATCTCCGAGTGAGGATCTAAGCCAGCTGGTTATGTATAGCTTCGGAATTCGTTGACGAACCCTCGTCAAGACCAATGCATGCAAAACCCTTGGCGCTGTGGGAAACACAGCACGCACCAGGTCCCGCGAAGTGCGCAGGCAACAAAACGCTGCCTCTATCGCATGCACGGTCAAGGACACCCTTACGCGTTTTCGTGGCTTGGTCAGCATCGAAGCAGAACGCGCTGTGCCAGTCGGGGTAATAGACCTGGATCGGGTGATGAACGATGTCGCCAACAAAGAGCCCTTCCCGATCATTATCGCGTAGTGCAAAAAGAAGATGGCCAGGGGAATGGCCAGGAGATTCTTCTGCGAAGAGGTTGTCTCCGATCTGAAAATCGCCGTCGACAAGGAGCTCCTGGCGATTTTCTATGACTGGAAGGATGCTATCTTCATAAAGTAGAGAACCCCAAGCCGCGAATGAACCGCCGCCACCTTCCGGCGAGAGCGCCTCATAGTCGGTTTTCGACATCACATATTTCGCGTTAGGAAACGTCGGAACCCAGCGCCCGTTGGAAAGGAAGGTGTTCCATCCGACGTGATCGGCGTGAAGATGAGTACAGAGGACGTAGTCGATTTCTTCCGGGCGGACTCCGGTAGACGCAAACCTATCCATATAGGGGGTGTTCAGCATGTCGAACAAGGGAGCTCCGCCTGGTCGCTGCTTGTGGTTGCCCGTGCAGGTGTCGATCAGTATCTTGTGATGTTCCGTCTCTACTAGCCAGCTGTGGCACGACATCACCAGCCTTCCGGTTTCCCGGTCGAGATAATGCGGCTCGAGCCAATTGAGATGCGGAACTACAGCGTCGGCAGACCAATCGGGGAGCAGGTCGTTGGGCATGAAAGCCGGACCACGATATTCCTCTATCCTTGTGATTTTAATCGAACCGATTTTCATTTTAGGCCTCACGGTGAACCGGACAGCAAGCGAACAGGCCGCCTCGCACAAGTATTGTATAATCCGGCATTTTAAACGATCCGATCGCGTTTTCTGTGTTTGCGCATCCGATGGGGCGTGTGTAGCGTTCAGCCGTGGTGGCGCGAGGGCTTCACCAAATCACCAAGCGTCCGCTAATTTACTTGCGCCTGACGGCTCGCCGCGCTTCTTGGAACGGTGAGATTCTTCTGAGAAGGCATCGGCTGCGCATCGAACACTACGGCAAGCATTTCGCACCTCCGCGCACTGTTATTTATACCGATGATGCTTAATGACTGCGGGAAGGAGACGCATATGATACCAACAACGAAAGAAAGGCTCTTCAACGCGGGGGCGGATCGTTTCCACGAATTGGGATACTCCGGTTGCAGTGTACAGGACATTGTCGATCAAGCAGGTGTCCCGAAAGCCACGTTCTACAATCACTTCAAAACCAAGGAAACCTTCGCGGTCGAGGTCGTCACGAACTACATCGCATCGACAAGACGCGACATACTCAAAGACCGGGGTGTCACTCCGCTCAACCGGATCGCCCAGCACTTCAGCCACTTGCTGGAGAGCCACGAAAGAAACCGGTACAACCGGGGCTGCCTAATCGTCAATCTGACTGCGGAAACGTCCGATAGTGTCCCCTTGCTTCGCGATACCCTGAATGCATCGCTGACGGAGTGGATCGATGTACTCGCAGATACCATCCGGGAAGGCCAGCGCAGCGGAGAAGTCAACACCAAACATGAGCCAGATAAGCTCTCTCGCTTCCTGATAGATGGTTATGAGGGGGCGCTCTTGAGGATGAAGCTGACCAACACCAAGCATCCACTCGAAAACTTCTACTCCATCGCGATGTCGTTGTTGGCGGCTAGCCAATTGAATGCAAAGTAAGCTCGACTTTCGGCGAGCGCTTCCTCGTAGGATAGTCCATTTTTCATCAGCAACTCGCTGGGCCGGACAGCCGTTGTAATGAAGGTGCAATGCGGCCGGATGTGACAATATCCGCATAACTGTTGCTATTACTTTCACTCCATCAACACTGACCGAGATGGAGTCTCCAGTGACAAACGATTTCAGCCTACCCCTTTCTCGCAGACAGACCTTGATAGCAGGCGCTGCCGCGTCGCTTGTGATGGCGGCACCCGGCCTTGCAGCCCAGAAACAATCTCAAATCCCTCACAATGGAGAAGTTCGGATGACCGACGGTTTCGTTAAAACAAAGGACGGCGTGAATATTTACTACAAGGACTGGGGTCCGAAGAATGCCCAGCCGATCGCATTCCACCATGGGTGGCCGCTCTCGTCCGACGATTGGGATGCGCAAATGCTCTTCTTCCTGGGGCACGGTTTTCGTGTGGTCGCCCACGATCGTCGCGGACATGGACGCTCCAGCCAGGTCGCCGATGGTCACGATCTCGACCATTACGCCGCTGACGCCGACGCGGTGTACCAGCACCTCGATCTCAAGAACGCCGTCCATATCGGTCACTCGACGGGCGGTGGCGAGGTGGCACGATATGTCGCGAAATACGGCGAGCCTCAGGGCCGTGTCGCCAAAGCCGTTCTGGTAAGCGCCATCCCTCCATTGATGCTCAAGACCGCATCCAACCCCGGTGGCCTGCCGATTGACGTCTTCGACGGATTGCGGAACGCGTTGGCGGCAAACCGCGCCCAGTTCTTCTTAGACCTGCCGACCGGCCCGTTCTACGGCTTCAATCGCAATGGCGCGGCGATCTCGCAGGGCACTATCCAGAACTGGTGGCGTCAAGGGATGATGGGCGGAGCCAAGGCCCACTATGACGGCATCAAGGCCTTTTCCGAAACGGATCAGACCGAGGACCTGAAGAGGATCACCGTGCCCACGCTTGTCATGCATGGCGACGACGACCAGATCGTCCCGATCGACGACTCGGCCAAGCTCTCCGTCAAGCTCCTCAAGAACGGCACTCTCAAGGTTTATCCAGGATATCCGCACGGGATGCTGACAACGCATGCAGATGTCATCAACCCCGATCTCCTGGCCTTCATCAAGGGCTGACGTTTCAACCTGCTATCAATCAGCGGCGGACAGATTGTCCGCCGCCCCGACACCAAAACGAGCGCTGGGTAAGCCCGCCAACAGTCAGCTTTACATGAATGCTCCCGCGTCCGGTTGCCCGAAGGTGCTCAATGCGACTCCCAAAATCCCGAGAGAGCTTAGAGTTCTTTTTCGTCCTCGGCCTGTATGGCCTGGGTATCGTATCGGCCCTCGCATGCGCGACCGTAGATGTCCGCAGCGACGTCAATGCATATTCAGTTCAAGCCGCAGCACTTGGACACCACCTGATTGCCCGCTGAAAATAGAGCCCTTTGCCGAAGATGGTCGAAAAAGATCGCAATTGCTGAGGGCTACAACCTCAGACAGAAGCGTCGCGACGGCAGACAAGGATGGGCTATTGCGTAGTCAGGGATCGTCGCAGTGTCCTTCGGACGAAGTTTGTCCGGTTACTTTGACCTTGAAACAACAAATCCCAGCACAGCCAAGATTTTGCGATCGACCAGCGCGGGCTGGGAGGCCGGAACGTTTTCCGAGATCATCCAAGACGAAAATAGCGATTCAGCCCGAGCGGCCGTGCGATATCTCGTATCGCGGCAGGCGATGCCCTCGCGGACGCGCGTGGCAGGTATAACGACCTGCCTAGCTTGAACCGACCTCAGCTCGTCAACCAGTCGAAAAATTGCGGCGCGTTATCCCACCCACGAAGCTCAGAAATCGCACTGCAGACGGTCATCTTGGCGCATGATCCTGGTGCCTTTGAACTCGTCCCTCGGCCGTCAGTGGCACGCCGCGCTGTCGCAATCATAGCTGGCGGGAGGGTCACCAAAGTTCTCAAGGATAGCAGGTTGTGCCTTGCGCAGTAAACTTTGAAGGTCACTGTAACGAGGTGGATCGGAACAATGGAAACAAATCAACAGACCAAAGTTGAAGCAGAGCGAGACATATACGATCGGGGCTCTATTTCGTCTTTTTGTGACCGTGTAGCAGCTATCGTCGGCTCTGTAACAGCGGCCGGTATCAAGGCATACGAGGCAAGAGGGGGGAGTGTCATAGCCTGCGACATTGCTGGAAGCGAAGGATCAATAAGTCTAACGATGTTTCCTGACGGAAAAACGAACATACCTGGTGCTGCGGAGTTTACGGCGGGTCAGCTAGGCAGTGCTCCCAACGAATTCGAGCTTGAATTCTCGGTCAGAGATTACGCCACGGCGAGGCTGATATGCGCTCGCCTTGCAGACTCGCTGGTGTTTGACGTTATTTCAGAGGGCCAAGCATTATTACGAGATGCCGCAAGTCTTCCACAACCAAGTTCATTGACCTGCCCTTTGGACCAATTTCCAGTCGACCAAGCGCATATACAGTGAAATATTTCCGCAGTGCTCCGTCGTCGATTATGCCTCTCATGTATCGCCCAAAGCGGTAGTCATCTATCTGTTGCGGGCTTACGTAGAGATAAACGCGAAGTTCGTTTATTCGATCGTAGAAGCGCAACTTAAATCCAACACCATATCGACCTTCCAGTGTGGCTCCGCCAAATATCACCCTGTCACGCGTATAGGGGTCACAAAACTGAAGCGGCCTAAAGTAGTCAACTAGCTTGAGCGTTCCAACACCCGTCACATTCAGCATCAGTTCGTTCCTTTGCTCAGAAGGTAACCGCTCTCTAGTTTCCACAAACGTCTCGACGAGGCGGTGCAAGTCGCGTGTTCGAACGTCGCCTTGTCGATCGACATCGGGACGTTGTGCGCCTGGAACGCTATTGGCCCTAATGCGCCCTCCAACGCCATTTCCCTCGCCGGTCGTGATGGCCCTGTCGTCCGCAAGACGGGGATCGAAACCCGTGACGAGATCAGTAAGCTTTCTCCGAAGCCACCGCTGTACGGTCTGTTCATCTGTTTCGTGAGGATGCCTCACCTGTGCTTGCTCGGTATGCATCAACGAGACCCATTCGCAACCCTGCAGGTGCGTGTGGGCGGGGTTCTCGCGAAAGTGGGCCGCCACCTGCTTGGTGCCTTCTTCCGAATTGAACATGTAGTTGACAGCGGTGACCTTCACCTCAGCCGCCCTGCAAGCTGGACTTGAACATAGGAATCGGAACCGGCGAGGGCGCGGATCACAGGACAGGTATTCTCTCCGAGCTGCGTCGATAGTGATAACGTCATCAAGTTCGACGCAGTATGCTCGGGTGATCCGCATCAGTGGCAAACCTTTCGATTATCGATGTCTCGAAAACGGGAACTGAATGGCTTGCCTCAACGATGACTTTGCGAAGGACACCTTCACTCCCTCGCCTTTGCCACATCTTTCGCCGTTACTCTACCGTTCTTTCCGCTCAGCAGCCCGGTCACGTAGTTGGCGAGCGCGGCGACTTCCTCGTCGGAGTAGATCGCATGGAACGCAGGCATCGTCTGGCCCGGTAGACGCGCCGAGTTCGACGAACCTTGAAGGATCACCCTCACTAAATTGCTACCTTGGGGATCGTTCACCGCGTGCGAACCTTGAATTGATGCCCGGGCGTTCACAAGGCCGCTGCCGTCCTTTCCATGGCAGCTGGAGCAAGCACCTGCAAAGATACGTGCGCCGAGTTCTTCGGGGGGACGAGTAGATGCCTCCGGCACTGCGGGAACCACCTTCGATCCCGGATCGGTCTTAACAGCCGGAACTGTTCGTAGATAAGCCACGATTGCTTGGATGTCAGAAGGTGGGAGCCTGCTGAATGAGAGGTCGACCGCCTCCCGCATCGCGCCGCCCGCAGGGCCGTGGCCCTTGGCGTGACCGGTGGCGAGGAATCCTTTGAGGTCTTCATCGCTCCAGTTGCCAATGCCGGTCTCGGGGTCACTTGTAATATTCCATGCCTTCCAGCCGTCCACTTCGCCACCCGACAAGGCTTGCCCTTGCTTTCTCTGGAACATGAGACCCCGAGGAGTATGACACTCCCCGCAGTGTGCCAGGCCCTCGACAAGGTAAGCGCCACGATTCCACCGCTCATCCTTCGAAGGATCGTTTTCGAAGGGACGCGAGGGCAGGAACAGGAGGTTCCAACCGCGCATCAGCCAGCGTTGGTTGAACGGAAATTCGAGCGTGTTCTCGGGCGCAGCGTCCGAGACCGCCGTGACCGTATTAAGATAGGCACGAATGGCCAGGATATCGTCGGTCGAAAGCAGAGCGTAGGATGCATAGGGAAACGCGGGATAAAGGTTCTCGCCATGCTTGCCGACGCCCGATCTCACTGCGCGCACGAATTCCGCATCGCTCCAAGCGCCGATACCGTGTTCCTTGTCCGAAGTGATATTGGACGAATAGATAGTTCCGAATGGAAGCTTGAATGGCAGCCCTCCAGCGAACGGTTTGCCACCTTTCGCGCTGTGACAGGCGGCACAGTCGCCAGCGATCGTCAGATATTCACCGCGTGCGATCAACTCCTGCCCAGATGGCTGTTTTGCGCTCGCAGTCACCTCCGGAAGCGAATGGGGGTAGAAGAAGAACAGTCCGGCTCCGGCTGCCCCCACCACGGCTAGGAAGCCCAGGCTCAACAGAATTTTCACGGAATACTTCATTGCCCGGCTCCTAAGGCTCGTTCGTCTATTTCAGGCTTTTGCGCGGTGAGGCTGCTTTCCAATTCCGGCGGGCTCCAACCACGCTGGACCATCTCATCGTATTTTTCACGCCGTCCCAGCATGGCTTCCTGGATGACGCGCCCGATGTCGTTGAAACCCGCGACAAAGCGCTCGTTGTCGGACACGCGCGTCGTCTCGTCGAGCAGCGCCCCCATTCGTGCGAGGCCCGCGAGATCCTGTTGGACGAACACGCTCTTTCGCTTCTCAACCTCGTAGGGATGCATGCCCATTGTCCTGAGAGCCAGGCCGCCTGCCTCCACCGAGCTTCCGAAAATCTCGCGGACAACATGATCCGCACCCGCGTCGACAAGCTGGTAATGATGCAACCGGTCATAAGCGCGAGCGATAATCGTGATCCTGGGATTCGCCCGGCGAGCCGTCTCGATGATCTGTATGGTGCGGTCGGGGTCGTCGATCGCGACCACAAGCAGTACCGCCTTGGCTAGACCAGCCGAATGAAGCAGATCAGGACGCCCTGCGTCGCCGAAATACGATTTCACCCCGAATTTGCGGAGGTCATCAACCACGTCCGCACGGTAGTCGAGGACAACGGGCACGAAGCCGTTGGCCAGCAACATGCGATTCACGATCTGGCCAAAACGGCCAAGGCCCGCGACGATGACCTTGCCGCTGCCGGGCCGCTCTGGTTCTACCGCGGGACCTTTTCTTCTCTCAAGCCGCACGACCATATGGTCGAAGAGCATGAAAAGCCCCGGCGTGATTATCATTCCCAGGGCTATGACGAGCACGCCGATGGATGCAGAGGTTCCGGTTATCAGACCCATGCTCTGACCGAGCGAGAGGAGAACGAATCCGAATTCGCCCGCTTGTGCCAGCCCTAACGCGAAGAGCCATGTAGCTGCATCCCTCAGTTTGAAAAAACGACCGAGCGGAAACAGGACCGTGAATTTGATGATCACGAGCACAGCCGTTGCTTCGAGCACCACATCCCAGTTACCCACCAAGACGGAAGGAGAGATTTTCGCGCCGATCGTCATAAAAAAGAGGCCGAGGAGCAGCCCTTTGAAAGGCTCGATATCGTTTTGAAGTTCGTGCTTGAACTCGCTGTTTGCGAGCACGAGCCCTCCAAGAAAAGCTCCGAGCGCCGGCGATAGTCCGACCAAAGACATCAGCAGAGCGATTGCTACCACTACCAGCAATGCGAACGCCGTGAAGATGTCGCGAAGTCGGTCTCGCGCGATCGCGCGCATGATCGGACGCGAAAGATAATGGCCGCCGACTACGACCGCCGCCACTGCGCCCAGTGTCAGGAGTGCGGCTGCCCAGCCGGGAACAGTGGAGAGCCAGGTTGCCCCATCGTCGGTTCCAGACGTCTGGCCGCCGGGTGCCATCAGCGGAAGGCACGCGAGCATTGGAATGACAGCTAGGTCCTGGAACAAGAGAACCGCAAAACTCGCCTGACCTCCGTCCGAGTCCAGCACCCCCCTTTCCTCCAGGGTCTGCAAGACTATTGCCGTCGATGACAGGGCGGTGACGAATCCAAATAGAGCCGCCTGCTGCCAACGAATATGAAGTAGCACACCGAGCGCGGTAACGGCCGCGACGGTCAAGACCACCTGCAAGCCACCCAATCCGACGAGCTTTGCACGCAAACGCCAGACCATCTTTGGATCGACTTCCAGTCCGATCAAAAACAGCATCATGACGATGCCCAATTCGGAGAGCTGTTCGAGATAGCTCGTATTGGCTTCCGAGAGCTGCAGAACCGGGCTCATCAAGGCACCTGCGACAATGTACCCGACGACCGAACCGAGGCCGAGCCTCCGTGAAACGATGACAGCGAAAACCGAGGACGCTAGATAGGCGAATGCCGGCAAGAGAAAGCCAGACATCAATCTACTCCCTGCTGGTCTACGAGCGCGGCAAGGTCGGCTGCGGTAACTTGATCGCGTCGTCCGAGCTCGCCAACGTCCAATGTCGCATCACGCAAGGCCCCCAGGAGCAAAGGATAAGACTCGATGTGGGTTCTTGCGGAATGTGAGTCCGTGTGGTTGGCCGCGTGGAGCACAAACGGCGGCAAAAAGGTCATTCCGCAGAGTTCAACGGTCTGTCGTAGCGGTAGAATGAACGCGGAAAACGGATGCTTGTTGCCACCGTCATATGAGTAATCTTGAACGCTGCCAGCGGTGGTTATGCAAGCGATCGCCAGCTTGCCGGCCAACTTTTTCCCGTGAGGCCCGTGTGCAAAACCATACTCTAGGACCAGATCCTGCCATTGCTTCAGAAGAGCGGGCGTCGAGTACCAAAACAGCGGGAACTGAAACACGATCACGTCGTGATCGATCAACCGCTTCTGCTCACGTTCGACGTCGATGTCGAACCGAGGGTATTCGGCGTAGATATCGACAAACGTGACCCCAGCAACCTGCTCGGCGCGCCTCGCCATCGATAAATTGATGCTTGTCGGCCGTTGCGCAGGGTGCGCGAACAGGACGAGAACTCGCGCCAAAGCCTTATCCTTCTTCTTTTGATGCTGCTCCCGCGGTCCAGAATCCGGAGGACGCGAGTTATTCGGACACGAGTATAATCGCTCGCAACATCAAATCTTGGATGATCTGGTTTCGATGTGTGGGAAGGTGCGTTCCGGGAACGATATTGACAATAATCGTCGCCATCCGCGTGCTACGCAGGCCCATGCCCGAAAAGTCAGGAAGACTCTCGTGACCTCTTTCGGTCGTAAGCTTCAGTACCTCTTACGGACCGCACGAGATTAAATCAGATCGTCTTTGGGGGAAGACGTCGTCGGAATTTTCGGAGGAACACTCAAGAGTTGGGGACCCCATGACCGTACTTCATTTCGAAGGCTTCGAGCTGGATATTCAAAATCGGAAGCTAATGGAGGATGGTCAACAACTTAGACTTGGTGGCCGTGCGTTCGATATCCTCGCAATTCTTGCTCAACGTGCCGGCCAGGTGATCAGTAAGGACGAGCTCCTAGACGCGGTTTGGCCGACCGCCCAAGTCGAAGAAGGTACGCTGCGTGTATCGCTGGTTTCGCTCCGCAAGTCGTTGGGAGAGCGTGCCCGTGGCTTCATAGATAACGTGCCCGGCAAGGGGTACATTTTCGTGCCGCCGGTTCGCATCGACCGCGCCGCGTCCGTCACGACGAAGCCCAGCATGTCCTCAGCGGACCTTCCACGCCTCCCGAACAAGGTCATCGGCCGCGATGAGTTCATCGAAACAACAAAAAACTTTTTACAGCAGTCGCGCATGATTACCATCACGGGCACGGGAGGCATCGGAAAGACGTCTGCCGCAATCGCCATCGCAGAACGCTTCTTAGGCCGACGGAGAGTGTTGTTCATCGATCTCGCCTCTCTGTCCGAAAACGCAAGCTTAATGCCGTCGCTCGCCAGTCAGCTCGGCCTAAGCGTCTATGGTTCGGAACTGCTCCAGGCTGTGGCGACAGAACTGCGAAAAACTCCGACGCTTCTTGTTTTCGATAACTGTGAGCACGTCATCGAAGCAGCAGCCGAAGCAGCAGAATCGATTCTTCTCGAAGTTCCAACGTCCTCGATTCTCGCGACCAGCAGAGAGCCACTTAGGATACAGCTCGAGCGCATCCGTCGCTTGCCACCCCTCGCCGTCCCGCCAGAGGGGATAATCGCGGAAGAAGCGCTAGGCTATGCGGCTTTGGACTTGTTTTATAGAATGGCAGGTCTCTTCAAAGACGAGCGAGACCTGAGGCAACCCCAGATAATCGAATTGTCTGCCGACATTGTGCGAAAATTGGAGGGCATTCCGCTCGCCATTGAACTTGCGGCGTCGAGAACCCTCGACTTGGACATCAGCGAGCTGCATCGCTCCGTGGCAAGACCACTTGCAGTTCTTCGTCGTGGAAGGAGAAATGCTCCCGCAAGGCAACAGACTTTGCAGTCGGCCCTCGACTGGAGCTTCCAAACATTGTCTCCGGCTGAAAAGGAGCTGCTGCTCCGCTTATCAACCTTTGCTGGACTTTTCAGCGCCGAGGATGCCCGCGCCATCGCAGGCGACCATCTTTCCGATAACGAATTCTACGAAGCGTTCGACGACCTCTTTCTCAAATCCCTCCTAAACGTCGCTTCCGAGGGCGGAAACTATAGGCTTCTCGTAACAACACGCCATTACGCCTCAGCGAAACTCGCGTCGTCGCCCCTCAAACGGGAGGCCCAGCACACACATGCCCGCCATTGCTCCGTGAGGTTGAAAAAGGCTGAGACGGATTGGACTAAACTTGAAACAGATGAGTGGCTGAGACTGCATGGTGCCCTCATCCACGATCTACGCATAGCCGTTGCCTGGGCATTTGCCCCCGATGGCGACGTTTCTCTCGGAATAGAGCTTACCGCCACTTCGAACATTATCTGGACGCAACTGGGATTAATGACCGAACAGCTTGCCGTGATCGAAACCGCGCTCGCTCGGGCGTCTACCTCCGAAGCACTTGATCCACGTCACGAAATGCACCTGCGGCTGTCGCATGCAGGCACCATCTATCACATCAAAAGCTCCGAGCGGGATCCGCAGGCGCTTGCCGAATACCACAGAGCAATCCAGATCGCTAAAGAGCTCGACGATCACATGAGCATACTTCGGGCGAGCGGCGGCATAACTGCGATCCACACAATGAATGCGGACTACATTGATGCGATCAACGTTGCTCGTCAGTTCGATGACCTTTGCGGCGCAAAACTGCCGAACGCCGTGAGCCGCATGCTCGCCCACAACCTCCACTACATTGGCGATTTCGAAGGCGCTATGCGACATGCCAACATAGCCCTCGACATGGCAAAAGTGGGTGTTCGAGGAACACTGAATAACGGAGCAAGTTACGACCAAAGACTCAGTGCTCTTTCAACTGTCGTGAAGACCTTGTGGGTCCAGGGCGAACTACGAGCGGCGATGCAGCAGCTCGAAACCGTATTGGCCGAAGCAATTAACCTGGACCATGCTATCTCAACCTGTCTCTATCTTGCGGTATCGGCCTGTCCCACCGCCTTTGGCATGCGAGAATTCGAACTCGGTGAGCGCCTGCTTCGCCTCCTCATCGAAAAGGCCGGCAACAACTCCCTGCTCCGTTGGCAGGAATGGGCTTTCACGTTCGAGCAGGTTTCCATGTCCTTGGCATCCGACGACAAGGAGCGCTTCAACAAGGCGCTAGCAAATGCCAGGGGTGCGCGGTTCGAGAACTGCCTGATTGTAGGCGGTCACCTTGCGGACCGGGTAACCATAGACCGCGCGCTATCAAAAAACGCCGGATGGTGCCGGCCGGAGCTCTACCGTCTTAAAGGTCTGCAGCTCCTTGACGAAGACGCCGACGCCGCCCGGAAGCTTATCATGGAAGGATACTTGCTTTCGTCCCAACAAGGAGCGAAGTTCTGGGAACTCCGTTGCGCGACAAGTATGGTCAGGTTTGCGTCAGAGGAATCCCTCGGCGCTTCGAAGAGTCGCCTTGACCGAACGCTGTGCTTATTCGACGGAGAACTTGCGACAGCGGACCTCGTGGAAGCGAGAGCGCTCCTATAACGCTTGGCATTGAAGCGGAATCTGCATCGTTGTTTTAGCTGATGAACTCGGCTTCAGCCTCATTTGGACTGATATTGCACACGAGTGAAGCCGTGCTCTCAGTGACCGCCATTGCGGATATCAGCGCGCAATACTGCCGTCCATATGGAACATTCCGATGTTGCCAAAGCCAGCAAGAATGTTGCCATTTGGCCCCTCTAGGACGGTAAACATGCCGGGCACGGCCTGAAGCGAAATGCGAGATGAGGCGGCGTCGACCCCGCGCGATTTCCTATAAACCCCGCGGGTATCAGCATCGGCAGAAACCGCGATGAATGAGGCGAGAAAGGCTCACCATGTCTTGGTTCCCGAAAGGTGGAATTCGGATGTATGAAAGGCCGTTTACGGACGCTCACTGACCTGATGGTTGCGGACAAACGACGCGATCACATCAGCGCAATAGTGCGGTTCCTGATGGTGCGGTCCGTGGCCTGCTTGCGGCAGCGTGACCAAGTGAAGCGACTTCCAGTCGCGCACCAGCTCTAGCCAGTTCTCGACAGGGCACGCGATGTCATGATCGCCCGTAATCACCAATAGCGGCACATCCCCACCCGACAGCTTTTTCATATGAGCCATTTCGGGGTCCGGGTAGATGGTCGACCTATCTTTCGCCTCGCTGAGGAGCTTCAAGAATGTCGCTTCCGGGATAGCAGGAGATCTGCCCATCTGGCGTTCGGCGATCCGATCATGGGAGCGCTTCGCGGCCGCCTTACTACCCTCAGATGCGGGCTCGAAGAACAGGACAAACTCGTCATCAAGCGTATTCACCGGGTTCATAGCGGTTTTAATGAAAAGTGGCTCTGCGCTGACTTTCGGATGTCCCGGAGGGGCCGTTCCGATCAAGACTGCCTGCGAGACTTTGTCCGGATAGGTCACTGCGAAAACCTGCGCGACGACCCCACCCAGGGACCATCCCCCCATGACAACTTTCTCAAAGCCAAGGAAATCGATCAAATCCCCCACATCCTTCGCCAGCGAGGCACGATCGTATGTAGGTGTCCCGGTCGATGCACCGAGCCCGGTGTAGTCGAAGATCACCACCGTAAAATTCTTGGCTAGCTCGTCAAGGAACAGCGGGTCCCAGGAGTCCATTGTTCCTCTGAACCGGACGGCCAGAACCAGCGGCGGCCCCTTTCCGAACTTGCGGTAGGCAAGCGTACGACCTTCAAGGTTTGCGTAGCTGGTTTCGATTGTCGAAGCATTCGCTATGGTCATCATCTAATCTCCGAACTCTAGTTAGTTGCCCTTGGTCGGAGCGCCGACATTTGCAAAGAGCATGTTGAGGCCTTCAGCGATCGTAGGATGGGCGAATATGCCGTCACGCAAAGCAGTGAAGGGCAATCCACCCTGCATGGCCACTTGGACGACGCTCATCACGTCGCCAGCGTTTACACCAAGCATGCTGAACCCAAGAACCGTGTCGCTATCGCCGGCAATGATGGCCTTCATGAATCCTTTGCGCAGGGATAGAGTTCTCGCTCGTGGAACGACATCCATGGGAAGCTTAGCAACCCGGTATTCAATACCCTGTTTTGCCATGTCGGTTTCATTCTTGCCGATCCTTGCGAACTCGGGATCGATGAACACGCAGTACGGGATCGTCCGATCGTTGGTAGTGCGGTCCCCGCCGCTCATGGTGCTTTTGACGATTCGGTAGTCATCGAGCGAGGCATGCGTAAACATCGGCGTTCCTGCAACTTCACCCATCGCCCAGACATCCGGAGCACTCGTGCGCAGTCGTTCGTCGACCCTGATGAATCCGCGTTCATCAACCTCGACCCCGGCAAGCTCCAACCCGATGTTGGCCGTCCTTGGCTTTCGACCTGATGCAACCAGGATATGCGAACCTTCGAACGATCGGCCGTCGGCGCAACGAACCGTGACGCGATCGCCGGAGCGACCCGAAACAGTAAGATCGTAAGCGCTTAGAGCTACTTCCACGCCTTCTGAATTGAGGATTTTGAGGATTGCTTCGCTGACGTCGACATCTTCGCGCGGAGCAAGCCGCGGCCCACGTTCAACGATAGTGACCTCCGCGCCGAGACGTCGAAACGCCTGCCCCAATTCCATTCCGATGTACCCACCGCCAATTATGATGAGACGAGTAGGCAACTCGCCCAGCGTCAAGGCGTCCACGTGTGTAATCGGGTTCGCCTCGGCCAACCCTGGCACATCCGGAATGTCTGCGATCGTTCCAAGATTGACGAACACCTGGTCGCCCGTAAGCGTCCGCACGCCGTTTTCGGTTTCGACCTGAATGGTCTTGGGCGCTACAAAGCGACCCCAGCCCAAAACGAGGTCGAGCCCGCTCGCGTTGAACCCCGCCTGGTTCGTCACCACCATCTCAGCGACAACCCTCGCGGTACGGTCTCTCACCAGATCGAAGCTATGGCGAACGGTATCGACGGAGATCCCGAACTCGGCGATATTGTTGGTCGCGTGCGCGACCTCGGCGCTGCGAATGAGAGTTTTGCTGGGAATGCAAGCGACGTTGATACAAGAACCGCCGATCATACCGGCTTCCACAACCGCAACTTTTTTCCCTGCCTTAGCCTGCTCCATAGCTAGGGTCTTGCCTGCCTTACCGCCGCCGAAGATAAGGAAGTCGAATTTCTCGATGTCGTTCATTGCTGCCTCGCTTTTCGATTTGGCAGCATGGAACCATGCGAAAGCATCTCGATATTGTAAGATGCGGCCCCTCGCAAAATTGTCAGGGAGCTGGATTGTCAAAGATCTGCGCGCTCTCCAAGCCTAATCTCCCAACTGACTTTGCCATAGTGGCGGGTGATCAGGAGGCTCTTTCCATGACAAGCGGTTTCAATATGCCTGAGGCGGCGGCGTTCACACTCGTTGACGGCATCGCTGTGCGAACCGTCCGTAGGAATGATACTCAGGGCATTCCCCTACTCCTTACAGCCCCGTGGCCTGAAAGCATCTTTGCGTTCAATCTCGTGTGGGCTCGCATCGGCAAGCTCGGACCATTGACTGCCGTTGATCTGCCGGGCTTTGGCATGTCCGAAGGCCGGCCGGACCTGATGTCACCCCACGCAATGGGAGACTTCCTCATTTGCATCATGGACGCCCTCAAGATCGAGCGGGCGCACGTCGTCGCACCTGATGTCGGCACGCTCGCTGTGCTTTTCGCTGCCAGCGGCCATCCCGAGCGCTTCGAGAGCATCGTGGGGGGCAGCGGCGGAACAAGCGAAGAGCTCTTCGGAGATTCGCTGCGTCAGATCACGGCATCATCAAAGAGTGACTTCGTTAATTTCGATAGCGGCCAACGCGTTTATGAGCTGGTAAAAAGCGCAGTGCGTGTTTCGATTCCCGAGGCAATCCTGCAAGACTACAAAAGCTCCTCCAGCGGTCAACGATGGAACGAAGCTGCCGAATTTGTTCGAGCCTATAAGCAAGATCTCCCGATTCTCGCCGGCCTTCTGCCGTCGATCCCTACACCAACGCTGGTCATCTCGGGCGAGAGCGACCCGATCGTCCCACCTGCGAATGGCCAGTTCCTTGCGGATAGACTTCCGCATTGCCGCGCCGAGGTGGTCGATGCCGGACACTTCGTCTGGGAAGATGCGGCAGACAGCTATGCCGATCTGGTGTCATCTTGGATTTCCGGCGGCTATAAGGGAGCCTGAAGATTGGCATTTGTCACCGACGAGTAACGTATTTGCTTTCACGGCGGCCTCAGGTGAGCTGGCGCGTTCAGTCTTTGCGTGCTGAATCTTTCGACGATCGTCCCGATTATCAGGCGAGCTCAAGCCCCCGAGTCTACCAGTTCACCACCATCAGGTGCCCGTTACACACGATCAGACATAATCACGAAGCTCAGATGCTGGTTAGCGGCCGGCTGCCGCTTCCCGTAAACGCGGCCTCTGGGAACTCTCCTTGAGCAAGCCGCCGACTCCCAGCCTGGCAATCGTCCCGCTGTCAAGGCGATCGCCTGCGAGCAGCCTGTCCAGCACCCAGTCGAGACCGTTGAAAGATGCGCTGCGGGCACAACCAGGCGCTCCTATCAAGGGAACATCGCCGAGCGTTCCAATGACGATCAGGTTGCCTGGATCTACAGGCATTCCGATCCGTTCCACATTTCCACCCGCCTCAAGGATTGCGGCTGGAATGACGTCGTTTGCGTCCGCTACCGCCGATGCTCCGAACACCACGATAAGATGATTGGAGCCTGCTCTTCCCTCGGCTTCTTTCTTCAAGAGCTCCGCCAACGCGTGCATGTCGTGTTCCACAAATAGGTCCGATACGAGCTTCGAGCCCCGCGCGGCTAACCTTTCGACGGTTATTCGCGTCGTCTTCTCTACTGTCTTCGCGCTCAGCGATGGTAGTGTTGTTGAGATGAGCGTCACAGTCCGCGATTCAAACGGCCTTACAGATATTGGCGGACGGATGGAGGCCACCAGCTTGGCCGCCTCGACGATGTGTTTTTCGACCGCTAGCGGAATAATCTTGAGAGTACCAACGAGTTCTCCCACGGCTACCCGGCAGCGATCGGTCAGGCAGGCAAAGGTGACAGCATCGTTGATGCTATTGAACGAGTTGATCAACTCGCGCTCGACAATAAATAAGCCATCAGCTTTGGCATAGAAGTTCATCCTCCCGCCCACAACAGACTTAGATAAGATGCCCGCCTTGGCAAATGGAGCGCCTAGCATCTCGGCAGCGGACACCTCGTCTATTTCGTGTTCCTCAAACTGATGGGCAACCACGCTGATAACGCCATTCGAAAGGAGGAACGCCACGTCCTCTAGTGACAGGAGGTGCCCTTTGGTGAACGCCTTGCCGCCAACAACGATACGGTGTCCGAGCATCATACCGGTCGCTAGTCTTGTCTCAAACTTACCGAACATAAACGCTTTCCCGCCTCATATCCAGGAGCCCCGATGGCGGTTGCCTCAGACAGGGCGGCCATGGCGAAGTTTCCCAGCCTCCTCACCGTGGTGTTCACGTCCACAGCCCTGCGGCCACTTCGCAGACGCGCAGCAATTGGACACCCAACGGCGACCACCCGCGTTGAGGATGGCTTCTTTCCGGAATATCCATCTTTGAACACAGGTTCTTGATCATGGAGGGTATCAGGCCGATACGGAGTGGATCGCCTCACGGATACGGACATATGTGCCGCACCTGCAAATGTTGCCCGCCATGGCCTCATCGATCTCAGCATCGGTCGGTGTTGGATTGGCAGTAAGCAGGAAGGTCGCCGACATTATCTGTCCAGACTGGCAATAGCCGCACTGCACGACTTCATTCTCAAGCCAAGCTGCCTGGACCTTCGCGCCGATCTCCGTTTTTCCAACGCCTTCGATTGTTGTAATTTTCTGACCGTTAATCATGTCAATCGTCGTCTGACACGCACGGACGGCCATATCGTCGATATGGACCGTACAAGCACCGCACTGGGCAATGCCGCATCCGTATTTGGTACCGGTCATACCGAGGATGTCACGAAGCACCCAAAGAAGTGGCATGTCGTCCGGAGCATCGACCTGGTAGGTCTCGCCATTGATAATGAGAGTTTTCATGCTTTCGCTCCTCTAGTGCCGGGTTAGCGGGCGGTGAGTGTTTTCAGATAGGCGATGAGATCGGCGCGATCCTGGTCCTTCGGGATCAAGATCGCCATTCGCGTTCCCTTGACGACGCTCGAAGGCGACCTGAGAAATGCGTCAAGCGCTCCTTCGTCCCAGATGATGCCCGATGATTTCATCGCGGCCGAATAGCTATAGCCTTCCGCGGTTCCTGCTGGCCGTCCGACCACGCCAAGGAGTCCGGGACCGACCTTGTTCTGTTCGGTTGCAGCATGGCAGGCGCTGCAGCGCGTGAAGAGCTTCTGTCCCCTATCCGGATCGCCATCTGCCCACGCGATCGAAGCTGCGGGCGCGATCGCCATCCAGCCCAGCGCCAAAAGACAGAAATATTTCCGCACAGTACCCTCCGCTGAAAGTGCGACAACCCGGCGGAGCTGAATTGCTTCGCCGGGCGCTCGCAAACCGAGCCATGGGCTGCATGCTCCAACTTCGAAATCTGACAGCCGACGCCGTAACCTAGCCAAATGCTCCCTACGCCGCGAAGGTGTGGTTTGAATGAGTGCCATGCCCTTAGACCGCGATGGTACGTTCAGACGACTGGGCAAGCCTTGACCATGAGTGCGATGCAGTTGTGATAGTCGATCCGTTTGCGTGGCGTCGCCGCCAATTCAACGGCGTAACCCCAACTAGGCGTTTGAACACCTTCGAAAGATGAGCCTGATCGCTAAGCCCGCATGCTTGCGCAATCTGACTTAGCGGTTCGTCAGTAGAGGTGATGAGGAATTTGGCCGCCTCGATCCGTCGAGCGAGGACGTAATCATAAGGCGACTTCCCGAACGAGACTTTGAATCCCTTTGAAAAACGGCTAACGCTGAGCCGCACCTGAGCTCCAAGCTCCTGCACCCTTATACAGCTTTCGACATTATCGTCGATGTAGCGCACGATCTTGTTTTTTTGCCATTCGGCGAGGCCAGCAACCGTCCTGCCGCGAGGAAACGTCGGTGTTTTCGTCGGAGCGGATACGGGTGTTGGAAAATGCGCCGTGAGGCCGTGAGTATTCAAACTCCATACCACCGCCTGATTATTTGCCGGGCGCAGCTGAGCGGATGAAACTTGATTTTGCATTGGCGTAACTCGTTGCTTCGGATGCCGTTGAACCTAGTCTCGGCATTCGGCGCTAAGCGAGTTAAGCGATGTTAAGTCTGGTTAGCAGTGTTACGGTTTGCGCTGCGGAGGTTTGCTACCCAATTTTACAATACGGGTATCGGCCCTCCCCGTACGGTCGAGCGATGGGCGAAGCTGGGAGTAGGCTTCGTTGCCGTAGTTCTGAAGGAAATGCCTGTGCCAGAATCGCCCCACGACAACCTACGCCCGCTCGCAGGCCGAGTGGCGCTACTAACAAACGCCGACAAGGGCGTAGGGCGTGCCACTGCAAAACTGCTTGCCATTGCGGGAGCCGACCTGGCGCTAACGGTCGATGCCGGCGAACTTTCTCCCGATTTCATCGTCGAACTTCAGCAGTTTGGCAGTCGAGTTATGAGTTTTGACTGGCCAAACGACGGATCAGGAGTGGAATGCACGCGACTGGCGCGGAAGGTCATCTCGGCGCTAGGTCGAATGGACGTGCTCATTGCGAATGCACATCACCGCGCCCATTGGCAGATCGATGACGTGGACATGGATGAGGACGCACTCGATGCGCAGTATTCGGGTACCCTTATGGCGACCTCAGCGCTTATCCGCGCCTCCGTCCGATTCATGGAAAACGGAGGACGGATAATCGCGCTCAGCGCAAGCCTCGCGGACCGGGTTGGAGCACCTGGTCTGGCGGACTATGCGGCCACCCGAGCGGCAATCACGGCTTTCTGTCGCGGCGCAGCCCACGACCTCGGGCCGCGGGGGATCAATGTCAACGTGGTCCAAATCGGGTCGATTCAGGCCGAGCTCTCCGAGGCCTCTAGCGAAATGCTTGAAGCCGAGAAGCAGTCAAACGTCCTCAAGCGACTGGGAACGCCTGAAGAAGTCGCCCACGCGATACTCTTCCTCGCCGGGCCGAATTCCTCGTTCATCACCGGAAGCGTTTTAAACGTCGACGGCGGATATAACGCATAAGGACAAGCTCAGATCTCGTTCGCTCAATGGTCCGTTGCATAAACTGACCGGTTGGTCTATCTCCCTAGCAAGACCAAAGGCGAGCCTGACGTGGGACAAGACCGCTTACGAATTTTTCCTGTCGGAGCTTTGCGCGCCGCGCCTACGTCGGCGACCGCGCCCCTATTCGGCTGTCCTGACAATCACCCCTCATCATTCGCGTGTTATCGCGGCTCTAACCCAGCCGGATGCTTCCAATGACCGTACTAAGGTTTGGACGATTTGAGTTGGATACCGCCCAACGCAAGCTGACCGAATCCGGCAACGTACTTCGGCTCGGCGGCAAGGCATTTGACATATTGGTCGTACTTGCAACTTCGGCCGGCGAAGTGATCAGCAAGGAAGCCCTGATTGCAGAGGTGTGGCCGGATACGACCGTAGAAGAGGGCGCGCTCCGCGTGCACCTGGTCACACTCCGAAAGCTTCTGGGTGACCGCACGAGCGGGAGATACATCGAGAACATACCTGGCAGAGGTTACATTTTCGTCATGCCGGTGGAGGGCTCAGGGGTCGAGTCCCTCAATCAAGCAGAGGCCAAACCGCAGGTTCTACAGCAGCGTTTCCCGCGACTGACCGAACGCCTCATAGGTCGAGACGACTTCGTGGCCGAAACCGCGGGTTTGCTCTCGACACATCGTCTGGTGACGATTTCGGGAGCAGGCGGCGTTGGCAAGACGTCCGTCGCGTTGGCGGCTGCCGAAATCATAAGTGCTGCTCGCGAGGTCTTGTTTGTCGATCTCGCCTCGTTAAGTGATGAAAAGCAGATCGCACCGACGCTGGCGAGCCTGCTCGGATTAAGTGTCGTCATCGACAACGCGGAACATGCAGTACTGGAAGCTCTGGCCGAACGTGACCTCCTCCTCTTACTCGACAACTGCGAGCACGTAATTTCGAAAGCGGCTGTTATCGTCGAGGACATCCTGGCGACCACGAGGCTGGTGACTGTGCTCGCCACAAGCCGCGAGCCTCTGCGCATTGCGGGGGAAAGAATACGACAGTTACCTTCCCTTCCTGTGCCTCCGGAAGACAGCCCCCAATCATCGCTACTGAAATATCCTGCGGTCGAGCTTTTCGTTGACCGGGTTATGTTGTCATCCGAACTGGAGGACTTCGATAATCCGGACAGGCTTGCGGCGGCTGCGTCTATCGTTCGCCGTCTGGATGGTATCCCGCTTGCCATCGAACTTGCCGCATCCGGCGTCGCCAACCTCGGACTTACCCACCTCGTCGGATCGCTGAGCGACCCGCTCGCCGTTCTACGTCGAGGACGACGAACAGCGCCTCCAAGGCAGCAAACCCTGAGGGCGACACTCGATTGGAGCTTTGATGGGCTGACGGATAAGGAACGCCTTCTGTTTGAATATTGCGCGATGTTCGCCGGCGCTTTTTCAACCGAAGCCGCCCTGACGCTCAGTGCGGGCGTGATGGCGGAGGAGGATTTCTACGAGGCCTTCGATGGCCTGTTCCTGAAATCACTATTCTCGGTGAGCGGCGACGGGAAATATCGACTTCTTCAGACGACAAGAAGCTACACTCTGGAGAAGGTTAAGAGAGGAGACCAGGCCCACCGGCTACACGCGTCTCATGCCGACTACTGCGAGAAGGCGCTTACCAGCGCCACGCGTGACTGGCCAACACTTCTGACCGCCGACTGGATGCGGCTCTATTCAGATTTGATCCACGATATCCGCAGCGCGATCCATTGGTCATTCGAGTCTGTCGAATCGGAAGAATTGGGAATGCGCCTCGCTGCCAATTCCAAAGTACTTTGGGTTCAGCTCGGATTGATGAACGAGCAGATACAGGTCCTTGACGAAGCTTTGAAACGCATCCCTGGGTCGGCGCACGAGGGGACGGAAACCGAACTCGACCTCCGAATTTCCAAAGGAAGCGCACTATACCACGTTCAGGGATACTCGAAAGACGGCGATGCACTCCACGAAATTGATCGGGGGATCGAAATAGCGAAAGCGATTGGCAATGTAAGCAAGCGTATCCACGCAAATGCGGCGAGAACAGCCATCCTCTGCTCGCATGGCAGGTACCAAGACGCGATTAATGCCACGCTCGCGCTCCGGGACGAGAATCCACAAGTGCCATCGCATGTGTTTAGTGCCATGCTCGAGCACAATTACTTCTTCAACGGCGATCTTGCGCACGCGAGAAAGGAACTTGAGGGTTCGCTGGACGACGGCAGCGGGTCGATCAGGAGGACCGCGAATCCCGGACTGGGTTTCGACCAACGGATCACGGGCCTAGCGGTCCTGGTGTTCGTAGAATTCCTCGAAGGCAACATAGCCACCGCCATGGATCGCCTCGAGAAGTCAGTAGAGGAAGCGGAGGATTTGGGGTATTCGATCGCTTCATGCCTCCTTCTCATGCTGAGTGCGTTTCCGATGGCTTCGCTTGTGGGACGACACAGCCAGGCAAATGAATACCTCAACAAAGCAGAAAGCCTGGCGAAACAGCAAAGATTGATCCGTTGGCAACAGTGGATTTCGTCGTACCGGAACGGGTTGTCCGAAGCAGACAACCACGATGCTTTGGAGAAGGCGCTTACAGGGCTGGCTGCACTGAGGCTGGAATACTTCCTGATTATCTGCGGAGCGCGTACGCCAACAGCTCATGTCGAACGCGCACTTCAGGGCGAGGCCGGTTGGTGTCGTCCAGAATTGCTCCGCCTGCTGGCGGTCGCGAAGTTCCCGACAAATCCGGAGCTAGCGAAAAACATCGCCGCTGAAGCGGTTGCGCTCTCCCGTAAGATGAGGGCGGTGTTCTGGGAGTTGCGTTGCCTGATGACCGCTTATGAACTCTCGCCGCGTTCTGACCAACCCACCATTGTCGATGACATCGAAGCGGCGATCGCCAAATTCGAACCGGAAAGCAAGACCGTGGATCTCAGCGCGGCAATAGAGCTGGTACGATCGGCTCCCTGCCGCAGCGACCTAGCGCCGGCGAACGTTTCCTCCTCCTAATCCGACGTAGGTAGAGATCAAGTCAGTTGCGGATGATCAAAGTCCGCGGGCGGGACTTCTGTTTCGAGCGATAAACCAACTTAACACCGATTAACTCGCGTAACGGCACCTTAATCGGCACTTTCCTTCACACCAACATGGACGTGATGACAAGGAAAGGATGCCTGATGTCCGTCAAACTTGAGGAAGCCGAAACAAGGTATGTGGAAGCCTACGGAATTCGCTATGCGTACCGTCGGCTAGGCCGTGAAACCGGGACCCCCCTGGTTTTTTTGCAGCATTTCACCGGAACGATGGATTCATGGGATCCGGCCGTAGTGAACGCTCTCGCGGTGAATCGGCCCGTAATTGTTTTCAATAACGCCGGCGTCGGAACATCGGGAGGCAAGACTCCCGACACGGTCGATCAGATGACCACGGATGCCGAGAGCTTCATAGCGGCGCTCGGTTACGAGGAGGTTGATCTTCTCGGCTTCTCCCTCGGCGGGTTCATCGCACAGCTTATGGCTGCTCGCCCGGCCGTCAAGGTCCGCAAGATCGTACTCGCAGGCACAGCGCCCAAGGGCGGCGAAGAGCACCTGATGCAGGTCGTCGAGGAAGCATTCGCGCGAAATGCCGAGGACGTCCGCCTTCCCCTCTTCTTCACTCCGTCGGAAGCAAGCCAGGCTGCTGGACAGGCATTCATCAATCGCGCCGTTGTTCGGACACATCAGCGCGATCCGGAAAGTTCGGATTCCGTCAGCAATCCGCAGGCAGCCTCCATCATCGGATGGTGCGCTGACAAAGACCCCGACCACAAATCGTTGAAGGCAATCAAGCAGCCAACGCTCATCGTACATGGCAGCAGCGATACGATGTTTCCTTCCATCAACGCGTACGAGATGTTCAAGAACATGCCGAACGCCACGCTCGTTCTATACCCTGACTCCGGTCACGGCGCACTTTTCCAGTACCCCGAAACGTTCGTCGCGCACGTCCAGCACTTCTTGAACAGCTAAACAAAACAACTACGGAGAAGACAAATGCACTCCCTCGTCGAGAAAATTATTGCCGCTCATGGTGGCCTGGAAACCTGGCAGAAGTACACGCGTCTCACAGCCCATCTCAAGCAAGGTGGCGTTTTGTGGCCGCTCAAGGGGCATTCCGGCCAGCTTGACGTAACCAACGTCTCGGTCGGCCTCGGCGAGGAGTGGGCTTCCCACGACCCCTTCAGCGCCGAAGGAAAAGTGACGCGGTTCGAGCCTGATCTGGTCCAGATCAAGGATGCACGTGGGAAGGTCCTCGAAGAGCTCAAGCATCCCCGCACGTCGTTCACCGGCCACACGCTGGAAACTCCTTGGTCCGACCTACAACTTGCCTATTTCGCAGGCATCGCAATGTGGACTTACTTCAACATGCCGTTCCTGCTGGCAGCGCCCGGGGTCGAAAGTGAGGATGTCGGCGAGTGGACGGAAAGCGGAGAGACGTGGCAGCGTTTGAAGGTCACGTTCCCCGCCAATATCGCAACGCACAGCACCGTCCAGACGCTCTACGTGGACGACAGCGGTCTCCTCAAGCGGCACGACTACGACGTTGAGATTGCGGGAAACACTCCGGGTGCCCACTACATCGGCGGCTACAAGGAAGTTCAGGGACTGATGTTCCCGACCGAACGGCGCATTTTCCCCAGACAGCCTGACGGCAAGTCAATGCCGGAACCGCTCGTAGTATCGATCGATCTTTCGGACATACATCTTTCGTGAGGTAGCGGGCGCGCGGGCAACCACCCGCGCCCTATAACGCTAGCGGGGCTCGTTGCCCCGCTTCCAAGACCGGAATTGCTTGAAATCCCACCGAAACAGACCTGAAACATAGACTGGCCGCGTTCATGAAAGAGTTCACGAGAAACGTGTTGCCGCACGTTCCAGCCTTTCGAAGGTTCGCAAGCGGGCATGCGGCGGACATTGGGTCGGCCGATGCACTGGTGATGATTGCATTGAAAAAACTGAAAGCACGATGGATGTTCCTCGGCTTCGGCGACCTCAGGATCGAAGGCTACGGTCTGATCCATAGTCTTGCGGAAAGCGATGTCGCGATCATCGACGAAGTCGAGAGCCAACAGATGCCGGAGAATGATACCGGGATCGCGTGCACCCTGAGAAGATTGACCGCACTCGACCGAAGCATGATCCTGCTCACTTCAGTCGAACAGCTGACTTTCCAGGAAGTCGGGAGCGCCTTGGGCATACCCCACAGCTTCGTAATCAACGAACTCCCTCTCGCGAGAGAGCGACTGAGGGAGTTCGTCGAGATTCCACTACGGGCGAGCGCACACAAGGGCACACATCTCAGGAGCATCAAGTAATATGCCAACCATCACTGAAATCGAAATCCAGCTGTACATCGACCACTCCCTTCCCGAGGAGCGCAATCGCGCTGTGAAACAATACCTGTACGATGACCTGACAGCTGCGCAACGGATCGGGGCTTACGAGCGCCACGCCGACGCACTTAGGAGAGCGCTCTCTCCTGTCGCCGAAATGCCACTTCCTTCGATCTTCGAGCCAAGCGCGCTCGAGACGGAGTTGTCGCTGTCGCCTTTAAGGCGTCTCAACTCGATCACTGGCGCAATCCTCACAGCCGTCATCGCCTACGTTGGATGGGGATGGTGGCGAGTGCTCGAAGAGCACATAGCCCATTTTCTAGTACGTTAGCATAGGGAGCGTACGACGTCCCGTTTTGCCTGCTCCATCGGGGCCGGGTTTCGTCTCTCGCTATGAAATACGTGATGTCGTGGATAAACGCGTTTCCTCTAATGGCCCTTACTGTGCCTGCGCGTGCTTCCGTCAACCCGTGACGTCGAGAAACTTCAGCGCCTGATGTATCTGGCTGACGACCGCGGCCCCCTCGCCCACGGCTGCGGCAACTCTTTTGGTCGAGCCGGCGCGTACGTCCCCGATTGCGAAGATGTTGGGTATGCTCGTCTCCAGGGCGAACGATTGCCGCCCGAGGGAAGACGAGACATCTTCATCGAACCCCCTGCCTGTAAGTACAAAACCGTTGTTGTCCATGTCAATTTTTCCGCCAGTCCAACTTGTGTTGGGGTCGGCTCCGGCAAACAGGAAGAGGTGGCCAAAATCACAGGCCCTCGTCTGCGTCGATTTCTTATGCTGCAGGATGCCTGAGACATTTGGCCCATTGTCCCTGCTGACGGAGACTAGTTCGTAGCCGAGATGTCTTTCGACGTTAGGCAACGCCGCAATCCGTTCGATGAGATATGACGACATCGTCTCGGAGAGATCGCGGCGAACGATCATGTGCAGTCGCTTGACGCGTGGCGCGAGGAACACGACCGCCTGGCCAGCTGAATTTCCACCTCCGATAAGGGCAACGTCCGAGTTCTCGCAAAGCTTGGCCTCTAGGGCGGAGGCCCAGTACGAAACAGTGGTATCCTGTATCTTCTGCAAGCCGTCGATCTCGGGCGTGCGATACCGCGCACCGGATGCAATCACGAGCGACTTTGCACGAATTGACTGCCCATCTTCGAGTTTCAGCGATATGGGTGCTGACCGTGCACGAGATATTTCGGGGGCCGTCAGTTCCCTGACCTTCAGCGGCAACGCAACCTCTACTCCGAATTTGAGCGCTTGGCTGAAGGCTCGCCCCGCAAGTGCAGCTCCGGAAATTCCAGTCGGAAAGCCGAGGTAATTCTCGATACGGGATGAACTTCCCGCCTGTCCGCCGATCGCGCGTTGGTCGATGACAATCGACCGCAGACCTTCTGAGGCCGCATAGACCGAGGTTGCCAGACCTGCCGGCCCTGCTCCCACGATCGCTACGTCATACAAGATCTCCGGATCGAGCTCAGGAGTGATGCCGAGGCATGCCGCCGCCTCCCCTTCCGTCGGGTTTCTCAGCACCGTGCCGCTTGGGCAAATCATCAGCGGCAGTTCGCTCTGCGATATGCCGAGTCGCTCGACGAGAACCAGCCCTTCCTCGTTCGACGCGGCATCGAGGACCGTGTGGGGGTATTCGTTGCTGGCGAGAAAGCGCTGAAGGCGCAGTAGGGACGGATCACTCGATGTCCCGACCAGGATGGAGCCGCCCAGACCAGTATCAAGATAGGCGACGCGACGAAGTATGTAGGCGCGCATAACAGTCTCGCCGACTTCCGCGGACCCGATGATGAGTGCTCGCAAATGTGCCGCATCAAATGGAATGGCCACACAGCCATCTGGACCGGCCCTGAGGCCCGCCAATGAGGGACGGCCCGATAGCTGGTTGATTTCGCCCGAGAACTGACCGGCCTTATGAGTAGCGGCATCCTGATCCCCGCGAAAGCCATCGTGCCGAAACGCATCGATCCGCCCTTCGAGAACCAGAAAGGCCGGCGCGTTCCGCTCGCCAACAGGAAATATCTCTTGGCCAGGATTGAATGAAAGCGGCCCCTCACTGGCGAATCTGCGGGCTGTCTCTACCTGCAAAGGAGTGAGCGTCGGAAATCTCTGATAGTCGCGGGAACCGTTATCCATGGTCCATTCCTTTTGTCCACGAGCAGTGAGGCCGCGGACAACCTGTCAGGCCTTCGAAAACGCTCGACCAATATTTGAAGCTCGGACGGCGGCCTAGCTCTCGGTCATTCCATCTTGCCGGACGCCGGAGGATCGCTCGCCGGGAAACTTTCCTCGAGTGCTTCCTCGAGAAGTGCGTCCGCGGGAGAAGCTGGTGCGTCTCCTACTTCGAGGATGATGTCCGACAGCTCCGGCAGAGTTTCGATACCGTCCCGAACAGGTTCTTTGCTGACCTCAAGCTTCTTGTTCATCGATCCCGAGCTCCTTTCGTATCAAAGGTTTCCTAGCGATCATTCCGACGTCGATATTGGACGATCGGGTTCCCTCGGGGAGGACCGATCTTACAATCGTTTTTTGCTCGCCTCCGGCACTCCTTTCGAGCGTGCAGCATCGGCGTTGGCCTGTGACGCGCTTTTCCGCAACACCACAGGGGGCTTTGATGAAGTACCGCTCTATTCCATTTTCACTTTGGCTCCTCGCCTGTAGCGTCGCTTTGACTTCGGTCGGAGTTGCTCAGGAAACAGGTACTGCGCCGACGGTCGTCGTGGCCAAGCCAGTGCTGCGCGATGTCGTAGACCGCGATGAATTCATCGGCCGTTTTCAGGCGGCCGAAGAAGTCCAAATCCGGGCGCGCGTAGGCGGATACTTGCAGGCGATCAACTTCAAGGACGGTCAACTCGTCAAGGAGGGAGATCAGCTCTTCGAGATAGACCAGCGTCCTTTCTTGACTGCGCTTAATCAAGCGCGCGCAAACCTCGCCGTTGCCAATGCAGGCCTTACCTATGCGCAAGCTGAGTTCGATCGCGTCAATTCGCTGGTGAAGTCCGGAAGCCAGACGATATCTACTCTGGACGACCGCCGGCGTGCGCTGGACTCGGCTCTAGCGAGTGTGCAGGGTTCGCAGGCGGCATTCGACCGCGCGAACCTTGATCTAACATACAGCCGGATCACAGCACCCCTCGGTGGCCGGATCGATCGCCATCAGATCTCGGTGGGCAATCTCGTGCAAGCCGACGAGACGCTACTGACTTCCATCGTCATGCTGGATCCGATCGACTTCTATTTCGACATCGATGAGCGCAGGCTGCTGAACTACGCCGAAACGGCACGCAAAAACGGCGAAGCCCTGCAGAGCGGCGGCGGACTCAAGGTCTCCGTCACCCTCGGTGATCGCAACCGCACCAAATTCCAAGGAACCCTGGATTTCGCAGAAAACCGCGTCGACCCCCAGACAGGCACGCTTCGCGCTCGCGCGCGGTTCGCAAATCCGGATTTCGCGTTGCAGCCGGGGCTATTCGGCAGGGTCGAGCTTGAGGGATCGAATTCCTATGAGGCTATTCTCATCCCTGACGAGGCTATCAGCTCGGACCAGGATGAGCGGGTCGTTTTTGTTGTCGGGAAAGACAATACGGTCAGTACGAAGGCCATCCGGCCCGGCCCGCGAATATTCGGTTACCGTGTTGTCCGCAGCGGCCTTGACGGAAGCGAGTCCATCGTTGTGAGAGGCGTGGTGCGTGTGCACCCCGGCATGAAGGTCGATCCCAAGGAAACAACGCTGCCCCCGGAAAACAAGGACCCAGTCGGCTCC
The DNA here is from genome assembly GCF_054558365.1 of Rhizobium sp. No.120. Lineage (NCBI taxonomy): Bacteria > Pseudomonadati > Pseudomonadota > Alphaproteobacteria > Hyphomicrobiales > Rhizobiaceae > Rhizobium > Rhizobium sp. No.120. The sequence continues at coordinate 234,719 of NZ_BAAJNQ010000006.1, forward strand.
GCACCGGAAGCCGCTCGGGCAACGGAGGTCGGCCAATGAGATTCGCTCACTTCTTCATTTCCCGTCCGATTTTCGCCTGCGTGATATCGCTTGTCCTGATGATCGTCGGAACGATCGCCTACTTCGAACTTCCCGTCTCCCAGTATCCAGAGATCGCACCTCCCACCATCGTCGTCAGGACCTCCTACCCCGGGGCCGACTCGCAGACGATCGCCGACACCGTTTCGACGCCGATCGAGCAAGAAGTGAACGGCGTCGAGGACATGCTTTATATGTCGTCCTATTCGAGTGCGGACGGAGCAATGACGCTTACGATCACGTTCGCCCTGGGAACCGACCTCGACAAGGCGCAGGTCCTTGTGCAGAACCGCGTAGCCGTCGCCCTTCCTCGACTGCCCCAGGAAGTGCAGCGCCTCGGCGTCACCACCACGAAAAGCTCACCCGACCTCCTCATGGTCGTGCATCTGCTCTCGCCGAATGGTCGCTACGACCAGCTCTATACGTCCAATTACGCGCGAAACCGCGTCAGGGATGTGCTCGTCCGCCTGCAGGGCGTGGGCGATATCCAGATCTTCGGCGAACGGCAATATTCCATGCGGATCTGGCTCGACCCGGAGAAGCTGTCTTCATATGGAATGACAGCAACCGATGTCGTGAACGCTCTGCGCGATCAGAACGTCCAGGTTTCCGGCGGCTCCATCGGAGCTCCACCCACAGCAAGGGAGAACCCGTTCCAATATACCGTGCGCACGGACGGTCGATTCCAGGATGCCCGGCAGTTCCGCTACGTCATCGTGAAGTCAAGGCCTGACGGCAGGCTCGTCAAACTCGAAGACGTTGCCAGGGTCGAGCTCGGCGCGCGGGACTACGTAACGAACTCCTACGTGAACAACCAGCCCGCGGTCGGCATGGGCATTTTCGCGCGGCCCGGTACGAACGCACTGCAGACAGCTGCGCAGATCAAATCGATCATGAAAGACCTCTCCGGCCAGTTTCCGCCCGGTCTGGAGTATCGGATCATCTACGACACCACGGCTTTCGTGTCGGATTCGATCAACGAGGTCTACAGGACGATCGGCGAAGCGATCGTGCTCGTCGCCATCGTCGTTCTCATATTCCTGCAGTCGTGGAGGACCGCGATCGTGCCGATCGTCGCGATCCCGGTTTCGCTTGTCGGTACTTTCGCCTTCCTTGCGGCATTCGGCATGTCCCTGAACATGCTCACTCTCTTCGGTCTGGTGCTCGCAATCGGTATCGTAGTGGACGACGCGATCGTCGTGGTGGAGAACGTCGAGCGCAATCTCGCGAACGGTATGTCGCCCCGTCGGGCAGCGCACGTGACAATGGATGAAGTGGGCACGGCGGTCATCGCTATCTCGCTCGTTCTTATCGCCGTATTCGTGCCGACAGCTTTTATCCCGGGAATCTCCGGTCAGTTCTACAGACAATTCGCGGTGACGATTTCAATCGCGACCGCGATTTCGGCGCTGAACTCGCTGACCCTGTCTCCGGCCATTGCCGCGATCGTCCTGCGCGCTCACGGTCACTCGGAGACGAAGACGAACCTTCCGGCGAGACTGGGGAAATGGTGTTCCGAGATATTCAATCACTGCTTCAACAAACTCAGCTCCGGCTACTCCGCAATCGTCCGAAGCATCGTCAGCTCGAAAACCGGTCTAAGCTGCGCAGTTGCCGTCTTTGTCGCCCTCCTCGGAGCAACCTGGTTCCTCAACACTAAGGTGCCGAGCGGCTTTATTCCGATCATGGACCAGGGTTATGCGATCGTGGTCGTCCAGCTTCCGGAAGGCGCATCCCTCGACCGCACCGATGCGGTGATCAAGAAGGCCGGAAATATCGCTAAGGACACACCTGGTGTCGCCAATGCGGTGCAATTCGCAGGTTTCAGCGGTGCAACCTTCACTAACGCGTCAAACGCCGGCGTGATTTTCACGCCGTTCAAGCCGTTCGAAGAGCGGCTGGCTACCGGGGACACGTCCGAAAAGATCATCCGGGCGCTTTATAAAAACCTGCAGAGCGTCGATGAGGCCTTCATTATTGCCATCCCCCCTCCACCGGTTCAGGGCATCGGCAATTCGGGCGGCTTCAAGATGCAAATTATGGATCAGGACAGCTCGAACATGACCCGCATCCTCGGCCTGGCTCGGCAGATGATGGTCAAAGCGAACCAGACGCCGGGCCTCACCGGGGTCTTCACTACCTTCTCGGAATCGAGCCCGGAGTATTTTCTAGATATCGACAGAGACAAAGCCCAGTATCTGAACGTTCCGATCCCCAATATCTTCGACGCCCTATCCAGCAATCTGGGTGTCGCTTACGTCAACGATTTCAACGCATTCGGAAGAGTCTATCAGGTCCGCGCCCAGGCCGATAAACAGTTCCGCCTCGAACGTGACGACATGCTCGATCTCAAGGTCAAATCCGCGGCCGGAGCCCTTGTTCCGTTGGGAACGCTTGCGGACATCAGGGAGACAAGCGGACCAACGCTCGTCCAGCGCTACAACATGTATGTCTCAGTCCCTCTCCAGGGCAACGCTGCTCCGGGCGTCTCCACCGGCGAGGCGATCGCAAAAATGCAGCAGCTTGCCGCAAAGACGCTACCACCGGGTACGACGTACGAGTGGACCGAACTGTCTTACCAGGAAACCCACGCTGGGGGCAGCGCTGTCTACATCTTCGCGCTGTCAGTAGTCTTCGTGTTTCTCGCACTGTCCGCACAGTACGAGAGCTGGATCCTGCCGGCGGCAATCATCCTCATCGTTCCGCTGGCGGTGTTGGGTGCGCTCTTCGGGGTCTATCTGAGGGGAATGGACAACAACATTCTCACGCAGATCGGCTTCGTGGTTCTGATCGGCCTAGCGGCGAAGAACGCCATTCTGATCGTGGAATTCGCGCGCCAGGCACAGGACGCGGGAAAGACTGCAGTGGAAGCAGCTATCGAAGCCTGCCATCTACGTCTGCGCCCAATCCTCATGACGGCACTCGCATTTATCTTCGGCGTTTTGCCACTCGCGATCGCCGAGGGGCCGGGAGCCGAAATGCGGCGCTCGCTTGGCACCGCCGTGTTCAGCGGCATGATCGGAGTCACGCTATTCGGCCTGTTCCTGACTCCGGTGTTTTACGTGCTGCTGCGGTCACGATATATGCCGAGGAAGCACGTCGAGGACGAGTGGGTGCCGGAGACAAAGCAGGCGGCTGAGTAACCCTCTCCGATCGAAGCCGTCTCCAGCCGGCAGCCATCCGGTGGCAATCGCAATATTGCCAATCCATATAGACAAGGTCTGCCGGCGTCTCCGATAGGGAGTAACGTCGGCAGTGCCGCATTCAGCGCCGCACTGAAAACAGCAGGAGTAATCAGGACTATGCGCAGCGTGGGTTTCATTCTCGAGGATGGTTTCCAGGTCATGGGACTGGCGGCGCTGTCAGCGTTCGAATTCGCAAACCAGGAACTGGGTGAAGAGGCCTATAAGTTGACGGTGATGTCTGAAAAGGGCGGAACGGTCAGGTCGTCCTTGAGCATCGGCATCCAGACCAAGAAGCTGGAAGAGTATCCCGATACATTGATGGTCGTCGGCGAGCTGGTTCCGCGTGCGCCTTCACCGGCACTACGGCAATATATCGTCAACGCCGCCACGGAAAGCAGGCGTGTCGCGGGGGTTTGCACAGGAGCCTTCCTCCTGGCGGAAGCGGGCCTGCTCGATGGCCGGCTCGCCACGACCCATTGGGCACACGCACGCAATCTGCAGCGGAAGTTCCCACAAGTTCATGTCGACGAAGATCGAATCTTCGTTCACGACGAGAACATCTGGACATCAGCCGGAATGAGTGCCGCCATTGACCTGACTTTGGCGCTCATCGAGGATGACTACGGGGCGGCGCTTTCGAAGACGATTGCGCGCAAACTTGTCGTCTATCACAGGAGGCCAGGCGGGCAGTCCCAGTTCTCAGCTCTCCTCGAGCTCGAGCCACGCTCCGACCGCATCCGAAAAGCACTCATCTATGCCAAGGAGCATCTTCGAAATCCGTTGAGCGTCGAAGAGCTCGCGGATTCCGCCAATCTGAGCCCTCGCCAGTTCAGTCGGCTGTTCCGTGACGAAACGGGACATTCTCCGGCAAAAGCCGTTGAGCGACTCCGGCTCGAGGCAGCAAAGGCAATGCTCGAGGACGGAAGCCATCCCGTTGAAATCGTGGCACGCGACACAGGTTTCGCTGATCGGGATCGTATGCGCCGCGCGTTTCTTCGCTCATTCGGTCAGCCGCCTCAAGCCGTTCGTCGCACTCTTAAAATGATTGGAGGCGCTGGGCTGGAGAATGTGGAGAGCTGACGGCCAAATAATGTCCTAAAATGCCGTTTCCTTGACATTTGAGACGATCGCATTTTGGGACATGATCCTCCAATCGAAACCGAGGCGATGCGCCTAGAAATACGCGCGCCTCAACGAATAGGAGCGATCCATGAAAACGACAGGTAACACGATCTTCATTACGGGCGGAACTTCCGGCATCGGCCGCGGGCTGGCGGAAGCCTTCCACAAGCTTGGAAACAAGGTCATCATCGCAGGCCGCCGCAAGGCCTTGCTCGACGAAGTCTCCGCGGCAAACCCAGGGATCGATGGCGTCGAGCTCGACATCAACGACATCAACGACATCCATCGCGTCGCCAAGAAGCTGATCGCCGAGTATCCCAAGCTGAACGTCTTGGTCAACAACGCGGGCATCATGCCGTTCGACGATGCTTCCGGCCTGGTTGACGACGAAGTATCACGTCGCATCATTGACACGAACCTGCTTGGCCCGATCCGTATGACCTCCGCGCTCGTCGAGCACTTGAAGGCGCAGCCCGAGGCGACGATCATCAATAACACATCGGTGCTCGCATTCGTGCCGCTCGCTTCGAACGCGGTCTATTCAGCGACAAAGGCAGCCCTTCATTCATACTCGCTTTCGCAGCGGTTCATGCTTCGCGACACCAATGTAGGGGTCCAGGAAATCGCTCCGCCATGGGTCGATACGGACCTGGTCAAAAAGAGCGGCGATCCGCGCGCGATGCCGCTGGATGTTTTCATCGAAAAGACGATGAAGGGTCTCGAGACGGACGCCCCGGAAGTTTACGTCGAGGAAATTGCAGCCCTTCGTGACAACCCGGGGAACAACGAGCATGCCTTCGTCCATGGATTCAATGAATCCTTGGCGGCGAACCCGATCCCAGTCTAAGCCTTCAAAATCGCGGCATTGCCTTCCGGTCTACGGCCGGGAGGCAAATTCCGCAGGGAATCCGTCATGTCAAATCGACTGAAATCCAAAGACAACAGGTTGTCGATTGACGACGTCACGCAAAACGCGGAAACGTCGGCACCCTCCCTGGTCCCAGCTTATTTCCTCGCTCTCGGTACCTTTGCCATCGGCACCGAAGGCTTCATGATCGCGCCTCTTCTACCAACCATCGCCGACGATCTGGGGATGAGTATTTCGACGACGGCCATGCTGGTCGTTGTGTTCACGCTCGTCCTGGCCATCAGCTCGCCGATCACGACCGTCGCCACCGGACGCATGAATCGCCGGGACACACTGATCTTGGCAATGACGTTGTTCACTGCTGGCAATCTTGCCGCTGCGTTCTCTTCTACCTTCAGCACTCTACTCGTAGCGCGCGTCCTGATGGCGGTGGCATCGGGTCTTTACGTTCCAAGTGCCAATGCGCTCGCGGGTGCCATCGCTGGTCCGCATAGACGCGGCCGTGCCCTGGCGATTGTCAGCGGCGGGATGACCATCGCGATTGCACTTGGTCTGCCGCTCGGCGCGCTGGTTGGCCATGCGTTTGGTTGGCGTGCCACGTTCCTGGCTGTCGCGTTTATGGGCCTCATTGCGATCATCGGCATCATGGCGGGCATACGCCGTCAGGTAGGAGACGGTATGACCGTGGCCAGCCTTTCCGAAAGGGTCAGTGTCGTCCGCCAGGCGGCTATACTTGAGCTGCTCGCCGTGACCCTGTTCTGGTCCCTGGGGGCTTACACTGCGTACCCCTACATTGCGCCCTATCTGAAATCCGAGCTTGGCTTCGGAGTGACCGGCATCGCTGCAACCGTTTCAATGTGGGGAATCGCCGCTGCCGTGGGAGTAACCACAGGCGGAGCGCTCAACGATCGGTTCGGCTCGCGAAAGGTTGCTACAGCTTCACTGATCCTTCTGGCGCTGTCCTTCCTTGCCCTTGCTGCAGTGACGGGCCTGACGCCAACAGCTGCGTTAGTTCCAACCCTCGTTGCGATCGCCGTGTGGGGTTTCAGCGTCTGGTCCTTCTTCCCGGCGCAAATGGCGCGTCTCATCCAGGCCTCGTCGCCGTCCCAGGCATCGGTATCTCTCTCATTGAATACCTCGACGATGTATTTGGGTTTCTCTATCGGAAGCGCTATCGGAGCGGCCATCGTTGGTGCCGGCGACATCTGGCTCATCGGAGTGGCAGCAGGTGCAGCTGAAATGATCGCGCTGCTTCTCGACCGGCGCTTCAAACGCCAAGGGGTTTGAGCACAAACAACCCTTGAAAGCTCGGCGGCGATGTCGAACATCGCCGCCGAGCTTTTCGCCATTCGCGTATCACGGCATCGGATCGGGATCGTCGATAACTACGAGCCCGCGCCCCTCTGCATTCAGTGCATCTCGTACCGACTGCCTTTCAGATACAAGTTTGAGCAAATTCCTCACTCGTGGATACTCATCGGTCGCGATACCGAAGTGCCTCGTCCAGCTCCCAATCACAAAGAGATACGCATCGGCGGCCGTGAAGATTTCCCCGGTCAGGAACGGGCCTTTGAGGCTCTCGTTAAGGAACCCGAGGCGGCTACGGATACGCTGCAAGACGAGCGTCCGCATTTCGTCGTCGATCGGCCAGAACATCGGGACGAAGCTCTTGTGCAGTTCCGCCGCCACGTAGCTCTGCCACTCCATGACACGGTAGCGCGGCATGGTGCCCGGTTCCGGCATGAGGTCACGACGCCCAGCAAGATCACAGAGGTACTGAGCGATCACGAGGTTCTCGGTCAGCATCTCGCCGTTGTCTAGTTCCAGAAGCGGTACCATTCCCCGCTGGGCGACCGTCCAGTAGTCGGAGCCATCCGCGCGAACTTTGGCAGTGACATTGATCACCTCGAGGTCGAAAGGTAGACGCGTCTCGCGCAAAAGGATGTGGACGGAGAGCGAGCTTGCCCCGGGATGCGTGTAAAGTTTCATTGGATGATCTCAATTGAGGTGAGAGGTTAGACGACGGTATCCGGCGTGGAATTTACGCCGGTCGATTTTGCCGATGGAAGTATGGGGCTTCCCACCTTCCACGATGGTCGTCGGCGATTTCCAGCCGAACTGCGGACCGAAAGAGACTCTACCCTACGACCTGCGAGCGCCGCTGTGTGTCGACCATGTGATCTTGCGCCGAGACGGTACCACTCGCTTCTAGCCAGCTGTAGGTACCAATTTATGTGACTGATAGCGGTCGGTTTTCGTTTGAGCCCAGAGACGTCGCGCCATCACAGTTGAGCCAACGCCGTCTCTCAGCTCCTGTTGCTAGCTCAGAGCCGCCTCCGCGAGTGGCAGCGAACGGATGCGTTTTCCGGATGCCGCAAAGATGGCGTTCGCGAGCGCACCTGCGGCAGCAGCCGTTGCGGCCTCACCAACGCCGCCGGGTGTCTCCTGGCTCTTGATGTGATAGATTTCGATCTTGGGGATCTCGTTGATGCGGAGCGCGCGGTACATATCGAAATTGGTCTGGTCGACGGCCCCGTCGGTGAAGGTGACCTGATTGTACATGGCGCTGCTCAGCCCGAAAATCACACCTCCCTGCATCTGGGCTTCTACGGTATCGGGGTTGATCGTCATACCACAATCGACCGCGATGACCGATCGAAGAAGCTTCACTTCTTCTTTCGTAATCTCGATGTCGAGGACGTGTGCGAGATAGCTTCCGAACGCCACCTGAAGGGAGACCCCCCGGCCTCTTCCGGCTGGAAGCTTTTCGCCCCAGCCTGCCTTGGCCGCCGCCTCGTTCAGGACCGCCAGCGCGCGCGGGTTTTTGGTCAGCATCCTGCGTCTGAATTCGACGGGATCCTGCTTTGTCGCCGCGGCCATTTCATCCACAAAGCTTTCAACTACGAAAAGATTGTGCGACGGGCCAACTCCACGCCACCAGCTCGTATTGACGCCGTCGGGTTCATTGCGGACATAATCCACGAAAACCGCGTCCTCGTCGTAGGGCGTCTCCGAGGCGCACTCGATGGCATCAGGATCGACGCCCTTGATGAAAGCCGCAGGCGCATAGCGTGCAAAGATCGAGGATCCCGTCACACGGTGCGTCCGCCCGATGAGCCGGCCATCTTTATCCAGTCCCGCCGCGACCCTGTCATAATAATAGGGGCGGTAGTAATCGTGCGTCATATCCTGTTCTCGGGTCCAGACGAGCTTTACCGGATACCGAATGTCCTTGAGAAGCCGGGCGGCGAGTTCGATCGAGTCCACGTCAAGGCGACGTCCGAACGCCCCGCCGATCAGCTGGTTGTTCACAACTACACTCTCTTGCGGTAGCCCGGTTGCTTCGGCGACGGCCTTCTGTGCCCGAACTGGAACTTGCGTGCCGACCCACATCTCTGCCTTGTGGTCCTGAATGTGAAGCGTGCAATTGAGCGGTTCCAGCGGCGAATGGGAGAGAAAGGGCGACTCATAGACAGCTGAAAGCTTCACCGCCGCATTCGAGACCACCGAGGCGGCATCCTTGTCGTTGCGGATGATCACCCCCTGTTGCTGCGATGCCTGTGCCAGCTTCTCGACGATCGAATTGAGGCTCATCGATCCATTGGGTCCAGCCTCCCACTCGATGGCAAGTGCATCGACGCCCGCCTTAGCGGCCCACATATGATCGCCGATTACGGCCACGGCATCCGGCAGCTTGACGATATCGCGGACTCCTTTCACGGATCGAGCCGCATTTTCATTCATCTTCAAGATGCGTCCTCCGACCACTGGGCTAATGGCCAGGGTCGCAAATTTCATGTTGGGAATGATGATATCTATCCCGTAGATAGCGCTGCCGTTCACCTTGTGCGGGGTATCTAGGCGCTTGGCGCGGGTGCCGATGACCCTAAATTCCGAAGGCTCCTTCAGCACAACGTTTTCAGGAACTGGTAATAACGCAGCTTTGGGCGCGACCTCGAGGTATGTCATGGATCGTCCGGTGGTATCGTGATGGACGACGCCTCGCTTGACACGACATTCGAAGGCGGGCACCGACCATTCGGAAGCGGCGGCCTGAACCAGCATCGTCCGCGCGGTCGCCCCAGCTTGCCTCAGGCGCATCCAGTCGGCTCTCGTCGACGTCGAACCACCTGTCGACTGGTCGAAGAGAAGCGGATCGAGATATTTCGAGAGGTCTGGGGGGGCGGGTTGGAGCTTGACCTGATCAAGTCCAACCTCGAGTTCTTCTGCCATCAGCATGGCGCTGGACGTGAAGATGCCCTGACCGACCTCGTGATGAGCCATGATCAGAGTGATGCCGTCATTGTCGATTTTGATGAATGCATTCGGGAAGAACGACTTCTGGTTCTCCTGACCGGCGGCGATTGCGGCTCTCCCGAGGCGCGGCAGCTGGACCGAAAGCACCAATCCACCCGTCGCCAAAACCGTGCCCTTCAAGAAATTTCGTCGCGAGTGCAAATTGTTAATCATCGCTCTCTTCTCCGGTCCGGCACCATGGATCTGACAAGGAAGCCCACATTCCGGACAGATAACATCTGTGAACTTCGATCCGAGAACTTGCGTCCGTGTCGAATGGTTTTCTTGGACGATCCGGCAGCAACAGCGGGAACTTAAAAAAAGGTGCTCTGATCGGATCCAGTCGCTCCCAGGTGGCATCTTACAGGACGCGGTCGTCTGCCCGGCATATCGTGGTTTATCAACCCCGGTAAATTCGATGAGCGGCATTCTGCTAATCGAGGGAAAAACAGCGGCTGTCGAAAGCGTCAGGCGCAAACCTGTCACCTCGGCGTCTCTACTATGCCTGTTGGCCTCAAGATCGCCCCGCATTCGGATTTGGCCATAGGCGTGCAATTTTGGTTGGTGGGCTCTGGATTTGTCGTTAGCCGTCCACCGCGCCCATGTCTTGTTGTTCGAAAACCGAGTGGAAATTACAACTAACGCATTCATGCAACCCTGGCGGGATCGCACGTTCATCTTTGCGCCATTGCAGAATCCGACCCCCGTCTGGGATCGTTTCAAGGAGAGAGCCTCCATCGCTGCGATGCCGACTTATACAAGAAACGGGGTCAATAACGATGCAACAAGGCGAGAGCAGTTTGCGCATGGTCGGGAACCGCGCGTTCAAAAAAACGCGCGGGACGGCGACCGTTTGAGGAATCTGCACCAACAAGATGGAGAACTCTGATGAGCGATCGAAAACTAACGACAGCAGCAGGCACACCTGTCGCCGATAACTTCAACATTGAGACGGCGGGGCCAAGAGGTCCGGCGTTGCTTCAGGATGTGTGGCTGATCGAAAAGCTTGCCCACTTTGCCAGGGAGGTCATTCCCGAGCGTCGCATGCACGCCAAGGGCGCGGGCGCGTTTGGTACGTTCACCGTCACCAACGACATTTCCAAAGTCACAAAGGCTTCGGTGTTTGCCTCGGTGGGAAAGCAAACACCCGTATTTGTTCGCTTCTCGACCGTGGCCGGGGAGCGCGGTGCTGCGGACGCCGAACGTGACATCCGCGGGTTCGCCATCAAGTTCTATACCGAGCAGGGCAACTGGGACCTTGTCGGCAACAACACTCCCGTCTTCTTCTTTCGCGATCCCCTCCGTTTCCCGGACCTCAATCACGCGGTCAAACGCGACCCGCGCACCGGGATGCGCAGCGCTGAGAACAACTGGGACTTCTGGACGCTCCTTCCCGAGGCGCTGCATCAGGTCACGATCGTTATGTCCGAGCGCGGCATTCCAAAAAGCTACCGTCACATGCACGGTTTCGGATCGCATACCTACAGCTTTATCAACGCCGAAAACGAGCGGACATGGGTGAAGTTCACATTCAAGACGCAGCAATCCATCGAGAACCTGTCGGACGAAGAAGCCAGAGAGCTTATCGGGACCGACCGCGAAAGCCACCAGCGAGATCTCTTCGAAAGCATCGAGCGCGGCGAATTCCCTCGATGGAAGATGTATATCCAGATTATGACTGAAAGCGCCGCCACGACACATCGGCATAATCCCTTCGATCTGACCAAAGTCTGGCCGCACGCGGAATACCCGTTGCACGAGGTCGGCCATTTCGAACTGAACCGAAATCCTGAAAACTTCTTCGCAGAAGTCGAGCAGTCATCCTTCAGCCCAGCGAATATTGTCCCCGGCATCGGCTTCTCGCCGGACAAGATGCTGCAGGCGCGGCTGTTCTCCTACGGTGACGCCGCTCGTTACCGCCTGGGCGTGAACCATCACCAGATCCCCGTGAATGCCCCGAAATGTCCGTTCCACTCTTACCATCGTGACGGTGCGATGCGGGTCGACGGCAACCACGGCGCAGCGACGTCATACGTGCCGAACTCCGTAGGCCAGTGGACGGAGCAACCGGATTTCCGTGAGCCACCGCTCGCACTTGAAGGTGCCGCCGATCACTGGGATCACAGGGTCGAGGAAGACCATTATGAGCAGCCGGGCAATCTCTTCCGGGCAATGTCGACTGACCAGAAGCGCACGTTGTTCGAAAACACTGCGCGCGCAATGGCAGGTACCTCGGTGAAGGTCCAGGAGCGTCACATCGTCAACTGCACGAAGGCCGATTGCGAGTATGGCGCGGGTGTCGCCCGCGCTCTGGGCTTCGCTGTCGACAACGCGGCGGAGTGAACGGCACTGCGGTCGCGCACTTCTCGCGGCGTGGCGCGTCGCTTGTCGATCGGGCCGCGGCCATAAAGGTCGTGCCCCTTATCGACAAGGGGAAGCCGCGATGTCGCCACCGTGATGGCCACGGCAACATCCCAGTCGATAGCTATGGTCGGCGGCCGCTATTCGTCGCCGGTGGCAACTCGAAGGACCGGTCCGCTCTCGCGGCATGCCTGGCCATCTGTCGCTGCAGCGCTTTCGACGGGCGGCCGCCGCGAGTCGGCCGCCATACGGGTCTCAAGGTCCGGCTTACCAGGCGCGCAGCTGTCAGTCGGAGGACCACTCAACTGACGAGCGCTACATTTTAGACCTTCGACGCCTGCGCAAGTCGATCGGCGGCTTCTTCGGTCGTCCACAACGCGTTTGCGAACCAACGGAAATTCACCAAGGCGGCGAGATACGCGTCACCCTCCGGCAGCTTACTTCCGGCCGTGGCGTCGCGTACGACGGCAACCTCAAAGCCCTTTTCGACGAAGTCCCGCAAGTGGGACTCAACGCAGAAATTGGCGGCCATCCCTGCCAGAATAACCTTGTCGATGCGCTTCTTCCGCAGCTGGAAGACGACGTCGTTGGTCTGCGGGCCCGCGATCTTGTGGGGCGAGCAGACGACGGTCTTGCCGTCTTCGATGTACTGCTTGTACTCGGGCATCCAGTCTGCGCCGGAATTCTCGAAGCCATCAAGGGAAAGTGGGTCGCGGCGGTCAAACATCCGGAGCTTGTGCATGAGTGTCTCGCCCGTAGCGGCAAAATCCCACCGATGGTCGAACGGGTAGTAGTAGTGGGGCGAGATGACCACCTCGATTCCGGCCTTCTTCGCCGCCTCGAAGAGCTTGCCGATGTTTTCCACGGTGTTGTGCTCGGTGATGCTTTCGCCGAAAGCGCCCCATCCAGCACCCTTGGGGCTGAGGAAGTCGATTTGGGGATCGGTAATGACCAGGGCAGTCCTCGGGGTGTCGATCTCGACGTCGGTCTTCGGAAGAGCCGGGTTTTCCGGATCTCGATATGCGAGCGGGACGATTTTGTCAGTCATGGAATTTTCCTTTGGCCTTTACTGGCCGGCAACGATCACCCTTCCTCGCGGTCGCGCGGGCCAAGTGGTTGATTTCTGGAATTGGTACCCGCTGATACAGGTCCGTGATGCGGACCTCTTTCTCGGGGGACACGAGCGCCACAATGGAGCGGCGAATGGTTCGTGGATTGTAATATCCAGTCACTTTGGTGCACAAACTCCCCGGCGGGAAGGAGCCCCAGGACTCCGCCGAAATAATCCGCCCCGTCTATGCCTTGCCAACTGCGTCGACAGGAGCTGGTCATGTGAGCTCTGAGCACGCGCAGGTGAGACTGGAAGCAGGAAAAGCGTGCCGTGCGCGATGATACAATAATCAACATCAGCCTCGTCGTAGGCTGCTCCCACACGACGAACTGGCAATAGCCGAGAGTCGACCGAAACGTGACAGTCGAGGCATGCCGCCGAAAACAGGGAGTTTGGAAATGGACGCTACCAACACGATCGAGAGCTTCTCAGGCACCTTCAAAATTGGCGACTACACAATCAACAGGCTTGGGTTCGGTTCCATGCGGCTCACCGGCCGCGGTGTCTGGGGACCCCCGGCGGATATCGAGCAGGCGCTGACTACTCTGCGCCGCGCTCCGGAGCTCGGTGTTAACTTCATCGACACCGCCGATTCCTATGGCCCGGACGTCGCCGAAGAACTGATCGGAAAAGCTCTGGTAGGCCGGAAAGATATCCTAGTCGCCACCAAAGCGGGACTTCGTCGACCGGGCCCCGATCAGTGGGTACCTCACGGCCGACCGGAATACCTGATCGAACGGGCCAAAGGCAGCCTCAAGAAGCTCGGCGTAGAGCGAATCGGCCTTTGGCAACTTCACCGGATCGATCCGCGTGTCCCCATGCAGGATCAGTTCGCGGCGATTCGGCAACTCCTCGACGAGGGCGTGATCGCCAACGCGGGCCTCAGCGAGGTGTCGATCTCCGAGATCGAAATCGCTTCCCGATATTTCAAGGTTGCAACCGTGCAGAACCGCTACAATCTCCTCGACAGAGAAAGCGAGGACGTCCTCGACTACTGCGAACAGAATGGGATCGGCTTCATTCCCTGGTTTCCGCTGGCCGCGGGCGATCTCGCCCGGCAGGGAGGCGTTCTCGATTCCCTCGCAAAACACCATGCCGCGACACCGGGACAGATCGCCCTGGCGTGGATGCTCAAGCGCAGCCCGGTCATGCTGCCCATTCCCGGAACCTCGAAGGTAACCCACCTCGAGCAGAATGTGGCTGCCGCCCGCATCCAGCTCTCTGACGACGAATTCCACAAGCTGGACCAAAGCGTCCGCTGACAAACGGGCGTTCTATGCCCTGCCGCCGCGAACAGCGCGTCGGCCGCCTCACTCAAACGCTCGACGCAGGTTTATCATGACAATCGACTCGACAGGGTACCAACCCAAACAGCATGAGCTCCAAACAGGCTGGCTCGCGGATATCGCCGGCAGAACCCCGGCGGCCTATTTCGGTATGGTACTCGGCCTTGCAGGGCTTGGAAATGCCTGGCGCGCAGCCGAACAGACCTGGCATGTCGGGGTCGGTGCATCGGAGTATATTCTCGCGCTCGCCGTGGCCGTTTGGGCGATCCTAGTCCTGCTGTTCCTGGTGAAGGCTTCGTTGGCCCGGGACAAGCTCGCTGCCGAGGTTGACCACCCCGTGCAATGCTGCTTCGTCGGCCTAATCGGAGTGGCGACGATGCTAGTCGCAGGGGCGGTCGAGCCCTATTCTTACGCAGCTGCCGTCGCGCTGTTCATCGTCGGTTTTGCGTTCACGAGCATCTTTGCGGTTTGGCGCACAGGCGGCCTCTGGCATGGCGAGCGCGATCAGGCGACAACGACGGCTGTCTTGTATCTGCCGACAGTCGCCGGAAGCTTCGTCACCGCCACCATCGCTTCCTCCCTCGGATATCAGGACTGGGGTCAGTTGGCCTTCGGCGCTGGTATTTTCTCGTGGCTCGCGATCGAGTCCGTCCTGCTTCACCGCCTGCTGACCGGACCTATGATGCTTCCTGCGCTTCGTCCGACGCTCGGCGTGCAGCTTGCTCCCGCGCCCGTCGGCGCGGTCGCTTACATAGCGGTCAGCGGCGGCGCGCCCGACGTCTTTGCCCACGCGCTAATCGGCTACGGTGTTCTCCAACTGGTGGTCCTTCTGCGTCTTTCGCGATGGCTACGAGAAGCCGGAGCCGTCATGGGCTTCTGGGCCTTTAGCTTCGGTGCGACCTCCATCGCGACGGCCCCAATCAGGCTTCTCGGTCACGGTGATACCGCGGCGATCTCGCTAATCGCACCGGTCGCCTTTGCTCTCGCCAATGTCTTTGTCCTTGGGCTGGTCATCATGACGCTCTGGCTGCTGCTATCCGGCAGGATGTACGGGCGGCCTTCCCCAGCCAGGTAGGCGTCGACGTCCCGCTGACGGCGGACATGTGCCGTCTGACCGATACATTTTAGTGCATTCCACTGTGGCCAATACTCGATCTTACAAGAACCGACGCAGGTGAGCTGCGACAAAGGCCGGCAGCACATCGCAACCATACCCGGGAACAAGCTATGCCCGAAACTCAAGAATCCTACCTCGCGGTCCAGGCCGTTGCGCCCGGCAAGCTCGAACTCGCCAGGAAGCCGCTTCAAGCTCCGGGGCCAGGCTATGTCCGCATCAAGATCGAAGCTTGCGGGGTCTGCCATTCGGACGCCGCCACCATCGAAGGCGCTTTCACGATCGTCTGGCCCCGTGTCCCTGGCCACGAAGTAGTCGGAAAAATCGACCTGCTCGGGGAAGGTGTCGAGGGATGGAGTGTCGGCCAGCGCGTCGGCGTGGGCTTCCTCGCGGGTAGCTGCGGACATTGCACACAGTGCCGTTCCGGCCATCTCGTAAACTGCACAAACCAGGAATTCACAGGAGTTCATCACGACGGCGGCTACGCGGAATCTATGATCGCCAAAGCGTCGGGTCTGATGTCCATCCCCGACGACCTCACCGACGTTGAAGCCGCTCCGCTCCTATGCGCCGGCTTGACTACATTCAGCGCCCTCAGGAACTCTGACGCGAAAGCCGGAGATCTCGTCGCCATCGTCGGGATCGGCGGGCTCGGTCATCTCGCAGTGCAGTATGCCCGCAGCATGGGATACGAGGTCGCAGCGATCGGCCGAGGGTTGGCTGTGGGAGAACTCGCGAAGAAGCTCGGAGCTCACCACTACATTGACAGTACAGCCGATCACGTCGATGAAGCGCTGCAAAGGCTTGGAGGTGCTGATCTCGTGCTCGCCACCGCCTCGGGCGGCAAAGGCGTTTCTGATACGATTAAGGGCCTCAAGCCACGAGGCAAAACGATCGTTCTCGGCGCGACCGCCGAACCGATCGAGCTTGCATCGGGCGAGCTCTTTTTCAAGGAGAGGTCGGTGGCCGGAGCGTTGACTGGGGACCCAGCTACCGGGGACACGACGTTGCGTTTCAGCTCTCTTTTCGGGATATCCGCCATGATCGAAGAGTTTCCGCTCGAGCGGGCAATCGACGCCTATGACAAGATGATGCACGGCAAGCCGCGGTTCCGGATAGTCCTGACCATGGGGTCCTCGGCGCTCCGAGAAGCGTGACGGGGAGCGTGACTAAAACGAATCCGGCCGCCATTGCCCGGTACGAAAATGTTGCTGCTCTGGGTCTTGGAGACCAATGGCAGTCGCCGCCGATATGTGCCCCCGAGACCAGAGTACCTGTGGGAGAATATGCTCCCGCGTTCGTACTCCCTCGCTGTGACCGGGGATACCTTGGCCTCGCGGAGTTGATCGGAAGACCTTCGGTCATACACTTCTATTCCGGAACGGGCGCTTCATGGTTCGAACAAAGCGCATGCCTCAACGCGCTCGCACCGACACTCGGCGTGCTTGGTGTGGCGCTGGTCGGCATAATTTGTGCCCAGCAAGCGGTGGTCGCGGACCATTGCAAAGTTACCTTGACGGATTTCCCCGTATTGTCGGACTGGGAGCCAAGGGGTCTTGTTTCACGCCTCTACGGCTTCAACCTCAATCGAGCAGCGCCAAACCTAGCGGCAACTTATTTGATAGACGGCCACGGTGTCGTCAGGTGGATCAGATACGGTGTGGAAGCCGCGGACGTGGATTCTGCTACGATAATTGCCGCAGCCAGGTCGCATCTCTCTCGCCAGAAACCCTTAGGCCCGACTGACTGATCCGACTAACTATGGAGTACTTCGCTCCGGCGGTTCAAGGATTACGAAATCGACATCGGGCAGCGTCGGTTGGCCGTACGGTAAGACCCTGCATTGGCGGGGACGACGACGGAATTGGTGGGTACCGCCCAGGACTTTGGCGAAACGATCTCCATCTTTTCCATCGCGACGTCGTCTGGGATCAAGTAAGCCGAGACGCCTCGCTTGGAGACCTTCCTCCTCTATTGCTTTATCCGGGAGCCTCTATGTGGCTGGGCCATCCTCTGATGGGTCGTTGACTGCGATCGAGCCCAAGCGAGCTCACTCGCGAGTGACCACCTCAGAAAAGTGAATGATTCTGGGCATTTGCAGCATGTCGGTGAGAAAACACTGACCCGTCGGTGTGGGGCACATTGCCCCACACCGACGGGTCCGTTCAGGCACCCTTGGCGTAGGTAAACCGAGCGTCCTGCAACTCAGCGAGATATGCGACGACACTGGGCACGAGAATTACGCCGTGGATTAGGTTATTCGTCAGATCGGCTGCCACCGCATCCGCCGGCAACCGCGAATTGCTTTCCCGAGAAGCAATCCCACGAGCAATCGCGTGGATGGAATCGTGGCACGCCACGAATACAGCCCCACGCTTCTGGAGCGATAGGATATTGTTGTTGGCAGGGCCGTAGAAGCCGTCAACATCCTGGTGATCGTCCATGGCCGTCGCGCCTGCCTTTTCGACAATGAAATCGTTTCGCCTGCTTTTGGCACCCGCGATCTCAGCCAGATCGTATTTGTCCCACATGCTCTGATTGAACAGAGTGTGATGAGCGGATCCGTGCACGGCCGCGACGGCAAGAAAGTCCTTGTTTCCGTGAGCGAACACCTGCCCGTTCACCGACTCTCTCATGAGGTTCAGCCAGGCAGCGGAGATGTCTGATGCCTCCCACATCTGCCGCGGCCCGCCGTCGTAAGCAAGGAGCTCGACGGATGCCTCATGATCCCACAGATCTTTGCGATCAGCCATGAAAGGGACGGAGGTGAAATCGCGGCGGCGGGGTACATTGGCCAGTCGCTCCGAGAGGTTTTGGAGCTTCCGGCCCCCGTCGGAGGCAACCGGCGGGGGATTCTTCTCCTTTGCGGACAGCGGAGACGTTCCGATCGACGCGACGGCTACTGCGGAAGCGCCTAGCGCGCCTAGCGCCAACCGACGGGTGGTGGGTTTTTCGAGACCAAACATTGCGATCTCTCCACTCAGTAGCTGTAGACGTTGGCGGCTCGGCCGACCACGCCCTCGAGGAACTTCGTCATTGTTGCGACCGTTGCCTGATCTTTGATTCGGTAACCGTCGACCAGTGTGGCGACATTCGGATAACCAACCCAGGTCCGCCCGTACTCATCTTCCCAGACAAGAACGCGAAGCGGCAGATCAATCCCGATCGACTGGTCCTCCTGCATCAGCTTGGTGCCGATCTTGGGATTGCCGAATACAAGGACCGTCGTCGGACGTAGCTTGTCCCCGACGGATGTCGCGTTCTCCGCATGGTCGAACGTCGCGAACAAAGGAACCTTCTTTGCCGCCAGATCGTCCTTGATCCGTGCAACTGTCTCCGCCGGGCCGAACTTGCTCTCCTGCGCAACGATGTTCTGAGGGTTCACCGCAGGACCAAGATCGGCTCGATACGCCGCCGCAATGTTGCGGGCGAGAGTGGTGAGGTCAACACCTTCCTTGTCGGTGAGCAGCGTCACGCATACAAGTTCGTAGGAAGCGGTAAACCGGCTCAGATATGCACTGAAGCCCGGGGATTTCCCCTTCACTTCCATGAAGCCCGGATGCCTCGTGAACTCCCAACCAGCCATCGCGGGCACGACTGTACCGTTCGCGAGTTTGGTGGGGGTGTAGATGACTTCCCTGTCGGCGGCGTCTTTGATCAGCACGGAGCCTGCCAGCGCAATGTCCCATTTGCTGATATCCTCGGCAGAGGACCAGATGTTGCCGAAGCCAAACAGGTTTTCCGACATCTCGACCGGGACGGGCACCAAGTGACCCTCGACTTCGCGGTAGCCCGTTGCGGGCTCGACTGGATTGATGAAATCGACGTCCGCCTTGAAATGCGAGTGCTGGTTGTCGTGCGCGGGCATCGAGTTCGGCCTGTCGGTCCGGGCTCTCGATTTCATGTCTCCCGCAAACATCGTGCTCGGCAGTCCGGAGGCGTCGATCTGATACTTCCAGATGAAATCATGATAGGACATGCCACTGGCGCGCTCGATTACCATGGCGAGCAGTGTATAGTTTGTAGCGCTCTGTTCGACCTTCGTGCCGCTTTCGAAGTGCAGCGGCTTATTGCCGACCAGGGCAACCAGGTCCTTGGGCGAGTACTGTTTGCTTTCGTCGAGTTTCTCCCGGTAATCTGGAATACCCGAGCTGTGCTGAAGCAATTCAAGAACCGTGATAGCCTTCCAGCTCGAAGGGAGGTTATCGACGTACTTCGAGATCATGTCGTCCAATTTGAGCTTACCCTGCTCTTTGAGCTGCATAACCGCCACCGCGGTGAAAGCCTGGGTGATCGGCCCGATATTCCACATCGTCTTCGTGGACGCGAGTTCATCCCGGTCGATGCTCGTCTTGCCGTAACCGCTCGAGCGCGGGATATAGGGGGCTTGAACGATCGCCAACGTCAAGCCCGGCAACTGGTTCTTCTCGATGAAGTCGGCGATCATCTGATCGATATAGACGCCATAGCTTTTCTGCACGGGGTTACCTCTGACGATCGGTTCGTTTGCTCCGGGAATGGTATCGGCTAGGGCCGTTCCGCTCATCAGCGCGGCGATACCAAGAGCCAAGAGAAATCTGGCCTTCATAAATGTTTCCTTTCGTTTCGGTGAAACTGAGCAGGCGGTCCTCGCGTCGCTTGTAGGAGCGAGGTTGTAACGCCGTTAATTCGGCGGCCTGACAAAGGAGAAATGGCGCAGGAGCCCTTGGTGATATTGTATTATCCGGCTTTGGCACGTCGCCGATCACCAACGACGCAATCTAGCCCAGGGCCGCTGGCTGATCATCCAATCGATAATCACTTTTCCCCGGATGGTTTGTTCTCGGCGATGATCAGTGCTTACCGAAGTCGATGAGCCAATACAGAGAACATAGAGGGAGAAAGCTTGCACCAATGTCGAGGTTGATGACGTCCTCAGGATTGCCAAGCCGATCGAGTTGTAGAGTAAGGCCACCGGCGAGACGCCGGTGGCTTCGCTACTGCAACGAAAGCAGTAAGGCGACAGGATTCGAACCTGCGCGAGCTCCAAAGCCCGGAGCGGGCCCCGCAGGACAGCCGCTCGCGATAAGCCACTCCGCCACGCCTCGTTTAAGATACCATACCGATACCGCCATCTGAACCCAGCCTGTTCGTTTGTGTCGAGATTTCACTCAACTTTGTGTTTCATCGCGACCCTACCCGGATATCGACATCGAAAATTCGTCAATCGGTCTTACGCTGCGGCAGTTGCCGTTCCTTCGAACAGCAGCGCCGCGGCGACTGAATACGCCTTCAAGACGCCTCAGGCATTAGAGCCGAAAAATGTCGGGGTCGTTCGAGAAACCGCTCATAAACGCTTTTTTGATGTACTCTGCCCACTAGATCAAGGACGATACTATGGCAGACACATCGATCGAATGGACCGACGCTACGTGGAACCCGGTGGCAGGCTGCACTATCATGAGTGCTGGTTGCACAAATTGCTACGCCATGAGAATGGCGGCTCGGCTTGATGCCATGGGTTTGGACAAGTATCGCGGGCTGACGCGCAAAAGCGGCGGTCGCGCGAAATGGACCGGAGATATTCGGATCGACGAGGCGGCCCTCAGCATTCCCGAAACCTGGGCGAAGCCTCGGAACGTTTTCGTCAACTCCATGTCCGACCTGTTCCATCCAAACGTACCAACTGACTTCGTTCGGAAAGTCTGGGATGTCATGGCGCGAACCGAGCGACACACATATCAAATCCTGACCAAAAGACCTGATCTCATGAAAGAAATCCTGTGCGATGATTTCCGGACGCTGCCCAATGTTTGGCTCGGTACGAGCGTGGAAGACGACCGCGTGCTACACCGTCTCGATGACCTTAGATCGATACCGGCAGCCGTTCGTTTCGTCTCGTTCGAACCTCTTATTGGTTCCGTAGCGCGCGGCTCGCTAACAGGCATTCAGTGGGCAATAGTTGGTGGCGAGTCTGGCCCAAATGCCCGACCGCTCGACCCCACTTGGGTCGACGAGATCTTTGATATGTGCAGTGACGCTGACGCGGCGTTCTTCTTCAAGCAGTGGGGTGGAAAAAACAAGAAAGCGACCGGAAGAACATACCGTCACCAGACTTGGGATCAAATGCCGCGCTTGAGTATGTGACCAGCAATCTCGGTCGCCAACCTGACGGCAGCCTTGTTGGGGTTTGCGATCGCGAAGAACAGGGATGCCATGGGAGCGCCATTTGGATGGTACAACCGCATCGGCTTTAGGACGCCACCCTTGAAAACAGAGAGAAGGCGGTCACGGACCCATTCTTCGATCCGATCGACGTCAAATGCTCGGCGTTCTTCAACAATCAATTCGCCGAAAATATCGAATTGACGTGCGTTCAGCTCATACCAATCCTGTCGCCATGTTGTGGTGCCGAAGACCCTGTTCAATATAGCAACCTTACCCGCGTCCAAGCGCTCTGGGTCTTTAGGCGCGTTGCGATACAATCCCGATAGCGGGAAAAAATACCAACAGTCCAATGCCTCGGTCCTAGCTATAGCTTCCACAGTATCCCATGTGACTTCCATTCCGTAGGGATCAAGGAAAACTACACCTCTCTTTCGCTCGCTTTGCCAGTCGTACCTTCTGCATACGTGCTGCACGATCGTGTTGGCGTCACCATTTCGTACGCTCCCTCGGGCTTCAGGATACTCGCCAAGCACGGCCTTGAGGACTGCAGCGCGCTCAGGGTCTTTCTCGATAAGGAGGACGTGGTGAAAATTGGGGTTAGTTTCCAGAGCAATTCTCGCACTGCCGGGCGTGGAAACTTCGACGGTAGTCGCCTCTCCTTGCCCCATGAACGGCAAAACAGCTTTTGTCTCTGTCCGACTACCCGTTCCCGCGAACGCGTCGATGTAGATCCGAGCAAAACCTTTGTTCCGCAACGCAATCGAATAGGCGCTCAGGTACCGCCGGAGACAGTCAAGCTTTCTCTCTGTCTCAGAACTTCCAAAGAAATGTCGTTGGTCCAAACTGTCTTGCCTATCACTGAATCTGGCCACACCAATATATTGCATATTGGAGATTGTTCTCTTTCAGTCAAGATTTTCGCGTCTCCATGCTGTGTTTAATACTTCGAAAATACTCGGAATCCTTGGTGCCGCGGCACAAACCCATGCGCACCTCTGACTCCTACCTGTGCGGAAACACTGCCGATAGCGTCGACTGTCACAGTGGGTACTCCAGAAACTCCTTGCCTGATCCACTCTTGGCCTTTCAGTATGCACGTGTAGTTTGGAGGCCCTATTGCAACCGTCCCTAAAATTACTATGGTCGTTGCGGGCGATGCGACTTCAAGGTTTGAGGCGCGAGTCGCGTCTGCCAATTCGGAACCACTTGCTCCGTGTTTTCGCATCGCCCTCTTCAATCGGTCACCCATGAGCTTCAACTACGACTTTTCCCGCATCACGAGCAGAGGCTCCTTGCTCGCGGCACTTTCGATCGACGAAGCCCTGTTCACGCAGGTGCTCGACTTCGTGCCTCCTCCTCCAGCCTGGTCGGTGCCGCCTTCCCCGCCAGACGAAATATCGAAGCTAATGGTCCCCGCGTTTCTGCGGCACGACATTCCTAAGAGAAACACGAAACGCGGCCATAGGACGGTGTGGGAGCCCGTGCTAGCAAAGGGTACCTATAAGGCGCTCGGACGTAGGCTTGACAGCTTCTTTCGCCACAAGCTCGATGGCTACCCTCACAAATCGTCATTCGGATATCGACCGGGCCGCAATATCCGTGAAAACGCCGCGGTCCACCGTGGCAAGAAGTTTCTTCTATCGCTCGACCTCCAGGACTTCTTTCCTTCAATTTCGCGAAGTCGGATTGCCTCCACTTTCGAACACCTTGGCATCGCCCCGGATATAGCAGCGCTTCTGGCCCGATTCGTCACGATATCAGACGCCCTGGCCATGGGTCTCCCAACGAGCCCGACGATTTCGAATGCAGTCGCCCTTTGCCTTGATCAGGCGCTCGAAGAATTGGCTCTGCGTTCAGGTGCCGTGTACACCCGCTATTCAGATGACATCAGTATCTCGAGTGACAACGCGCTTCCAGATCTCGCCTTGATAGCTCAAATCGTTTCGGACAATGATTTCAAACTCGCAGACGAGAAAACAAGGCTATCGGTGCGTGGCCAGGCGCATTACGTCACCGGCCTGAGCATCAGCGACCCTAATCAGCCGCATGTTCCCAAGGCAAAAAAGCGAAGGCTGCGACAGGAGCTGTACTACGCACGAAAATTCGGACTGGGGCAGCATTTGCACCGCCAAGGGATCAATGACCCCACTGTTGTTCAGCAGGAGGTCAATCGCTTGGACGGCATGATTAAATTTGTTGGCCATCACGAACCTAAGCTTTCGTCCATTATAAAACAGCAATGGCGCGAAATTCTCAACGCCGCCGATATGAAACCGAGCTTCGCACCGCGGGGGATGCATCGCGCACCTTTCGTTCTGGTCATAGACGAAGCCGAGTTTTCGAGAGACGACCAGACATATCTCGCTCTCTGTATCGTGGTCAGCCAGCATATAGACCGAATAGCCGAGGAGACGGGGCGAGTATTGTCGAACGCGCTCAATGACCTTTGGGGAGATGGCAACCGTAATGCCCTCCTCGCACGAGGCCTTCATTTCACGGACGCGACCAAAGACCTTCAACTCAACTACATTAAAGAGTTGGCGACGATGCCCTTCGAAGGCTATATTGCGTTTTGCGCATACGATGGTCCGAAAAATTATCAGGCGACATATTTGCGCTTGCTTTCGACGATGATCCCGCGACGCCTGATGGCTGCCGAAAGCCAGTACGCCGCCATCCTGATCGAGCAAAACAGCAAAGTTTCCCAAACAGCGATCGCCGAATGCATCAGCAACGCGGCAGCCGATCTCAAACGTACCAACAACCGACGCCCAAAGGACACGCTAGTCAAATTTCTTTCGAAGCCCGATCCGCTGCTCAGTCCCCCTGATTTTCTGTTGGGCGTCCTGGGACAATATCTGAAATCGAAACCTGCCGTCCCGGAGCCTCGCGAGAGGCTCAGCTTCGAACGACTAAGAGACAAATATCGGTTGATCCTCGATCTGGATACATGCGCCGAATACTCACGGCGACGGCCGATCGCCCCTTGGTAAGCAACAAGGCGTTGCGTGTCCTTGTGTTTTCTTGAGTTTCGCCCTGCAAGTCCGGACAGAATAGTTCGAATTTCGAATCAATTTATGTCGAGATTCTAGGGAGTTTCGTCCGAATCCTAGTAAAGTTGGGCAATTCGCCATCTCGATTCGATAGTGGAATCCGGGCCTTAGACAAGGTTCGACTTTCGGGAATCTAGGAAGATTCCCCGAGCAGCAGCTCGTCATTCAGAAACGAGTTGAATCGCCATCAGCCTGATAGCGAGAGGCCACCCTTCGACCTTAACTAAGGATATCGATATGAAGCTAAGGTTATGTTTCGTTATCGAGCCAAAAGGCATGCATCAAAACGGCCACACCTATCCGCTGGCATCAGCAGCTGCGACGGATTTGGATGTCATCTCAGCTTCCAGACCTCAATGCGACAATCTGGATTGTTGCTAATGAGCTATCCTCGATTGAAAAGGCCTGATTGTGCTCTTATTCCATCTATTCAACCGCAGGCATCTCTTATAAAGTCGGCCACGGAGGGAAAAATTGACAGATATCTCGACCACAAAATCCCGCTGGCTACGAGACCTTTCTCGGTTTTTGTCGCTTAAAAGCCAGTTCGTACTTACCGGAAACGTACGCGATCTGCAGGCCTATGATGTACAACCGGGAACGATAGCGGCAATCCCACTCATCCATTGCCTGGATAGCGAACTACGGGCCCAAGGCTATCGGGACGTTATCGTTTTCACGCCCATGTCGGGTTTCAGTCTCGCCTCTCCAGTCCCCGGCACTGACATAGCGGCGGCACTTGGCAGGCTTGGCATTCAGAACCAGTCGGATGGCGTCCTTGGACTGGAAAGTCTGACCGCAGCCCTTCCCGCCTTTGTCGAAGCAAAGGGCGAACCCGCCGCACTTATCGTCGACTTTGCTTCAAGGCTGATCAATCGGAGCGACGCACTCCTCGCCGCAGAACAGGCTTTGTTTGCCCGGGCGCAAATCTGCTCGTCGAACGCAAGACCCAGACCATCCGGCGATAGTCGAAGGCCGTTTTATAACGCTGTCATTTGGATTGCAGACAAGGAATCCGACGTCCCCGATTGGTTCGTGGTCGAAAACCCCAGAATCCGGCATATCCCGATCGCCGCCCCGGATAACCTTATTCGCAAATCCATCGCTCCTAACATTCTTCGAGGATTGCCGGATTCCCGTGACGTCTCCACAGAGGATTTCGACAAGGCCATCGATACCTTCGTGAATCTGACGAACGGACTGCTGCTTTCGGATATGAATGCCATCGCTCAGCTCGGCCGGAACGACAATCTTTCCGTCCACCAGATCGCCGACGCCATCCGCCGCTACAAGGTTGGTGTCACCGATGACCCTTGGCGGAAGATCGATCGAGCCCGGATCGCGGGAGCGGAAGACTTCATCCGTTCACGCGTTAAAGGCCAGAGCCACGCCGTCGTTCACATGCTCGATATTATCAAGCGAGCAGTGACGGGCGTTGGCAGGTCGTCTTCGAACGGGCGGCCGCGAGGTGTGGCCTTCCTTGCCGGCCCCACTGGCGTCGGGAAGACGGAACTAGCGAAGACGATCACGAGCCTCCTGTTCGGAGACGAGTCCGCCTATATTCGGTTCGACATGTCCGAATTTAGCGCCGAGCATGCGGACCAGCGGTTGATTGGCGCTCCTCCCGGCTACGTAGGTTACGATGCAGGCGGTGAGCTTACGAACGCGATCCGAGAGAAGCCTTTCAGTGTCGTGCTCTTTGACGAAATCGAGAAGGCTCACCCACGAATCCTCGACAAATTTCTGCAGATCCTAGATGACGGCGTCCTGACTTCCGGGCGCGGTGATCGCGTATATTTCTCAGAGGCGATTATCCTCTTTACCTCAAACCTCGGGATCTACCGATCCGACGCGTCGGGTGTCCGAATTCCGAACGTCGTGCCAGGTGACAGCCATCCCGACGTGGTGGCAAAGGTGCGCGAGGAGATTGATCGACATTTCAAACTCGTCTTGAATCGCCCCGAGATCCTAAATCGAATGGGCGAAAACGTCATTGTCTTCGATTTCATCCGCAGACCCGTCGCCGAGCAGATTTTTGCACAGATAGTCCAGGGTCTGCTCGACCAGACGCGAACAATTGGATACGACGTCTCTCTCTCGAGCTCCGCGGAAGCCGACCTTCGCGAACATTGCCTAGCGGATCTGTCAAACGGTGGTCGCGGCATTCGGAACAAGGTCGAGGCTTATCTTGCGAACCCTCTGTCACGGGCACTCTTTGACTCGGGCAAGACGGACGGGTCCTTCATCGTAAGTGCGATACAGATCGAACCCCTGGTCGCGCTGGAGTTGGCCGAGAAACGTCGATCATGACCTCGATCGCGCTATCACGGCTTCATTTTCCGATTACAACTCTTGGGCCGGGCAACCGGATCGGCATTTGGTTCCAGGGATGCTCGATACGATGTCCCGGCTGCATCTCCGCAGACACTTGGGCGGTGGGTCGGAATTTGACAGACGTGGACGCCGTCATCAATGCCTTGAATCGTTGGCTTCCCGACGCAGATGGCTTGACCGTTTCGGGCGGCGAGCCATTTGACCAACCAGATGCGCTAACCGAACTCTTACAAGCTTTTCGCCGGCGTTCCGACGCCGATATCCTGGTGTATTCAGGATATCCGGTAGAAAAAATCATGCCCTATCTCAAGAAGTTGGATGGATTGGTGGATGCATTGATCTCCGATCCATATCTTGCCGAAGCCCCTCAGACGAAAGCCTTGAGAGGTAGTGACAACCAGCGACTTCACTCTCTGACTCCGCTCGGCGAAAATCGGTTCGCGTCATACGAGCGAGCAAACCAGTCCGAAGAGAAAAAATTCGACCTCATGATGGATGCCGATGGTACGGTCTGGATGGCCGGAATACCCGAACGGGGAGTTTTCGAAAAGCTATCGCGCCATTTATCGAACCAACATCATACGTTCCTCACCACCGAAGACCGTTCCATAAGCCGAGCACGTCGAGGCAAGCCCCATGATTAGACTCTGTCCTAACTGCAACACCGAACGTCCGCTGAGCGAATTCTTCTGCCAAAATGTGCTGACTGGCGGAAAAACCTGCAACTGGGATCTGACGTCGGTCGCGATCCGTGAGCCGGGTGCGAGTTCCGCCCAGTCTGCAGACAGCTTGCTAGACGTTTCAGCTCCCGCCGCCTCACTCCCACATGAGCGGACCTGCCCCAACGGTCATCCCGTCGAAGAGGGTGATCTTCTTTGCGTGACCTGCGGTGCGGAGATCGAAATGGACGGCCCCGCTCTCGCCACCGTTGTCGCGGAGCCTGCTTCTAACACCAGTCCCGTATCGGCGTCGGTTCCGACCGAAATTGGCGGTTGGACCGTTGAGTCCCGGATCGCCTCATCGAGTTCGGTCCGTGAACGGTTTATCGCGACGAATCCGGTTAGCGGACAAAGGGGCGTCCTGACGCTTTATGCTGATGGAGCGGAGCCTGACACCGCAGTCTACGATGCGATCCGGAATATGCCTCATGATCATCTGCCGGAAATTTTCGAAATCGGCCGCTGGAACGGCCGCGCGTACGAAATCAGTGAGGAGATCACCGGCGGGACTCTCGAACAACTTATAGCGAACTCCAGCGACACCGACCTCCTACGCACTATCACCTTCGAGATTGGGAAAGCGCTAGGCTCGTTCTCTCAGGCGGGCCTGCGCCACCGTGACATTCGTCCATCGAACGTCCTGATCCGAACAGCGGCCCCTCTGGATCTTGTGATCAGCGGTTTCGGCTCAGCCCGGCTTTCCGACTACGATTTGGATATTGTCGCTCCACTGGAAACCACACGCTATATGGCTCCGGAAGCCATTGCGGGCGGTGTTTCGGCGGCTTCCGACTGGTGGAGCCTGGGCATGATCGTCCTCGAGATCGCTACCGCCGGAAAATGCTTCGAAGGCATCAATTCACATGCACTGTTGATCCATATCATTACCAATGGCGTCGAAATCCCGACCGACATACATCCAACAATCGCAGTTTTGCTGAGGGGATTGCTAACACGCGATCACCGAGACCGCTGGCAGTGGCGCGAGGTCAGAGCCTGGTATGAAGGCGAAGACGTCCCGATATCAGACACTGGACAACAGACACCAGAGCCAGACAGTCGCGCAGCGATTTCACTCGGCGGCAAGGAGTTCCGCAAACCGTCCAGCTACGCCTTGGCGGCCGCTGAACCCGGGAACTGGGACGAGGCTCGAAACCAGGTAACCCGCGGGAGCGTCGCGGCATGGGTCGAAGACGCAGGGATCGATCCGGCTGCGCAAGCCGCCATCCGCCGCCTTTCCCACACGGAAGGCCTGATGGACGACCTGAAGCTTTCGCTTGCGCTAAAGATTCTGCATCCCTCCATGCCGCTCATCGTCAAGGGGAACATCGTCACGCCTGGTTGGTTGCTCGACCATCCGGTAGAAGGCACCGAGCTGATCTTCGGTCCCGCCACCGAGTTCTTACACCGACTGGATGCTGAAGAATGGCTTCAGAGAATGAAGCTGCGCGGACTTTCGGTCCGGGAAAAGGCAAAGCAGTTTGCAATTCAGTTAAACGAGGAAGACCTGCAAGTCCATCTGCTGTCGACCTCAAAAGCCCGCTTGGCGGCGCTCTGGGCTGAGCGAAGAGGCATCTTTCCAGACACGGATCATGCTGGCCTTAATTCCCTGATCGAACGACGTCAAACAACAGAAGAGGATTTTATTCTCCTTCTGTCGGCGGAAGTTAGCCAATTCCGGTCGGTTGACGAAATCCTCGAGGAGGCTTCCAAAACTGCTGATCGCGCCGGAGTGCATTTCTTCGACCGCGAAGAGGCCAGAGAACTGTTGCAGCACTCTCGCCGCGATCTTCATGCAATGATCGAAGATCGCCTCAACGGTTTCTCACGCTCCGGCGTCGAGCGAGTTGACGAATGGGCCGACCAATTCCGCCTAGATCGCAGGATAAGTCTCGACCGATCGCTGGTCCTGCTTTCGGTACCCGCCGAACACTGGCTGGAGCCGCCGAAGCAGGCATATGTGTCGACGTTGCTCGAATACTTCTCGAAGAAGATCTCGGGAAGCATTCTACGCGGCCCTCTCACCAAAATGACGATCGGCAAAACGACGCCACGTGTGGACGTCATGGAATTGGGGACGGAACGTCGTCCAGCTCCCGCCCTTCTCGACCATATCCTTGCGCGATCCGAACAGACACAGATGCTAGACCCCGCAGCGATCGGGGTTTCGGATACGCTTGAGCGCCGCATGCGGAGCCTCCATGCCCACTCGACTTTATACAAGCGAGATACGGGGATCGACGGAATGTATCTTGGTTTTCCCTTCTTGCTACATCGGGAAGACCGGACTCGCACCCGAATTGCGCCGATCCTCCTGTGGCCAATCAAGATTATCCCCGAGGTTGGAAACCGTGGACACGCGTCGATTGGGTTTGATCGGGATCGTGATGAGGTCCGCCTCAATCCAGCATTCGAAGGCATGTTCGGTATTGACGCGGCACGGCGGTGGCAGGAAGCAGCGAACGATTTGCTCGGTCGCTCAACCCTGACTGCCGCCGACGTGGTTGACGGCTTCGGCGGGCTGGCCGAACTCGGAGTTCGCCAACTCGGGCAGTTGCCGGGAAAAGATACAACGGTGGAGATTGGTCGGCCTAAGATCGTCTGTGCCGGGGTTTTCTTCCACCTCGCCTACATGGGACAAGCTATCGTCGAGGACCTGCGAGCTCTAAAGGGCAAGCAACTGAGCGATAGCGGACTTGAGACTGCTCTGAAGGTTACAGACGCCGAACCGGCGGTACCGGAAGCTGCGAAGGTTCCGGAACTCGATCGCTACTTCACCGTCGCCAGCGATCCATCACAGGAAGCTGCGGTATTAGAGGCGAGAAACGCACCGGGACTGGTCATCCAGGGACCACCCGGTACGGGAAAAAGCCAAACGATCGTCAATATGGTAGCTGACGCAATCGGGCGAAAGAAGAGCCTTCTCGTCGTCTGCCAAAAGCAGGCTGCCCTAGAGGTCGTCAAAAAACGCCTGGAAGCCGAGGGTCTCGAAGATCGCATCTTCATGATCACAGATACCAATCGTGACCGTGAGCCGATTATAATGGCCATCCGTGACCAGCTGACGGCGCAGCACGGTGGGGCCGGAGCACAAGGCTGGCGAAGAGACCGCCAGAATCTTGCTATGCGCATCGAGACGATCGAAAAGGACCTCAATGTCCATCATGAAGCACTCCATCACGTCGACGAAACCACCGGCTTGTCGTACCGCGAGCTACTCGGTGAGTTGATCGAGCTAGAAGCTTCGGAAGTCTCGTTGGATGTCCCCAGCTTGCGGCGGCTTTTCGCAAGATTGGAGCCAGGAGCGGTCGCCGCTCTGGCCGAAGCGTGCGCGTCTCAAGCGCGTTTCTGGTTGCCGTCGCAATTTGAAGGTAACGCATTGGCGACGCTAAAGATCTTCAATCCAGACGAAGCCAATATGTCTGCATTCAGAGGAGATTTCATAGCTTTTGTTGACTCTGAAACCGAGCGTCTGGCTATCCTGACCAAGACCGACCACGCGCTCCCAATGAACGATCCCGAACCATATCGTCTGTGGTTCGATCGATACGACGCCGAGTTCCAGCAACTGGAAGACCAGGAGAGACACAACCTGGCTCGATGGCTCCGCTTCTGTGGACGATCCGGCACTGGCAGCAAGGCACTTGAAATTGCCAGCGGGCTTGCCGAACTTGCGGGTCGTTTGCGCTCGTTGCTCGGCACCTCGCCCCCTGAGAACATTCGCATCCGGATGGCGGCCCTCGATGGCAACGCCCTTCAATCCGATGTCGATTTGGCGCGAGCAGTCTCGATCCAACCGACCGGGCTTGGAAAACTGAACCCGTTCCGCTGGCTTCGCGCTAAACGGCTCAAAGCCCGAACGGCAGAGTTGGGTCTGGAAGGAGCGGCCGCAACTGATCTGCTACGAGCAGGCGAATGGGAGCTTCAACTGCGGCCACTCCGCGAGGCTCTAGTCGCGACCCTCGAGGGATTGGGCGACGGCAAGCTGGTTAACCGCGAGATGCCTCGGGATGCTCTGGCACGTGTAGCCGACAACCGCCACGCTGCTCTCAAAAAAACGCAAGCGCTTGCGGATGCGGCATTTGCGTTCCCGTCGGCTGATGCCATGGGACAGGTCGTCGCAAAAGCCACGCTGGCGCAGTACGAGCAGCTACGCGACAGCGCCGAACAGGCGTTCGAACGTCACGAAGCCAAGCAATTCAGCCGCGCGTCGTTGTCGAACGCGGAACAATGGCTCGAACCCGGCTGGGTCGAGGCAAGATTGCGGTCGATCAACAACGACGAAGGTAACGACACCGCTATCGACGCTATATTCAGTGCGCTTACAACGTTGGAGCCTTTCCAACGTTTCCGCATCCGGCTGAATGCCCTCCCCGCAGAAGGCATGGAAATCTTCGCGGTGCTTCGCACCAAGGAGAACGACTTGCTGGCCGTCCCAGTTCACAAACTTGAGGACGAGGTCCGGAAGATTATCAATCGTGAGGCCCGTCTGGCGTGGAAGACGAAGCTTGAAAGTGAATTCCCGCAACTCCTCTACGATGCATCCGAGTTGCAATCGAAGATCCGCACAGTCGCTGAAAGCGAACGCGCGATGCGCCGAGCGAACAAACAGATGCTCACATACGGCATCGACGGATCGAGGGTCGCCTCCGAGCGTGAATGGGAACCGATTACAAGGCTCAGGGGCCAGAGGGCTCAGCGCTTGCGCGAGTTCCTCGAAAAAGGTCCCGATCTCGGTCTGATGGAACTCCGGCCTGTCTGGTTGATGAACCCAGACGTTGCAAGCCGCGTGCTTCCGCTCCGAAAGGGCATGTTCGACATTGTCATCTACGATGAAGCGTCGCAGATGCCCGTCGAGTACGCGTTGCCAACCCTATTCCGTGGCAAGATTGCCATCGTAAGCGGCGATGAAAAGCAGATGCCTCCAACGGCCTTCTTCTCCAGTAAAGTCGAGAACGACGAGGCCGACGTGTTTGACGGCGAAGATCTGGATGAGGACGCAACGGAAGTCGAACGCGAGACCTATAACGACACCTGGAACCGTCGCGAGATAAAAGATTGCCCTGACCTTTTGCAGCTTGCGAAGTCGGTCATGCCGACCACGACGCTGCAAATCCACTATCGCTCTGCCTACCGCGAGCTGATCGGTTTTTCTAACGCATCCTTCTATGCGAACCGCCTGAGCGTTCCTGTT
This sequence comes from Rhizobium sp. No.120, assembly GCF_054558365.1. NCBI lineage: Bacteria > Pseudomonadati > Pseudomonadota > Alphaproteobacteria > Hyphomicrobiales > Rhizobiaceae > Rhizobium > Rhizobium sp. No.120. The sequence goes on from NZ_BAAJNQ010000006.1 coordinate 267,587, forward strand.
CGCCATCCCGACGACGAGATCCGGCGCGCTAAACCGATAGAAGTTGTCCGCGCGGACGGGGTTTACTCCGATCAGAAGAACGAAATCGAGGCCGAGAAGGTTGTCGACGTGTTGGCCGATCTCTGGAAAGCCGACGGCCGCAAACCCACCGTCGGCATCGTAACCTTCAACAGAAAGCAAGCAGACCTGATTGACGAAGTCCTCGAAGCCAGAGCCCGGCGGGATGAACAGTTCAGGACCATGCTTACTCGCGAGCGCGACCGTGTGGAGGGCGGTGAAGACGTTGGCTTTTTCGTCAAGAACGTCGAAAACGTTCAGGGTGATGAACGCGATGTGATCATCTTCTCCTCAACTTTCGGCCGCAACGCCCAGGGTAGCTTCCGTCGAAACTTCGGTGTCCTTGGGCAAAAGGGCGGCGAGCGACGTTTGAACGTCGCGGTTACGCGTGCACGTTCGAAGGTCATCATGGTGACATCCATGCCTACCGAGCTGGTGTCTGACATGCTATCCAGCCGGCGTAAACCGACCATTCCCCGAGACTACCTCCAAGGATATCTCGAATATGCAAGGATGATGTCCGACGGCGACTTCACAAGCGGGCGCACGCTCCTCGATCGCCTGGTAACGGAACGATCCGCTATGCAATATCGCGGCGAAGACTCTCTCGACGGTTTCGCCAACTCGGTGTTCGAATTTCTTTCCGGATTGGGTGTGGAGCCCCATCGAGTCAATGACGGCAGTGCATTTGGGCTTGACTTTGCTATCGAGGATCCGCGAACGGGTCTTTACGGACTTGGGATCGAATGCGATGCACCGCGGCACAAGATACTTGATAACGCCCGTGCACGCGAAATCTGGCGACCAAGCGTTCTGAAGAGATCAATCCCGAACATCCACCGCGTTTCCTCGCACGGATGGTACCATAATCCAGATGAGGAACGGCAGCATCTCCGCAGTGCTGTCGAAGCCGCACTCTACAAGGAGGCTGCTGAATGAGTGGACCGAAAGTTGTCAAGATCGTCACGCGCGAAGAACTTATCGACATCTGCCGGGGCCACATAGCAACGCTTCGCGCGGCTGCTGGACAATGGGAACGGATCGGCAGGCGAAATGACACCATAAACGACGGAGATATTGCCGCTGTCCAAGCAAGGATAAATGCGATGGAGCAATTGCTTAGGGCGGACAAGTTTGCGGATCTACAAAAGCGTGTACCTGCTGAGATTGCGTTTCTGACTGCTGATTTAGAAGACCGTCTTCAGAAGGCGGCCGACGCGAAAGCATCCGAACGAACGAAGGAGAAAAGGCTGCGTGCAGCGGCCGCAACCCTATCCCGCATGCTCGGGGAGAGGCAGATGCCAATCCCACCCGAACTGGCGACACCTGCCCGGCATTCTGTCCAAGAACTTGAAGCGGCAATTTCGAAAGCACTGGAAGCCGTTTCTCCACCACAGCAAGCCGTAGAACCATCACAACGCCAAAGAGAGCTCGCTGCCGCCCTCTCCCAGGACGAGGAACGGACCACCTTTGCAGCTTGGCTTGAGAGCCGGGGGGACGATAGCGACCCCAAGCTAGCGGCTCTCGAACGTCAACTCGATGAATTAAAAGCCCTAGACCTTTCCACGGCAGCCGTGTTTACGGAGCGCGTCCGTTCGATATCTGATGAGCCCCCGTCGAGGCACTCTCTCCTGATTGACAGCCTTACCGTCGATGTAGCGAGCGCAAAACGAGATGCCAGAGAACGCCTGACCCTGCGGATCGAGCTTGCTTCGCTGAGAGCGCAACTGGCCCTGGTCGAAGACGGGGCAGCTCTTCGGCAGCTGGAAGAAATCGATCGCCTCGGGAGCGATAATCCGTCGGCCACCGAGTTGAAATCCATGATCGAAGCATCGTCCTCGCTGGTGGAGAGCCTGCGGAAGGCTAAGGCAGAGCGTGATCGTCGGAGAGTTCTGCTGTCGGGGTTGGCCGAGCTTGGATATGAGGTCAAAGAGGGGATGGAAACTGCGTGGGTTGAGAACGGTCGTATAGTTTTGAGGCGATCGACGGACCCTGACACTGGCGTGGAGCTTGGTGGCAATCCACAAGCCGCCCTGCAAATGCGCGCGGTGGCGTTCGAGAGCGCGACGTCACCACATAACATAGCGAACGACGTAAAAGCCGAGACGAAATTCTGCGATGACATCGCTCAATTGCGGTCAAAACTTGCATCGACAGGGACAGAGTTCGCGGTCGTGAAGGCGCTCGGTGTTGGAGCTACGCCTGTGAAGACAATTGTGGTCGATGATGAACGGGAACGGCGTTATGAGGCCGCAAACCGCCGACCGTCAGAACAGGCGAAAAGATAGCCATTTGAGAAGCTTGGCGAAATTATCCGTAGGACATGGCGTCAGGTCTGACGCCTATCTCATTCAAGCGCCGTTCGGCGCATTGTGTAACGATTCCTGCCCTTGCGTAAGGTACTATCACGTTTTCGCAGGTCGCACCCATTCAGCCTATCGTATCGGCTACGCTTCCCGCAAGGCCGATGTTAACGAGAGCATCACAGGTAGGCTCGCGCGGAAAGGCATTCTGCAGGGTCCAAGTAAGACAAAACTGGACAATCAATTCTTGTGATCTCTTACGATCGCACGGATATATGAGAAAATTTCGCGATCAATCGACTGCAACTCTTTTCGCTTCTCATCGAATACTTTGCTGATGTCCCTACTCGTCTCTCGCTGACTCCGTTCACTGTGAGAGACAATGAGGTGACAAGCAACGACAGCGATGTAGAGGATCGTCAAACCGTTGATGACGTGCTTTTCGTTATACTCAGCGGGGACTCCGTGGCAAACCTGGTGGCGATTTGGAACTGTTGCGAAAGCTCTGCGGTATTTCTTCCTAATGTCTTCTCTTGATCGAGCATATGCAAAATCGATCGCTCCAAGATTTGCAAAAATGAATCTCTCAGCCGCCATTGCAGTACCAGCGATCCCTAGTGGTGCGTCAATATAGAGATTGACCACACCTAAGCGCATGTCGAAGACACTCGCGAGGCTGTCTTCCTCGCCGGGCTCGTGAAGATACCGACGAACAACCCCCTCAACTTCTGGGAAAATGGCCCGGAGGGAGTAAACGGGCGGCGCGATCTGCACAAATTCACCGATCGCTTCCATGATCCGGGCATCTTCTGAGAGTCCCATAGTGTCCAGTGAGGCGGCATATCTCTGCGACACCAATCCAGGCTCAATTGGCTGCAACTCGGCGACATGCTCACACAGAGGCAATGATGGCAGAAAGCCTTGTCGGAGAAATCGAGAACGATCTTTAGCCCCTTGATCTGTCTGATACGGAAATTTGAGCAACATTTCAAACCCTTGCTGCACTTCCGGACGCTTGAGCCATGCATCCAGCTTTTGCAAGGCGTCGGAGATGGACACCACCAGGCCTCCGATGGAGTTCTTGAGGGGGAGCGTCTGGGATTCGGCCGAAGCCTCGGGTTCCTTTACCATGTGCGATCAATCTTCGGGTCGAGGCGTTTCGGTTCGTAGCCGCCTCAAAGCGCCTTCATCACTGAGAGAGACGACCATTTTTGTTACTTCACGTGCGACTCTCGCCAATAGCTCATCGCGGCTCAATTTTTCGAATTCAGCTTTCTGCGGATGGTTACCAAGCTGATTGAGGAGCTGGGACCGATCGAAGTCTCGATACATTTCCAACGCGCGATCGTAAAACCCGAGGGGACCAGACGCATCCCCTTGTGGTCCTTCCGGCTTTCCGAAGATCGCATTCCCAAGCACCGCGGCTGCCTTCATTTCCTGATCAGAGAGCGGGATCTTGATCAGTACCTGTGCAGCGGTCCGGTCGTCGCTGATCACTGCAATCGCCTCCTGTCCCATGGAGATGATTTCCGTGATCTGACCTACCGCCGGCGCACCGTCCTGATCGGCATATTCGAGATGATCGCCGATCTGCGGAATTTTGATGGGCATTCCCGATGGATCGAGCAATTCATCTGGCACACCATCAAAGCTGGTTGGGAACCGCTGTACCTCGTTGAAGCAGTTCAGAACACGTCGGATCGGTCGATGTTTGTCATGGCGCTCCATTGCAACTTCAATATCGATTGTGTCGCCCCGAAAATCTTGCATCCGAAACCCTTGCAACAGCGCGAAAAAGGGGACCTCCGTAGCGTCATCATTGGCAAGGTCGACATTGTTTGTAACCACGACATAAGCCGGAGGCGGCTCTTTGCCATCCACCGTCATTGTCTCGGCCTCTAGAATAGCTTCGCCAACCAGCTTTTGCAGTTTCTCAGCGTCGTCGTAACCGAACTGCTTCCCAATGCCGAGTTCGAACCAGTAAACCGGGTTCCTCAACTTTTTCTTCGACGCTGCATGTAGTTTATCACGTAGCCAAGATCTAAGTTCCGAAATGAAGGCGTCGCTATCGAAGTTAATCTCGGTCTTCCAACTACGTTTTCGCTTGGCCTCGACAGAATATTGCTGATTTGGACCGAATGTGGCGAAGAATTCTGGCTTCGCCCCATTGCCCTTGGAATCCTCGGCTCCGACGATCTTTGCGCCAGCGACTGCGAAAGCCGCTGCGACGATCGCTTCATAGCATGCGGGATCGAAATCGATAGGCTTTTGGAGTCGTTTGACCAAACTCCTCGGTGGGGCGTCGTTGTGCTCGATGAGATAGAGCGCATAGCAAAAGCGTGCCAAGGCTGAGGAATATCCGCGCAGAGGAATTCCTTTTCCGCTGCCTGCCGCGTTGATGTCCGCCCCGAGGCGGCCAAGCCACCGCAGAACGGGATGGTTGGGCATCGTCTGCAAGGCGTTCTTTCCCCATTCGACACCCATCACATGCTTCATGTTATCTATGAGGAAATCATTGAAGTAGCGCCAAGCACTTGAATACATGAACCTCTTGCCAACCGCGACAAATCGAAAGCCCATGTGTTCTACGGTTATAACAGGGCGACCATGACCCTGCTGTCGCTTGCGTAAAAGCTCCTTGGATTCGTGCTTACGCAAAAGGTTTCGTACATCGGCATCCGAAGGACCTGCGAATAGTTTCTCCGGGAGCTTCCCGTGACAATGCTTGTACTTTTTGCCGCTTTTGCAGGGGCAAGGTGCATTGCGGGGAATGCGTTTCGCGGGTCTCATAGCGGAGTTTTAGCATGTGATGAGTGATTCGCGCACAAGTGCATACAGAGATATCGAAATCTCGGCCATTTGCTCAAGCGAAACTGGACCGTCGTATCAAAAGAAGAAGGCACCAGCTCCTGATAAGGCTCTCCATAGATACTCTAAGGATCCTCGGTCATAAATTTTTGCTGCGGTCTTGACTGCTCTTTGAAGCAATTTGCCGTAAAGCGCGGGTTCGTAGCCTCGTCGGATACCTTTCGACTCGGTTTCCTAGTTCTCATTCACTATTTCGGTCCACAAACCAGCCAAACGTTGATTGCGCGCCTCATATCGTCAGCCTCAAAGGTCCAAACACCTCATGTCTTTGGACTCGATTCTGACGTCCGTTGAGTACCGGATGATCAACGCTTATATGCTGACGAGCTGTATCTTCATATAGGCTCCCATGACCCTCGAGGAATTCACCGCTCAGCTGAACGGCTCCACCTTTTGGAAGGAGTTCACCTTCTCCCAAAACCAGTTTTCACCTCGACCTGGCCAAGAGCTAGAACTCGCAGATAGCTTTGTTTGGCTTGGAGAGACCGCTTTTGTCATTCAGATGAAAGAGCGCGCGAAGCCCACGGACGACCCAGACATCGAAAAACGTTGGTTCAAGGATGCAATCCTGCGGACAGCCGTAAGGCAGATCAAGGATTCCATCCGGTTCCTGAGCGAACACGACGCCATATCGATCGCCAACGAGCGCGGCCAACGTTATGACGTCAGCAGCAGCGACGTTCGGCATCTCGAAAAGATTATCCTCTATGCCGCGGGTGCTTCACTACCTGAGGATTGTCGGCGCGTGCGATACCATGTTAGCCAGACCGCCGGTTTCATCCACATTTTCCAACGGGACGACTATCGGCAGGTAGTCCAAACCCTGGCCGTTCCAGAGGAGGTCAGGCGTTATTTTCGGTATCGCGAGACGTCGCTTATCGAGTTGGCGAGCACCAAAACGGTTGTGGACGAACCCGACATCCTCGCCGCCTATATGTTCGACGAAGCGCTGCCGACCGCCAGATCACACAAGGCACTAGCCCGTCTGATCGACGACCACGAGAAAGTCGATATCGCTCCAGTGATGAACCGTCTGGCGGACCATATTCAGAATTCGGATGGGAGCAGCGACTACACTCGCATCCTGATCGAGTTCGCGAAGTTGCCCAGATCGGGGTGGAGGGCTGTAAAGGAACGGCTTGATCTCTCCATCTCCCAGGCCATGAAGGGCGAATTTGACCGCTCGTACAGATTCCAGTTCCCGCCCAACGATTGCAGCTTCATGTTCTCACCATTCTTTCCGGGGAAACCAACGACAGGCCCGGAGGGCGAGGAAGCGAGGCGGATGAGCCTGCAAAACCTGACGGCGGTCGCGAAATATCTGGCCAAGACCAGTAAAGGAATCGGTGTCCTCGTTTCAAAGGACGGCGATCATCTGCATCTTGACTGGTGCCTGATAGAGCATGCGTGGGAACAGGACGCCGATCTCGATGCTCGCCTGCAGAATCATAACCTCTTCGGGGCCGTCAGAGAGAAGAAGGTCGACGGGTATTACTTCCGGAACCTGTGATGCGTTGCCGATTATCTGCGGAATGAGTTTTCACGAAATCCTGCCCAGACCCATCCCGTGAACCAGCCAAGGATGAATAGTGCGATGGGTGGCAACGATGAAATTTCGGCCACAAGCCACGGCGAATGCGCACTAGGTGGAGTAAAACCTTGTTTATCGACGATTGATCCCGCAGGCAGATAGATGTCGTCCCAATTCCTTTCCCAGGCATGGCAGCTTGGCTGCCCTATTTTGCAAGGAGGGACAGAAAAAGTCTGCGTGCCTGGCGAGCGCAAGGGCCACGTTATTTCGGGCGAGACGGCCAACAACGCGCCCATACCAATGAGCCATAGCAAGGTAACGACCACCCAAAGCCTGAACCATCCGCGAGACCAATTCATCGGCCTGTCGCTTTCTGAAGCTCGTTCATCAGTCCCTCGCTGCAAAACTGTTCATTTCGCAGTCAAACTATGGGCATGAAGCGCTTTTGGGGAAGCCTCAAACAGCTTCTCCCTAACTAAAATTCATGCGAGCGCGACAACTAGACCCCGTCTTCCTTGTTCCGGACCGAGATATGACCCTTTCCGTCTGGTAGACGCTGCACTTCGATGGCGATGTCATAGCCCAGCGCCGTCAGCTTGGCCCGATGCAGACGGTAATATTCCTCGGCGCTCTTCCGCTTCTTAATGAGGTAATTGATCTCCTCGCGCGGAATTTCACCGTCCTTGCGACTTCTTGGTGCCGGCGTGTAGGATGAAAATCGCCTTCACGAATTCGGCCGCAAGCGTGACTTTTCGGTAAGTGGCGTAATTCAGTGAAAATTCCGGGTCTTCACCTTCAGCGTATCGATATGCAAATCCGGCACATAGATGTCCCTGGGCTTGACGGTACGTTTCGGGATCTCGCGAGGATCTGGACCACCACCATGAGTAAAATGGTCCGCCTTGGTAAATGGCAACGTGAAGGACTGGTCGCGGTCGGCCAAGCCCGACAGATCACCAGACAGATCGAAGAGCTGCTGTGCGACCAGATGGACGACCTCCCCTTCCCGCTGGATGCGGCCATTAATTGCCATCATCGACGATCCGAGTAGGACACGCCGACGGCGTTCGAACAGCGTCGGCCAAACGACGATGTTCGCCGGGCCGGTCTCATCTTCGATTGTCACGAACATCACGCCCTTGGCTGAGCCCGGTCTCTGCCGCACGAGCACAAGTCCAGCAGTCAACAACCAGCGACCGTCCCGAGCACCCATTGCTTCCGTGCAGGTGACGATGCTGCGTTCGGTCAAATCCCTGCGGAGGAATGCGATCGGATGCTCCCGAAGCGTCAACCCCGTGTGGCTGTAATCCTCCACGACATTGTGACCCTCGGTCATCTGCCGAAGAACGACATCAGGTTCTTGCTGTTCGGCAATCGCTCGCGCCTCCCGTTCGGACGCAGCGGCAAAAAGCGGTAACGGTTCGTCCCGTAGCGCCTTGATCGCCCATAGCGCGTCACGTCGTTGGAGTTTCAGCGACGGAAGGAACGCGTCGGCTTCGGCAAGCTCGACCAGTGACGCGGCAGGCACTCCGGATCGCCGCCACATGTCGTCAACGCTCTCGAAAGGCAGATCCATGCGGGCGGCCGTTATCCGTGCGGCATTCGCCGCCGCCAGCCCTCGCACCACGCGCATGCCCAGTCGGACGGCATGGCGCTCGCTGCCTTCGACGGGTTCGAGTGTGCAGTCCCACCGGGAGCGGTTGATGCAGACAGGCCGAACCTCGACGCCATGTCGTTGAGCATCCTGAACGATCTGGGCGGGAGCATAGAAACCCATCGGCTGCGAGTTCAACAAGGCCGCACAGAACGCGTCCGGATGATGCCATTTCACGAAGCTGCTTGCGTAAGCAATCAGTGCAAAGGAAGCAGCGTGGCTCTCGGGGAATCCATAGCTGCCGAATCCTTCAAGCTGGCTGAAGGTCTTTTCGGCGAATTCTGGCGAGTAGCCGTTCCGAACCATGCCGGAGACGAGCTTGTCCTTGAACTTCGACACCCCGCCCGTGAACTTGAAGGTCGCCATGGATTTGCGCAGTTGGTCGGCCTCGCCTCCGGTAAACCCGGCGCAGACCATCGCCACCTTCATCGCGCTCTCCTGAAACAGCGGCACCCCGAGTGTCTTGCCAAGCACGGCTTCAAGTTCCGGTGTCGGATACTCGACGTTTTCCTTGCCTTCACGTCTGCGCAGATACGGATGCACCATGTCGCCCTGGATGGGGCCGGGTCGGACGATGGCGACCTGAATGACAAGGTCGTAGAAGGTCCGAGGCTTCATTCTCGGCAACATCGACATCTGAGCACGGGACTCGATCTGGAAGGTACCAAGGGTGTCAGCCTTGCGGATCATGGCATAGGTCGCCGGATCCTCCTGCTCTATGTTCGCCAAATTCAGATCGATGTTCTTGTGCTGGCGAATAAGTTCAAAGGCCTTGGACATGCAGGTGAGCATGCCGAGAGCCAAGACATCGACCTTCATCATCTTCAACGCTTCGACATCGTCCTTGTCCCACTCAATAACCTGTCGGTCCTTCATGGTGGCTGGCTCAATCGGTACAAGATCATCGAGACGATCATGGGTAAGCACGAAGCCGCCAGGATGTTGGCCTAGATGCCTGGGAGCACCCATGAGCTGCTGGGCAAGTTTAAGCGTCAGGACGAGACGACGGTCGTCGGGATTGAGGTTCAACTCCCTGACATTCTTCTCGCTGATCTCCTCCGACCATGCCCACATCCCCGACGACAAGGACTTGATGACATCTTCCGGCAGACCGAGCGCCTTGCCGACGTCGCGAATGGCTCCTTTTGCTCGGTAGCGCGTCACCGTGGAGCACAGCGCCGCCTTGTCATGCCCATAGGTCTTGTAGATCCATTGGATTACCTCTTCGCGCCGCTCGTGCTCGAAGTCGACGTCGATATCAGGCGGCTCGTCACGCTCCTGGCTGACGAAGCGCTCGAAGAGCAGGTTGTTCGTCTCTGGATCGATCGAGGTGATGCCGAGGATATAGCAAACGGCGGAGTTGGCTGCCGAGCCACGCCCCTGACAAAGAATGCCTTGCGAACGGGCATAGCGGACAATGGAGAACACCGTCAGGAAGTATGGGGCGTATTTCATGGTGCGGATCAGATCGAGTTCGTGCCTGACCACCTTCAGCACCGATGGCGGCAACCCTTCCGGATAGCGGTTCGGAACGCATTCCCGAACATAATGCTCCAGGGATTCCTGGGCGGTCTTGCCCGGTACGATGGCCTCCTCCGGATACTGATAGGTTAGCTCCTCGAGCGAGAACTTGCAGCGGTCGACGATCTCCATCGTCCGCCGGAGCGCCTCGGGGTACCTTGGAAAAAGACGTTCCATCTCTTCCGGTGGCTTGAGGAAGCGGTCCGCATGCCGCTCCCGCTCGAAACCGACCTCATCAATGGTCATGTTGTTGCGGATACAGGTGACGACATCCTGAAGCTGGCGGCGGCCGGGCTCGTGGAACAGCACGTCGTTGGTGACAACCGTCTTCACCTTGAAACGTGCCGCGAGATTGGACAGCTCGTGCAACCGCATCTGGTCGTTCGGCCGTCGACGAAGACAGAGCGAAAGGTAGGCACGATCACCAAAGATATCGGCGAGCTTCCTCAATTGGACGGCACAGGTCTCGTCGGTGAGATCGGGCACAAGGATTCCGATCAGGCCCTCGGCATAGAGAGCGACATCCTCGATATGGAGGATGCAGTTGTCCTTGCCACCCCTGGATTTTCCCAGTGTCAGCAGCCTGGTCAGGCGGGAGTATGAGGTGCGGTCGGTGGGATAGATCAGGATCGACATGTCGTCCTGCAGATCGAGACGGCAACCGACGACGAGACGCAGCCCTGTCGCCCGCGATGCTTCCAGCGCCCGGACGATCCCGGCAAGGCTGTTGCGATCGACGATGCCGAGCGCCTCCATCCCCAGCATCTTCGCCGTCGCAAACAGCTCGTCGGCAGAGGATGCGCCGCGCAGGAAGGAGAAATGGGTGGTGACCTGCAGCTCGGCATATCTCATGCGAAGATCCCGTGCAGAAACCAGAGATGCGATCCCGTCTCCGCATCGATGCCGTCACCGCTGCGAAAGATCCAGAAGCGTTCACCGCCTTCGTCCTCGATGACGAAGTAATCGCGCACCGCCGAGAGTTCACTGTCGCGCTTCCACCACTCCCCGAATATTCTCTCAGGGCCGTCGGCACGTTTCACGCGACGCCGCTTGCCGCGCCAGGTAATGCTGGCGGGCGGGTGGTCCGGCAAAAGTGCGATGGCTTCGATTCTATCGGGCTTGGCCAATAGTCGCACGGGGCGCGGCCAATGGTGGACCCATGACTCCACGCTTTCGTCGACAGCCGCCGGAATGCGACGGATACTGCGTTCGGGAACGTCCGACGCGACGGGGGCAATCCGATAGACACGCTGCCCGCGATTGCCGAAAATGTCGATCAAGGGCGTGATGTCCTTATCCGAGTCACCGACCAGTGAAGATGACTGCTGCTCATCGCCAAGTGGCTCAGTCATGATCGCAATGAGCGTCAGCTTCTCGATGCCGAAACCCGGCTCGATCTTTTCGGTGCGGTCCCGAAACAGCTTCATGAGCCAGGCGATGTCGCGGGCTGGCTTGGCTGTTCCCGCACGTATGGCTTGCCTGATGCCATCGACCTTCTCGACGATGAGGTCGGTCCGCCGTACCCCGAGACCCTTGCGTTGCAACTCGGCGACAAGCTGCATGATCAGCCGTCCAACATACTTGTCGATCGTCTCCGCCGCACCGATCGGCTCGGCAAAGGAGCGACTGACCTCGATCAGGTCGGGCGTCCGGATCGGGTCAATTGGTTCCGATATCCGACCGAAGATCTGATCGAGCCGTCGGCCGATTTCGGGACCAAAGCGAAGAGCCAATGGTGCACGTGGTGTCGCTGACAGTTCACCGATCGTCTTAAAACCCAACGTCCGCAGATCACCGACGATCTTGTCCGGCAATCGCAGCTTAGAAACTGGCAGGTGTTCAACCGCACGGACGGTCTCTCCAGGCGGTATGATGACGATTTCCCGGTTGATGGCACGGGCGCAGGCATGGGCAGCCCCCCATGTGTCGGCGATAGCGACGCGGGTCGTCAGTCCCCTCGCCCGGAATCGATTGGCAATTCCGGTCAGCATCGGCAGTTCGCCGCCCTGCAGATGGTCGGCACCTTCCGTGTCCATGACGATCCCATCGAGACCATCCACGGCGACGATCGGCGAATATTGCGTGAGCGCCCAGAACGAGATCCGTTCCAGAGCGACCGCATCTGCAGATGGATCGGCGTCGACCATCAACAGTCCACCGAATAGAGCCTGCGCTTCGGCTGCTTTCATGCCGACACGAACGCCGACCTTCTTCGCCGCAGCGTCGACGGCGGATACCCAGCGCTTGGAGCCGTTCCTGGCAATGACGACGACTGGCTGTTCAGTCGGAATAGCGGGATCTGCCCGCCTGATCCTGTCGGTCGGAAGGTCCGGTAGAAATATCGATACGACCCGAGGCATCACACGCTCCAACGACAAACTCGGCGCATTCGCCTGCTTTCACTCTCATCAATTCCAGAAACCACCTCGCGCGGCCGACACCTGGAACCGGCAGGTCTTCCGAAGGCAGCACGCTGACCCGCCAGCGTGTCGTCGAGGCAGTTGGCTGCCCGAAATCACTGGCTTCGGCCTGTCTGCGCCAACGCCTGACGACGAGGCACATCGTGCCGGTCTTTTCTGCCGCCAACTGTAGGCGACGGGAGGCAACCATCGACAGTCTCACGATCTCGCCAACGACAACTCCAATGCCGCCAAAGGCCAGGGCTTCTTCCATCGACGCCAGGATATCTTCCTCCTTGTCGGCCTCTACGAAGACGACCCGATCAGGATGAAGGCCCGCCTGCGCCAATGCCGGAAAGAACAGGTCCGGCCGCGTCAGGCACCAGACGATCTTTCCATTCGTCCGTGCCGCAACCCCGGCAACAAACAGGGCGACAGCCGCACCGTCGACGACACCCGCCCCACCCCCGGCAAACTCGTGCAACGCGCCATAGGCAAGGCCCCCGCCTGGAAGAACGGCGTCGATCTCAGGAACTCCAAACGGCAAATAGTCTGCTTTACGCCCGGCATTCCGCTCCAGTGCAGCGATGCGGGTACGAAGATCCGATATGACGTGCTCACGCGCAGCCGTCATTATTCACTGAATCCTTTCGGTTCGTGGATGGAAAACACGACCTGATGTCGTCATAAATGATTTATGTTCACGTTCTGTTCCAAAGCATGCCGAGTGTCAAGATGGAGCAAAACAGGAATTTATTCCCCTAGTTTCAGTGGATTTGAAATTACCTCAGTGAATCAAATCGGTAGTCTGCGGATACCGCCAAGCATTGGTGCAGAATATTTTTGGCCTTTACGCCCTTACACGGATCACGGCGATAGTTTTTTGTTCGGGAGCGTGCCCTTAACTGCGTTGTGCGATGGCTGGACCTGCGCCCGGTCTAGTTGTATCAAGAAGATCTAGCGGGCGGGATATCCGAAGAATGGTTTTGGCGTCGCGGTCCAAACAGAAGCGGGAGGAAAAGCCAGACATGTCACGTTTATCAATGGGGTCGCTCTCAATCGTTGCTCGGCAGCTGCCGCAACTATTCGCAATCATACTTGTATTGATCCTCGGATCTTCTTACGCCAAAGCAGGAGCCATTGGCGGCGATAATCGGCACCCAATCGATGAGTATGCCAAATTACACAGCATGTCGCCGGATGAGGCCCGCAAGAAGTTCGGTGCGTCGGGCCGGATCATGTGCCCCTTTGGCGAGGCTAGCGCCTTCCTTATTTTCAAGTCCAATATTGTCGTCACCGCAAGACATGTTCTTTTTCCCGAAGCGAGCATGGGCGGCTACGCTGGTCGGATGTCGATTACGCGTTGTGGCTTTGAGGTGAGCGACGGCAAAGGGTCGAAATGGCACAAGGTTGATGTTCGATCTTTCCTCTATCCCGATGCCGTGCAACGTTCGCTGACGGACCGCTTTGATTGGGTCGTGATGCGACTATCCGAACCAGTAACCGAGTTCGAGCCGTATCATATGCCTTCAAAGCCTGTTTCTGCGGGCGAAAAGATCACAATGGCCACTATTCGCCAGGACAACTTTCTTCCCGACGATTGGAACGAGCGAATTCTCACTGATTGTAGGATACGTGCAATCGACAATATTGATGGCGTCGCCGCCAGTGGCATTCGCACAGATTGTTCCTCCGGCCATGGTGCGTCGGGTGGCGCGTTGCTCCGCCAAGGACCTCAAGGTCTGGAAGCAGTTGGCGTCATGAGTTCGATGAGTGCGTCTTGCACGAAGTTCAACCGAAAGCGCTGCTATACCTTTGCCGTCGGCTTCGAACCGGAACTTGTCGCAGCCGTGCACAAACTTGCAGGAGAATGAGTGTTGGTTGCTACGATGGGGAACGAAGCGTCCCTTCAGCAGAACGCGCTGTGATCGAGGTGGCAAGATACGCTAATAACGGTCGGTGAACGTTACCCGTCAAAGCGCTCCCGTAAGAATTCTCTACCACGTGTTAGTGCGCTGGCAACGGATTCTCCGTTCCATGGGAACTCCAGCAGTCTTTGTTGCGAGCCTTTGGTGAAGCTCATGATGATAAATCCGGGCTTGATCCGTGTGGAACTCCAATCAAATCCGTATCCGTCATCCATAACCTTGCCAGAGAACATCACGTTAAGGTGGCGCTCTACAGTCCTACCCGGTGACTCCCAACTGTGATCCTGGATCAGAATACCGATCTGATGGTCATAATATTCCACGCCGAAAACGACAGTCATTCGGTCGCGACCTGACCATTCCACGGACGTGGCCGTCCTCCTTACGTCGACGATGAGATCATCGCATCCCATACAGCCACAATTGCAGATGCCTATGATAAGGCGACCTTCATGTCCTTCGGTAAGCTGGCGAACAAGGTCGGGGGGATCGAGACCCAAATGGTCGTTTCCGATCCAGTCTAAGCCATCAACGATTAACCTCACTTCGTGCGTATTGTGTTCGTCATGGGAGAGGATTTGATACGAAAAGGTGCTCATGTAATCTGAAGGTACAGAAAAGGTTCCATGCCCGCAATGGACCGGCTACAGCAGCACGGCGTCCTCAGGCCCCGATGCCTTCTTCTTTACCCAAAGATCGCTTGTCTGCTCCATCTGCATCAATTCAGGCGGATAGACGCGTTGCTGGAGGGCAAGTAGGTCGTCGAGGCTACCTTTCATCCACCGTTCGTAATCGTCCCGATGTAAGATTACAGGCATCCGGTCGTGAACTGGCGACACTGCCGCGTTCGCCGCCGTCATGGCTCCGGAATATACCGGCCCCCATTCATCAGAGATACGCCAAAGCCCACCCCACGCGAAGATCGGTTCATTGGAAAGGCTGAACCAGGTCCTGGTCTTCTTTCCCTTCGGTCCTTCCGGCTCTGCGAAATGCGTGACAGGTATCAGGCAACGCCATTGGGGTTTACGAGCAACACCGACCCACATCGGTTTCGTCAGTTCCGCGATGTTGTTCACCGGGATCGGTTTCGCTTCAGGCTTCATCGTTTTGAGACGCAAGGGAAAGCCCCACGTCATCGACCGCATTTCCCGAACACCGTCTTGCTCAACGACAGCAACACCAGGTGTGCCGGGATATACTTCCTCCGGAGCATTCGATTTGACCGGGTTGGCTACACCAAAATAGCGGGCGACTTCTTCAGCTGACTTCCGAACAGTATACAGATTGCACATGCTGCAGCGTTCCTTTCGATCAAATCAGGATCGTTTCCGGCCGTCGGCGAAATTTCAATTGAGGCGTATTGCGTCGCTCGGATACGGTCTATGGCTTTGACAATACGACATTTAAACCAAAGCGCGAGATTTCTCTCCCAAACAGTTTATGGTACTGAAGGAACCCTGTATCTCCAGTACCTCTTCCTCACGCCCCAAACGAGCGCATTCAATGTCAAGCAAGTTCCTAAGCCGAGGTGCGATAATCGATACGATCAAAAGCGCCGAACGCATGAACGCATTGCAAAAGCGAAGCGGCACCCAACGTTACCATGTGGATGTAATATCATGCGGATGCCCCGATCCAAATTGCGGCGCTTTTCACAGACTCCGACTTGAGCGTCCCCTTCCCACGGCAGAAGAGGCGGAAGCCATTTTGCGCATACACAGCAAAACGCGGAAGCGTTCGTGAAGCTATCGTAATATCGCAGCCAGCTCTGTTCGATAGTGGCGTCAGGTAGACCTAGATTGGCATGGCCTCGCGACTGAGGAAAGATTTCTGCCGTGGAGGCATGCCACTGCGCCACAGATCGCGGGTTTGGAGCACATCGAACTCGTCCGATGGGATTGGCTCTCTGAACTGAAATGCGATGACGTCCTTTATGCTTCCATGGAGCCAGAGTTCCCATTCAGATTTCTTGAGCAAAACCGGCATTCGGTCGTTGAACGGTCGAACAAGTTCGTTGGCGGTCATTGTCATCCCTGCGAACACCGGACCGAATTCCTGTGTATTCCGACAGAACCCGGCCCAGGCGATCAACGGCTCCTTCGTGTTTGAGAACCAGGCCCTTGTTTTGCGTCCCTTCACCCCGTCCGGATTGGCAAAATGGGTTATTGGGATGAGGCAACGGTAGCGGGGGTCGACGACGATCCGGTCCCATAAGGGATTGGTCAGATCGGCGACCAGACCAATGCGTCCTGGTGGTTCACCGCTATACTGCATCTCCCGCGTGTGCCGGGGAAAACCCCACGACACAGACTTCAACAGTCGAAGGCCGTCCTTTTCGACGACGATCAGGCCTGGTGATCCCTCGACCGTCTCGCCCGGGACGGACATGGGCGAAGACATATCGACCTGGAAATGCTCAGCGATCTCCTCGATCGTACGAGCAACTGCAAATAGCCTGGACATGGTACCAGCCTCAGCTCTTCAGATTTGTTCTGAATACCATAAGAACAAAAAGAGAACAATCGGCTTCTTGATGATGTTATGAGGAGTGCAGGGTTGAGTGCTCGGGATTTGGAGAGCAAATTTCAAAATCCATATCGTCAACTCGGATGAGAGCAGCACATCCCCGATAGTTGAATCAGAACGCGAATTTTGTCATTGACGACTGTCGCCCGGTGGCGATGTCCCGATCAACCTTCCCAAATTCCCATGTTTCATCAAAATATTCCCTTAAATCTTTCCTCCTCCATGCTTTCAGGGTTCTAGGTGACTGGCAGGCGATAAGTTGCGGATGCATTTCGGCAATTCGGCAGCCCGCCAAGAGGCGGTTCCACCTGGGCTTTAATGGCGGTCTTCTTTTCTTACAGTTCGGCTGCAACGCACTCGACTTGACAGCTCTCCTCTGCGCGAGACGATCTCGATATCGCAATACCCGCGCTCTGCGGCACCATCAAAACGATGGCAGGAAGGGCAGGTCGACAGGGCCCCAATCCACTAGGTCTCACCATAACGCTCGATCGCAATCAGCACTGCAAGTTGCCTCTCACCGCAAGTTTGAGACTAAGCAAAAGATCCCACTGAACTTATCAATACCGAAATATAGAGGATAAAACGTTGACAATTCTCAAAACCTAAGATTGATTTACGCCAATTGCTTGGTGGAGGATAAGATGTATTTCAGAAAGGTGATTGTTGCGACAACGCTTGGCTTGCTCCTCGCCACACAAGTCCATGCACGACCGAAAATGCCAAGCTGCCCAGGCCTCGACAAAAATGGCCATCGTCTACCTCTCATACCAGGCCCCGTCTTACAGGCGACTTCTTCCGCAGACGATATGCAACCAATTCCCGACGACCTTGCGAGTACGGCGCGAAAGGCTGTCGGCTTCTTCGAAGCTGGCGGCGGCGGCGCATACTCAAATATCAGCAAGCTCGATACGATCTCTATCGGGTATCTACAATGGAATTGGGGCACAGGGAGCCTAATTACCGACTTCGTTGCTGCTCTGAAAGATAGTGACATCGCACTTGCACCACAGCCATTGCGGAACGATCTCGAGACACTGAAGAACTACCAGCGTCGAGTCGGAGTCGACAAGGTCGCGGCGGCGGCGATAGTCGCGAAGTGGACCTCCGGAGTCCCCGGAGACCCCTTAATCAGGGGCGTTCGGAAGTCAGTCCGCGAACAAATGTCGACGTGGCTTGATCAGCCGGCCATCCGAGCCGTGCAGGATGGGCTCATCGAGCCGAAGCTCCGTATGGCATATTCCTATGCCAGAAAGTGGCAGCTGGATACCTCCGACATTGGAGGAGATTCGGGAAACCTGAGGGAGACGACGACTAGCTTCTTCGACCTGCTAACTTACAATGCGGGACGGCAGGGCCTTTGGGTGCCTCACGTCCGGCATTTCCGTTCGCGGTTCGCGTCCAACCGCGAAATTGTCAACTTTATCGCGGATTGGACGATGTCGTGCGAAAGCGTCGTCAAGCCGATCAGAAAGCGGAGCCAGAAGGACACCACGCTGTATAACGCCAAGGAGGCTGCGGCCAACGCTAGAAGATGGAAGGCGACGGTCGCCGCAAACCCTCGAGCATTTTCGGACAATCAGACGAACCTGCTCATCTTCGGCTTTCTACGCACGCTGAGGTCCAATGGTGCCAACTCTCCCGACGGATTTCCGGGAATCTATCAGGCAGATGTCATGCTGCGGCGCGGAGCCGTCGCCCTTTCTGTCGGCACGATCCGCGGCCGTCCCGTTGAGGCCGCTTTGAAATGAAATTCGAGGAACTGTGCGGCGGCGGGTGCGGGTTCGTATAGCAATCACTCGTTCGAAAATTGAACCACACGAGGTAATATGAAGGCTGTACATATAGCTATAACTATTGCCGCGATGGTATGTACCGCGGCAGAGAGTGCTTCGGCCAAAGACACGGTTGATCTCGTTGTGCCGCAACCGAAGGATTACCCGACTTCGGACGTGCTGGCGAACATGGTCTACGGACGGATCGAATATTCGATCCTCATGAGCGCACACAAGAAAAGCGCAAAGCTGAGTTTCGAGCACTTCCTCCGCCAGGCGGTGACCAATGCGTTCGGAGGAGAGGACGGCAACTATGTCGTTACACTAGTCGTAAGGAACGGCGGCCAAGAGATCGCGAAGAAGGCAATATCTTCGTTCACTTGGAAGAATAAGAACTTCCTCTTCTTTACGGTCGAATCCACCATCACGAGCGAGATGTCGTTCAGCGGGCGGCTGTTGGACCATTTCCCGGTCACGAACAATAACAACAGTCTTCAGGTTAGCCTGCAGATCCAAGACAATAAAACCGTCGCCCTGGATACGGCAAGGTACAACATGTTCAGCGACCAAGTAAGCCTCATGAAGTTCAATCTTGTTCAACCGGCCGTCGAAATGAGCCCGCTGCTGAAGGTTCCACTGCAAGCGATGGAGTCTCTCATCAATTCATCGGACAAGGCGTCCTTATCCTCAGACACAACGATGTCCTTCATCGCCCTGAATAGCTCGAGCCCCAATCGGGTCGACTTCGCGGTGAATGGGCCAAAAAATCTCGGCGCGAAGATGAACAACGGCGAGAAAATGGGCAACGGCATGGTCGTCACCGTGAAACTCGAAACTGACCCGTCTCTCGTCGGGCAGATCGAGAACGGTAAGTTCAAGAACCTCGACACCAACAACGTCCTGCAGAAGGCGACCGTGGGCGCTTCGGCGGCGGCCGTGCCGTTCGAGAACGTATTGAATACCGATGCCAACAAATTGATTTTGAGCGATCTCATATCGCTCGACCAAGATAAGTTTCCCACCGGACGCACGCCTGGTTCCTTGTGTCGGAGGCTTTGGGACACGCTACAGAAGTACTTTACCGAAAGAGACGCACCGGCGATCTATGTCGCCTATTTGGACAAGTATAAAAAAGTTCTCGATGTCTCCGGCGCAAAGGCCGGCTGTGTCGACCAGTTTCAGACAACGATCTCCAATCTGGGCATTTCCCTTTCGAATGTATCCATCACGAAATAGGAATGGTCAGAAACGGACAACGAACCACTTCGCCGACGGCGGCGCGCCGGCTAGAACGTCTTCTACGGCTTGCGAGGGTCGCTTCTTCATTTCCACAAGCAGCAAGTAGGAGAGTGCTTGAGCCGATAGACTGCTCCCGAACGAAAAGCGCCTTTACAGCAGTAGACACAATGAGGATTGCCGATGAAGTCTTTCCAGCTCTTCTCCCGCATGCCGGTAGTATTCTCGGTTCCTTCACCAGGAAGAAGTCCAATCTCCTGTCGGAGCGACCAACTAATACCGCAGCTCTCAGCTTGCCATACTCGCCTCTCCGTTTGTGCCTCCCGACAATTCGCTGCTGTTTGCTTCCCATGAGATTTCACATGTCCGCTTCTCAATCCCATGATCCCGCACACGACAGCTTGCGCAGCATCTGTCTTCTTGATCACCGGGTTCGAAGCTTCGGGAGCCGGCCGCCGGGAAATCACGTCTGAATCGGCGTTGTAGTAGCGATCAACCGAATCCTTGGCAATCTCTAAAGGTATCGACCCCTTGTTCGCCTCGCTCAGAACCATCGCGGCTTTGAGTTTCTGTGCCTCGTACGGCAAACATTGGATACTAGGCGAGATTTCATCATGGAACCAGTGCGCCCAACGTGCACTACATTGCAGACGTACACTCGACTACTTTGTCCACGCCTCCGAACTTGTCGAGCAGGGTTCCAGCCTCTGCGTCGATCCAATCGACAAAGTGGCCAGCCGATGGTTGGTCTAGCACCTTGAATGCTCCCAAGCTCCCCTTGTACTTCCCGCTGTGACGGAAGATTGCAACCCGCAAGTCGCTTGTCCCGATCTTGGGTGACGCGAACCTTTCGACATCTTCACCCAAGGCGGACTTCTCTGTCGTAACAGGCGGTTTGTCGAGACCCGCCAGCTTCGCGACAAGAAGCGCGGAGGCCTCGTCCAGATTGCCGCCGGTGTCACCGACGAGGAAGCGGACTGAACGCTTCGTATGCGGTGCGACGATGACACCAAAATCACCCGGTGTCGCGTCCCATGCGATATTCCGGAACTTGCCCGGAATGACGAAATAAGGCACCGCCAGCGGATCCACTTGCGCCGCTTGCTTTCCGATATCGACCCATTTCAGAGGACTGTCTCCAATCTGGAGCTTGGTCGAGGTTTCGCTTGTGAACCAGTCGCCACGATTTCCACCCTGAAGAACGAGAACCGGCGGCGAGCCACCGGCACCACCCAGGCCTGTGGAAGCCATGTAGTTCTTCATCTTTGCCAGCTCATGGCCGCTGTCGTACCACGATTTGAAGGCTGACCGGCATGGTTGATAGCATGCCTTCGCAGCGGCCTTTCCTTTGCATTTCTGAGGCTTGAGCGCAGAGAGACCGTTGCAGACGTTCTCTACGCCTTGGTCGCGAACCCCATAGGCGGAAGAGGAGCCGTCGATGTCGATGGCGAGCTGGCTTACGGAAAACAATAGCGTGTCATTTCGGACTGAAATCGGTCGCTTGTTGAACGCTGCGAGTGGTTTCACATCGTCACAGGCCGCATAAGATGCTGTCGCGATCAGTGCGAAGGAAAGCGCCCAAAAGGGGATAGTAAATCGACTAGACCTTGACATTTTCGCATCCGCCCTTGAGAAATCACGATGCAATTAATGGTGGAATTACAACTACACCACTTCGCTCATGGAGGCAATAATGTCTACCGCAAAGTATTATCGAATAATCCGCAGCGTTCCGTACGCAACAATGTTGTTGCTATTCTCCGCGCAAGCGTCATTCGCAGACTCTGCAACCCATCAACTCTCCCTTGTAACTTCTTCGATCGAGGGCGACTGCGGTGGCGGCACCTGTACGCCAATGTGCTCCTTCAAGGCGCAATTGAAAAATATTGGCCACAGAACAAGCCGACCAATCGCGATCTACTTGCACTATCCGCTAGACGACCTGGGCAAGAAGACTGACGTGGCAGGCGGTGACGAGGAGGATGTTGCCGAGCACAGATCGATGGTCGCGTTGTACTTCCGCGAGCTGAAGGCCGGCGCGACGGACAACATTCGGGATGAAGCCAGACGAAAGACATGCGAGGAACTTGTGATCGACAAAATCGAGGTAACCTGCCCAGAGGAAAAAGACGGAAAGTGCCCCGGCTTCTACTACATCGAAATTCCTGAAGTGAAGGTTCCCTCAATCAAACATCAGAAGATCGAAGGGAAGTAGTTCTCGCCTGTTGACCATTTTGACTTTGAGTTCGATGAAGCTGAGAGGGTTTCGAGACGCGATTCATGAAACCCTCTCGCCATTCCTTGAACACGTTTGCGACATTACAGAACGGGTATCGTAAAGATCGACACTCGCAAAGGGTGAGTAACAGTCATGGCTATCTGGTATTGTATTCGTCATATTTCCCGAACAATAGGTTTTACTTGAGGGTTATGAGGAAGCGCAGAGTGCCGATACGCATATCGTCGAATCCATTCGAAGTATGGACCCCATCACTGCCGATGTAATTTCAAATTGTGGGCAGGCGATCAGGTAGCGGTCAACCCTGTCTTTGACTCGCGTTGCAACGGATAAGGGAATCTCCACCTTCATCCTTGCCGGCTGCTCACAACGCGCCACTTCGCGTAGATACCGAAAAGAGGATCGAATTGATAACCCCTCTAGATTTTTGGCCTGTTCCCATCGTCTTGCAGGATGGCCCCAGCAACAATCGATGCGCGAGGCGCACCTTGCCGCGTTATAGCTTTGTGCAGTACTTTAATTTTTGCCAAGCGCATGTCTGTAAGGATATTGCGCTCTTCGTCGCTTAGCGCCGCAAACCCTTCGTCAACGTAATAGTCTGAAATGAGATCGGCAATAGTCCCCACCGAAGCATGCTCAGCTGCTCTGGCAGTCAACGGAGTTTGTTGCAGAGCCTCGTACATGCCCATTTCGTCAATTATGTTTTCGACCATCTTTCGCATTCCTCTAAGGCCAGAAAGCTGAAGCAAGTAAAATAGCGATTCCATCCTTCGCGGCTCATTCTGCATAACACAAACTGCTCGCGTGAGCTCTTCCCAAGCATCTTTACCTTTACCACTCAACAAGAGTCCAAGTATGCGGTCTCCGAGGAAAGCTGACCTGTCCAATCGCTCGGACGGGTGGAGCTTCAGATTCACCGAGCGATATTGGTATGGCGCGCCAAAGTTCGGGTGAGTTTCCCGCATCGTATTGGTTTCCGGACCGATGTGGATGACGAATTGCTTAATGGTGATGTCGTCTCGCTCCCACTGATGAACCTTGTGGTTCAAGAGCGTGTAATAGTTCACCATCCGCCAATGCATCGTATCATCGACCTTAGTCTGGATTTCGATGTGTACGTAGAGCTTGTCATTTACTTTCGAAAAGTAATCCACGGTTCGACCAGTAAACCAACCTGCGTCATTCGGAAGAGCCTGCCCCCCGGAGATCGAGGTAATGGCCTCCACGAAAGCGCTTTTGGGATCGCTCATTATGGTTTTGAAAATAGCGTCGTACTGGCTAGCCATATTTCTTCTCCAAACAACGTGGCGCTATCAGATAGAAGTGAGCAAAAACTAAAGGCCTGCTTCTTTTAGCCGCTTTAGGCGTATTCGCGGACTCTTGAAACACGTTCAACTTGGGGCGCGTCCTGGCACCTACAGAAACTCGGAACGGTTCGAAAAGACCGATGCTTTCACCATCATCGCGAACTGTCATGGTTTACCGGCTCTTTGGCCGCTTCTTTGGCCAATCCGAAGATTGATATTTCTCTCTATATAACAATGACTAAGAGGTCATTTGGAGTGAACCCTGTCCCATTTTTGGGCCATTTCGCTGGTAGATTGCAAAGGCGAATCCTCAAGTGTCAACTACATCCCAACAACGTTCACTGAGC
Source organism: Rhizobium sp. No.120 (assembly GCF_054558365.1). NCBI lineage: Bacteria > Pseudomonadati > Pseudomonadota > Alphaproteobacteria > Hyphomicrobiales > Rhizobiaceae > Rhizobium > Rhizobium sp. No.120. The sequence continues at coordinate 291,278 of NZ_BAAJNQ010000006.1, forward strand.
GTGAGCATCAGACAAGTCCCGCTCGTTGCGCTCGATTCCTTGGATCTTCTCAATCATAACATCCTCTTCAATGTGAAAGTGTATTGTAGGGTCCCTATTGCAACCAACCGTAAAATTATTATGGTCTTTGGGGGCGATGCGACTTCAAGGTTTGAGGCGCGAGTCGCGTCTGCCAATTCGGAACCACTTGCTTCGTGTTTTCGCATCGCCCTTTTCAATCGGTCGCCCAATGAGCTTCAACTACGACTTCACCCGCATCACCAGCAGGAGTTCCCTGCTTGTGGCACTCTCGATCGACGAGGTCCTGTTCGAGCAAGTACTCAACTTCGAGCCACCTCCTCCAGCTTGGCTGATGCCACTGTCACCACCGGACGAGATATCGAAGCTAAGTATTCCTGCATTTCTCCGGCACGATATTCCTAAAAGAAACGCGAAACGTGGTCATAGGACGGTTTTGGAACCTGTGCTTGCCAAGGCCATCTACAAGGCACTCGGACGAAGACTCGACAGCTTCTTTCGCCACAAACTTGATGGCTACCCACACGGATCCTCGTTCGGATATCGACCAGGACGTAATATCCGTGAAAATGCTGCCGTCCACTGCGGCAACAGGTATCTCCTATCGCTCGATCTCCAGAACTTCTTTCCTTCAATTTCGCGAAGCCGGATTGCCGGCATTTTCGAACAGCTTGGCATCGCCCCGGACATAGCAGCGCTTCTCGCCCGGTTCGTGACGATCTCTGACGCTCTGGCAATGGGTCTCCCGACAAGCCCGACAATTTCAAATGCCATCGCGCTTGGCCTTGATCAGGCACTCGAGCAATTGGCCCAGCGTTCAAGCGCAGTGTACACCCGCTATTCAGACGATATCAGTATCTCTGGCAAAGAAGCGCTTCCGGACCTCAAATTGATAACCCAAATCGTTTCGAACAATGGTTTCAAACTCGCAGACGAGAAGACAGGGCTATCCGTTCACGGCCAGGCACACTACGTTACTGGCCTGAGCATCAGCGATCCTGATCAGCCGCATGTTCCCAGAGCACAAAAGCGAAGGCTGAGACAGGAGCTATACTTTGCGCGAAAGTTTGGACTGGCGCAGCATTTGCAGCGACAGGGGATCAATGATTCCACCGTTGTTCAGCAAGAGGTCAATCGGCTCGACGGCTTGGTTAAATTCGTTGGCCATCACGAACCCAAGCTCTCGTCCGTCATAAAGCAGGAATGGTGCGAAATTCTCACTGCCGCCGATATGAAACCAAGCTTCGCACCTCGAGGGATGCATCGCGCACCTTTCGTCCTGGTCATAGATGAGGCAGAGTTTTCCAGAGATGGGCAGAGGTATCTCGCTCTCTGCATCGTGGTCAGCCAGCAAATGGATCGAGTAGCCGAGGAGACGGGGCGAGTCCTATCGAATGCGCTCAATGACCTTTGGGGAGATGGCAACCGTAATGCAATGCTCGCACGAGGTCTTCATTTCACTGACGCGACCAAAGACCTCCAACTCGCCTACATCAAAGAGCTGGCGACAATGCCGTTCGAAGGCTATGTCGCGTTTTGCGAATACGATGGCCCGAAAAATTACCAAGCGGCATACCTGCGATTGCTTTCGGCAATGATACCGCGACGCCTGATGGCCGCCGAAAGCCAGTACGCTGCCGTTCTAGTAGAGCAAAACAGCAAGGTCTCCCAGACAGCAATCACTGAACGCATCAGTGAGGTGGCAGCCGATCTCAAGCGTACCAACAATCGACGCCCAAAGGACACGTTGATCAAACTTCTTTCGAAGCCCAATCCTTTCCTCAGCCCTCCCGACTTTCTATTGGGAGTCCTGGGACAGTATCTAAAATCGAAACCTGCGGCCCCAGAACCTCGCGAAAGGCTCAGCTTCGAGCGACTGCGAGACAAATATCGGCTGATTCTCGATCTGGATGCACGTGCCGAGTACTCGCGGCGGCGTCCGATCGCCCCCTGGTGACCGGTTATCCATTGCGTGCCCTCATGCCTCTTGGATTTTTACTTTGATGAAGTGGTACGCCTCGAAAATTAAATCGGAGCGCGAATTTTATCATTGACGCTTGTCGCTTAGCGTGAATAGAATTTCATCAGCGTATTGGGGGAAATATAATGAATTTCAAATATTTGCTGGCTGCCGCCATGGCAACCGGTCTGTCATCTTGCGTAACGAATTACAAATACGAGCCGATCATTCCAAATCCTCCGAACATGGAGATGACGCAGGCTCGGTGCCAGATGATGGCGGGTAGCGTCGACCAAGGTTACATTGCCTTTGGCAGCACCAGCTACGTGACGGGGGCGGCAATCGGTAATGCTCTTGGCAACGCCATTCGAGAGGATCAATTCATGCAACAATGCATGACCATGAATGGCTGGAGACGCGTTGCTGGGCCGGGCCAAACCAGTTCGACAAAGCATTCATCCGGCCCTAAATGGACGCCGCCAAAACAGAGACCAGCGGTCCTCGGCGGGAAATTTCCCCCAGCCCCAAAATAGTGCCGAAAGGCTCCCGGTTAACAGTCAGCCCAGACCGCAAAACAGAAATCTGATCATGGCCGCCAAGACCGCCTCGCGTCACGGCGTGGTGAATTTCACCGCCACACCGCGCTGCCGAAAGTAAGCCTGCATAAGTTTCCTGCCAGAACGATTGTTGTGCGCGAGCCTGGTCGGATCGAACTCGGCCTCCTTCAAGCCCGCCCGCGCCAGGGCTGCCTTGAGATTCGCGATATGCAAATCAATGTCGGCATTGTCCGCCTGAAGCGATTCATAAATTCGGTTGATTGCATCTGCTACGCTCGGGTCGGTCACTCTCATACTCCTGTTATGGCTTCGCTTGCGCTTACCACATGTCTTGGCGTGAGGTCATTGTTTGATCGCTTCAAGTCCACAATGACAGGGATGATGCGAGCGGAATGATCTGAGCTGGGTCCAGCCGACTAAATCAACGCTCCGCGGCTACGATAGCCCGCAACAGCGGCGCATTGCTGAAGCCAACGTCTTCTCGCGTCACCCCCATGCGGAGGATCACCAGCTTGCGTAACGGGATAATGGTGATTGTCTGGCGTAGGTGACCGTTCAGCATGAAAGCATCGGATGGTAAGCCAGATTGAAGACCCTTCGCCAACCAAAGCTGGCCCCGACCATATTCTGGGCCGTGGCCATCGTCAGAGGCCGGAAAAGGCGTTCGCATGTAATCGACGAACCCGTCGGGCAAAAGCTGTTCGCCGTCCATTTTCCGCCCAACTGCAGAAACTCGGCAAAGCGTGCCCAATCATGCGCATTGGCTTTAGGAACGAGCGCCGGCGGGACAAGATGCGCCCCTAGCCTGCCAATTCTTGAAGCTGCTGGATGCGAAAAATCGGCGTCGTCACACGCCAGTTATGAAGCCTCAGAACAATCCCGGCGTCGCTCCCACCACATATATCTGCCTTTCAGCACGATGCGTGAACTATACACAAGTTGGACTGGTGCAAATCTGTCGCGTCTGAGAACCGTGTAGTGGATCTTGATAGTCCATTCGCAAGGAGAAAGACATGAAATCCCTGTGCATCTCAACTCTGATCGCGTGCCTCGCTGCCGTGCAGGTCTCTGCGGCAGATATGGGTCCCCAGCCAGCGCAGCCGGGTGCCGAGACTTTCACGCTCGGTGATTTTCGCATGACGTCACTGAGAGACGCGGTAAACGTCGTACCGAACGACGGTTCCGTGTTTGGCGCTGACGTCGGGCCAAAGGCAGTGGCCGAGGTTCTCACGAAGGCAGGACAAAAGACCGAGGCCATCGAACTATCCGTCGATGCCCTTCTCGCGCGGAGGGGTAGCGAAGCTATTGTGATTGATACGGGGCTAGGTCCGGCGATACCCGGAGCACTCGCCAGCAGCCTCAGCCTTGCCGGCGTCAAGCCGGACGAAGTGACGACGGTATTGATTACCCACGTGCATAGCGATCACATAGGTGGTCTAATCACTCGAGAGAAGCAATCCGCGTTCAAGCATGCCGTGATAAAGATCTCGGGGCCGGACTGGAAATGGCTTCAACAGCAGCCCGAAATGGCTGAACTCACCAGAGTGATTGCTCCGCAGGTAAGCACCTTCATCCCTGGAGAGGATGTGGCCATGGGCATCAAGTCGGTCCGCATACCGGGGCACACACCTGGTCACGTCGGATACATGATATCGTCCAAGGGTGAGACTTTGCTCGACGTGGGCGACACGGTTCATAGCTCCATCGTCTCCCTTGCGAAGCCCGACTGGGGCATGGGGTACGATAGTGATCGCGCGATCGGACGGACAAGCCGGCGAGAAGTACTCACTCAGCTTGCAGCAGATCATCAACTTATTTTCGCGCCGCACTTTCCCTACCCCGGAGTGGGCTGGATCGTTTCGCAGAGCGATCATTTCGAATGGCTTCCTAAGAAGTAGGAACGTAAACCCTCCCCTAAAACTAGAAAGCACGCGCGGACATTCCAGGATATCCCCGCGCGTGCTGGTGAGTTGTTACGCCCGCGGCTCAGCATGGCGACAGTGAAGCTAGACGTAGTGGTTCCTATTTCCGCGCGTCGCAGGATGGGCCAAATCTTTTAGCTATTTTTGGGTCTTTAGAACAAAGCGAGCGCCCCATAATGATACGGACCTCACGTTCGTTGGCGAATGGCAGCAAGCAACGAGGATCATTTAATGAAATCCCAGAAATCCAATAGATTCAAAGGTGTTTGCACCGCTGCTTTGGTGGCAGCGGTCCTGACAGCCTGGCCGCTACGTGCACAGTGTGCCGCAGCCGAGCAGACGACCAAGTCCAACGAAACGTCTGAGATCGCTCCGATTGGGGTCATGCCACTGGCATTCATGAAAATACCGCCTTCGGCTCGGGGGCCGGAGATCGACCGAAAGAAGGGCTATCGGATCGAAAGCCTCGGAAACGGTCTCTACATGGTCACGGACAACGCCTACCAATCAATGTTCATGGTCTATGATCATGGTGTTGTGGTAGTCGACGCACCGCCGTCTTATGCGGGCAAACTGAGGCAGGCCGTTAGCGAGATTACCGACAAACCCATTACGCATCTCATTTACAGCCACTCGCATGCCGACCACATTGGCGGCGCGGGGAGTCTCGGACCCATAAGCGTGATCATCGCTCACAGTGAGACAAAACGCTTACTGACGCGCGATGCCGACCCTCAACGCCCGATACCCACGATAACCTTCGAAGATCGATATACGCTTAAACTCGGATCGCAGATACTCGAGCTATCTTACCCCGGCAATGGTCACGAACCCGGCAACATCATGATATATGCGCCTGCCCAAAAGGTTCTGATGTTTGTCGATATCGTCTTCCCTGGCTGGATGCCGTTCCGCCGTTTTGGTGTTGCGCAGGACATTCCGGGATATTTTGAGCAAGTCCGAGAACTCGACCACCATCCGTTTGAAAAGCTGGTTGGCGGTCATGTGAGCCGCATCGGCACTCATGAGGACGTAAAGCTTCAGATCGAGTTCGACGACGATATCAAGGCAGCGACGTCAACGGCCTTGCACAGCCAAGCCTACGGCTCGGAGCTTAATGGAGCCGAGCCTGCGAACTCTTGGGCGCTCGTCAGTGACTACACGGCGCGAGTCGCTAGTCAGTGCGTTGCTACGATGACGCCAAAATGGAAGGACAAGCTGGCAGCGTTCGACACATTTATCTGGGATCAATGCTACGCGATAGAGCAGAGCCTTCGGGTAGACTAGCGCATGTATTGGTGCGTCACGCGGGAGGATGGAAGATGGATCTTCGGTTGGAAAATCGGGTTGCGGTGGTCACAGGCGGCTCCTCTGGTATTGGGCTCGCGACCGTTCGCATGCTGCTCGCTGAGGGTGCGAAAGTCGTCACCTGTTCACGCAATTGGGAGAAGCTCAAGAGGGCGATTTCGGATCTGGAAGATTCTGGCATCGATATTGGCGACAACCTAGTGGCGATCCAGTGCGATGTAACGGATGAACTTCAGACGACCGCCCTAGCTGCCGAAGTTCGCGCACGTTTCGGCGGTTTGGATATTCTGATCAACAATGCGGGTCAGGGCCGCTACAGCACGTTCGAGACGACAACAGACGCGGAGTGGGACGAGGAAATTCGCCTGAAGCTATATTCGATCGTACGCCCCACCCGCGCCCTTCTGCCGATGCTGCAACAAAGCGACCGCGCTTCAATCGTCATCGTGAATGCAATACTAGCCCGTCAACCTGCTGCGCACATGGTTTGCACATCAGCAGCGCGGGCGAGCGTTCTAAACCTAGCGAAGTCAATGAGCTTCGAGTTCGCTCCAACTGTGAGGGTCAATTCAGTTCTGGTGGATTCCGTCAATAGCGGCCAATGGGAGCGACGCTTTGCCGAACGCCAAGATAAGCGGCAAAGCCAGGAGGCATGGCTTAAAGATTTGGCTCACAAACGCCAGATTCCTTTAGGTCGGATGGGTTTGCCAAAAGAGGTTGCCGCAGCGATATGCTTCCTCGCCTCTCCAGCCTCCAGCTTTACTACGGGTGCAAGTCTTGAAGTCTCTGGTGGTGCATCAAAAGGCACTTAGGCGACAAGCAACCGCACATGCAAATCCATAGATCGATTTTGGTTGCCGCCCCAGGAATTAAGCTCTCGTAGCCCCCGCGGTTGACTAGCGGAATGCTTGCTACATTAGTGATATCGCGAGTACGGCTTGCGAAATCAGGCTTGTTTGCCTCGCTTATCTACCGCGGCCAATCAGATCCAAACCAAGATCCGAGAAGCCGTACTCGACGACCGTCTTTGCATGGGGAGGACATGAGAATCATAACCTTTTGCCAGGGGTGACTGACTTCGTAGAGAGACGAATGTGGAGGCTTTGTGCGAGACTCTGGAGGACCTGCTCTCTCCGGCTAACCTGGTTCGCGGGAACGTAGTGACGTCGTCGGTGCAAAAGCCACATAGCAATGCAGGCTGTAGCACGGCCCCCTCCGGAAACGCCAAAATGAAGAACGAGAGCCTAGCCAGGTCGCATATTGGATTGCGAATAATCTATCGTATAAGAACTGGACTCATTATTCGATCTGGAAGTCATGGCCACAACCGAATTCTCCAAGCTGGAACCAACTAAACCTCGATCTAACCGCGAATTGGCGGCAGCGTTATCCGGAGTCATCGTATACACCTCCGCCAACGGCTTTATGACCGGAGGACTTGGGGTTGCCGGGCGGCAGCTAGGATTGAGTGACGTCGAAGTCGGGCTGATCCTTGGCCTCGGGGCATTCGTTGGGGTCATCGCAGCACCGGGATGGGGCTATGCCTCAGAACTATGGAGTCGTCGGAAGCTGATGCTTTGGGCGGTTCCGATGGTTGCCTTAGGACCAGCGATAATGTGGATCGTCACCGGCCAGTTCGTGGTGCTGTCCGCTGCCGTCTCGGCGACTGTGCTTGGAGCTGCTCGCTTGATTCAAGCAGTATTCGGGGCGGCTCTGATCCCAGTAGCACAAGGCTACGTGGCGGATTTCACTCAGCCTTCGCAACGGGTTCGCGGCATGGGCGGTCTAAGCGCCGCTATCAGCTTTGGGACCCTTAGCGGCTCAGCATTATTATGGCTCACGGGTCGGCTTGGGGTAGTCTCAGGCTTCGCGACAATCTCAGCATTCGGTATTCTTGCGTTCCTGATCGTGCTGGCGTACTTGCCACACTCTCGTTCGCGTCCCGCGCTTCCTCGGGAGGAAACGACAATACCTCTCGCCAAGATTTGGCCTTATCTCGCGATAACCCTCTTTGGCTTCACCTGCTATACAACCGTGCCACCGATATTCGCACTTCGGCTCATGGACCGTTTCGGAATGGACGGAGGCACCGCCGCTACTCAAACCGGCCTTGTGCTTACCGTCGGCGTCGTAGCCGTTTGTCTCGCGCAGGTTTTGATTGCTCTGCGGGACAACCTCAAGAACCCTCGCGTGATGCTGCGCGCTGGCAGTGCTGGGATTTTCGTCGGCTTGGCAATGTTACTATTTGCCCGCGACATATTGGCGATGTGTGTGTCGATGACCGTTATTGGCTTCGCTGTCGGTTTCCTAGCACCGGCGGTCTTAGGCGCGATAAGTCTCATTGGTGGTCAAGGGGCGCAGGGAAAAATCGGAGGGATCAACATGGCGGCGCGCGGATTGGGATCCGCGATCGGCCCGGTGCTCGGCACTGCCCTCTATCAGACTAACCAAGATGCACCGATCTGGGGGTCGCTAGCTCTTGTTGTCGCGGTCATTCTTCTCACGTTCGTCCCTCCCGATCCGTGAGCCGTCGCATCATATCGTTCAGCGATGGGCAATTGCTTCATCGCCTCCGAGTGGTCATGGTGTAGTGAGCTGAGACACACAGCGAACTCTCCTGACCGCGAGCGAGTGGGTTTGCTGCGGCGAAGATAAATGAGCATCTGACCACCAATTATTGCTATGGACAAAATCGCGGAAATCATGACGGATGACGACGCGATGACAAAGAAAATTGCCTTCTCAAGCTTGGCCATTTTGGTCGCGCTTTCCGCTGCCGGCGGCGTCCTGTCCTGGCTCACTTCCAACCCAATTGGGCTTTTGTTGCCAATTGTGGGGTTGGCAAACCGCTTCGAACGGGACGTTCGGCTTATTACGTGCTGGATACTGGCCTTTGCATTGGTGCTGACCTCGGCCGCAGCATTGTTCGATCCCGTTGGAATCCGGCCTACCTTAGTCACGTGGACGACATTTCTCGCCGTGGCTTTGGGGTGCCTTTTAATTCTCGACTTCAACCGCTCCACAGAAACAACTACTCCTCGCAATAGTGGCGCGACGTTCATTGGCGAGCAGGATACACTCGGCCTAACCGCGCAGTTTTTGAGCTTGGTTCACCCCGAGGATAGAGACGTAACAAGCCACGCGTCGTCCCGCGCCTTTTGGAGTGGCTTCCCGCAAATCGTACGATATCGTCGTCTTCAACCCGATGGCAGTTATACTTGGACCGAGCTCCGAGCCGAGCCGGGCTATAAGATCGCCGATGACACGCCTGCCAAAATCTCAGCCCAACACCTACCTTGGTCCATTACAAACGCGATCGGCGAAACAGCTGAAGCTGCGCGAATCGCACTCGTGCTCGAAACAATATTCGGGACCGGTTGGGCTATGGACACAACAGGTCGCTTCACTTACGCAACGCCCAACGCTCAAACGACAATCGGCCAGACCCTTCAGGAGATGAACCGACAACTCACCGATCAGGATTTCCTCGAAGGTGGCGATCTGGGGTGGAAAGAGATATTTCACCCCGATGAATACGAAAGGGTAGCGGCCTCTCTCCGCCATAGTTTGGGGACAGGCGAACACTGGAACAACGAATATCGACTGAGGAGGGTCTCCACAGGCGAATATGGCTGGCACCGCGTTGCGATGAGGCCCACACGGGATCGCGAGGGCCGAATTACCGGATGGTACGGGATGTCGATTGACGTCACCGTCTACAAGCAAACCGAAGCCGCCCTGCGCGTCCGCGAACAAGAGCTTTCACAACTTGTGAATATGGTCCCGGTGCACATCATGCGCCTTACTGGCCAGGGGAAGCCGACGTTCCTCAGCAAAGCCACACTGGATTACTTTGCGCTGGATGACCAGTACATCGAGCACCCCGAGGCAACCTTGACAGCTATGCGAAGCGCGGTACATCCCGATGACGCAGCGAGGTTGACGTCAGCACTTCGTCAGGGCGCAGAACGGGGTGATCGAATTGCAATACGCTATCGGGTGCGCGGCGCGGATGGTGTCTTTCGATGGATGGACAGTCGCGCAGAGCCGATAAGAGAAGCGAGTGGAGCGATCGTGGAATGGTACGCGGTCTCATTTGATGTCAATGATCAGGTCCTCGCGCAAGAAGAGCTACGGCTCGCGCACGAAGCTTTAGCCAAAGCAAGCCAAGCTGCAAATCTGGCGGAGCTATCCGCATCTATCGCACATGAAGTTGCCCAGCCGCTGGCCGCCTTGCTGTCCAGCTCGGACGCTTGCAAACAATGGCTTTTGCTTGATCCACCAAACCTGGATCGAGCGCTGCAGGCGCTGCAACGCATAATCCGAAGCGGGAACGCGGCGACGAATATTATCAGTCGTATCCGTGCCTTGTTTGCTCAGTCGGTTGATGCGCGGCAGCCTAGCGATATCGGCCGCATTGTTGGCGAAGCCCGCGATCTCCTTGCCGAAGAACTCCTGCGGCACCGCATAGGGTTGGAGGTTGAGATTGATCGTGAGCTACCGGCTCTACAGCTCGATAGAATTCAGATACAGCAGGCTATAATCAACCTGATGAGGAATGGTATGGAGGCAATCACCCCGAACTCCGATACCAGAAAACTCGGGGTTCGGATCAGCCGCGTTGATAATTCAATTCAGATAGCTATCAGCGACTCGGGTCCGGGTGTCGAGGTCCCGTCGAAAATATTCGAGCCATTCTATACCACAAAGGGGCATGGCATGGGGATGGGGCTGGCGATCTGCAGATCCATCATTACATCGCATGGCGGCAGATTATGGGTGGAGAACCACGAACCACATGGTGCGGTTTTTATCTTCACACTACCGATCGAAGAGCAGCCGGCCTCGGACCTGTCCCGGACTGAATAATCGCCGGCATCGAACATTCGACTAGCCAGGCTCCGCCCTCTCTTCGTCACACCCCAGCCGCCGAGTCTCGTCCTGTTTGACGCAGGGTCTCACCTTGTCTGTCGCCGCGCACTGCGGGCCGTTCCTTCCACTTTCGCACAGCATGCGGTACGCGGATCATCGTCGAATGTTGAGCAACATCCAGTTCATGATCCGCAATGGCTTTCGCTGGCGGGAAGACCTCCCGAATATCAGCAAAGGTTAGCCCTCCTCGGGCGAGATACAGCGCCGCGGGGATCAAACGCATCAACGGCTCATCGCGATAACGGACTTTCCGCTCGAAAGTGGAAAGCTAGATGGCGTGCTGTCAGTACGCGCGCCCAATTTGCTGAGGTGAAGTCCAGAGCGCGCTAGTCGCTGGACTTCATCCATGATCAGTTTGCTGGCGGCAGACCCTTTGGTGTCAGTATCGTTGACGACGTGACGTGCTCAGGCTAGCGACAATCCCGACAAGGGTGCATGTCATGCGTGTCGGCTACCACTTTCGGCGTCATATAGTCAGCGAAGTGCTGCATCCAACCACGCTTCAAAAGTGATGGACCCAAATTTTGGCTGCGTTCCAACAGGAATCAGGGAGTTGGCCTCCAGCTTCGAACCGAAGTAGGAGGCCTGCGGGTCGCCTACAACCTCTCTAGGGTCTCCCTTCTTCCGCAAGTAGGAGCCCAGGATATCGCTAGTTCTGAATGCTTCGGGTCCTGCAATGTCGATTGTCTGGTTTCGCGGCTCCGAGAGCGCAGCCTCACTCACAAATTTCGCTACATCATCAGCCGCGATCGGCTGGAGATATGCTGTGGAAACTTTCACTACGTTACCATCTGTAGACGTATAGGCGATCGCGTCCAGAAATTCCAAAAACTGCGTGGCTCGGACAATGGTGAACGGCACTCCGGAGTTCTTGATGATTTCTTCCTGTGCTAACTTAGCGCGAAAGTACGAGTTTGTCGGCAGTCGATCGATACCCACGATTGAAAGTGATACGAGGCTTTTAACTCCGGCGTTCCTTGCTTCACGAGTGATATTTGACGAGGACTTAGTAAAGAATTCGAAGACATCCCGCTCTTCGAACGAGGGCGAATTGGGAACGTCGACTACGACGTCCACTTGCTTCAAACCTTCCGCAAGTCCCGCGCCCGTCACCGTATCGATCCCGTTGCGTCGGGAAGCAGGGATCACACGGTGGCCCGCTTTTTTCAAGATGTCACAAACTTTCGAGCCAATCAGCCCACTCCCACCGACAACCAGCACTTTCATTTTGAACTCCTCGATATCTATTTGACGATCGTACAGTTGCCCCGGGGAACGGACGCTACATTAACCACTGCATCACCGCTCCCAGTGCATGTCGTGAGATCAATGAACTAGCCATCGAAAATCCACCTATACTTTGGTTTGTCTCTCATTGCCGGGCAGCTAACACAGTCAGAAGACCACCAACGCCGATAATGAGCGGGCCTCCACTCCATCGCATGGCTGGGCAGAGCAGCGATGATGGCGCTGCTCTGCATCCGGAGTTACTTATCCGGAGTCGTAAGTTCCGTTTCCTTCGTGTCGACGACAAAAACGGCCAGTAGTTTCGCGGGTTCCGTATCGCTTGCGTTGGCACTGATCTTGTGGTGATCGCCTGGCGACTCGATCCAATGTTCACCCGCCCCGTAAATTGTTGGTTTGCCATCGTTCACGGCGCTCTTAATCCGGCCCTCGAGTACGGTGGCGTAAATAAAGGCGCTCTTGGCATGAGTGTGCGACGGGTTCGATCCGCCTGGCCCGTATTCAACCAGGACCCCGCGGAGGCTTTTGCCCGGAACGTTGGGAAGAACGTGATCGAAAACGACAGTTATCTTCGCGCGATAGGGCTTGTCAGCCGCCAGCGCAGGTACGGCCAAAGACATCGCAATGGCTGCGGAAATGAGGGTTCGAAACATTTCGTATCTCCTGTTTAGCGCCGCATGGATAACGAGCGGCGCGCTCACGGTAAGCGCTCCAGGTTCAACATCTGAGATATACGAAGGTTTGTTTTGCTTCGCTGGCGGCCCATGCCTAAAAACATTAACCGGCATGTTGCGGTTTGATCGTCGCATAGACATCACACAGGTATCGAGGTAGCTATGTTGGTTCGGCACCACCCGTCACCCAGACACCTTGATAAGATCCAAGCAGATGCATTGCTGGGCCGCCCCCTCATGGCTCGTCCCTGACGGATACTATTGCGCGTCGCGCTGCGGCTTACTCCGACAGCCTGTCCCGTTCTTCGACAGATTCCGCCAATATACCGACGAACGGCTGCCGCCAAGTCGCCCTTAAACTGCCTGTAAGAGACGCCCCTTCGAGGAAAATCTCAAAGTTGGGATATATGTAGCAAGAACAGGCATATCCATATCGTCTGGAAGTAGCCGTCAGGATCTTGCAGGCGGCGGGAGACCCGCTTCATAGTCTCACTAAATACATCAAACGTTCCCGCTGAACATCGCGTCAGTCACGTCGCCAGAGACCGGCGACGTGCTGGGAATTATATCCTGCGGCTAAGTTCGTGACGCGGTTAGCAAGGAAACTTCAACCGTCTGTGACGAATATCCGTTTTAATAGTCCCATTGAACCGGGACCCACCGATAAAGGTCCCCGGCAGCAACCACTCGACCAACCGAGGGAAATGGCATGTGCGTAGACACGAGCCATGAGCCTGAAGCTGCCAATTCAGCCATGAGGCGCAGCCTAACTCGGGTTGCCTCCTCTGGGTCGTGCTCGAAACCATTATGCCATTCTGGATGGTCAAACGAGACGGGGAAGATTGCGTCGCCTCCAAACATCAATCTGTCGTTTCCGGATTGCACACGGACCACACTGTGACCAGGCGTGTGACCCCCCGTCAGGCTCACCGTAACGCCACCGGCGACTTCAGCCTCCCGATCAAAAAGATGTAGATAGCTCGAATACTCCTTCAAGAAATCCAGCGATGCTTTGCGAGCGAGATCTGCGAGGGCTGGCGGCATAGCAGTCTTGGAGAAATCGGGGTTTTCCCAGAACTTTGCTTCTGGTGTGGAGAGATGCACCCGCAAGTCTGACCGAAGCTGCTGCTTTACTCCGTGAGCCAACAACCCTCCAACGTGGTCAAAATGCATATGCGTCAGGACCACGTCGGTTACCGAACCCAGCTCGACACCAGCTGCCCTCAATCTCTGGATCAGGTGTCCCGCGCGTGGGAAATCCGGATATTCTTCGCCGAGACCGCTGTCGATCAGGATCGTCTGCTTGGGTGTTTTGACAACGACCGCGTTGAGTGCCCAGCCAAACGTATCGTGCGCCAGAAGCCTATCGTCGAGCCACGCATTGAGGCTTTTCGTGTCAGCGTTTGTCGCCATTGACTCTGCGGGCGGAGCAAGCACGCCGTCGCTGATGACTATGACTTCTATGTCGCCAACCTTGACTGCATAGCGAGACGGAACCAGTTCATCCAACTGCGCACGGGGACGTGTTGAAACCTCAGCTTCCATATTGATCTCCTTTGATCTTTGCTAGACAAATGCGGCAATCGAGGCATGTACCTGTGCAGGAAATGTCCGAAAGCGGCCGTGCAGTTCTATGCGACTGGTAGATGTGACTGAAGCTAAACACAGGTTTGGGTTAGCTCAGAAGTTCCCTCCCCGCGGTGTAGACGGTCAGCATGTGGCGTCCCTGGCACCACGCTCAGCAACGCTGCACCGCCCATCTCTCCCAAACTAAAGTTTGGTTACCAACATCGTCCCATAAGGCTAGCTTCTTGGAGCGTCACGCGGCGAGCCTTGCAATACAAACGCAAGAGGCAGTTTGGTTCGAATTCCAGTGCTCGGTAGCGGTGACCATTAGTCCACAACAAAGGAGTGCGAAATGTCGCAACCATCAAACCACCCGTCACCCGTCCGGCAGCTACAGGTTCCGCCTGAAAGTGCGTTCCACACCGGCAAGAAGGGTACCGAGGAACTCGTTCCCTCGCGATATGCAGTTAAGATCGGTGACATCGACGTGATGGTTGTCAGCGACGGCGTACTGCCACTGCCAACCGTGATGATGGGTCACAACGCCGATCCCACCGTCCGAGCCAACTGGATGGTCGACCAGTTTCTTCCTCCAGATGCGTTCGACTGGCCGTTGAATGCGGTAGTCGTGCGTAGTGGTTCGCAGACAATCCTTCTGGATGCAGGGCTGGGTCTCGACCCCGACCTTAACCTGCCGCGCGCAGGTCAGCTATTGCAGCGCCTGCAGCATGCCGATATTGAACTTGCATCCGTCACTGACATTGTCTTGACTCATATGCATATGGACCACGTCGGCGGACTTCTGGTCGAGGGAATCAAGGAGCGCCTCCACCCTAATCTCCGTATTCATGTTGCCGCCGCTGAGGTAGCGTTCTGGGAGTCGCCGGACTTTACCAAAACGAAGATGCCGGATGGTTTTCCGGACGCACTGAAGGCGACCGCCAAGAAATTCGCTTCTCTGTATCGGGACAACCTGGTACCGTTTGCAGAACAGGTTGAAGTCGCGCCTGGTGTTACTGCTCGCCGGACTGGCGGGCATACCCCGGGTCACTCCATCATCCGGGTAGCATCCGGAGATGAAGCGCTGACCTTCGCCGGCGACGCCATCTTCGCAGTCGGTTTTGATCAGCCCAATTGGCACAACGGTTTCGAACACGATCCCGAGGAGGCCGCCCGTGTCCGCATCGATCTTCTCCACAAGCTCGCAGGAACCGGCGAACTCCTCGTTGCAACTCACCTGCCCTTCCCTTCCCTCGGCCGTGTCGCGGTGGCCGGCGATGCATTTCGCTGGGTACCAGTTTTCTGGGACTATTGAGGAAAATCGGAAGCCTCCGGCCGCAAACAAGCTACTCACATCAGAGATCGCCTCCTCAAATCGAGGAAGCTGTAGTGGCATTTGCGGCAACAGTAGCTGTCCAAAATTCAGTTAAAGCGCAAGTGCCCGGCTATAGCCGGGCACTTTCTTCTGGGTTGGGCGAGTTGCGCGCGCGTTTTCAGGTCAACTTCTCGATCGAGACGCGGAAAAGCAACACGAATTACCAAATCTATGAGGTTGACGTGAAATGAAAAGACTTGCGACATGCTGCTGCGGTGAACTGGCGACAACTACGAATGGATCGCCCGTCATGACCGCTCTTTGTCATTGCCGATCGTGTCAGCGTCGCACTGGCTCCGCCTTTGGAGTTGCGGTTTTTTTCAATTCAGAGAATGTGCGATGCGTAGGCGAAGAACGGGCGTATACACGGACCGGGGATAGTGGTCACAACGTAACATTCAAGTTCTGCCCATCGTGCGGCACGACCGTATATTGGATCGCGAACGCATATCCTGACCTAACGGCCATTGGTTTGGGTTGTTTCGAAGATCCTTCCGGGCTCGAGCCCGAGAAGGTCGTATACGGCCACCTGCGACATCCATGGGTCAATTTGCAGACTGGCTAGCGGACTTAATATCATGGCGGCCAGAAGTATCAGAAAGAACTCGCGGCCGTTTCGGAGCTTAAATACATTGATGGCGGCATAGACGCTATTGTCGCACCAATGACTTCCTCGCGAACAGACTGCAACGACGTAACAAGCCGATAGTAGGCTTCAACGAGGGGCATGTCCTCCCATAGAACCATGAGGCCTAAGTAGCGAAGTCTGACCAAGCTGACGGCCCAAAAAATATCTGCGAGGCTTAGGCTGTTTGAACATAACCAATCGGTTGTGCTTTGTTGGAGGTCGAGATTGAGTTGAACAAGACGCTCGCGAGTTGCCTTCCGGATTGCTTCCTGAAAGACTACATCGTGCTGGACCGCCCGCCCGGCGGTCTCTTTCGAAATCTTTGCACGATAGGCCTCGACAACTGCAGGGTCGGCGGAATGACGAGCGGAGAGCATCGCCAATGTCTCGAGCTTCTCGTCATAAACGGTCCGCATGGCATCGCGAAGTGCTTGAGGACGCCGATCTCCATGTGGATGGAATCCATACAGAATCCCGGGATGTGGCGTGGCATCGACGGCCTCGAGTTGTCGGAATACTCGTTGCCGATCCTGGTCGGCCGTCGGGATCAACAGCTCCGAACCGCCAAATGCCGCGTCGATATGAACGCAAATGCGGAGAGAATCTACGATCACTTCACCTGTCTTGAGGTCGATCAACGTCGGGACAGCACAAGCGTCCAATCCGCAGAGCGAAACCGAAGAAATCCCCGAGTAGCTATCCGCCATGCCCCAGCATGATAGCTGGCCTGAGCGTCTTAAACGCACATACTCCGCACCATAGTTCTCCGCTGCAACTAGGTTTCCCTCCCGATCTCGGCTGGCAAGTATTAACATCTCGTTTGACTCGTACGAAACGCCCCTTTGCACTAGGGTCGCTCGCACTTTTTGCGAGCAGAATGACATGGCCGCATGGAAAAGTACGAAGCGCCCCTCCTCGGTACCATCAGAGAAACGCATCACGCCAGCTCGCTTGCTATCGACTATGCAAGCGCGCGCATTCGACACCAGAGAATTCAATTCCGTGTGGTCCATGTACAGTTCCCCCGAGCCGTGCGAGGTGTCCAGTATCCCGGAGCGACCTCAACGAGATTTCTTGCTAATGGAATGGAAGCGACGCCAGCGAATGGGCTGGCGCTAGGACACAAGGCCTCGAGCAGTCCAAACTTCGGGAAACGGGATCTCCTCCATAGTGGGAAGGAGCCACTGAATTGCATCGACATCGTGATAGGCAGGCCGTGCTCCGAATGTGCGGCGCGTTGCCATCAGATGGAGATACTTCCAGTTCGTGAATTCCACCGCGATGTCGGCAAGCAGCTCGGCCAACGACCGCCATTCATCCGCTGGATCATCTCTGCGATAAATTTCCGCCCAGATGGCTTCGATCTCTTTGTTTGGACTGTACGCCTTCGCGTAATCGGGCTTCAGGTAATCTTGCGGAATTGGCTTTCCAGCGCGCGCTAACGCAGCCAAGATATCGTCGTACAGACTTGGAGAGTTCAAGCGCTCTGTCAGTTGTCGATGTCTCCGCGGTTGCGGTTCGAAGTGTTCGAGTGACGGGCGGTCCTTTACCCCGAGAAGAAAGGTCATTTCGCGAAACGTCCAGCCTTGCAAAGCCGTGTCTTTGCCGTGCTTTGCCCTCAATCCCTTCAGGATGGGCATGAGTTCCGCGGGCGTGAGCCATGAAAGCGAGCGCCAGTTGGCGTTAAACGCTTCCATATGGCTGACGATGCGTCGAAGGATGCGGTTTGTCGCGGCGATACGATTGTGCCGCAATTCGGTCTGCGCCGCTACCAGTTCACGGACGATGAGCGCCCAGTAGATTTCACTGATCTGGACATTGGCGAGAAATGCGGGTTCCGCAGGACTATCGCTGACGAACTCCTGAAGCGTATGCAGGACCTCTGTCTGGACGTATCTGCTGTAGGGCGTATCGCCGTCACTCTGGATCGGCTGGGTTGTCCCGGTATCGTTCATTGTTCCGTCCTCTTTTTGGGCTTGTCGCCGCCGGCTATTTGCGTCCGGTTAAGAGAGCGTAGAGTCAATTTGCGAAGTCGGACAGGCGGCCGTTCTTCGACTTAGCGTTCAAAAAACTGGACGATATCGACGAGGTCGCATGCGGCCGACAACGCGGCCGCATGCGGTAAACACTTAGGCCAGGCCTGCCTTGTCGAGGCCGAATGCCTTGTCGGCGGAGCCAGGAACCGAACGGAATGCGACGCTAGCGCGGTTCCAGCTGTTGATTACCATGATCTGGAACGTCAGGTCAGAGAGTTCCTTCTCGGAAAACTGACCGAGAACCCTAAGGTAGAGTTCGTCGGAGACACCGCCGTCCTGCAGCTTCGTCAGTGCTTCCGTCCATGCCAATGCGGCACGCTCGCGCGGACTAAATAGGGTGGATTCACGCCAAGTGGCAAGGTGGTAGAGGCGCAATTCGCGTTCGCCATGAATCTTGGCTTCTTTCGAATGCATATCCAGGCAGAATGCGCACCCATTAAGCTGGGAGGCTCGGATATCGACCAGATCGAGGATGGACTGTTCGATTGAACCCTTCTTGACTTCCATGCTGAAGCCCATCAGGCCCTTGAAAAGCTCGGGCGAGAGCTGCGCGTAGTTGATCCGCTGTGTCATCATCTTCTTCCACTTTGATTGTCGTTAAGCGCCCGCGCGACTTTCAAGACTGCGGGCCGGACAAACCGTGATGTACGATGCGGTGTCAGGATAGCTATACGCGCGTTTATGTTACGCGCGGTATGTTCCCAAGGAAGCGTCGCGCCTTCTGGAACACAAACTTTCATGCCATCATGTTTTCAGGTATCGGTCCGAAGAATTCTCTATATTTTCTGGTCTCAGCGATCCCTTCTTTGACAAGGCCTCAAGCAAGAGCCGATAAAATCGATGGCAGCTGCGACTAAACTCGGCCTGGATTGATGTCGACGAGCGCGAGGTGCAGTCATCATGTGCATAACGTTCGCCCTCCAGTCACCGAGGTAAGCCGACACAATAGAACGTTAGTTTACCTCCGTTTGGGGGGTCGGATCATGTATAATCGATAAATGTCGTCTACCGAACCAAGCATGCCGTCCGACCTGACCGTCGAAGCAGGCAAATTCTTTGCCCTATCGATCGCCGCTGAGCTTATTGATCACCCTGATATCGTAGCAATAAAACTGCACTCCGACGTTGACCGCACATGGTATCGGGCAATGTCGCCAGACCGCCAGACGGTTCTCATTATTACCGCGCATGTGGACCCCTATCGAGGAGAGCAGTTCTCTCACGAGCTTGGCCTACTTCAGCCCTTTACCCATAACACAGCGATACTGCGCCCGACCAAAGTCGTCATGGGGGAAAAGCACATCGGCATGGCGCTCGTTGATCCAGGCGGCACTCCGCTTGGCATCGCTTGTAATGCGGCAGAATGGGAAACCAAATCTTTTGTCGGTCACAAGCTTGAAATGGCGTGCCGCATTGCGGAGGCGCTGCGGTTAGTCCACGCGACTGGATTGATCCATGGTGATATTCGGCCGGAGAATTGCTTTGTCACGACATCCGGTGAGGTAGCGTTTACGGGTTTCGGCCGTGCGGGCCGAACCACGAATTCCAAATTGTCGTCATTTGGCACGCCGGCATATATGTCCCCAGAGGAGACAGGTCGTACAAATCGCCGCCCTGATCAACGAAGCGATCTCTACAGCTTAGGAATGACGCTGTTCGAACTGCTCACCGGAACCCTGCCATTTTCAGCTTCAGATCCGCTCGATTGGGCGCACCGACATCTAACTACCCGCCCACCAAAGCCGAGTCTCAGATGTCGCGAGTTACCTGAGCAGCTCGACGCAATCCTGCTCAAGTTGATGGAGAAGGATCCGGACCATCGATATCAATCTGCCGGGGCTGTGGAGAGTGATCTTAGACGCTGCGTAACAGAGTGGGCCGCCCGAGGAAGAGTTGAACGTTTTCCGGTCGCGCGGGGCGATCTGTTCAGGCGCTCAGGCTACGAAGCGACGCTATACGGACGCGATGTCGCTCAACAGCTTCTGTTGAACTCCGCAGAGCGTGTGGCAGCCGGAGCTAATAGCGAAGTCGTAATCGTGACGGGGTCCGCCGGCATCGGGAAGTCATCCCTTGTAGCTGGCCTACGGCAAACGCTGGTAGGCCGGGGCTTTCTGTTTGCGGAAGGAAAATTTGATCAGAACAGGTGGGAGACGCCGTACTACACAATTGTCCAGGCGTTTCGTGGCCTCGTAAGACAATTGCTGGCGAAAGACGAACTGGAAGTTCAAGAATGGCGGGCCAACTTTGTCAAGGCTCTGGGAGACAACGCGGGACTGATGGTCGATCTTATCCCGGAGCTTGCGCATATAGTTGGGGATCAGCCGCCAATCGCGGCAGCTGAGCTTGCTACTGCTGCTGTCCGTTTCAGATACCTTTTTAAAGCCTTCCTGGGGGTCTTCGCTACCGCTGCCCATCCCCTCGTTGTCTTCTTTGACGATCTGCAATGGCTCGATCCGGCAACTTTAGATCTTATACAAGGGCTCGCAACGGAGCATGAACTCAAGCATTCGCTACTAGTCGTCGCATACAGAGATGACGAAGTCGATTCGACGCACTCACTGTCCGCTCTGCTCGACAATGTCCGGCAAGTGTCGCATCGTGTGACGGACATTCGGCTCGATAAGTTATCGAGGGCTGACCTTGAGCAGCTGCTGGCAAATCTATTCTTTTGCGCCCCAGAGCGCGTTGAAAGACTGGCCGCTATCGTTAGCGAGAAGACGGATGGCAACCCCTTTTTCACGCTTCAATTTCTTCGACAACTCGCCTCGGATAGCTTGCTTACCTTCCGAGCCGAAACATCAGAATGGGAGTGGGACGATGCAGAAGTCGCCAGCAGAAGCGTCACACGGAATGTGGCCCAACTCCTTGGTCTTCAGTTAGACGAGCTGCCGAGCAGGACAAAGGGCGCTTTGGGAATTTTATCGCTTCTGGGCAGCGCAACCGACGTGAAGACAGCCGAACTCGTTCTCGGTATGAGGATTGACGACCTGGAGTCGACGTTGCGGTCTGCAATCGACGCCGGCTTGATGCGAATGTCATCAAGCCTCGTGTCGTTCGTACACGACCAAATTCAGATGGCTGCCTACATCTCGTTGGACAACTTTAAGCGTAGCCAAGAGCATTTGAGGATCGGACGCCTGCTCCTCGCCACGGTCGATGAGATCGACGATAGGGTTTATGAGATCGCCGGTCATTTTGACAAAGCACTAGACCTTATTTCCGACGGCGAACGCGTAGCGGTCGCTCGAGTCTTCATCTCAGCCGGCGAACGAGCGAAACATGCAAGTGCCTATACGTCGGCTCAGTCGTACTATGAGAAAGGCCTATCCGTCCTAAGTTGCGAAACTGAAGAACCCTATCCGCTATCCTTCAGACTTCGATTGGGCCTTGCCGAATGCGATATAGTCACTGGAAACTTCTCGTTGGCCGAAGAGCGACTTGCGGAGCTTATTCAAGGAACAACCGGCTTCGCCGAACGCGCTGAAGTGATGTGCCTAACCGTGTTGCTATTCTTTACGACCGGGCGAAATGCTGAGGCGGTGGAGACTGGCGTCGAATTCTTGGGAAACGCTGGCATCGAGTGGCCGCCCAAACCAGAATACGCGCATGTTGTCAGCGAGTTCGAGGAGCTTCATCGATTGTTGGCCGAAAGCCCGATTAAGGACCTTGTGTTCGCTCCGGAAATGACCGACCCCCATATCATCTCTTGTATGGCCGTGATGACGGAAGTCTTCCCTGCGGCCTATGCGGTGGATCGTCGGTTGATGGAATTCCTTCTGCTCCGCATGACCGTTCTGACTTTACGGCATGGTTTATGCGATAGCTCGAGCGTCGCTTTCTCAGCGTTGAACATGGCGCTAGGCGCTCAATTTGGTGACTACGCAACTGCGTATCAATTCGGCGAACTCTCGCGAAAGCTCGTCGATCGAGGACGTGCAGGAAGATACAAGGCGCGCGTATATGCCCTTTTTGCAGGTTTCGCCGTACCTTGGATCAAGCCGTTGGCCAACTGCAATCCCCTCACCGAGGAAGCATTTCGGATCAGCACATCAACGGGGGATTTGGCGTTCGCCGCCTACAACGCCAGAAACCATATCACACATCAGCTGATGTCTGGAAAGCCGCTCCCGGAGGTGCAGAAGGTGGCGGAAGATTCGCTAGCCTTCGCACGCACGGTGGAATTGGGCCTACCGCATGAAAATTTTTTCAGCCAAGTTCGCTTCATAAAGAAGCTGCGTGGATTTTCGACCGCAGGAGGGGGCAATGTCGACGCGTGGGCCACCCAATGTGGCAATCCGCAACCTCGCAACGCGATGATGATCAGCTATCACTGGGTCTTCCGCCTAGTCGAAGACTATCTGATGGAAGACTTCGCAGCGGCTCGCGAAGCTGCCTTGCGCGTCGAGCCCATAAAATGGGCAATGCGATCCTCGATCGAGGAAGCAGAATTCGAATTCTATGCTGGCCTCAACGCTTCAGCGTTAGCGGTACGTGACGTCATGCCTGTCGGCCGCCGCCAGCAACATCTCGACGACCTCCGCCGGCATCACGCTCGGCTGGCGGCGTGGGCAAAAGGATGTGAAGTCACGTTTGCCTGCCGTGAAGCCCTACTCGCGGCCGAAATAGCACAATTGGAGGGCAACAATACAGATGCGCAGTCACTCTACGAGGATGCGATCAGGGGTGCCAGGGCGAAAGGATTTCTACAAGTAGAGGCCATTGCCAGCGAGCTCGCAGGCAGGTTCTATGTCACCCACGGGTTGGACATCGCAGCGGAGGCTTACCTGAGACGCGCGAGGGAGGCATTTTCTCGGTGGGGCGCGGTAGCAAAAGTAAGGCTACTTGATTTCCGTTTTATCAACCTGACAAGCCGTGGGTCGCTACCCCAATCACATGCCTCCCTGGCTTTGCCTGTAGCCTCGTTGGATATCGATGCGGTAGGCAAGGCTTCGCGCGTATTATCGAGCGAAATTATACTCGCCAGCCTGATCGAAAAGCTGATGAAACTGGTTGTGCAGAATTCCGGAGCGGAGCGCGGCGTTTTGATGCTCCTGTCGGGGAGCGAGCTATACATAGAGGCATCGGCAACTACCGGGGAAGCCGACATAGAAGTCCAACAGGAAAGGAGACGACATTCAGGATCTGAGCTTCCCTCGTCGGTGCTCCACTATGTGATGCGCACCGAGTCTCCAGTAGCGCTACACGATACAGCAGTGGCAATGTTCGATCCTGGTGACGAATATTTTCAGGTAAATCAGCCGCGATCGATTCTGTGCGTACCTGTATTCAACGCAACGAGTCTGATTGGTCTTCTCTATGTTGAGAACAACATAGTGTCCGACGTCTTCTCGGAGGATCGGACTTCGGTACTCGACTTTCTCGCCTCGCAGGCGGGAATATGGCTCGGCAACGCGAGACTTTACTCGGAACTCCAGCGAAGCGAGGCTTGGCTGCGTGAAGCCCAGCGCCTGAGCCGCACGGGCAGCTTCTACTGGAGTGACGATCTCGACCAACTTGAATGCTCGGAGGAAATATATCGCATCTGTCACCTTCCGCACGACCACCCACTAACCATTCGCCACATTGAAGAGCTTATTCATCCCGCGGACCAACCGGATTTCCAACAGCTCGTCGACAGCGCTCGGCAATGCGGCACGGACATTGATCGCCAATTCAAGCTGCAATTGCATGACGGTAGTATTAAAGATGTTCGTCTTGTTACACGAACGGCATACGATGCAGGAGGGAGCCGCAGGCGTCTCGGCTCTCTGCAGGACGTGAGTGAAATGCAGCGTACACAGGACGTGCTCGCGCGCATCAGTGCGGAGCTCGCACAGGTTTCGCGCACCGCCACTCTAGGGGTGCTGGCGGCGTCCATCGCGCATGAAGTTAGTCAGCCATTGCTGGGTGTTGTAGCGAACGCCGAAGCCTGTCAGATCATGCTCGCCTCTGACCCTCCAAATCTTGATGCCGCACGGCGTACAGCCGCCCGCAGTCTTAGGGATGGAAACCGCGCGGCCGAGACCATCAAGCGCTTGCGCGGTCTATTCGGCGGCACTACCCCGACGGTTGAGGCTTTCGATTTGAACGACGTCGTGCGCGAGGTTCTCACACTTGCCGGAAACGAGCTTCAGGTTAATGAAGTCTTACTCCGATCCTTATTCGAGGAAGGGTTACCCTTGGCCTCCGGCGATAGGGCTCAGGTACAACAGGTTGTGTTGAACATTCTGCTCAATGCAGTAGATGCTGTTAAGAGCGTCCCCGGTGGACAGCGTTCCGTAAGCATCTCGACCAGATCTTACTTCGGTGATCAAGTGCGAATGGACATCACCGACAACGGTTGTGGCATCGATGACGAAGACACTGAACGACTGTTTGAAGCCTTCTATACGACCAAGCCGAACGGTATGGGCGTTGGACTTTCAGTTAGCAAAGCAATCATAGACAGCCTCGGAGGGCAGATCTGGGCGACAGCAAATTCAGGTGGAGGCACGACCTTTTCTTTCACTCTCAAACGTGTCAGCAATTGGAATGGCGTGCGACCCAGTAATGAAGCTAAAGGATCGTTGCCAGTCCGTAGCTCTTGATTGGGGAAAATATCGAAATGCACTCCCCACCAACCATCGCGATCATCGACGACGATCTATCGGTGCGGGAATCATTGACCGATCTTTTGGAGGTTTTGGGGTTTTCCCCAACGTCATATGCGTCAGCCTACGACTTTCTAGCTTCTTCCTCGCTGTTGCAGACGGATTGCTTAGTACTGGATATTTCGATGCCTGGAATGAATGGGGTAGAGCTGAACGCGGAACTGATACGCCGGTCAATTGCCATCCCCGTTGTCTTCATGACCGGGCACGCTCAGGAAGCCATCATTTCAGAAGCGAGATCGGCGGGGATCTGCCTCTTCAAACCATTCGGGGGACGGGAGCTGAAGGAATCGATCGAGTCCGCTCTTAGATGCTAGCAGAGGCGTGATCAATCAGCTTTTGTTTCGATTCCGACGTAGAGGCGTCTAACGGCAGTGTGAATATAAGCGTAGCTCCCGTAAGCATTCTCCGAACCAAAAAGAACGCAGTTTATCACACTACCGATTATCTATCGTCGCCGACCATTGGCAAAGGGTGACCTCTTGAAAAACGCCATGCTGCACAAACGGGTCGTTATCGCTGAAGTCTTTTAGCTGCACCAAATTGTCGACCTCCGCTAAGACCACGGCACCATATTGAGTACCGAATGCATCAAACGTAAGACCATATGTCCATCTTCGTGGCTGAGGTGGCTCGCCCTACACTGGTCTTCCGAGGGTTGCTTGGACAGGCCGAGCCGATCCTCATCACAGGAGGACGAGCCGTGTCAGATTATAGAGAAGGTTTTGTTGGAATCGACGTCGCCAAGTTGAAGAATGCGATTGCTGTCGCTGAATCCGGCCGGGAGGGAGAGGCCCGCTTCTGGGGTGACGTTGAGGCATCGGATGCGAGCATGCGCCGGATTATCCAGCGGATCGCCGCAAAGTTTGATCGGGTGCATTTCTGCTACGAGGCCGGCCCAACGGGTTACGGTCTCCATCGGCTGATCCAGTCGCTTGGCCATGAATGTATGGTAGTCGCTCCATCATTGATCCCAAGGAAACCAGGAGACAGGGTCAAGACGAACCGTCGAGATGCGCTCGCGCTCGCCCGGCTATTGAGGGCCGGCGAGCTCACGGCGGTGTGGGTTCCTGATGAAGGCCATGAGGCCATACGAGATCTCGTTCGCGCCCGGTCTGCTGCGGTCGAGACATTACGGGTTCACCGGCAACAGATAAGTGCCTTCATGCTCAAACATAGTCGTATCTACCCACGCAGGAAGGGCTGGACGATGCGATACCTGCGCTGGCTGCAGGAGCAACAGTTTGATCATCCGGTGCATCAGATCGCGCTGCAGGAAATGGTCGAGGCGGTACGTGTCTCGAAGGAGCGCGTCGAACGACTGGAGAAGGTCATCGAGGAATTCGTCCCGAATTGGTCTCTCGCGCCGGTCGTCCGAGCACTGCAGACCCTGCGTGGGGTCGATCTGATCGTCGCCGTGACATTCGCCACGGAGGTCGGCGACGTGAGCCGATTTGAGAGCCCTCGCCAACTGATGAGCTATCTCGGCCTGGTCCCTGGTGAGCGATCAACGGGTGAGACGGTCAGACGGGGTGGGATCACCAAGGCCGGCAACGGTCGGGTTCGGCACATGCTGGTCGAGAGCGCGTGGACTTATCGCCATCCGCCGAAGGTCGGCGCGAAGAAGCTATACCGCCTGGAGGAAGCGCCGCCGAAAGTGCGGGAGATCGCCTGGAAGGCTCAGAGTCGGTTGACGGCTCGTTATCGCACGTTAGCCGGACGAGGAAAGCGAACGACAGTAGTTTGTACGGCGATCGCCCGCGAGCTGACTGGCTTCATGTGGGCCGTTGCAAGGGAGGCGCAGTCGATCAGATCGTAGATCGCCGCTTCGAACTTGAATCTCGCGCATGGGCGGAGGCGGGACAACGGCAGGGGAACACCCGTCAGACGCTTTGTGGCCGGCATTTGACCGACGCCCGCAGTAAGATAGAGACAGCCCCGGACGCACAATCGGGAATGCGGTATCCAACCCGCGCATCAGAGCTTGATCACCGACGTCCTTGAGTTCCGCCTCCACCCATACGCGATCATCGTGCCCGGACGTTCTTTGAGGCGTATAATTCCTCGTGGCCAAAACATTGACAATGGACATCAGAGCGTTGTTTCGCTCGCACCTTGACCAAGATGGTTTTTGCAGTGTCGAGGGCGGGAGCCATGACGAGGACGGGCAACGGTGCGTCAATTTTGCTGCCGTTCAGTCCAGGGTTAATCCGGCCCCGTTCAGTCGATACCGAATAAACTCTGAATTCGGAGAGGCTGATACCGCCTCAATAAGTTGACCTATATTTCCATGCAGAACTGCCTGGATCACTGGGCCTATTTCTTCTTCAACGCTCCGAAGGGCTCCTTCATTCATTCTACATTGAAGGCGCTCATGCAGAATGAATTCCAATACCTTGTGCCGCAGTTGACTGCCCTGAAGGGCATCGAGATCGGGCTTCTTGATGTAAAATTCAAAGCTATGTGTCAAAAAGCCTGAATCGACCGGGAGCGAGAGAACCAAGCCAATGTCATCCTCAAAGACGCTAAGCTCCCATCCTCGGCCAAAGAGTTTTCTACGCAATTTTGTCACCAGCTACCCCAAGCTGCTTTGATAATGCTCTAAAAACGTGGCCGTCCGCAATGGTCCGATAGAAGCCTTTGAGCGCGTATTACTGTTGATTGCCACTGAGAACC
>NZ_BAAJNQ010000007.1:0-280355 GCF_054558365.1 Rhizobium sp. No.120
TCGATCGATCTGTCGAAGACCTACACGACTGAGTTCGTCAAAAACGCCAAATAGCGCGCAGTAGCGTTTCCGGCGCCGGCGGCATAGTCGAGCCGCCGGCATCTGCGTTCATAAAATTGCAATGTTCCCCCGCAGGGTTGCGCACTGAAAGCTGACTGAAAGGTTACCCGCGCTAGTCTCGCTGAGCTTCGTGGAGGAAGCGCCTTTCCAGAGCGTCGTGTGGCGCAAGAATAAAACAGGAGGAGACATTGATGCGTCCATCGCGCACGTTTTTTCATACCGTAGCCCTTTCCCTCGTCATGACTGCTGCTTCGCTTGCAGCCACGGTCGCCAATGCTGCCGACAAGATTTCCATCATGGTGGGCGGCTACGAAAAGCAGATCTATCTGCCGGCCAAGCTCGCCGAATCCCTCGGCTACTTCAAGGATGAAGGCCTCGAGGTCGAGCTTCTTAACGAATCCGCCGGCGTCGACGCTGAAAACCAGCTGCTGGCCGGCGCCGTCCAGGGTGTCGTTGGCTTCTACGATCACTGCGTCGACCTGCAGGCCAAGGGCAAGTTCATCAAGTCGGTCGTGCAGTTCAGCCAGGCACCGGGCGAAGTCGAGCTGGTTTCGGCCAAGTATCCGGACATCAAGTCCTTTGCCGACCTGAAGGGCAAGCGCGCCGGCGTCACCGGCCTCGGCTCGTCGACCAATTTCCTAACCCTTTACATGGCATCGAAGGCAGGCCTCTCCCCGGCTGACATCACGCCTGTTCCGGTCGGCGCCGGCCAGACCTTCATCGCCGCCATGCAGCAGGACGCCATTCAGGTCGGCATGACCACCGAGCCGACGATTTCGCGCCTGCTCAAGACCGGCGAAGCCAAAATCCTCGTCGATCTGCGCACGCTGAAAGGCACCGAGGAAGCGCTCGGCGGTACCTATCCGGCCGCGTCGCTCTATATGGATGCCGCATGGGTCGACGCTCATAAAGAAGAAGTGCAGAAACTCGCGAATGCTTTCGTCAAGACGCTGCGCTTCATCCATACGCATTCCGCCGCTGAAATCGCCGAGAAGATGCCGAAGGACTTCTACGTCGGCGACAAGGACGGTTACATCAAGGCTCTCGACGCCGGCAAGGAAATGTTCACCGCCGACGGCGTGATGCCGGAAGATGGTCCGAAGACCGTTCTCGCCGTGCTCTCGCAGTTCTCCAAGAACGTCAAGGGCAAGACGATCGACCTGTCGAAGACCTACACGACGGAATTCGTGAAGAACGTTAAGTAAGCAGTCAGAACGCCGCTTCTGGCCAGTTTTCAGACAGGTTCCGGAAGCGGCGGTTCAAGAGATTTGCAATTCACTGGGCTTTGCGTGCACGCCCTGAAGGCACGCGTCAGGATCAGCACCATGCAACAGGATGAACGCCGCACTCCGGCAATAGAGCTCATCAATGTCAGCCGCCGTTTCGTATCGCCGACCGGCAAGTCGCTGACCGCACTGCGCGATTTCAACATGACCGTCCAGCGCGGCGAATTCGTCGCCGTTGTCGGACCGACGGGCTGCGGCAAGTCGACGACGCTCAATCTCGTCACCGGCCTTGCCAAGCCGAGCGCCGGCGAAGTCCGCCTGATGGGTGGCCCGGTCAGCGGCATCGACCGGCGCGTTGGTTTCGCCTTCCAGACGGATGCGCTCTTCCCCTGGCAGAATGTCATCGAAAACGTCATGGCCGGCCCGCTGTTCCGCGGCAAGTCGAAGGCCGAGGCTGAAAAGATGGCCAAGGACTGGCTCGCCCGCGTCGGCCTTTCGAAGTTCCTGCATCACTATCCGCATCAGCTCTCGGGCGGCATGCGCAAGCGCGTCTCGCTGGCGCAGACCTTCATCAACGAGCCGGAAATCCTGCTGATGGACGAGCCCTTCTCGGCGCTCGACGTGCAGACCCGCACGGTCATGCATGAGGAGCTGCTGAAGCTCTGGGCGGAGCGCCAGGCTTCGGTCGTCTTCGTCACACACGATCTCGAAGAAGCCGTTGCACTGGCCGACAAGGTCTATGTGCTGACGGCCGGCCCGGCGACGGTGAAATCGGTCTACACGATCGACCTGCCGCGCCCGCGCGTGGTCTCTGAGATCCGCTACGAGCAGAACTTTATCGATTATTGCAAGACGATCTGGGACGATTTGCGCGAAGAAGTCGAAACCAGCTATCGCCGTGCCGCGGAAGCGGCATAAGGGAGGATTGATCATGGCAAACACAGCTCTCGAAGCAGGCAATGCCCCGATCTTCCGCGCCGGCACCTCGGACGCGGAAATCGAAGCCGCAGCGCTGAAGGCGCTCGCTCGTCGCAAGTATGTCGTCAAGGCCTGGCAGATTGGCATTCTGCTTGCCATCCTCGGCCTCTGGCAGCTCGCCTCCGACCTGCATTGGATCGATCCGTTCTTCTATTCGAGCCCTTACGGCATCGCACTGCGCCTCTGGGAGTGGATCGTCGACGGAACCGAGAGCGGCTCGCTCTGGTATCACCTCGGCGTCACCATGGAAGAAGCCCTGATCGGCTTTATCATCGGCTCAGTGACCGGCGTTCTCGTCGGCGTCGCGCTTGGCCGCAACAAGCTCGCGTCCGATATCCTGTCGATCTACATCAAGGCGAT
This sequence comes from Rhizobium sp. No.120, assembly GCF_054558365.1. Classification (NCBI taxonomy): domain Bacteria; kingdom Pseudomonadati; phylum Pseudomonadota; class Alphaproteobacteria; order Hyphomicrobiales; family Rhizobiaceae; genus Rhizobium; species Rhizobium sp. No.120. Next base: position 2,625 of record NZ_BAAJNQ010000007.1, read on the forward strand.
CAACTCGATCCCGCGCGTCGTTCTCGCGCCGATCTTCGTGATGATCATGGGTCTCGGCCTCGCGTCTAAAGTGGCGCTCGCCTTCATCATGGTGTTCTTCGTGGTGTTCGCCAATGCCTTCCAGGGCGTTCGTGAAGCCGACCGCAATATGATCGCCAATGCTCGCATTCTCGGTGCTTCGAACTGGCGGGTCACCCGCAACGTCATCCTGCCCTCGGCGATGAGCTGGATTTTTGCAAGCCTGCACATCTCCTTCTCCTTCGCCATCATCGGCGCCATCGTCGGCGAGTTCGTCGGTTCGCTGGCCGGCATCGGCTACCTGATCTCGATCGCCAAGGGCACCTATGACGCAGCCGGCCTCTATGCCGCGATCATTCTGGTGATGGTCGTCACGCTCGGCGCCGAATATGTGATGACGCTCATCGAAAACCGCATCACCCGCTGGCGTCCGCAGCAGAGCCTCGACACGCATTAAGCGTTGATTTTCTGGTACCTCCCAAGGCCAGGGGCCGGGCGTTTCGCCCGGCCTTTTTGTTGTCTGTTACTTAACGCGCCGAGATAGGTGACTCCCTCTCCCGCCTGCGGGGAGAGCGCAGGAGTGAGGGGCCGCGGGCTATCGACTTGGAAGAGGGGTTATGATTGGTTTCGCATGTGAAGAGCTGTAGCCAACGTACTTCCATAGGATTCGCAACACCCCCTCACCCTGGGGCCTAGACTCAATCACAGCCAGAAGGCGCATGCCCTTGATTCAATGCCATAGTGAATCGGGAGAGCCGCTCCACCTCAACCAAATTTCTGAGTTCTGACATCTAGTATGTGGTTCTTGGCTCTCCGATGGATCGCACCGCCTCAGCCAGCCGCTCGATCTCGATTTCAGTGTTGTAATAATGGGGCGAGGCCCGAACGAGATTGGGCAGATGGCGGCGCTCGCCGTCGACTGGCGTGCTGCTTGGCGCGGACACAGAAACGTTGATCGCGCGCTCGGCCAGGCGGGCAGCGACGGTGGCGGCGTCCATGTCCGCAAGAGTGAAGGTTACGATTGCGGCCGGGTCCGGGCCGAGGTCGTGGACGGTGACGGCGGGCAGGTCGCTAAGCATCGCACGCATGGAGCCGGCCAGCGCCTTTACCCGCTTCTCTATGCGCGGGATGCCGATTGCCAGTGCCTCCTCGATCGCAGCGCCGAGGCCGAGTCTCGCGGCATAGTTGCTCTCCCACGTCTCAAAGCGGCGCGCGTCAGGGCGCAGGTTATAGCGGTCGCCACCCGCCCATGTTGCGCCATACAGGTCGATCATCGCCGGCTCGATTCCCTCCAAAAGCGCGCGCTTCATGTAGAGGAACCCAGTACCGCGCGGACCACGCAGGAACTTGCGCCCGGTTGCGGCAAGCATGTCGCAGCCGAGCTGCGCCACGTTGACGGGGAGCTGGCCGACCGCTTGGCAGGCGTCGAGCAGGAAGGGGATGCCATGTGCGTTAGCAATCCGGCCCACCTCCGCGGCGGGATTGACCAGCCCGCCGTTGGTCGGTACCCAGGTAATCGCGATCAGGCGCACCCGTTCGTCTATCATTGCTTCCAATGCTCGCGGGTCCAGCCGGCCCTCGGCATCATCAGGGATCAAGTCGATCACCACGCCCGTCCGTTTCGCGACCTGAAGGTACGATAGGTAGTTCGCGGCATATTCGGCTGTGGTCGTCAGAATGCGGTCGCCCGCCTTGAAGCGCTGCGCGTAGAAGGCCCATTGCCAGGCAACCGTCGCGTTCTCCGCCAGCGCAATCTCACTGGGATCTGCGTTCAAGAGGCGCGCGACGCTGCGATAAACGCCCTCGATCCGATCGATCTCGCGTGCTTTGGCTTCGTATCCACCGATATCGGCCTCAAGATTGAGATGATCGACAACGGTGGACAGCACGCCCGTCGTCATCAGCGCCGCGCCGGCATTGTTGAGGTGGACGCGATGGCGCGTTCCCGGCGTCATCGTGCGAAGGTGGCTGATCTCGCTGGCAGTAAAGTTCTCAGTCATATCCCGTATCCAATCTGCTGACCTTGGCCGGTCATGTCCCGATACAAAAGATCGAGCCGCGTCAATCAACGATTCCCGATAGATCATAGTTCTTAGGACAGCAACTATGATTGCTTGGCGCCTAAAAGCGACCAGTCCGCATCCATCCTTCCGGTCATTCTAAAACAGCATCTCTTGCAAGAGGGTGGGTGCGGTCGCTACCATCCAAGATTGTATACTCACGAACGAGGCAATTTATGCCAAACGGATTGGAGTTTGGACTTGTCCACAGCCAGAAGGCGACAGCGGTTGTGAGTGCGACGCCTGAGAGGAAATTGGCGGCGAGCTTGCCTTGCCCCTCAGGATTCCCGACTAAACCTCTGCGCCGCCCGCACTCTTAAACAGCCGGCAGCCGCACGCTGACCAGCAGCCCGCCGCCGGGTGCGTCATCTAGCCTGACCGAGCCGCCGGCGCCGTCGACGACTTCGCGGACGATGGCGAGTCCCAGGCCGCTGCCTTCCGGCTCGGTGCCCATGATGCGATAGAAGCGCTCGAAGACCTGGCCGCGTTCCGCTTCAGGGATACCAGGACCGTTGTCCTCAACCCATAGGAGAGCTGTATCACCTTCCCGGCCGACGCCGACCGTCACGCGACCGCCCGGCTGCGTGTAGCGCAGTGCATTGTCGACGAGATTGACCAGCATTTCGCGCAGCATGGTGCCGTCGCCTTCGATATGAACTGCCGCCTCATTCACCTCGAGCCCAAGATCGATATTACGGCGCAGGGCTTCCTCGGCGAGCGTTTCCAGAACGCGCCGGGCCGTTTCCGCCAGATCGATCGTGTCGCTTCGCGGTCGGCGGCTGCCGGGTTCTGCGCGCGAGAGTGTCAGGAGCTGGCTCGCAAGGCGAGTCACTTGCCGCGTGCTGGATCGCAACGCGGTCAGCGCCTCGTCGCGCCTGATATCGTCGGTTTCACGCGCAGCAAAGCCTGCCTGGGTCGAAATCAAGGCGAGCGGCGTGCGCAGTTGGTGCGCGGCATTCGAGACGAAGCGGCGCTGCGCCGCCATCTGATTCTGCACCCGCTCCATGTGGTCATTGAGGGCATGAACGAGCGGCCGAAGCTCGTTCTGCACCATGTGAGGATCCAGCGGATCGAGGCGCTGGCGGCCGCGTTCGCGCACGGCGTCGCGCAGGCGCAGCACGGGGGTAAGCCCGCGCTGCAGGCCGATGATGGTCACCAGTCCGGCAAGCAGGACAAGCGCGAGCTGTTTGGCGAAATCAGAGAGCCACAGCCTGCGGCGCATGGCGTACTGGCTGTTGTGAGTAACGGCAACGGCGACGGAAATCGTGCTGTCCTGATCAAGGCCAACAACCGGGTGGCTCAGCATGAGTACACGGACGCCGTCGGTCCGAAATGTCATGTCCTCGCCGCTAAAATCCCGTTTCGGCCGGGGCAGATCGGGAAAACCGGCGATGAGATTCCCCCACGCCGTGACCACCTGATAGAACACGCGATCGCCATAGCCGGTATCGAACATTTCCAGCGCAGCCGGGGGAATATCGATCTGCACTGTGCCGCTTGCGTCGACATGCGTCGCTTCCGCGATGACGCGGGCGGAGGCGAGCAGCGTACGGTCGGTGACAAGATCGGCCGTCGCATCGGCAGAACGGAAGCTTAGATAAAGGTTGATGCAGATCGCTCCGATCAAGGTCAATACGACCCAGGCGAAAAGCTGCGCGCGAAGACTGCTCGCTACCCCGCCCAAGGCGCGGCTTACGAGGCCTTTAGGTGGTGCAGCCACATCATTGCGCATGGCGAAGGAGATAACCCAGGCCGCGCAATGTCGCGATCTGCACGGAGCTGCCTTCGAGCTTCTTGCGGACGCGATGCACGTAGATCTCGATGGCGCTGGTATCGGCGAGATCATCAAAGCCGAAGACGCTTTCCGAGAGCGTTGCCTTGGTGACGGTCATGCCCGCTTTCATGATCAGATGCTCGAGCACCGCGTGCTCGCGCGGCGTAAGCGCCAGGGATTCGCCGGCCAGAGAGAATTGCCGCGTGCCTCCATCGAACACCAGGTCGCCGACGGCGATCTCCGGAGCGGCGCGGTCGTGACCGCGGCGGACGGCGGCGCGTATGCGGGCTTCGAGCTCGGCAATTTCGAAAGGCTTCGCCAGATAATCGTCGGCGCCGCTGTCGAGGCCGGCAACCCGGCCGTCGAGGCTGGCATTGGCCGTCAGGATGATGACCGGCACCTTGTTGCCGCTCTGCCGCAGCCGCTTCAGCAGCGTCAGCCCGTCCATTTTCGGTAGCGACAAATCGAGAATGACGATGGCATAGGCCGCCACTTTCAGCATGTGCTCGGCATCCTCGCCATCGTAGGCGATGTCGACGACATATTGCGCCTGACGCAGCGCCTTGCCGAGCCAGGACGCCAGTTCGCGGTTGTCTTCGACGATCAGGAGCCTCATGGGGCGACTATACAGCAAGTGTTGGATATGGCGAACATTTCCGGCGGCTTTCCAGCCGGTGGATCATCGGTTGGCGAGCCTTAGGCCCATCTCCCGGACCTCCCTCAGATAGACCTTACGCGCATAGGGCGGGGTCAGATTGTGATCGGCTTCGGGAATGATGGTGAGGCGTATGTCCGGAAAATGCTTCAGGCCCGCGCCGTTCTCGCCGAACTCGTCATGCAGGTGATCGAGGCCGATATCATGGGCGCTGTAGATCAGGGACATGTCGACGCCACGCTTGGCAAGCGCGCGGAAACCACCCAGCACAGGCCCCTGAGCGGCAGCGAAGATGGGGAACGCGCCGAGCAGGTGGCGAGCTGATCGTATTGCCCGCCGCCCGAGCCCGGTCGCCATATTGCATATGGCGCTTCTTGCATCGATCTGGCCACCGAAGAGCCGCTTCAGCGTTTCCATCTGCAGGAGTTTGCGCCCATAGGTTTCGAGCGATCGGGGAGCGAAGCGCAGCGCTTCATCGACTGATCGGCTCTCGTCCCAATGAAAGCTGTAGGGATTGACCGTGATGAGGCCGCTGCAGCGCACATCGCGTAAAGCTGCCTGAAAGGCGAGATAGCCGCCGCTGCAGCGTCCGACCACATAGGTTGGCAGCAGGCTCCGCATTTCCAGCAAGTCCAGCGCCTCGGCGACATCGAGATGCTGATCGCGGGAATAGAGCACCTGCTCGGCGGTGCCGGAAAGCGGTGGGCTGTCGCCGACGTTGGCCGTATCGAAACGCAGCGAGGCAATACCGTCGCGAGCGAGCGCGCGCGCCATGGTGACCGACATACGACCCCAGCCGGCGTGCCTGTCATAGGCTGTCGTCAGAAGAAGCGCCGTTGCGCCTGTGCGGCCACCCTGGGGTTCACAGAGAATGCCGAACAGTCGGTTGTTCGTGCCGAAACGCAGCGGCGTTTCGCGAAAGCCTTCGCCGATCAGAGGCTCGGCGAAGGGCGGTGCAGGATCGGTCGTTGTGGCCTCACCGGTTTCGATGGCGATCGACTGCACCCACTCAACTATTTTCCGGCCGGCTTCGGTCGGCATGGTGGCGATGGTCGGGTTCGAGACGAGATCGTCGTAACCTTCGTAGGAAGTCTGCTCGACATCGGGGCCGAGCGTTTCGAGATGGTGCGCGAAGTCGGAGTCTCCGGGACGACCCGGGCGAGTCAGCACCAGGCAATTCGGCGCGGCGAGCCGATCCAGCATCATAAGGTTCAGCTTCTTCACCGCATCGGCGACGCTATCGGGCATGCGCAGGCTGGCGACGGTGACGCCCTCGGTCTGGCGCTGCGCTTCGGTAAGCCCCATGCTTTCATCGATCATCTTCGACCAGACGGTCAGTTCGCGCAGATAGGCGCGGCCGGAGACGACCGGCGCAAGAAAGGCGATGCCGTCGATGCCGGCAAGCCGTTCGGCGAGCGCGGCGGCGATGGTCCCGCCGAGGCCCTGGCTGACGAGGATCAGCCGCTCGCAGCCGGAAAGCGCCTTCAGCTTTGCAGCTGCCACGAGAGCGGTTTCATGCCACGGCTCCAGACCTTTGCCTTCATCGGCCAGATCAAGGGCGTCACCCGTGCCGACGTAATCGAAGCGCAGGCTCGATATGCCGATATCGGCAAGATCCTCGGCCAGAATCCGCCAGAACTTGCGGACGCACATCTCCTCGAAGCCCCAGGGGCTAAGAAACAGGACGGCGCTACCGCGCGACGGTTTGACGGCTGATGTAAACAGGCCGACCGTGCCGGCAAAGGTTACCGGGATGGCTGCGGATCTTGTCTGCCCTTTCTTGTCCTGTTTTTCGGCGGCTCCCCAACCAGCCATGCTAGTCTCCTCACATTCGGCGCGGCGCTAAGAGAGCCAGAGCCTGAGTGGCAATCGGATTGACGCGTGCAGGCAGACGCGTCGCGATCTGCTGCAAGACGTCGATATCTTCGGCTGGAACGGCTTTCAGCAGTCTGAGCGCAATGCCATAGGCCAGGGCGCCAGCGATAATGGCGCCTACGAGACCTGCGACACCGGTCAGCGCCTGAACGAAACCATAGGCTGCAACCGCGCACACAATGGCAGCAACCGTGACTTTTGCAAGGTTGATAAGCATACCGCGCGTCGATCCTTCGAATTCCATGCGGCGCACTGTCATCAAGCATAGGGCAACAAAGGCGAGCAGACGGACCAGTGCCGCACCCTCTCCTCCGTAGAAAGGTACAGCGACGGCGCAGCCGATGACCATGATGAAGCTGGCGATGACACCGATGACGGTGCGTTCGCGCACGCGATCCAGCGAATAGAGGTACTGCGTGCAGATCTGCATGAAGACATAGGGCACGGCAGTCAGGGACAGCAGTGCCACCATACCGCCACTCGGCGCAAAAGCGGGGCCGAAGATCGTTACGACGAGCTCCGGCGAGATGGCTGCGAGGCCAAAACTCATCGGCAGAGTAATGTAAGCGATGCTGCGCGCCACACCGGCGAAGACCTCGACGGGCAGCTTGTCCGATTCCCTGGCGTGCATCTGCTCGGAATAATAGGGCAAGAGGCTGCCGCTTAATTGTACGGGAAGCTGCAGCGCCAGATTGGCGAGCGACAGGCCGACGGCATAGAAGCCGACCGCTTCGATGCCCCAGTAACGCTGCAGGAACAAAAGCTCGATGCGGTTGAGGAAGATCGAGCTGTTGATGAGTTCGATCGACAGAATAAGCGACGAACTGGCGAGGGCGGAAAGGCCGATGCCGCAGCTGTTCTTGCGCGCGATCGCAATCTTGAGCGTCGCGATGAACATTGGCAGCTGGCCGATCGCATAGCCGGCAAGTGCACCGCTGACGCCAAAGAAAATCGCCCCCAAGAGGACCGTAACCAGCTGCAGCGCCGAACTTATCAAGGTAATGCGCAGGAACGCGCTGACGCGCTGCTCGCCGATCAGATAGTTCTTGCTATAGGCGCCGAGCGACTGAAGAACGAAAAATACGCCTGTTATGGCGATGACTTCAGAAGCATCACCCGCCCAATGCAAACGCTCCGTATCCCAATAGTAGGCGACATAGCCGGCGAGCAGGATCACGGTTGCGAGAATCGTCGGCTGCAGGAGGTAGGCGGCAAAGCCCAGCCGCTCTTCCGTCGAATAGCCGTTTCCCTTCAACTGCGGTAGGACGCGCAGCAGGGTAACGCCGGCCCCGAGCTCGGCGACGAGCGCGCCTGTCGTCGTCAGCCACAGGGAGAAGGCGATGATGCCGTTGGCCTCCGGGCCAAGCAGGCGCGCCGCAATGATCGAACATGCAAAGCCGGTCGCAAGCAGGGTCAATCCCGCCGCGGCGTTCAAAACCGAATTTGCCATTATGCTCTTCGTCATGAAGACTGACCGTTCCTCAAATTTCCGGAACCTGTACACATATCCGGCTCTTCATGGGGATAGCGTCAGCTCTATTTCATATGCCTTAATATTTAGGGTTTAATGCTGCCATAAGTTCATTTTTTACTTCGGCTAATATTCTTTCTCTCTGATATTGGCCGCTCTAGGGCTTGTGCGGGGGGTCTCATTGTTCAGCCTTATCGTCTGCACGATCGATCGTTTCGATCAGCTGGAGCGGCTATTCCGTTCGCTGGTGGGGCAGCGCCATAAGGATTTCGAGGTGATCGTCGTCGACCAGAATGCTGACGACCGGCTGGGGGCGTTGATCGACAGCTTTTCCTCTTCCTTCACGATCCGCCACATTCGTTCGCCAAAAGGACTTTCGCGGGCGCGCAACAATGGCATGGCCGTCGCGGCAGGCGATTACATCTGCTTTCCCGATGATGATTGCTGGTATGAGGCCGACACGCTTTCGACAGCAGCGGCACTGTTTTCAGCGCATCCAGAGCTTGCGATCGTCACCGGCCGCACGCTCGACGCCGAGGGTTTCGCCTCCGTCAGCCCGACGGGCGAGACGCGGCTGGCGCTTACGCGCTGGAACTATCTGAAGTGCGGCAATTCCAACGGCATCTTCGTGCGCCGTGCGGCGCTTTCCGATATAGGCGGTTTCGACGAGGATCTTGGGGTCGGTTCGGAATCGCCTTTCCAGAGCGGCGAGGAAGCGGATTTCTTGCTGCGCGCGCTCGGCGCCGGCAGGCAGGCAATGTTCTTTCCCGAGCTCATCGTCCACCACGATCAGGTCACCAGCGAATACGGGCCGCGGCAGGTGGAGCGAGCCCGCAAATATGGGCGCGGCTTCGGCGCTTTGATGCGCAAACAGGCTTTTCCCTTGTATTATGTCGGCTACCGCCTGTTTCGTCCGGTCGCCGGCTGGTTGGCGGCGCTGGCGCGTTTCAACGCCGATGCTGCGCGTTACAAGCGTGCCTGGCTGATGGGCATTCTGGAAGGTTACGCCGCTTGGCCGCGTTGGCGTAGAAGCTGAGGCGATTTGCCTCTCGGCGTGAGCGTCTCGGCATAGACATCCATGTAGCGTTGGGCGACTTCATTCCAGGCATAGGCGCGGGCGTCCCGCAACAATTCCTGCCGTAAGCTCAGATCGTCGGCTTCAAGGCGCTCGAAGGCTGCGGTCAGCACATCGGCCGTCGCTTCCGGATCTGCGAAATCTGCGAGCATGAGGGCCGGATGGGTTTCGGCCATCGCCTTATAGGCCTCATTGGCGTTCAGCACCGGTAGGAGGCCGGCGCTCATTGCCTCGATCGCCACCAGGCCGAAGCCTTCATATTCGGAAGCGGAAGCAAAGAGTGAGGCGCGCGCGATGATGTTGCGGATCGAGCCTTCGTCGAGCGAGACATGCAGCGCGACATTGCGCTCCAGATTGCGAACTGCAATTTCCTTTTCCAGCGTTGCCCGGTCGAGATCCGATTCGGCTCCGATAATATCGAGGTGCCAGTCCTCATGGCGGCCTGCCAGCACCTTCATGACGTCGAGCAGGTGATCGAGCCGCTTGTTGACGGAGAATCGGCCTATCGTGACGATGCGGCGGCGCGCGTCCAGCGAAGCGCAATTTGAAAACTTGCTCACGTCGGCGCCGTTTTCGATCAAGCGCACGCGGTTGTCGGCGATCTGCGAAAAAAGGCGCGCGTCGGACTGGCTGCAACAGATCAGAGAGGCATAGCCGAGCGCGGACAGCCGCGTTGCGGTATTGAACCAGACATTCTTGATGGCTGCATATTTCTGCGTGTGGAAGAAGCCGCCATGGGTGGTGGCGACCATGGGGCGCCCATGCAGGAGCTTGCCCCATGCCAGCGCATCGAAGAAGAAATCGACGGCATGGACATGAATGAGGTCGGCATCGGCCAGATGGCGGAAGACCTTTGGTGCCAAAGGATAGCGGCTGGAGCCGGACCAGGGAATGCGTACGATCTCGATACCGTCGATCGTTTCGCTTTCGGGCAGTTGGCGGGCGGGATCGGAAAACAGGCTGTTGCAGGTGACGACGCGCACCCGATAGCCGCGGGAAACCAGCTGGCGGCAAAGATTGGCAACGACGTCTTCCAGGCCGCCCTTGTTCGGCAAGAACTGGCGCACGACATGCACGATCAACGGCCCGGCCTGCTTGTTTGCCTGAATATCCGCAACAGCCGATGTCATCGATCCACCCTCGACCCCTATGCCGCGCCGCGCGGCGGCGATCCGGCGCTGCAGCGCGCCGCCCGTTGATCAGTCGGCAAAGCAGATCACCGGGTCGGTTAAAAAGGGTTTAATTCTGTGCGGAAAGCCGTGCGGTTTCGGGCAAGAGGGTTAATGTCGGGGCGATTTGCGGAGTGGGGGGTGAGGAGCATTTTTTTAAAACAGCCCGAATCACGATAAATACCGACCCGAAATCCAGATCTCTCAAAACGCTCGGAAGGTCAGCGTCGTCAGCGAGCGGACGATGCCGGGGATATTGGCGATGTGGTCGTTGATGAACTTGCCGATATCCTGCTCTTCGGCAATGTAGACCTTCATCAGCAGATCGTAGTCGCCGCTGGTGGAATACAGTTCCGAAACCAACTCCGTCTGGTAGATCGCATCGGCGACCTCATAGGTCTTGCCGGGGGCGCATTGGAGCTGAACGAAAATGGGCTTCATGAGAATGTCCTGCTTCTGTCTGCCGCCGCCATAGCGGCCAGCTTTTCTCTATCATGGTCGAAAGCGCCTTCGCCATGCAAGTTTTTCTCCAGAGCCGATGATTTTTTGGCATCATGCCATGTCCATCGGATGTAGCTCTTGCCGCTTCCGCAATTTCGCGCATGGCGCTAGATTGGCGCGATTATCTCTGTCGATTGGACTAGTTTCATGCTGAATGACTCACGCTCCCATGGTCTCTGGGAAAAGACCGCTCCCCCTCCGCCGGTAACGAAGCCTCTTTCTGGGGAAGTGTTCGCGGATGTTGTGGTGGTCGGGGGCGGCTATACCGGTCTTTCGACGGCGCTTCATCTGGCGGAAGCCGGCACCAGCGTCGTGCTGCTGGAAGCCAATGAGATCGGCTTTGGCGGCGCGGGTCGCAATGTCGGCCTCATCAATGCCGGCATGTGGGTGATGCCGGATGATCTGCCGGGTGAACTCGGTGCCGTCCATGGTGAGCGGCTGCTCGATCTGCTCGGCAATGGGCCGAAGCTGGTGATGGAGCTGATCGACAAGCATGGCATCGCCTGCGAACTCGAGCGCAATGGCACGCTACATTGCGCCGTCGGGTCGGAGGGATTGAAGGAAATCGAGGAGCGCGCCCGGCAATGGGGAAAGCGCGGTGCGCCCGTCACTGTGCTGGATGCGCGAGAGACGGAGCGGCGCGTCGGCAGCTCGGCCTATGCTGGGGCGCTGCTCGACATGCGCGCTGGCACGCTGCAGCCGCTTGCCTATGCGCGCGGCCTCGCCCATGCTGTCGTCAAAGCCGGCGTTGCCGTTCACACCGGCAGCCGCGTGATATCGACGGAAAGAAGCGGGGCCAAATGGGTGGTTTCCACCGATGGCGGCAAGGTGAGCGCCGACTGGATCGTGGTGGCCACCGACGCCTATAGCACCGGCCCGTGGGAAAAGGTTCGAAACGAACAGGTGCATCTTCCCTATTTCAATTTTGCCACCGTGCCGCTCGGCGACAACTTGCGCAAATCCGTGCTGCCGGGGCGTGAAGGCGCCTGGGATACCAAGGAAGTGCTCTCGTCCTTCCGTATGGACCAGGGCGGACGGCTGGTGTTCGGCAGCGTTGGCGCGCTACGCAATACCGGCCTTGCCATTCACAAGAACTGGGCTCGGCGCTCGATCAGGAAGCTCTTTCCGCAGCTGGGCGACATTCCTTTCGAATGCGAATGGTATGGCAAGATCGGCATGACCGATAACGCCCTGCCGCGTTTCCACAAGCTGGATCAGAATATCGTCGGCTTCTCGGGCTATAATGGCCGCGGCATCGCGCCAGGCACGGTGTTTGGCAAGGTTTTGGCCGGCCATATTCTCGGACAGATTTCCGAGGCAGATCTGCCGCTGCCGGTGACCGGCATCGTCGAGCCCAGCTTCAGGGCGGCGAAGGAAATGTGGTACGAAGCTGGTGCCCAGGCGGCGCATTTCGTTGGCGCCAGAGTCTAGAGCGTGATGTTGTCCGAAAAGTGTAGGCGGTTTTCGGACAACATCACGCTCTACTTCTTTGATTTTAGAGCGGATTCAGATTTTAGGCCGACTCGACCTAAAATCATCCGGCTCTAGGGCAATCCGGGAACCAGGATTACGGGAAGAGGAAACAAGATGAGCGCGATATCGGATCTTGCCGCCGAAACCAAGGCCATTCTGACCGAAATCGGCGTGTCGGTCGACCGTTACACCGGCGGAACACTTGCCGTTACGTCTCCGGTTACCGGCGCAGAGATCGGCAGGCTTAAGGAACAGTCAGCTGGGGAGGCGAAGGGCGCGATCGCGGCCGCGCATGAGGCGTTTCTTAGCTGGCGTAACGTGCCGGCGCCGAAGCGCGGCGAGTTGATCCGCCTGCTTGGCGAGGAGCTGCGCGCCGGCAAGGCTGCCCTCGGTCGGCTCGTCTCGATCGAAGTCGGCAAGATCACCTCCGAAGGCCTCGGCGAAGTGCAGGAGATGATTGATATCTGCGATTTCGCCGTTGGCCTCTCGCGCCAGCTTTATGGCCTCACCATCGCTACGGAACGCTCCGAGCACCGGATGATGGAAAGCTGGCATCCGCTAGGGGCGGTGGGCATCATCTCGGCCTTCAATTTCCCCGTTGCCGTCTGGTCGTGGAACGCGGCGCTTGCCATCGTCTGCGGCAATTCCACCATCTGGAAGCCATCGGAGAAGACGCCGCTGACGGCGCTTGCCGTGCAGGCTTTGTTTGAAAAGGCGTTGAAGCGCTATGTCGCCGAGGGCAGCGAAGCGCCGGCGAACCTTTCGACGCTGCTGATCGGCGGGCGTGATCTTGGCGAACTGCTGGTCGATCATCGCCAAGTGCCGCTGGTCTCGGCCACCGGATCGACGGCCATGGGCCGCGCCGTCGGCCCACGTCTTGCCGGCCGTTTCGCCCGCGCCATCCTCGAGCTTGGCGGCAACAATGCCGCCATCGTCTGCCCGACGGCGGATCTCGACCTCACCCTGCGTGGCGTAGCCTTTTCTGCCATGGGCACGGCCGGCCAGCGCTGCACGACGCTGCGCCGCCTTTTCGTTCATGAAAGCGTCTACGACCAGCTCGTGCCGCGCCTGCAGAAGGCCTATGGTTCGGTCACGATAGGCAATCCGCTTGAAGCGGGAACCCTAGTCGGCCCGCTGATCGACAAGCAAGCCTTCGACCGCATGCAGGCAGCGCTTGCGGCTGCGAAGGCGGTTGGCGGCACGGTGACCGGCGGCGAACGTGTCGAAAGCGGCTCAGCCGATGCCTTCTATGTTCGCCCGGCTCTCGTCGAAATGCCGGAGCAGACCGGGCCGGTCGAACAGGAAACCTTCGCGCCGATCCTCTATGTGATGAAGTACAGCGATTTCGACAAAGCGCTGGCGCTGCATAATGCCGTGCCGCAGGGGCTATCCTCTTCAATCTTCACTAATGACATGCGCGAGGCTGAGATCTTCGTGTCCGCACGCGGGTCGGATTGCGGCATCGCCAATGTCAATCTCGGCCCTTCCGGTGCTGAGATCGGCGGTGCATTCGGCGGCGAGAAGGAGACGGGCGGCGGCCGCGAGTCCGGCTCGGATGCCTGGAAGGCTTATATGCGCCGAGCGACCAACACGATCAATTACGGCCGGACGCTGCCGCTGGCGCAGGGCGTCAAGTTCGACGTGGCATAGCGCCGAGTTGAGCAAGGAGCTTTGAGGTGCTGCAAATGATGGTGGGGGGAGTGTGTTTTGCCGCGCTCCTCTGCACGGCCACTCACGACATGAATCAAGCGATCGCAGGCTTTGACTTCTTCTCGTCCAGCCAGCCGCCGGTGAAGCCGGCGCGTTCCAGGCCGGTGCGGAGGATCGGAGATTGCCGCATCAGATCCCAGATCATGCCGGTACGAGCGTTTTCGATCATCATGACCAGCAATCCCTGGTCGATCGCGACGGAACGGTCATCCACCCAGCCTTCCGGGCCGGTTCCTTTCACGCTTGGATTGAAGCCGCCGGGGAAGCGGCCGTCGAGCAAGAGGTTGGGATAGGTCGAAAGCAGCGCGCGTGTGCCATCAAGTGCCGCGTCGCGGTCAAATGGCAGGCAGGATAGCGGTCCCCATGGAGCTATAGTGCCGTCGTCGGGACCCAGCGGCGCGCCGCGGGCAGCATAGCCGAAGACCTTCGGGGCATAGCGCAGGCTATGTTTGGTACCAGTCGGGTTCGGGCCGTCGCAGGCGGAAAGGCCCCAGATATCCTTCGTATAGCCGGTGAAATGGCCGGGATTGCGGTCCGTGTAATCGCGCTGCACGGCGATCGCCGTCTGGGTATTGCGGAAGTAGTCGGTATCCTTGTCGGCGACATGTCTGTCGCGGATGTCGCGGAAATCGATCCAGGCATGCGAGAAGAGGTGGATGAACAGCGGCCCGGCATAGAGAAAGGGCGCGTCCTTGAACATCATCCACGTATAGGTCGAGGCAAAGGCATCATAGCTCGAGGATGGGATCGCATGCGTGGGCGAGGCGAGCGCCAGCACATAGAGGAAGATCGCCTCGTCATAGCCCTGGTAGCGCCAGCGCAGGAAGCCGCTTGCCGGCTTCCAGCCCATGCTGATGGTTTGGCCCTTGTTCAGTGCCCAATGCCAGTCGCAGCGTTCGTAGAGGAATTTCGCCTGCCTGCGCAGATCGCGCTCGACCTGGCTGTTTCCATTGAAATAGGCGGCAGCAGTCAGGACGCCGAGCAGCAGCAGGCCGGTATCGATCGTCGAAAGCTCGCTGTTCCAGGCGCGCTTGCCAGTCTCCATGTAAAGGAAGTGATAGTAGAAACCGCGATGGCCGGTGGCGCCGCGTTCGGTGCCCTGCTGGCTGTCGGCAAAGAAATCGAGGGCCGTCAGCACTCGCTTTGCCGCGTCGGCGCGGCTGATCCAGCCGCGCTCGACGGCGACCGGATAGCTCGATAGTGCGAAGCCGACGGCCGCAATGCTGCAGTGGCTCGTCTTGATCGAGGTATCCGCCACCAGTCCATTTTCCGGATTGGTATAGAGCATGAAATAGTCGAACGCCGACCGTTGCAGTTGATCGATCAGCGTATCGTCGGCTTCGTTTACCTGCTGCAGCATCTTCTACCCATCTCCTCGATGCTCCCATTCCCTGCTGAACATGGGAGCTTGGATAGTTGCAAATCAAACATGATTAACGATGACATACTTTTGTGGAGGATTCTTTAATATCAGTGGGTTGTTGAAGTGGTCATCCCCAACATCGGGAGCCTGGAGATGCCGTTTCCCTGCGATATCGCCAGCGGTAGCGCACAAATAGCGGTAAGCGCAAGCCCGTTTGGCAAGGGAAGAAGCATTGGCTGTGCGGTGATTCGCGTCGATGAAATGGCTTTAGCCGAGGGCAGTTTCCAGCCGGTGCTTCAGTCGCGCCAGGGATCTGCCAAACACCGTCTCATCTCCAAGAGCTCTGGCAAGCGTCAATGCGCCCTGGATGCCAATGACTGCCTCTTCGGCGAGCATCTTTGCCTCGGCACCCGGTACATCGGCCCTAAGCAAAGCGCCATAAAGCGCTTCGATCCAGCGATGGAAATAACCGCTGATGGCGGCGGGAAAGCGGTCGCGCGTTTCCTCCAGCGCAAAGGCGCCGATCAGGCAGACGCGGCGGCCGGAGCGGAAATAGCTGTCCGTTGTTTGCCACATGCGGGCGATCGCGGCACGCGGTTCTTCCTCCTCGAGCGGCTTGAACATCTCCGTCACGAACCATGTGTCGATATTGGCCATGATCTCAGCCGCCATCTCTTCCTTGCCGCCTGGAAAGAAGTGATAGAGGCTGCCCTTGGACAATTTCGTGCGGGCGGTGATCTCGCTCATCGACGCGCCTTCGTAGCCGAGCTCGCGAAAGACTTCAGCAACGAGGGCAATGGCGTCGGATTTTTCGAAGACGGTACGCACCATCTTACAGGCCGAGGTCGGAGAGGCCCGAATGATCGTCCGGCCGGCGGCCGAGCGGCCAGTGGAATTTCCGGTCCTCTTCTCTGATCGGCATGTCGTTGATGGAGGCGAAACGGCGCTGCATCAGGCCATCGGCGTCGAATTCCCAGTTCTCGTTGCCATATGAGCGGAACCAATGGCCGCTGTCATCATGCCATTCATAGGCAAAGCGCACGGCTATGCGATTGCCCTCGAAGGCCCAGAGTTCCTTGATCAGCCGGTAGTCGAGTTCTTTTGCCCATTTGCGCGTCAGGAACTCGACGATTTCTTTGCGGCCCCTCGGGAATTCGGCGCGGTTCCTCCATTGGCTGTCCTCCGTATAGACCTTGGAGACACGCTCCGGATCACGGCTGTTCCAGCCGTCCTCGGCCATGCGGACCTTGGCGGTGGCGGTTTCGCGGGTGAAAGGCGGGACGAGTGAGGTCGGCATAACTGGCTCCTTATAGACCGATTGGTTTTCAATAGACCGATCGGTTTATAAGATCAAGTGCTTGGTTTGCCGAGTGATGGACTCAATGGGCGAATTTTCGCGCTCCTGCGACGCAGGCGACGACGGCCAGCGTTACAACGAGCATCGACCAGCTGACGCTTTCCTTCAGCAGCGCTGCCGCAAGCGCAAAGCCGAAGAAGGGCTGCAGGAACTGCAGCTGGCCGACAGCTGCGATGCCGCCCTGGGCGAGCCCGCGATACCAGAAGATGAAGCCGATCAGCATGCTGAAGAGCGAGACATAGAGGAGCCCGAGCCAGGCAGGGCCGCCAATGCCGTCAATGTTGCGCGGCATAGTCATGAGGCAGAGCGCGATGGTGACAGGCAGGGATAGCACGAGGGCCCAGCAGATGACCTGCCAGCCGCCCAGCCGGCGCGAGAGCACCGCACCCTCGGCGTAACCGAGGCCGCAGACGATCACGGCTGCAAGCATCAGGAGATCGCCGACCGGAGAGGCCGACACGCCTTGCGCCAGCGCATAGCTACAGACCAGCGCACTGCCGAGGAGGGAGAATATCCAGAAGGCCGGGCGCGGCCGTTCGCCGCCGCGCAGCACGCCGAAGATTGCCGTTGCCAGCGGCAGTAATCCGATGAAGACGATCGAATGAGCCGAGGTGACGTGCTTCAGCGCCAGTGCCGTCAAGAGCGGAAAGCCGACGACGCAGCCGAGGGCGACGATCGTCAGCGAGGCAATGTCGCCGCGGGTAGGGCGCTTCTCGCGAAAGGCGAGCAGGAGGCAAAGACCCAAAAGGCCAGCGATTACGGCTCGAGCAACGGTGAGGAACAAGGGGTCGAAATCCATGACGGCCACGCGCGTCGCCGGCAGCGAGCCGCTGAAGATCACCACTCCCGTCAAACCGTAAATCCAACCCGTCGTCGTCTTGTCCATGGCGCATGCTCCTTCTTGATGCTCGCGGGTATCGGCGCATTTGCCTGCTCAAGCCAGAGACGGTACAGTACAATCTGAGCAAACTGTTATGATTGAAGGTGCAGTACAGATGGATAATCTCCTGATGACCGGCGCTGCCGGTACCCGGATCGAAGGCGTGATGGTGGCGATATCAGAGCGCATCGCTGCGCGCAGCCTTGTACCCGGCGCGCGGCTTCCTTCCGTGCGCAGCTTTGCCAAGACGATGCAGGTTTCCGTTTCCACCGTGGTCGAGGCCTATGAACGGCTTGCGGCCGAGGGCGTGATCCGCTCGCGGCCGGGGTCCGGCTTTTATGTCTGCGGGCCGTTGCCGCCTCTGTCGCTCTCCGAAACGGGCGCGAGGTCGGGCCGCAATGTCGATCCGCTGTGGATCTCGCGGCAATCGCTCGAAGTCGGCGACGACGCACTGAAACCAGGTTGCGGCTGGCTGCCGCCTTCGTGGCTGCCGCAGGCTGCCTTGCGTAAGGCAATGCGCACGCTGGCGCGCGGCGATATCGAAGTGCTTGCCAATTATGGGACGCCGCTCGGCCTACCGCCACTGCGGCATTTGCTGGCACGGCGCCTGGGCGAACATGGAATCAACGTGCCCCCGGATCAGATCATGCTGATGGAATCGGGTACGCAGGCGATCGATCTTCTCTGCCGTTTCCTGATCGAACCCGGCGATACCGTCGTGGTCGACGATCCCTGCTACTTCAATTTCCATGCACTGCTGCGGGCACATCGCGCCAAGGTCGTTTCCGTGCCCTTCACGCCGGCAGGGCCGGATGTCGAGCTGTTCGGTCAGGTGCTCGAACGTCATAAACCACGGCTCTACATCACCAACTCCGCCATTCACAATCCGACGGGAGCGACGCTCTCTCCCGTCACCGCGCATCGGCTGCTGAAGCTGGCAGACGCCTCCGGGCTCATCATCATCGAGGATGATATTTTCGCTGATTTCGAGCAGGTGCCGGCGCCGCGTCTGGCCGCCTATGACGGGTTGGACCGGGTGATCCATATCGGCAGCTTCTCGAAAACGCTTTCGGCTTCCATACGCTGCGGCTTCATCGCCGCGAAGCCCGAGTGGATCGACGATCTCGTCGATCTCAAGGTCGCCAGCAGCTTCAGCTGCGGGCAAGTGTCGGCCGAACTTGTCTATGTCGCGCTGAAGGATGGAAGTTATCGCAAGCATGTCGAGGCGCTGCGCGTCCGGCTTGCAAAGGCGATGGATGAGGTTTCAGCCAGGCTGGAAGCGATCGGTATCACCCCATGGCTCAAGCCGCATGCGGGCATGTTCCTCTGGTGCAGGCTGCCGGAAGGCGTTGATGCCGCCGACCTTGCCCGTGCTTGCCTCGCGGAAGGCGTCATCCTCGCCCCGGGCAATGTTTTCAGTCTGTCGGAGACAGCCGGCCGCTTCATGCGGTTCAACGTCGCACAATCGGCCGATCCCCGGATCTTCGACGTCCTGGAAGCGTCCATGCAAAAGCTGCGAGCGATGCGCAAGGATGCCGTTGCTGCCGGCATTACGTCAGCTTAGAGCATTTCCGCTTCTCTTCGAATCGCGAAAACGCTCTATATCTTGTTTCTACGCAGCTCCGGACGCAAAACCGCTACGCACTTTTGCTGGAACTGCTCTGGAGTTCCACCGGCGACAAGAGCATTTCACGCGCGGCCGGTTTTCACCGTGGCGGCTGCTCGTGTCGCCGGTCTGAGCCCTATTTGGCGAAGAGACTGTTGATGTCGGCAAAAGCCTTCATCTCGATGGCATTGCCACTCGGGTCCTTGAAGAACATGGTCGCCTGCTCTCCCGGCTCGCCCCGAAAGCGGATATAGGGCTTGATGACGAATTCTATGTTGGCTTTCGTCAACTTCTCAGCGGCAGCCTCCCATTCTTCCATCGACAGAACGACGCCGAAATGGCGCACCGGAACGCCGTGACCATCGACGGCATTTGCTGCCACATCGTTTACTTCACCCGGCGCCAGATGGGCGACGATCTGATGGCCGTAAAAGTTGAAATCGATCCAGTCCGGCGAGCTGCGGCCTTCGGGGCAACCGAGAAGACCGCCATAGAAGCTCCTCGCCGCAGCGAGATCGTTGACGGGAAATGCGAGGTGGAAGGGATGAAGCGGTGCTGCGCTCATGATCGTCTCCAAGAAGCGAAGTGATGCAGCAAGGAATAAGATACATTTTTCTCTATGAAAAACGGTATATCGTGATGTTGAGATACAGGAAAAATTATGAATCATGATTGCAGAACTTCAAACTCTTATAGCCATCGCCCGCTTCGGAACCTTTGCTGCGGCGGGAGATCGGATCGGCCTGACGCAGGCCGCGGTCAGCGGACAGATGAAGCGGCTGGAGGAAAGGCTTGGCGTTAAATTGTTCGAGCGGACCGGCCGCTCCGCAACGCTGAATGCCGCGGGACTTAGAACGCTCGAGCGCGCCAAGAGCATCATTGCGATGTTCGAGCACATCGCCGATCCCGTCGATGAGGCTTCCGGCGGCGAGCTGCGCGTCGGCGCAATCGCTTCCGTTCAATCGGCGCTGCTTGCTCGCGCTCTCGGCCCCTTCCGTCAGCGATTTGCACATCATCACCTCCGCATCGTCCCGGGGGTCTCGCTGCATCTCCTCGATCTGCTCGATGCCGGCGAGCTCGATCTCGCCGTACTCATCGAACCGCCGTTCGGCTTGCCCAAGAATCTGATCTGGCGGCCCCTGGTGCGCGAGCCCTACGTGCTTGCAGTTCCCGAGGAGCTGGAGGGCGACGATTGGCGGACGCTGCTGCGTGAACAGCCCTTCATCCGCTATGATCGCAGCTCGTTCGGAGGACGGCAGGTTGACCGCTTCTTGCGGTCGCATTCGATTGTTCCGCGTGAATCGGTGGAGATCGACGACATCGCCGGGATCGCCGCAATGGTCGGACAGGGGCTCGGGGTGGCACTTCTGCCTGTTGTCGACGGTAGCCCTCCGCCGGTCGCGCCGATCCGCATGGTGCCGCTTTCAGAGCCGGGCTTTTATCGCGAGATAGGAATATTGCAGCCGCAAGAGAGCACCCCGGCCGCAATCTGTCTTGCGGAATGCCTGATGGCGACGCAGCAATGAGACCATATTCAACGCAAAACCGTGCCTCGGAGCCGGCCGCGGGAACGCTGCCTTTTCCTGAAACTCTTGCCAGGCGGAAAATATCCGTCATAGCTTTGCCACATGGCCGCTCCAATTGCGGCTCATCCGCTATGGAATTACCGCTACGTGAGGTCGGTCGTGCGCGTTCTGCTTGTTGAAGACGACAATATCCTCGGCTCATCGCTGAAGAAGGCGCTGGAAAAGCATGCCTACGGAGTCGACTGGATGCGCGACGGCGAATCCGGGCTCGAAGCGGCGGCACATTCACATTTCGCGGCGATCGTGCTCGACATCAATCTGCCGCAGCTGAGCGGCATGGAGGTGCTGCGGCGCATCCGGCAACGGGGAAATTCCGTGCCTGTACTGCTGCTGACGGCGATGGATTCCGTGCGCCAGAAGGTCGAGGGTCTGGATGAGGGCGCCGACGACTATCTGGTCAAGCCGTTCGATCTCGACGAGCTGCTAGCGCGGCTGCGCGCGCTCATCCGCCGGCGTGACGGGCGGACTGAAAGCGTCATCCGTTGCGGCGACGTGGAGGTCGATCCCTCGGCCATGGTGGCTCGCAAAGGCAATGTGCAGGTCCACACGACGGCGAAGGAATTTCATCTGCTGAAGCTGCTCATGGAGCGCAGCGGCCGGTACGTGACTAAGAACGATATCGAATATGCGCTCTATGATGCGGAAAACACCGTTGAGAGCAACACGATCGAAGTGACGATCTACAATCTGCGCAAGAAGCTCGGCACCGATTTCATCAAGTCGATCCGCGGCGTCGGCTACATGATCGAGCGATGAACAATTCCACGCTTACCCGCAAACTGTTTCTGCGCATCGCGCCTGTTGTCGTCGTGACGATCGTCGTGATCGCCGCATTCGCCTTCAACAGCGCGACGCGGGAGATCAACAATATCTACGATGCCCAGCTCATCGACGACGCAAATGTGATCTGGAGCTTGCTGCGCCGGCCGCTGGAGAAGAATCCAGACCATGGCGCTAAGCAGATCGACGATATCGACTTCAACATGGACAATCAGCTGGCCTTTAACGAAGACGCTGATGACTATGCCGATGCGCATATGTTCCGTGCCTGGGTCGACGGCAATATCCGCTTCTACAGCAGCACAGCCTTCCTTTCTGACGTCCCGCAGCAGAAGGTGGGTTTCACCACCCTGACCTATGGCGGGGACGAGTGGCGCGTCTATTCGCTGCCGATCCCGAAGACGACCATTGTGATCGAACTCGGCGAAAAGATCGCGCTTCGCGAAACGCTCGTTTCCAACATTCTCCTCAATCTGTTCTTTCCGCTGCTGATGCTGGTGCCGGTGATCGGCTTTCTCATCTGGCTTGGCATCAATAGCGGCCTGCGCACCATTCATGGGCTGGTGCGGCAGATCCGGACAAGATCGCCTGACGATCTTTCGGCTATCCCGGTCGAAGAGCTGCCGCGCGATCTCTTGCCGCTAGGCCGGTCGATCAACCAGCTACTTGAAAAGCTCGGGCAGTCGCTGACGCTGGAGCGGCGCTTCTCCGATCTTGCCGCGCATCAGCTGCGTACGCCGCAAGCGAGTGTGAAGCTGCTTTTGCGAATGCTCGAAAACAGCGATAGCGATCAGGAGCGGCAGGCGATTATTTCCGATCTCGTGGCCAGCAACAATCGCACCATCCATCTTATCGAACAATTGCTGCGGCTTGCCAGGGTCAGTCATCACCCCCTTAATCTCACCTCGATCAAGCTTTATCACTGGATGGCGTCGCTCATTGCCGAACTCGGCAATATCGTCACCAGCCGCGAGCTCGACGTCGTGCTGGAAGGGGATGAAGCCATCCAGGTTAGAACCGATGAGGCGCTGCTGCGCATGCTCGTCACCAATCTGCTCGACAATGCAATTAAATACACTCCAGTCGGAGGGGAAATCAAAGTGTCCATCGCCTCGGAAGACGGCTTTGCCCGCATTTCGATCAGCGACAGCGGCCCCGGCATTCCCCCACACGAAAGGGAAGCGGTGTTCCAGCGTTTCTATCGCCTCCATACGCTTCACACCGAAGGGGCCGGCCTCGGGCTTGCGATCGTCGCGGATACTGCAGACCGCCTTTCGGCAACCGTCGATCTTTCCACCTCACGTCTGGGTAGCGGTCTCCAGGTCGATTTGAGATTGCCACTCGGCTAAAAATCACTGCCTCGTCGTTTTTCATTTTCGCATCATTTTCCGCTCATGCCCGGCTCATCTGAGGTTGTTAGACGCAACTTAAGATTAGGCGAAGGGGTATTTGATGCAGGTGTTTTGCGATTTTGATGGAACCATATCCATCGAAGACGCGACGGATATGGTGCTAACCCGTTTCGCCGGTTCCGAGTGGGAAGATATCGAGCAATTGTGGAAGCAGGGGCTGATCGGTTCCGGCGAATGCATGCGCCGGCAAATCGCTCTCATCGAAGCAAGCAGAGGTGAGCTCGACCGGTTCCTCGATACGCTTGCGATCGATCCCGGCTTCGAGGCTTTCCTGTCCTTCTGCCGCCGCGGCGAATTGCCTGTTACGGTCGTCAGCGACGGTGTGGATTATTTCATCCGGCGCATCCTGGCGCGCCATGGCATCGAGGGCCTGCCGATCATCGCCAATGTGCTGACCTGCAGCGTTTCCAAGGGCCGCGAATCCTATTCGCTGTTCCCGCCATTTACGGCGACCGGCTGCGTATCCGGCGCCGGCGTCTGTAAATGCCGCGTCGTCGATAGCAACGACCTTCAGGTCTATATCGGCGATGGGCGGAGCGACTTCTGCGTTTCCGACAAGGTCGACCTCGTTTTCGCCAAGGCCAAGCTTGTCGATTACTGCGAGGAAAGCGGCATTCCCTATGTCGGTTTCGAAGATTTTTCTGATCTGCTTCCAAAGATGGAAGCCGTTCTCCCGAGCGTCGAGCGACGCTCCCGTGCACTGCCGCAAGTCAAGACGGCGTGAACCAGACCAAGAGGCATTGAATGAAAACGAATGTAGCCGAAGCCTTTAGCGGCCAGACCGAGTCCGTCCGCTCCGAAGAGGAATTGCGCGCGCTTGAGGAGCTCTATTGCTCTCATGGCGACACGGTTCACTATATGGAGAAGCCGAAATTCTTCGAGGAATGCGAAGGCTCCTATGTGTACGATCGGAGCGGGACGCCGTTTCTCGATCTGCAGATGTGGTACTCCGCCGTCAATTTCGGCTATCGCAACGAGCGCCTGAACGAGGCCGCGCACCGCCAGCTCGATCGTCTCCCGCAGGTCGCGTCGCAATATCTGCACCGCGAAAAGGTAGAGCTTGCCGCGATGATCGCCCAGGACGCCGAGCGCAAGTTCGGTTACAAGGGCCGCGTCCATTTCAACGTCGGCGGCTCGCAGGCGGTCGAGGATTCCCTGAAGCTCGTGCGCAATTACACCGGCGGCAAGAGCCTGATGTTCGCCTTCGAAGGCGGCTATCACGGCCGCACGCTTGGCGCTTCGGCGATCACCTCGAGCTACCGCTATCGCCGCCGCTACGGCCATTTCGGCGATCGCGCGCAGTTTATCGAGTTCCCTTACTACTTCCGCGGCCCGAAGGGCATGTCGAAGGAAGAGTATGGACATTACTGCGTTCAGAAGTTCGCCCGCCTGTTCGAGAGCGAATATAACGGCGTCTGGGACCCGAAGGCCGGCAAGTCCGAATACGCCGCCTTCTATATCGAGCCGATCCAGGGCACCGGCGGCTACGTCATTCCGCCGATGAATTTCTTCGTCGAACTGAAGAAGGTGCTCGACGATCATGGCATCCTGCTCGTCGTCGATGAAATCCAGATGGGCGTCTACCGCACCGGCAAGCTCTGGTCGATCGAGCATTTCGGCGTTTCGCCGGATGCGCTGATCTTCGGCAAGGCGATCACGAACGGCCTCAACCCGCTTTCCGGCGTCTGGGCTCGCGAAGAAATGATCAATCCGGATATTTTCCCGCCCGGCTCCACGCATTCGACCTTCGCCAGCAACCCGATGGGAACGTCCGTCGCGCTCGAAACGATGAAGATGCTGGAAGAGCAGGATTTCGGCGCTGCGATCATGGAAAAGGGCGCGCATTTCCTCGACGGGTTGAAGCAGCTGCAGAAGCGCCATGCCATTGTCGGCGAGGTCGACGGTCTCGGCCTGGCGCTGCGCATGGAAATCTGCAAGGACGATAGCTACACGCCGGACAAGGCGACGATGGACTGGATGTGCGACGAAGGCATGAAGGGCGACCTTCAGGTCGGCGGCAGGACCTATGGCCTCGTGCTCGACGTCGGCGGCTATCACAAGAACGTCATCACCTTCGCTCCGAACCTGCTCATCACCCGCGAAGAGATCGATCTGGCGCTTGCGCTTCTCGATCAGCTTCTGACGCGCGCTGCCCGGAGATAAGGCTGTGCAACTGCTGCTTCTTCATCTCGATGATGCTTTGGAGTTGCAGCCCGACTTCGTACGCGCTTGCAAATTCGCAGGCGCGTACCAGTATTCCGGCAAGAATGCCGGGCAGCAGGTTCGGCTGTGGAGCAAGCAGGACGTCCTTGACGATCTCAGTCGCGAGATCGTCAAGAGCAGGCCTACGACAGGCAAGGCTCCGCAATTGTGCTTCATGGGTTCCGGTGATTTCCATCATATCACCGCCCTGCTGCTGGACGACGCGCTCGAACGGCAGTCCAGCGCTGTCACGCTGATCCATTTCGACAATCATCCGGATTGGGTCAAATTCGACGGCGGCCTGCACTGCGGTTCCTGGGTCAACAGCGCACTTGCCAATCAAAGCATCCAGAAGGTCATCACCATCGGCGTCTGTAGCCATGATCTCCGCAGCCCGGAGCGCAAGGGGGCCAACCTGCATTGGCTCGGCGACGGCAAGCTGGAACTCTACCCTTACCAGCATCCGCCGAGCCGCGTATTGGCCGACTACGGCCATGGCGCCAGCTATCGGCAGGAACGGGGTGCGCTGCACTGGAAATCGATCGCAGAGATCGGCGAGGAAAATTTCATCGATCACATGCTTAGCCGTATTCACACCGAAGCGGTCTACGTGACGATCGACAAGGACGTGCTGGCAGCCGACGATGCCGTTACCAATTGGGATCAAGGCCGCATGCGGCTGCCCTATCTCCTCTCCCTGATCAGCGAAATCGGCAGCCGTCACCGCATTATCGGCGCCGATGTCATTGGGGATTATTCGGCTCCAAGCTATGCTGGCAGTCTTCGGACGCAGTTCATGAAGCGCGCGGAGATCTTCATCGATCAGCCGCGTATGCGACAGGGCGCCGAGGCGATGAGAAACATCAACAGCGCGGCCAATCATGCGCTGTTGGAGGTGCTGGCGGAGTACATGGAATGACTGGCAGCCTGACACTTCCCATGCTGGGACTCATCCTGTTCTGCATACTCGCGGAGACGGCCCGCGAAGTTTGCTTCAAGCAGACGGCCGGCGAAGGCACCCTGCTTTCGGCGCTGGCCAAGCCGATCACCTGGCTCGGCATTCTGTTCTGGGCTGTGGAGCTTTTCACCTGGACGGCCGTTCTTGAGCGCGTGCCGCTGACAATCGCCTTTCCGCTGATGGCGCTGAGCTATGTGGTCATCGTGCTCGCCGGCGCCGTCATCTTCAAGGAAAACATCAACCTGCGCCACGCGGCGGGCGTGTTCTTCGTCACCGCCGGTGTGGCTTGCGTGGGAGTTACGGGATTATGAAAATCTTTGCGCACACCCGATGGGACCTGGCACCGGTTCTGGCCGCTGTCGCCCATCTCGCCTTCGATGTCTATCTGATCGTCGGCTTCGAAAGCCGGCCGCTTTGGCTTTCGGCTATTCTCGGCTGCCTTTATGCCGTTTCCATCTCCTGGAACATCAACAGCATATCGCACAACTTCATCCACACGCCCTATTTCAAGCCGCGCTGGATGAACTACGGTTTCAGCTTGCTGGAGTCGGTCGCGATCGGCTTCTCGCAGACCTATTATCATTGGGTGCATATGCGCCACCATTCCGGCAACAGCGACCGGCCGGATGAGAAAGGCGATACCATCGACCTGCTGTCGATCTATCGCTACGGCCGCGACGGCCAGCCGGAAAACGTCTGGTCCTACACGTTTTTGAGCTTCTTCCGCGACAGCCTTGGCGACATCCACAAGGCGATTGCCCGTAACCGCCCATTCGATGCGGCCTGGGGCCGGTTCGAACTCTATTTCTTCCTCGGCCTTGCGGCGCTCGCACTGGTTTATGACTGGAAAGCGGTGCTGTTCTTCGTGCCGTTCTATTATATCGGTAACTGCCTGTCGTCGCTGAACGGCTACTACGAGCATCTGAACGGCGATCCGGACGAGCCGATCGCCTGGGGCGTTTCTAGCCACAAATCCTTCTACAACTGGCTTTGGTTCGGCAATGGCTATCATGCGGAGCACCATTATCGCCCGCGGACCCACTGGACGAAACTCCAGGCGCTGCACGAGCAGATCAAGGACGAGCAGGAAAAGAACGGCACGCATGTGATCAGCACCTGCCATGCGCTTGGCTTCATGGCCAAGGAAAACCGGCAGTCGGAGCTCTCTCATGAAAGCTGACGAATTGAGCTTCTTCATGGAGGGCTCAAATGGCAAAGGCGTCCTTCTGGTCCACGGATTGACGGGGGCGCCTGCCGAAATGAAGCTGGTGGCCCGGCATCTCAACCGCAGGGGCTACAGCATCTATGCGCCACTGCTGGCCGGTCACGGCGTCGATGTGAAAACGCTCCGCGGGACCCGCTGGGAAGACTGGCTCGCCTCGGTCGTCGAGGCATCGGAGCTGCTGGCATCCAGAACGCAGGAGGTCTTTGCCGCCGGTATCTGCGTTGGTGGGAAGCTTGCCATGCTGGCCGCCGAACAGCAGAAGAAGACCATCGGCGCGGTGGCGATCTATTCTCCCTGCTTCAGTTACGACGGCTGGGACGTTCCCTTCTACTATCCGCTGCTGGCCTCGCAGATCGGCTGGCTGTCGCGCGTTCCATTCCTCGATCGGCTGAGCTTCAGCGAGACGACCTCGCTCGGGATCAAGGACGAGCGCATGCGCCGGCTGATCGAAGGCATGGCGAGCGAAGGCGTGCTGGAAAAATTCCCAGGCAAAGGTTTGGTCGAGATGCACCGGCTGGGTAAGGCTCTCCGCAGCCTGTTGCCGCAAATGCAGACGCCGACGCTGATCCTCCATGCCGAGGATGACGATCTCGCCAGCCCGAAGCATGCCCGCTACATCTCCGAGCATATCGGCGCTCCACACGAGCTGAAATGGATCACGGACAGCTATCACATGATCCATGTCGACCGGCAGCACCGTCAGGTGGCCGATTTCACGGCCGATTTCTTCGAGGCGCGTCATGTCGCAGCCGCTGCTTAAAGTCCCACCGCAGCCGATGGGCGATCCGGTGGCCGAAGTTCATGCCAGCATCCGCGCCATCGGCCGCGATGCCTGGAATGCGTGTTTCCCGGGCCAGGTCGAGGACTATGATTGCCTGCTGGCGATCGAGGAAGCCGGCCTTGAGGGGTTCGAATGGCGCTACATCACCATTACGGAAGGCGGACGGATCAGCGCGGCTATGCCGGCCTTTCTCTGCCTTTATGCCCTTGACACCACGCTGGAGGAAGGTTTCCTGCGCCGGTCCGCGCGTAAGGTCCAACGCTATTTTCCGAAGTTCCTGAAGCTGCGCCTTGCCTGTCTCGGTTCTCCCTGCACGGAAACGGGGGCAATCGGCTTTCATCCCGACGTCGATGGCGAACGACGTGGTGTCTTGCTGGCGGAGATGCTGTCCTTTTTCGAGCAGGTCGCTGCAGTGGAGCATTGCGGGCTGATCGGCCTCAAGGATATCCCCGCGCCGACATCAGCCGAATTCGGCGCCCTATTTGCTGCGCGCGGCTATGCCTCGATCGGCGGTCTGCCGACCGCCTGGCTCGACATCGATTTCAAGACGATCGATGAATATCTTGCCAGGCTTTCGTCCGGCACCCGCAAGGACATGCGCCGCAAGATGAAATCCTTCGAACAGGTCAGGGTCGAGATTCGGACCGATTTCGGCGAATTCCTGCCAGAGGTCATGGCGCTCTATCACGACACGCGCAATCGCAGCGAATGGCAGTTCGAGGAACTGACGCCTGCCTATTTCCAGGGCATTCTCGATCGCATGAGTGGCCGCTCCTTCTGCGCCTTCTATTTTGTCGAAGACAAGCTCATGGCCGCCAATCTGATCGTCCATGACGAGCGCGTGGCCATCGACAAGTTCTTCTGCATGGATGGCGAAAAGGGCCGGCCCTACAATCTCTATTTCCTGAGCTGGTTCACCAATCTGCGCTATTGCCTGGACAATGGCCTGAGCCGTTATCAAAGCGGCCAGGCCTATTATGAAAACAAGGTGCGGCTCGGCAGCAAGCTGACGGCCAATGCGATGTATTTCCGCCATCGCAATCCTGTCCTTCAGGGATTGTTGCGGCTGGTTTCGCCACTGTTTTCGACAGATGAGGCGGATGTGTAATGCCGATGCGTCTTTCCTGGCTAGCCGTGCCAGTGCTGAATACCCTGTTCCAATTCTTCATCAAGCTCGGAGCCGAGCAGATGAACAATGGAGGTGCGGAAAGTTGGCTGTGGCAAGCGCTCTCCTCCTATTGGATCTTGGCAGCCATCGTCGTCGAGATTGTGACCTTCTTCATCTGGATGAACGTGCTTGCCGAACTCGATCTCAGCCGCGCCTTCCCACTTTCCGGCATCAGCTACGTGCTGATTATCGCGACTGGCTGGTTTGTCTTCGGTGAGCGCATCGTCGCCCTGCAGGTGGTCGGGAGCGGATCGATCCTCCTGGGGGTCTGGCTGATCGCCGGTGCCAATGTGGTGCCGGAAGAGCGTGACGATTGGCATATCAAGCATGACGGGCTGCACAGCAGCGCCGGTAAGGATAGATGATGACCGGTTCTCCAGTTGAAAGCGGCCCCAACGGCAAGAGCAATGCCCTTTTCTCGGGCGTCGCGGACTGGTGCGTGATGCGCGCGTTGTCTTCGATCGTGACGCGGGGCGCATTGACCGTGACCACGGCCAGCGGCCGTATGCTGACCTTTGGCGACGGCACCGGCAAGCCGGTTCATGTCCGTTTCACCGATGACCGCGCCGAATGGGCGTTTCTTATCGATGCCGATATGCGGCTCGGCGAGCTCTTCATGGATGGCCGCTTCGTCGTTGAGCAGGGTACGCTCTACGATTTTGTGGCGATGATCTTGCGCGAGGCGCAGAACAGCACTCATCCCCTTATTGCCCGTATCATCGATTACGCGCGGACGAAGCTGCGGATTTTCCGCCATCGCAACCTGCCAGGACGATCGAAGGCGAATGTCGCGCATCACTACGATCTCGACGGTCGGCTCTACGAGCTCTTCCTCGATCCGGACCGGCAGTATTCCTGTGCCTATTTCGAGCATGCCGATCAATCGCTTGACGATGCGCAGATAGCCAAGAAGCGGCATCTCGCCGCCAAGCTTTTGATCGAGCCGAACAATAGCATCCTCGATATCGGTTGCGGCTGGGGCGGCCTTGCGCTGCATATGGCTGAGCAGGCGCCGGGCGGTTACGTGCTCGGCGTGACCCTATCGGAAGAGCAGCACGAATACGCCTCGAAGCGGGTTGCCGACAGAGCTGGCGGAACGCCGGCGGAGGTTCAGTTCGCGCTGAGGGATTACCGCAGCTTGACCGGCCGCTTCGACAGAATCGTTTCCGTCGGCATGTTCGAGCATGTCGGGCTGGCGTCCTATCGTACTTTCTTCCGCAAATGCGCCGAGCTGCTGGAGGATAACGGCATCATGGTGCTGCATACCATCGGCTGTTCGGCGACGCCCGGCTTCACGACCCCATGGCTCGACAAATATATCTTTCCAGGCGGTTATATTCCGGCGCTGTCGGAGATCGTGCCGGAGATCGAGGCGGCGGGTCTTGCCATCACCGACGTCGAGGTCCTGCGGTTGCATTATGCCAAGACGCTGGAGGCATGGCGGGAGCGTTTCATGGCGCGCTGGGATGACGCCGCCAAGCTCTACGACGAGCGCTTCTGCCGCATGTGGGAATATTATCTTTCGACGGCGGAGGCCGCCTTTCGCTACGAGGATCTCGTCGTCTTCCAGATCCAGATCGCCAAAAGAAACGATATCATTCCGCTGACGCGCAACTATATCGCCGAGAATGAAGCGAAGAGCGTTTCAAAACTTGACGTTGAAGGTTCTGTTGAGCGTAAAGCCGATGATATTCTGGTCGGGTGAGCCAAAGCGCGAGGTGATCGGGCTGTCGGCGGCATCGCCCACCAGGCGGTTGTATTTTCCGTAGACCTGCACGCTCCATTCCGGCGAGATCGTGTAGGTTGCCGCCACGGTGAAGCCGACCGATTTGACGCCAGCACCGGCATCGAAGGCATTGATATGGCCATGCCTCGCAGCTTCGCTCTCCGAGATGCCGAAGTTGGTGCGCATATAGACTGAATTTGCCATCGACAGCCGAGGGCCGGCAGATAGCAGCCATTTGTCTCCGAGCGGCTGGAACCAGTCGAGTGCGAAATCGCCGACCAGTCCATCGCCGCCCCAAAGCGACTGGCGGATCTCCGTACGGAATCGGAGCCGATTGTCCATCAGCCAATATTGGGCAAAGCCACCCGCATCGAAATTCCAGCGCACCCTGCGCTGGCTTTGCAGATGCAGGTTGTTGATGTCGAAACGGTCGTCCCGCAGCCCGACAACGGGGCCGATTTCGACACCGCCGAGATCGAACAGTTGGTAATCGAAATTGTCGTCAGGCGCGCTGTATTCCTGCGCCTCACCCAAACGATGAATGTCGAAAGACGGCAGGGCTCCGAAGGTATAATGCTTCGATCCCTCGTAGCTCGGGCCGTATTCAACGGTCGCGCCAAGCGTTACGACCCAAGTATCGGATGAGGATTTAGACGCTTCGTCCGCTCTGGACGAGGCGGGAAACATGCCCACTATGGACGCCGCCAGCAGCCCCGTTCCGGCCAGCACAGACAGCCGGGCGGAATAAGATGTCCGAACATTCAACACTCTGAAAACACCTGATGCCTGATCGCCCCTGCAGCTCTAGTAGCACAACTGGCGGCTTGGAAAACAGTAGAAAGTTTAACAGCAGACGCGGCGCCTGACCACCAGTCCGAACGCTTCCGTGTTGCTAACGCCCCCATGGACCATCCTTCAGCAGACAACAAAGCAGATCCCGTCCTGCCGTGACTGCCGCAGCGACTGCGACAATTCCCGTCAAGATAGAGAGGTTTTATTTCACGAACCTGAAGCGCATGCGCGGCCGAATATATCGTTCCGGCTTAGTCGGTTGGAAGCCGCGCGTTTTGTTCCTAGATAGACTTTGTCCAATATCGGGCTTCGACCATGGACAAATGATATGAGAGCAAACAAGACAGGTTTCAGCGCATGAAGGATCGGCCATTCGGCACATCAGGCACCCCTGGATGGTTGAACCGCTACGAGCCCCTGCTGCTTGTGATGTTCGCCGCGCTCTCCGGCGGAATTCTTTTGTTCATCTATCTCACAGGCGAGGTCCTCGAGGGCAGCACGAAGGGGTTCGACGAGGCGATATTGCTGGCGCTTCGCCAGCCTGCGAACCTTTTCGTGCCGATCGGGCCGGGATGGCTGACCCATGCCGTCAGGGACATCACGAGCCTCGGCGGGACGACGGTGCTGGCGCTGATGACCGCTTTGGTGACGATCTATCTGCTGCTGGACCGCCAGCGGGCGATCGCCATTTTCATCCTCGTTTCGGTGCTTGGTGGATGGGCATTGAGCACGGCCTTGAAGTTCGGTATCGCCCGGCCTCGGCCCGATATCGTGCCACATCTGGTTGAGGTGCAGGATCTGAGTTTTCCGAGCGGTCATGCGATGGTGTCGGCGGTGACCTATCTGACACTGGCGGCGCTGATATCAGGCACACGGCCCCATCGTTCGACGCGGGTCTTCACCGTCGCGGCCGGCATCCTGCTGACATTGATGATCGGTGCGAGCCGAATCTATCTCGGCGTCCATTACCCCACCGACGTCCTCGGCGGCTGGTGTGCCGGTGCGACCTGGGCGCTCGCCTGTTGGATCATCGCCCGCCGCTACATCTCGCCTGCCTCAACGGGCAAAAGGACTGCCGAGGACGACGGTCCGCCTTTCGAGTGAGGAAGATGATCCCTAAATGATCAGCACTGGACTTCGAGCCGCGTCGCCACCAGCAGCGAGTAGTCCGTGCCCTTGGGGTCGCTGAAGAACATGCTTGTCAGCGCAGCCTGATTTTCCGCCATGACTTCCTTCGGGTTGGGTCTGATGACCTTGCGCTTGCAGCGGCCAAAGGCTGGTCCCGATGTGCTCAAATCGTTGTCGGTGGCGAAATCGACGGCCGTATAGAGAGTCTTGTCGTAGATGCCGAAAATGGTGGTTCCCTTGAGGAAGGTCTTCTGCTCCGGCTTCAGCGAAAAGGTCAGCGTCAGCGAACCATCTTTGTAGTCCGCCTGGATAGCTTCCGGCTTGGCCATCGGCACTGCTTTGCCGTTGCTGGTGACGTTCGTATAATAACCGTACTGCGCCAGCGAATCCCGGACCGTCTTTCCCACCGCCTTGAGTTCGCTCGCGCTCAAAGCCTGGTCGCCGCTCTTGCCGTAATCCATGAGCACGGAGGAGGTGAACACCTCGTCGAAGCTCCAGACATTGCGCAGCTCGCTGATGGAGCCGTCAGGCGCCGAGACGACCTCGAATTTGGCATCGATGAAAATATGCGGATGGGCAAGTGCGGGAACGGGCAGAAGCGAAAGCATCGCCATCAGCAGGGAGATCTTTGTTTTCATGCGTGCAGTTACCGCGTTCCGTCCGATTATCCGTTGCGCAGACCTGCACGTCAAATGGGACTGATTTGAGACCCTACGCGTGTGGGCAAGGCATAGATGCAAGGGAAGGAAATAGGAATACGCAAACTTGCCTTTTCGGCAAAATACCAGCCTCGGCCCGAGCCGTGACTATTCTCTTCGGTATGGACCTTTGAGAAACTGGAGCGGGCGAAGGGATTCGAACCCTCGACCCCAACCTTGGCAAGGTTGTGCTCTACCCCTGAGCTACACCCGCTCATTCCCCTCGCGATCCGGGGTAGTGTGTTGGACCGCTGGGCGTCGTCTTGCGGCGACGGGCGCTATATGGCCTAACCATTTTTCAAATGCAACAGGGAAATGACGAGTTCGCGAAGAAAAATTGCATCTTCTTTTCGCAAGCCGTCGGAAAGCCCGGAAACGCCGGGCTTTACCGTCTCGAAGATTGCAATGAAATTGTGGGCGACGTATCAGGGGCAGACCATTTTTCATTGTGAGATGCCATGAGCGACACCAACCCGAAATCCCGCGACGATCTTTTCCGATTCCTGGATGGGCTCGGTATTGCCCATACGACCAAGGACCATGCCCCGGTCTTCACCGTCGCCGAATCGGTGTCGCTGCGCGACGAGATTCCGGGCGGCCATACGAAGAACCTGTTCTTGAAGGACAAGAAGGACAATTTCTTCCTGCTGACCGTCGAGGAAAATGCAACGGTCGACTTGAAGACCGTGCACACGCTGATCGGTGCGGCCAGCAAGGTGTCCTTCGGCAAGCCGGAAAAGCTGATGGAATATCTCGGCGTCATTCCGGGCTCGGTGACCGCATTCGGCGCGATCAACGACACGGCCCAAAACGTCACCTTCGTCCTCGATGCCGATTTGATGGCGCATGACATCGTCAATTGCCATCCCCTGTCAAACGATGCGACGACGTCGATTGCCAGCGGCGACCTCCTGCGCTTCATGGAGGCAACGGGTCATACGCCGCTAGTCTTGAAAGTGACGAGCTAAGGTACGATTTTAGCGCTAAGATATGGCAGGCGGCTTCTCTTCGAGCTGTCCGTGTGCTTTGACCATTCCATTCGGCGTGCTGCCAGACGAGCTTTCTCGGTTCGTTTGGAAATCATGCTCCTCACAAGATCAAGGATGCCGGCAGGCGGGAGACACTCATGAGCGGTTCGAACAATCCCTATAACGCTTCCTTCGGCGGGCAGATGTCGGCCTCGGCATCTTACGGCGGCGCGCCGGCCGCAGGCGGCGCTTCGCCGATCAAGGACACGACGACTGCCAACTTCGCCAAGGACGTTATCGAGGAATCGCGCAAGCAGCCGGTGCTGGTCGATTTCTGGGCGCCCTGGTGCGGCCCGTGCAAGCAACTGACGCCGGTGCTGGAAAAGGTCGTCACCGAAGCTCAGGGACGTGTCAAACTGGTCAAGATGAATATCGACGATCATCCGTCGATCGCCGGTCAGCTCGGCATCCAGTCGATCCCGGCCGTCATCGCTTTCGTCGATGGCCGGCCAGCCGATGGCTTCATGGGCGCGATTCCGGAGAGCCAGGTTCGCCAGTTCATCGATCGTCTCGGCGGCCCAGCGGACGGTGCAGGCGATCAGGCGGCGGAAATTGCCGCCGTTCTGGAAGAGGCGAGCGGCCTGCTTGCCGCCGGTGATGTCAATGGTGCCGCCGAGCTCTTCGGTGCGGTGCTGCAAGCCGATCCGGAAAATGCCAAGGCGCTCGCCGGCATGGCGGAATGCATGATCGCCGCCGGTCAGAGCCAGCGCGCCCGCGAGGCACTTGCCGACCTGCCGGAGACGCTCGCCAACGATGCGGGCATCCAGGCCGTGGTCAAGAAGCTCGACCAGATCGATGAGGCCCGCAAGCTCGGCGATCCAGTTGCGATCGAGCATGAGCTTGCCCTCAATCCCGACAATCACGAGCAGCGCATCAAGCTCGCCAAGATCCGCAATGTCGAAGGCAAGCGGGAAGAAGCGGCCGAGCACCTTCTGACTGTCATGCGCAAGGATCGCAGCTACGACGACGACGGCGCGCGCCGCCAACTCCTGGAGTTCTTCGAGGTATGGGGCGCCAAGGACCCAGCCACGATCGCGGCACGGCGGAAACTTTCCTCCATTCTGTTTTCGTAAAGGGTCTGCTTCTTAGGAGATGGGTGATCGTGCGGAACCTTCCGGACGATCGCTTGTTAGATGGCGGCTTCAGGTATTCGGCAGTCGGGTACTTCGGGCTGGCGTCTCGCAGTTTTCATTGAAAATGCTCTTGTGTTTTCGGCAGACGGGCTCACATTAATGGTGGCGGCGCGAGAAGTGCGATGACCGCGACTGTGTCGGTCCTGCGGGGCCTACTGCGGTGCGCAGCAATCTGGAGTGCATTGCGATCTTCGGCTTCGCTTTTCGCACCTTAGGTCTTTGATTTTGCGCATGTCGCTGTCGCAAAACCGCTGCGCACTTGCGCGAGATTCTTTGGCGGGATGGAAGAGATGCAAGTCGGCAATGCCAGATATTTGAAGCCAAGCGATCTGCCCGAATCGGTTGCTGTCTTTCCTTTGTCCGGTGCGTTGCTGCTGCCCGGGGCGCAATTGCCGCTCAATGTCTTCGAGCCGCGCTATCTGGCCATGTTCGATGCTGCGATCGCCGGCAACAGGCTGATCGGCATCGTGCAGCCCGCCCTTTCCGAGCCGGCCGACTCGCCGAACCTCTCGCATGTCGGCTGCCTGGGACGCATAACCTCCATCGCCGAAACCGGAGACGGACGCTATATCGCCGCGCTGACCGGTATATGCCGTTTCCGGCTGATGGATGAAATCACCACGCACCAGCCCTATCGCACCTTCCGTATCACGCCCTTCATCTCCGACCTCAAGTCGCATCATGAAGAAGATACGGTCGACCGCGCCGCACTGCTTTCGGCCTTCCGAGCCTATCTGGAAGCCAACAAGCTGGAGGCGGATTGGGAAAGCGTCGAGCGCGCCGACAATATGATGCTGGTCAATTCGCTCTCGATGATGGCGCCTTTCGATCCGGCTGAAAAGCAGGCCCTTCTCGAAGCGCCCGACCTCAAGACCCGCGCCGAAACCTTCATCGCCATCGTCAAGATCGTGCTCGCCGGCTCCGGCGATACCGATTCGCTGCTGCAATAGGAGCTTGCCGATGGATGTTACGGTCAGCAAAGTCGATCCGAAACTGCTCGATCTCCTTGTCTGCCCGTTGACCAAGGGGTCGCTGAGCTACGATCGGGAAAAGAACGAGCTGATCTCGGAAAAGGGGCGCCTTGCCTATCCGATCCGCGACGGCATTCCGATCATGCTGATTTCGGAAGCAAGACGTATTGAGGATTGAGCTGCATTCAGTTCGGTTGAGATATGTCATTCACTCGGCGATGCACCCGTAAAAGGCCCAGGAGTGTGCAATATGCAATGCAGGAGATCACCATGGCCAACCACAAAGCAGCCTGTGGACCGGCATAGGTCACCACGGTGGTGAATAATGGCGGTGCCGCTGCATAAGAGAGATTGAGGGGGACCCCAAGTCGTGCCGATGCTCGGGCGTAAGTGCCGGTAGGGAAAATCTGCAGCGGCAGCGTGGCTCGGGTAACGGCGGTAATGCCGCTGGCAATACCGTAAAGTGTGGCGAAAAGCATGGCGCCCGTGAAGCTGTTGCTCAGCAGAAGAACCGCGAAGCTCAAGGGAAACAGAGCAGAGCCCGTAAGACCGATGGTAAAGCCCGAGCAGCGCCTGCCGCCGAGAAAATCGACCATACGACCCACCCAGCGCGCAATGCCGATGAAGGCCGCTGCCGCCAGCGCGCTGGCATGATCGAGACCAGCAGCTTCGAGGAGGATGATGATCGTCAGGGCAAATCCCCAGGTTACGAAGCCATTGGCGGCAAAGCTTGCGGCCAGAAGGGCAAAGCTCGGCCCATGGATGGGGGCAGGCTCCCGCGCGGCCTTCTTAGCCAATTTCTCCCTGGGTTGACGGGCGAGCGTGGTCCAATGCAGCGGCGCGCAGACAAATAGCATCAGCGCGGCAAAGAGTAGCGTTGTTGCGCGCCATCCCCATTGATCTTGTAGAAGGCCGGTCAGCGGCCAGACGATCGTCGATGTCAGCCCGCCGGCCAGGATCAGGATGCCGAGCGCTCGATGTGCTCTGGGACCGGCGATTTCGCTGACTGCGATCTGCGCTGGTGTGGTCAACATGCAGGTGCCAGCGAGGCCGAGAGCCATCCATGAAAGGAAAAAGAAGACCGGACTGTCGGTGAGCCCTAAGGTCATCAGTCCGGCTGCGCCCAGAGCGGACCCCAACGTCATGATCGGGCGGGTGCCGTGCCGCTCGATCATGCCGCCTAGCGGCCAGGATGTCACGGCCATCACGACAAGCATGATCGTTGGTCCCGCCATGACAATGGGGAGGCCAATGTCCAGCTCGCGGGCTATGGCAGGCCCAATCACCGCGGGCAGATAGAAGGTTGTGCCCCAGCCGATGAGCTGTGTGAGTGACAGCGCGGCAACGGCACGAACTATGGGCGAGTGGAATGGCATCCACGTAATTGGCGCGAAAAGCGTGATCGGGTCGCGATGTCGAAGGCGAGGCATCAAAGACCTTTGGTGGAGCGGCTTTTTCTTTCTGGCGGAAGGAGAAAGATTGACGAGCAGGTCAGTCGGCAAAATGCAAAGAAAGTATTGCTGCCTTGCACGGCAGCCATGCTATGAATTTGGGACGGCTTGGTTCGGCTTTACAGCTGATCCATTGGGATTCTATGCATCTGCTTGTGCGGAATTTTCGCGTGATGTTCAAACGAGGAATTTAAGGGGAGATTGAGGAAAATTCATGCAGGAGCGGCACCGTATCTCGCTCAATGCCATCAGGGTGTTTGCGATCGCAGCGCGTACCGAAAGCCTGACGGCCGCCGGCAGCGAGCTTGGCGTGACGTCCGGTGCGGTGAGCCACCAGCTCAAAAAACTTGAAGACGAGTTGGGGGTGATTTTCTTCCGCCGGGGAAACAACACCGTCTCCCTCACCGAAATTGGGCGGCGGTTCTATCAGGAGGTCGCGCCTGCGATCGGGCTCATCGAGCGCTCGGCCGAGGCTCTTTATCGCGACGAAAACGAAATCGGCGTCCATGCCACCACATCGCTTGCGCTGCGCTGGCTCATTCCGTCATTGGATCGCTTTCGCGCCCTCTGCCCCCAGGTGCGCGTCCGAGTGGAAACGAGTTCGGCGCGCGGTTTTCCGGTCGTTCCCGACTCGGATGTCAGCATTCGACATTTCCGGATAGGGGAAGTCGCCGAAGGATGGGAGTTCCTTGCGCGCGACTTGCGCCGTCCGGTCGTTTCTCCTGGTCTACTGGCGAAAGATGCCAATCGTCCGGAGATTGCCGTTCGGCGCCTGCCGGCTTTGCAATGCTGTGTGGGTAACTGGGACTGGCAGCTCTGGTGTGAGGCGCTCCATCTTTCACCGGCAGATCTTTCCTTCGGCCATGCCTTCGACACGGACGACGCCGCGCTTCATGCCTGCGTTGCCGGCCTCGGAGTGCTGCTCGCACCGACCATCCTCACGGTTCGGGAAATGAAATCAGGTGTGCTGGTGAATCTGCCCGGCTATCAACCGGTCGAAACCGGCACATATCGCTACCAGCGCCGTTCGGAATCGAGAGCGGTCCGGCAATTCTGCAGTTGGATGGATGCCGAGATGCGGAACCTCGAGTAGAGGGGTTTCCGATTCAGAGATTGGCGATTCGATCTCGACCCTTCAAATTGCCTCGCCAGCCAGCAGCCGCGGATTGTGCTTTGCCGTGGTGCCGGCCGCCTGGCCGATGAAGAAGGATTTGAGGCTGGGCAGGCGGTCGACGATCCCCAGCCCGAAGTCGCGGGCGATGCGCAGGGGCGTGTTGTCGTTGGAGAAGAGTCGGTTCAGCACGTCGGTTGTCACCCCCATGCGGAAGGTGTCGAAGCGGCGCCAGGTCTGGTAGCGTTCGAGGGTGTTGATCGAGCCGATATCGAGGCCGAGGCGGTCGGCCTCGACGATGGTTTCGGCAAGCGCGGCCACATCCTTGAAGCCGAGATTGAGGCCCTGGCCGGAGATCGGGTGGATGCCGTGGGCGGCATCGCCGGCCAGCGCGAAGCGCGGCGCGACGAAAGCGCGGGCAAGCGTCAGGCCGAGCGGGAAGGCGCGGCGTTCGCCGATCGTGCGCAGCGCGCCGAGCTTGTGGCCGAAGCGGCGCTCCAGCTCCTCCTCGAAAACGAGATCGTCCGAGGCGACCAGCCGTTCGGCATCGGAAGTGCGCTCCGTCCAGACGAGCGAGGAGCGGTTGTTCTTCAAGGGCAGGATAGCGAAGGGGCCGGAAGGCAGAAAATGCTCCTCGGCGCAGCCGCCATGCGGCCGCTCGTGTTCCACGGTGACGACGATGCCGGACTGGCCGTAATCCCAATTGACCGTCTTGATGCCGGCCATGTCGCGCAGCTTGGAGCGCACGCCGTCGCAGGCGACCAGAAGCCGCGTTTCCAGCGTGCTGCCATTCGAAAGGGTGAGCGTGGTCTTGTTGTCGTCGGTTGCGAATGCGGTGGCGCTGAGGCCATGCTTGATCGGGATGCCCAAGCGCTCACAGGCGCCGCGAAGCGCTCCGACCATGGTCAGATTCGGCACCATGTGGGCGAAAGTCTGGCCCTCGGCGACTTCTCCGTCGAAGGTGAGGAAGATCGGACGAACGGGATCGCCGGTGCGCGAATCGGTGACGACCATGCGCGTAATCGGCTCGGCCTCCGGCGCGATCTCGTTCCAGACGCCGAGGACTTCAAGCATCTTCGAGGCGGCCGCGATGATCGCCGATGCCCGCATGTCTTTCTTCCAGGCGGATTCCGGTGCGGCTTCCACGATCATGACATCGAGGTGGGGGGCTGCCTGCTTGACTGCGACCGCTGCGGCAAGACCCACATATCCGCCACCCACTACCAGCATGTCCAACATAGCGCTTCCCTGTGTCTTACTGTCATGTCCTGCTCTATATAGAGCATCCTGTTCACGGTTCCTACCATGGGAGTTCAAGCAAAATGTCGCGAGAGACCGAGAAGCTCACCCCGATGGACACCGTATTGACGACCCTCGATCTCGAAACGATCGAGATGAACCTGTTTCGCGGCAACAGCCCGCAGGTCGGCTGGCAGCGCGTCTTCGGCGGGCAGGTCATCGGCCAGGCGCTGATGGCGGCGCAGAGAACGGTGGATGGCGATCGCTTCGCGCATTCGCTGCATGCCTATTTCATGCTGCCCGGCGATCCTTCGGTGCCGATCCTCTATCAGGTCGATCGGCTGCGTGATGGTTCGAGCTTCAATACGCGGCGCGTGCTGGCCATTCAGCACGGCAAGGCGATCTTCGCGCTGACCGCATCCTTCCAGGTCGACGAACCCGGCTTCGATCATCAGGGCGATATGCCTGACGTGCCGATGCCGGAGGAATTGATGGACGAGGAGCAGGTGAAGCAGCGCTATCTTGCCCATGCGCCGGAGAATGTCCGCCGCTATTGGGAGCGCAAGCGGGCGATCGAAATCAGGCCTGTTTCAATCGAGAGCTATTTTTCGCGCGCACAGCCGAGCCAGACGCAGAATATCTGGGTTCGGGTGACGGGACCGGTGCCGGATGACCGGCTCTATCGGAACGCCGTGCTTGCCTATCTCTCCGACATGACGCTGCTCGATGTTTCCCTGAATGCACATGGGACATCGGTTCTGGACCCGAGCGTCCAGGTGGCCAGCCTT
Source organism: Rhizobium sp. No.120 (assembly GCF_054558365.1). Classification (NCBI taxonomy): domain Bacteria; kingdom Pseudomonadati; phylum Pseudomonadota; class Alphaproteobacteria; order Hyphomicrobiales; family Rhizobiaceae; genus Rhizobium; species Rhizobium sp. No.120. The sequence goes on from NZ_BAAJNQ010000007.1 coordinate 43,789, forward strand.
GATCACGCCATGTGGTTCCATCGCCCGTTCAGGCTCGACGACTGGCTGCTCTACAGCCAGGAGAGCCCGAGTGCCTCCGGCGCGCGCGGATTTACGCGCGGCAGCCTGTTTACGCGATCCGGTGTCCTGATTGCGTCGGTAGCGCAGGAGGGGCTGATTCGTAAAAAGGCAAATGATTAAATAACGTGCGATTTTATAAATTTGCACTTTATTTGTGCTGCTCTTTTAGCGAGAAATGCCGCTTTATTGGTTCTACGTAATAAATCTGTTTTATTTCAATACGTTATAAATGTGTCACGAATCTGGCACGCCCTTTGAATGTGTATGGCCAGTCGCTGCAGAAACAATCGTCGGCGGCAAGGAGAGTCGGCTCCGTGCCGAGGCTAACAAAGGATGGGAAACCAGATGAAAATTGTGATGGCCATTATCAAGCCGTTCAAGCTCGATGAGGTCCGTGAGGCCCTCACGGCTGTCGGCATCCAGGGCCTGACTGTGACCGAAGTGAAGGGCTACGGGCGCCAGAAGGGGCATACCGAGATCTATCGCGGCACCGAATATGCCGTGAGCTTCCTGCCGAAGCTGAAGATCGAGGTCGCAGTCGCATCCGAAACCGTCGACAAGGCCGTCGAGGCCATCGCGTCGGCCGCCAAGACCGGCCAGATCGGCGACGGTAAGATCTTTGTCTATTCCATTGACCATGCCGTGCGCATTCGTACCGGCGAAACCGATTCAGAAGCGCTGTAAGACACGGCGGACCAGGGAGTTATTTGCATGTCATTTTCCAAGCTTTCCTCCGCCCTGACACGGGTGGGCGCGCTTTCTGCGGCCTTGCTTGCGCCGGCGATCGCATTTGCCCAGGATGCCGCCCCGGCTGCTGCGGCTGCGACCGCTGCCACTCCGGTTCCGGACAAGGGCGACACCGCCTTCATGTTCATCTCAACCATTCTCGTGCTCTTCATGCTCGTTCCAGGCCTTGCGCTGTTCTATGGCGGCCTCGTCCGCGCCAAGAACATGCTCTCGGTCCTGATGCAGTGCACCATGATCGGCGCGGTCGTAATGATCCTCTGGGTTCTCTACGGCTATTCCTTCGCCTTCGGCGGCGGCAGCAGCCCCTATTGGGGCGGCACAGCCAAGATGTTCCTCTCGGGCGTCTCGACCTCGACCACGGCCGCAACCTTCTCCAAGGGCGTCGTCATTCCTGAATTCATCTTCATGCTGTTCCAGATGACCTTCGCCGCCATCACGCCGGCGCTTATCATCGGCGCCTTCGCCGAGCGCATCAAGTTCGGCGCAGCCGTGCTCTTCTGCGCGCTGTGGGCGACCTTCGTCTACTTCCCGATCGCTCACATGGTCTGGGATTCCAACGGCATGCTCTTCAAGATGGGTGCTCTCGACTTCGCTGGCGGCACCGTCGTTCACATCAATGCCGGTATTGCAGGCATCGTCGGCGCTATCCTCGTCGGCAAGCGCGTCGGCTTTGGCAAGGACATGATGGCTCCGCATTCCATGACGTTGACCATGGTCGGCGCATCGATGCTCTGGGTCGGCTGGTTCGGCTTCAATGCCGGCTCCAACCTCGAAGCTTCCGGCGGCGCGATGCTCGCTACCGTCAACACCTTCGTCGCAACGGCAGCCGCCATCATCTCCTGGTCGCTGGTCGAAACCTTCACCCGCGGCAAGGCCTCCATGCTCGGCGGCGCTTCGGGCATGGTTGCCGGCCTCGTCGCCATCACGCCTGCAGCCGGTATCGCCGGTCCGATGGGCGCGATCGTCATGGGCCTGATCGTCTCGCCGCTCTGCTACTTCTTCGTCTCGGTTGTGAAGAACAAGTTCGGCTACGACGATACGGCTGACGTCTTCGGCGTACACTGCATCGGCGGCATTTTCGGCGCCATCGCAACCGGCATCTTCGCCAGCGCCTCGCTCGGCGGCGTCGGCTATGCCGATGGCGTCACGATGAGCAGCCAGGTCGTCGTTCAGCTGACCGCCGTCGTCACGACAATCCTGTGGTGCGGCATCGGCTCGGCGATCCTCTACAAGGTCGTCGACGTCATCATCGGCCTGCGCGTCGCTCCGGAAGCCGAGCGCGAAGGTCTTGACCTCGCCTCGCACGGCGAAGCTGCCTACCACAATTCTTAATCGAAGCTTGCGAAACCGGGGGAAGGTCCCAGTTTCGCTAAACATCCCGTCGCGTCCTGTTTCATCGCAAATAGGTCGCTCTTGGCCCGGACCTCGGTTCGGGCCCTTTTCTTTGGTGCAATCACATCCCGTTGGAAAAGCCGCCAATCCCCTGGCTCGGCATGCATGGTTAACACGCCATTAACCCTCCTCTGATTAGGTATGGCTAACCTGCCGGCGAGTGGGCATAGATCGATTCGCTTGCGCTTTGGACTGGAACGGGGCTTGATATCATGGGCAGAAGCAATTCGGCGGCGTTGAGCGGTCGCCCCGACCGTTTATCGCTTTCGAGCGTGGTTTGGCGTCAGATCAAGGGGCTGTCTGGCTTCGCGATATTGTTCCTGCTGGCGCTCGCCGTTGCGGCGCTGGCGACCTGGAACGTCATGGACCCCAGCTACTCCTACGCAACTGCCAATCCGCCGACCAACCTGCTGGGCTTTCCCGGCGCCGCCTTTGCCGACATCATGATGCAGTCGTTCGGCCTTGCCTCGGTTCTGGCGATGCTGCCCGTCGTCGCCTGGGCCTTCGCGCTGATTGCCAACCGCAAGCTTCATCGTGTGCCCTCGCGCCTCGGCGCCTGGTTCGGCGGCTGCATCGTGGCGGCCGGCTCGATCGCCTGCTTTCCGGCACCGCCCACCTGGCCGATCCCCAACGGTATCGGCGGCGTCGTCGGCGACCTTCTGCTGCGCCTCCCAGCCCTTTTCATCGGCACCTATCCGAGCGGCGTCGTCGCCATCATCATCGGTTTGGTCCTCGCCGTTCCGGCCATTTGGCTCATGCTCTTTGCCTCAGGCATCATCGGTGAAAACCTCGTGGAAGACGAGGAGGATGAGGACGATTATGAGGAAACCCGCAGCCGTGCCCGCCGGGTAGGCGACGTGGACGAGGATGACGACCGCGGCAGCTTCCTCGGCAATTTCATGGCTTTCGGCGCTCTCATGCATGCCTGGTACAACACGCAGGCCCGCCTGCGCCGGCTGTTCGGCATGGGTCCGCGCAAGCGCCGCGACCATGCCTTCGATGCGCCTTATGATTTCAACGACGACGAATTCGGTACGCTGAACGAGCCGGTGCGGGCCAAGGCACCCATGGCGCGGGGCGACCGTCTCGAGCCGTCCATGGATGGTCCGGCGCGCCGCGTGGTATCCGCGCCGTCGATCAGTCTCGGCGATGATGAGGATGAGGACGAGGATTCTCTTTACGATCGCGATCCGCGGCGTCCGGCCGATATCCTGCCTGACGATGAGGATGATGAGTGGCCATTGGCCCCGGCTGCTCCAAAGGGAGCCGCTGCCGGCCATCGTGTCACTCCCGCCGCGCCGCGTCCGAAACCGGGTGCGCGGGCGGAACGCGAGGCGCAGACCTCCTTCATCCGTCCCTATGGCTTCCAGCTTCCCGCTGTCCATCTGCTTGCCGAGCCGAAGGCAGTCGCCCGCGATGCGACGCTCTCTGCCGATGCGCTGGAGCAGAATGCTCGCATGCTCGAAGGCGTGCTGGAGGATTTCGGCGTCAAGGGCGAAATAATTCATGTCCGTCCCGGCCCGGTCGTGACACTCTACGAGCTGGAGCCGGCGCCCGGCATCAAATCGTCCCGCGTCATCGGCCTTGCCGACGATATCGCCCGTTCGATGAGCGCGATCGCCGCGCGCGTCGCCGTCGTGCCCGGCCGCAACGCCATCGGCATCGAGCTGCCGAACTCGACGCGTGAGACAGTCTATCTGCGCGAGCTCATCGCCAGCCGCGATTTCGAGACTTCCAAGGCGAAGCTTGCCATGTCGCTCGGCAAGACGATCGGCGGCGAGCCCGTCATCGCCGATCTCGCCAAGATGCCGCATCTGCTCGTGGCCGGTACGACCGGTTCGGGTAAATCCGTCGCGATCAACACCATGATCCTGTCGCTGCTCTACCGCATGACACCGGAGCAATGCCGGCTGATCATGATCGATCCGAAGATGCTCGAACTTTCCGTCTATGACGGCATTCCGCATCTGCTCTCGCCCGTCGTCACCGATCCGAAGAAGGCCGTCGTCGCGCTCAAATGGACCGTCCGCGAGATGGAAGAGCGCTACAAGAAGATGTCGAAGATCGGCGTGCGCAACATCGACGGCTTCAACAGCCGCGTCGAGCAGGCCGTTGCCAAGGGAGAGGCGATCAGCCGGACCGTGCAGACCGGCTTCGACCGCCACACCGGCGAGGCGATCTACGAGACGGAAGAATTCGATCTGAAGCCTATGCCCTACATCGTCGTCATCATCGACGAAATGGCCGATCTGATGATGGTGGCAGGCAAGGATATTGAAGGCGCCGTGCAGCGTCTGGCGCAGATGGCGCGCGCCGCCGGTATCCATGTTATCATGGCAACGCAGCGTCCCTCGGTCGATGTCATCACCGGCACGATCAAGGCGAACTTCCCGACGCGCATCTCTTTCCAGGTGACGTCGAAGATCGACAGCCGCACCATTCTTGGCGAGCAGGGTGCCGAACAGCTGCTCGGCATGGGCGACATGCTCTATATGGCCGGCGGCGGGCGCATCCAGCGCGTGCACGGCCCCTTCGTCTCCGACGGCGAAGTGGAGGATATCGTTGCTTATCTGAAGACACAGGGCGCGCCGCAATATCTCGATGCCATCACCGCCGATGACGACGAGGATGATGACGGCCACGGTCCGGTCGGCACGTCCAATCTTTCGGATTCGGAAGATCCCTACGATCAGGCGGTTGCGATCGTTCTTCGTGACGGCAAGGCATCGACATCCTACATCCAACGGCGTCTCGGCATCGGCTACAATCGCGCCGCCTCGCTGATCGAGCGCATGGAGCAGGAGGGACTGATCGGCCCGGCCAACCATGCCGGCAAGCGCGAAATTCTCGTCCCGACCGAAGCCGATATTCTCGATCGCTGATGCCGCAGGCCCTTTCCGCGTCGCATATCCCGTCTATGTTCAGGGAAATTTGATCGCGGCCCCTTATCGGCCCTGGGCCGTTGCGCCATGAAGACGCCGATTTTGCGCGCCATGGACGAAGCATGAAGGAGAATTCGATGATAAAGTTTGATGCGCAGCCGTCCAGCCGACTTTCCCTGACCCGCCGGCACCTTCTCGGCGCCGTGCTTGCGGTCGGCGCGGCAGGCGCTCTGCCGGTCTCGGCTTTCGCGCAGGCGCAAACGCAGGCAGCCGCAGCGACCCTCAATCCCGGCATCGCCCAGGCCATTGCCGATCATTTCTCATCGATCAAGTCGATGAAGGGCGGTTTTCTGCAGATCGGTCCGCGCGGCGATCAGATGAGCGGCGCCTTCTTCATCCAGCGGCCCGGCAAGATGCGTTTCAACTACGATCCGCCGTCCCGCATGCGCGTGATTTGCGACGGTAACAACGTACAGGTCATCAACGACCAGACGCAGACGCGAAACATGTATCAGCTGTCGAAGACGCCGCTGAGCCTGTTGCTCGCCAACAAGATCGACCTTTCCGCCGACATGGTGCGCAATGTCGATTCGCAGCCGGATCTGACAAAGATCACGCTCGGCAACCGCACCGTTTTTGGCGATTCGACGATCACGATGATCTTCGATTCGAAGAGCTACGATCTGCGCCAATGGACCGTCATCGATCCGCAGGGCAAGACGACCGATGTGATCATCAACAATGTAAAGACCAACGTCGCCTTCGACGACAGCGTTTTCCGCATCGACTACACGCGCTGAGCGTCCTCCCAACCCTTGTAGCGGAGAAGCGCCGAATGGCGCTTTTCTTTCCGCCACAGCCGGTCTAAAGCCTTAGCCTGACTGGAGCGCTTAAAGAAATCGCCGAGCCGCTCCATCTGTCTGTTTTGATGCAATTCCGGACGCGAAATCGCTGCGCACTTTTCCTGGATTTGCTCTAAGGGAAGGTTTGGGCATGGGATTTTCGATTGCGACCTGGAATATCAATTCGGTGCGGCTGCGCATGCCCATCGTCGAGCAATTCGTCATGCAGGCCCGGCCCGATATTCTCTGCCTGCAGGAAACCAAGGTTCCGAACGAGCTTTTCCCCCACGTGCCGCTCCGGGCGCTTGGTTATGAGCACATCATCATTCACGGCCAGAAGGGCTATCACGGGGTGGCCATCGCCTCCCGTTTCCCGCTGACCGAGGATCATCGCCAGGATTATTGCAATGTCGGCGACAGCAGGCATATCTCGGCGATCTTCGAGCGCGGCGGCCGGCGCATCCGCCTGCATAATTTCTATGTTCCGGCCGGTGGCGACGAGCCAGATCGCACGATCAATCCGAAATTCGGCCACAAGCTTGATTTCATCGAGGAGATGAAGAAGCTACATGCCAATGCCGAGCAGAACACGTCTGCGATCCTCGTCGGCGATCTCAATATTGCGCCCCTGGAACACGATGTCTGGTCGCACAAACAGCTTTTGAAGATCGTCAGCCATACGCCCGTGGAGACCGAAGGGCTGCTCGAGGTAATGAAGCGCGGCGCCTGGCTCGACCTGATGCGCCAGCAGGTGCCGGAAAATGAAAAGCTCTATACGTGGTGGAGCTATCGCGCCAAGGATTGGGAGGCTGCCGACCGCGGCCGCCGCCTCGATCACATCTGGTCCTCCTCCGATCTCGGCCCGCATCTGCAGAGGATCGAGATCCTGAAGGCGGCGCGCGGCTGGGATCGTCCGTCCGATCACGTGCCGGTCATAGCCCATTTCAATCTCTGAAGCGGTATTGAACTTGTTAGAGCGTTTGCGCTTTTCTTTGAATCGCGAAAACGCTCTATCCTTTTGTATTTACGGAATTCCGGACGAAAAACCGCTTCGCCCCTTTCCTGGATTGCTTCAGGAGAAACGGCCGAGCATTGCGGCCGCCTGCCTGGCAAGGGCGGCGAAGTTTTCGCGGATGCGATTCTGGATCAGCAGGCCAGCGTCTGGATATTCCTCGATCAAGCGGTGAAAGAGGGCGCGGGTGATGCGGATCACGTCGGATTCTTCGGCGGCAACGGCCGTGTATTTCCGCTCCACCAAGGTCACCATCGCCAGTTCCGAAAGCATGGTGCCTGCCTGGACCACCGCTTCCACCTGAGTCTGGCCGTTAGCATCGATGGTGCTGAGTTCGAAACTGCCGCGCGTTATGACATAGGCGCATTCGGCGGGCGATTTTTCCCGGAATAGCGTCTGGCCCTCATTCACATGGCGGCGATCGGCGCCGAAGGCGATCAGCCGCAGCGGCTCGTCGCCCATGCCGTGAAACAGCGGCAGTTGCGACAGCAGTCGGATATCGTCGTTCAGCGCCATCGATCGCCTATGGAATGATCTTGTAGCCGCCGTTTTCCGTGACCAGGATTTCGGCGTTGGAGGGATCGCGCTCGATCTTCTGGCGAAGGCGATAGACGTGGGTTTCGAGCGTATGGGTGGTCACGCCGGAATTGTAGCCCCAGACCTCTTCGAGAAGGATATCGCGGGTGACGACCTTCTGGTCGGCGCGATAGAGATAGCGGATGATGGCGGCCTCCTTTTCCGTGAGCCGGATCTTTTGGCCGTCTTCCGTGGTGAGCAGCTTCTGGCTCGGCTTGAAGAGGTATCGTCCCACAGTGAAGGTCGCATCTTCGCTCTGCTCGTGCTGGCGCAGCTGCGCGCGGATGCGGGCAAGCAGCACGGCGAAGCGGAATGGCTTCGTCACATAATCGTTGGCGCCGGCTTCAAGGCCAAGGATGGTGTCGGAATCCGTGTCATGCCCCGTCAGCATGATGATCGGCGCTTTGAAGCCGTTCTTGCGCAGCAGCTTCACAGCTTCGCGGCCGTCCATATCGGGCAGGCCGACATCCATGATAAGGAGATCGACGGGTACGGTGCGTGCGGTCTGCACGCCCTTTCCGGCGGTCACTTCCTGCAGGACGTTGAATTCCTCATAAAGCGATAATTGCTCGACCAACATCTCACGCAGGTCGTTGTCATCATCCACCAGAAGAATGGTGCGTGCCGTCATGCCGTTCGGGTCCTTGTTCTCATTCCTCCTAAGTCCTACGCCAAATTGCACTTTTGGCAAGTCGCGAGGCGGCTCAGGCTTGGTCGTTTGGTTGAAACTGCTATGATTTCAAACGAAATCACACGCAAAGCAAAAACATGTGAGGAAAATGCAAAAGACAAGGGCGGGGGCAGGGCGGACCAAATCGACGATCGTCGTGCGGCCTGCGCCGGGTAAGAAAACGCGGGCGCTGGTGCAGGTTGGGAGGATGACCGTGCCGGCGGCGATCGGCAGATCCGGGCGCAGCATATTGAAGCGAGAGGGCGATGGCGCGACCCCGATTGCCGGTATGAAGCTGCTCTACGGCTTCACGCGCGGCGATCGCGTCCGCTTCCTGCGGACGACGTTGCCGATGCGGCATATCCGGGAGGATATGCTGTGGTGCGATCAACCCGACGATCCCAACTACAACAGGCCTGTGAAGGCGCCCTTCAATCCAAGTCATGAGGAATTGCGGCGGGAGGATGGGCTTTATGATATCTGCCTGGTGCTCGATTGGAACGTGCGCTCGCGCCGGCGCAACCGCGGCTCGGCGATCTTCTTTCACCTGATCAGGCCGGGATATGAGCCGACGGCCGGATGCGTTGCCGTCAGCCTGCGCGACATGAAGCGCATCCTGCCATCTTTGCGAAGAGGTATGACGGTCCGGGTTGTCTGAAAGGTCGCGCGGGGTTAACATCCCGATATTCTCCACTATATCGGGATTTCGACCGGTGCGCCTTTGCGAACCAGACCGCCCCTTTTCTTTCAGAATTTAAATCACGCCTTCACTCCGCCTGCTTATCATCCTTTGGAGACTTATCGTGACCACGCAACCGACAATCACGTTCAATGACGGCCATTCCATTCCGCAGGTCGGCCTCGGTGTCTGGCAGACGCCGGAAAACGTCGCGCCGATGGCCGTCAGCACGGCTTTGAAAGCCGGCTACCGTCATATCGATACTGCGGCCATCTATGCCAACGAGGATGGCGTCGGCGAAGGCGTGCGCCAGTCCGGCGTCGCCCGCGAGGATATCTATCTCACAACCAAGCTCTGGAACGAGGCGCAGGGCTTCGATTCCACGCTGAAGGCTTTCGACGAAAGCCTCAAGCGGCTCGGCACCGACTATATCGACCTTTACCTCATTCATTGGCCGTCGCCGCATCGCAACCGCTATCTGGACACCTGGAAGGCCTTCGTGCGCCTCAAGGAAGAGGGCCGCGCCCGTTCGATCGGCGTTTCCAATTTTGCCGCCGCGCATCTTGAACGTATCATCGGCGAGACCGGCGTGACACCCGTGCTGAACCAGATCGAGCTGCATCCCACCTTCCAGCAGAAGGAACTGCGTGCCGTTCACGACAAGCTCAACATCAAGACCGAATCCTGGAGCCCGCTCGGCCAGGGCAAGCTTCTCGGCAATGCTGTCATCGGCAAGATCGCCGCCAAGCACGGTCGCACCCCAGCACAGATCATCATCCGCTGGCACATCGACAACGGCCTGATCGTCATCCCGAAATCGGTGACGCCGAGCCGCATCGAGGAAAACCTCAACGTTTTCGATTTCAAGCTCGAAAGCGACGACCTGGCTGAGATGGCCAAGCTCGATTCGGCTGGCGGCCGTATCGGGCCGGATCCGCTGACGGCGAGTTTCTGATTTCAGGAATTGAGCTCTGGAGGCCGGAAGCATTTCCTTCCGGCCTTTTCGTTGTAAAGCGGATCAGAGCGCTTCTTCTGAAAGAGACGCTCGCTTCGCGCAGGCAAAACCGGTGAGTGCGATTGCCGATGCCCCGACAATCAGCAGAGCGGCCACCGCAAAGGTGATCTGCATTCCGCCCGCCAGCGCCTGCGGCGCTGCGGTGGTAATGTCCGTGGTTCCCGAGGCCAGCGTGAAGACTGCGCCCATGACGGATGCGCCGGTGATCAGGCCGAGATTTCGCGACAGGTTCAGCATGCCCGATATGACGCCGCGCTGCTCGGGCTGGATATCAGCCATGATCATAGTGTTATTGGCCGCCTGAAACAGCGCGCAGTTTGCGGTGATGACGGCGATCGGCCCGATATAGCCGGCTGCTCCGAACTTGCCTTGCATGGCCGAGAGCAGGAAGAGGCCGGCTATCATGCCTGCGAGGCCCGTGATCGTCATGCGTTGAGTGCCGAAACGGTCGACGATACGGCCTGCCGGTACGCCCATCAGTGCGGCCACCAGTGGACCCGCCGACATGATGGCGCCGACTTCAGCTGCGTCGAAACCGAGTGTGGAAGAAAGGTAGAAGGGGCCGACCACTAGCGTCGCCATCATCACGGTCGAGACCAATGTGCTCATGGCAAGGCCTGCCGTCAGCGTCGAATCGCGGAACATGGAAAGGCGCAGCAGCGGCGATTTCACCCTAGCTTGCGCAAGCAGAAATAGCGCCGTTCCGAATGCCGTAACCAACAGCAGGCCGATATTTACTCTGCCGAAGCTGCCGCGCCCTATGGTCATTGCCAGCGCATAGGCGGCAAGCGTCAGCGCCAGCAGCAGGGTGCCGATCGCATCCGGTCGTCCCTGGGTGGTTTTTGCATTCGGACGATCCGCCGGCAAGAAGCGAGCGGCGAGCAGGACATTCGCAATGCCGAGTGGCACGTTGATCAGGAAGATGGCTTTCCAGCCGAGGCCGGCGATCAGGATGCCGCCGAGCGACGGGCCGAGCGTGGTACCGATGGCAGACATGGTGCCAAGCAGGCCCATGGCGCTACCGGTCCTCTCCTTGGGAACGGTTTCGCCAACCATCGCAACAGCGAGTGCCATCATCATCGCTGCGCCCAGGCCCTGAAAAGCTCTGGCGGCAAGCAGGAGCGAAAGCGTCGGCGCTATGCCGCAGAAGAGCGAGGCGAGGGTGAAGAGGCTTGTGCCAGTCAGCAGCAGACGCCGCCGACCGAAAATATCGCCCAGGCGTCCGACGCTGACGATCAGCGTGGTAATGGCGAGCAGGTAGGCGAGCACGATCCATTGCGCTTGCTGGAAGGAGGCGCCGAATGCCTGGGCAAGCGCCGGCAGAGCGATATTGGCAATGCTGGTGCCGAGCGAGGGCATCAGCATGGAAAGCGAGAGGCTGGCGAGCGCCCAGCGGGTCGAGGAGGGTGCCCGCGCGCGTCCGGCTTCGCCCGATTCTTCGAGGATTGGCTTCAACATGAGCTCCTTTTTCTGGTGACGTCTTAAAAAGTCTCGACGGAAAAGTAGCTGTCGAAGCGGCATGGCGGAATGCGCAGCATTTGCACTTCATTCGTGCGTTTGACGCTATATGTTATACAAACGTGCTATGCTCCCCTCATGTCCACGCCCGATCTCAACCTGCTTGTCACCCTGAATGTCCTGCTTGCCGAAGGCAGCGTTGCGCGTGCTGCCCGGAGGCTACGGCTCAGCCCATCGGCGATGAGCCGGCAGCTGGCGCGCCTACGCGAGACCACGGGGGATCCACTTTTGGTCAGGGCTGGGCGCGGGCTGGTGCCGACACCGCGGGCGCTGGAATTACGCGAGCGTGTCGGTCAGCTTGTGCAGGACGCGGAAGCGGCACTGCGCCCGGCTGAAGCACTTGATCTGAAGCAACTGACTCGAATTTTCACGCTGCGCACTCGCGAAGGCTTCGTGGAGAACTTTGGCGCCGAACTGATCGCCCGCATTGCCGAGCAGGCGCCTGGCGTTCGGCTCTACTTCACGCAGAAGCTGGACAAGGACAGCATGCCTCTGCGCGACGGCACGATTGACTTCGAGACTGGTGTTGTCGGTGACGATACCGGTCCGGAGCTCAGGACGCAGGCGCTGTTCCGCGATCGCTTCATCGGAGTGGTCCGAAGCGAGCATCCATTGAGCGAAGGATTGATCACGCCGGAGCGTTATGTCGCCGGCCAGCATATCCTTGTTTCGCGGCGTGGCCTGCAGAAAGGGCAGATCGACGAGGCTCTTGAAAAGCTGGGCCTCAAGCGGCAGATCGCAACGATTGTCGGCAGCTTTTCGGCGGCACTGGCCTTGGCGCGCGCCTCCGACCTGATCGTCAGTGTGCCGGAGCGTTATACGGGCAATCTGCGCGTTGACATGCACAGTTTCGCGCTGCCGGTGCCGACATCCGATGTCACGATCTCGCTGCTCTGGCACCCGCGCATGGATGCGGATCCGGCGCATCGCTGGCTGAGGGGCTGTATTCGCGATGTCTGCGCCGAATCGCGCTCGAAGCAATCAGCTAGATTCGAAGTCGGCTAAATAATTGCGCAGCAGGCGGTCAAGGGCCTTTCGTTCACCTTCAGAAAGGGTGGAGATCAGGCGTTTCTGCGTTTCGACATGCGCCGTCACCGCCGCATCGATAAGCTCGAAGCCTTTCGGCGTCAGGGATATCAGGAAGCTGCGGCCATCATCCGGGTTCTGGCTGCGCGCGACGAGGCCGGCCCTCTCAAGCTGATCGATACGATTGGTCATCGTGCCCGACGAGACCATCATCGTCTCCATCAGATCACTGGGGGAGAGGGTATAGGGCTCGCCCGAGCGGCGCAGGGTCGCCAGCATGTCGAAGTTTGCCGAGTTCAGGCCGAAGCGGCCGAAGGTCTTCTCCATCTCGCGGGAGAGATGGAGCGCGAGATTGCGCATGCGCCCGAGGAGACCCATGGCCGTCGTGTCGAGATCCGGTCGTTCGCGGCGCCACTGAGCGAGAATTTTGTCGATGCGATCCATGCCAAGACCTCGCCATGATTTTATCTTGACGTCAAGGCATTTCAGATTATCTTGAGGTCAAGATAAATTTCGAGGCTGATGCCATGAACCGCAATTTCGACCTGTTGCTCACCGCCATTGCGCCGGCGATCTGGGGCAGCACCTATTTGGTAACGACACAGCTTCTGCCGGCCGGTTATCCATTGACTGTCGCCATGCTGCGCGCACTGCCCGCCGGCCTGCTTCTGCTCCTGATCGTGCGGCAGCTGCCGCGTGGGGTCTGGTGGCTGAAGTCGCTGGTTCTCGGTGCGCTGAATTTCTCCATCTTCTGGTGGCTGCTGTTCATTTCGGCTTATCGGCTGCCGGGGGGCGTGGCGGCCACGGTCGGTGCCGTCCAGCCGTTGATCGTCATTGTGCTAGCGCGCTTGCTGCTGGGATCGCCGATCCGCAGCCTCTCCATTATCGCAGCCGTCGCGGGTATAGGTGGCGTCGCGCTGCTGATCCTGACGCCAAATGCGACGCTCGATCCGATCGGCATTGTTGCGGGCATCGGCGGTGCTTTTTCCATGGCGGCTGGCACCGTGCTCAGCCGCCGCTGGCGGCCCGATGTCTCGCCGCTGACCTTTACCGCATGGCAGCTGACGGCAGGTGGCGTGCTTTTGCTGCCGGTGGCCCTGCTGCTCGAGCCGCCGCTGCCGCATCTGACCGGCGCAAACATTCTCGGCTTCGCCTATCTCGGCCTGATCGGCGCAGCACTCACCTATATTCTCTGGTTCCGCGGCCTGTCGCGGCTCGAGCCCTCGATGGTCTCGCCGCTCGGCTTCCTCAGCCCGACGACTGCCGTGATCCTCGGGTGGGCGGTGCTTGGGCAACATCTGAGCCCGATGCAGATCTTCGGCATCGTCGTCGTGCTTGGCAGCGTCTGGCTCAGCCAGAGGGTGCAGCAGGCTCCATCCACCGAAAAATCAGCACCCACCGGGCGCTCGGCAACCGCGTCGAGAGGATAGAAGGCTACTAAAGCGCGTAGCGATCTTTGGGCTCTTGATTTGCGCATGTCGCTATCGCAAACCGCTTCATGTTCTTGCGCGACATGCTTAAGGCAATAGTTGCCTCCAGATTTCTGACATCAGCTCGTAGACGATGCCGGTAGGAGTTCGTTGATGTCTTCGGGAATGAAGCCGCCGGTTTGGCGTTTCCACAGGCGGGCAAACAGGCCATTCTGTTCGGCCAGTTCCTCGGGCCTGCCTTCTTCCACGATGCGCCCGTGATCGAGCACGACGATGCGGTCCATCTTGGCAATGGTCGAAAGGCGATGAGCGATGGCAATCACCGTCTTTCCCTCCATCACCAAGTTGAGCCTATCCTGGATGGCGGCTTCGGATTCGCTGTCCAGCGCCGAGGTTGCCTCATCCAGCACCAGGATCGGTGCGTCTTTCAACAGGACGCGGGCGATCGCGACGCGCTGACGCTGGCCGCCGGAGAGCTTGATGCCGCGGTCGCCGACGAAGGCGTCATAGCCCTTGCGGCCTTCGCTGTCTGCGAGATTGGCAATGAAGGCATCGGCGCTGGCCATTTTCGCGACCTCCTCGATTTCGTCCTTATTCGCCTCCGGCCGTCCGTAGCGGATATTGTCGCCGACCGAACGATGCAGCAGCGCCACATCCTGCGCGATGACCCCGATCGCGCGGCGAAGGCTTGCCTGCGTGACCGCGCGGATATCCTGCCCGTCGATCAGGATCGCGCCGTCCTTGATGTCGTAGAAACGCAGTAGAAGATTTGCGAGCGTGGTCTTGCCGGCTCCGGAGAGGCCGACGAGGCCGACCTTTTCGCCCGGCCGCACCGTCAGCGAAAGGTCGTTGATGACGGGCTTTCCGGATTTGTAGGCGAAACGAACGTGGTCGAAGCGGATTTCGCCGTTCGGGACGACAAGATCCCGCGCCTCCGGCCCGTCGGTGATGGTGGGCGGCGTCGTCATGACTGGCATGGCGTCCTTGATCGTGCCGATGGCCTGGAAGATCTGCTGGCCCATCTGCAGGAAGGTAAATGTATGACCGGAGAGGCGGTTGAGAACATAAACGGCGGCAGTGAATTCGCCGATCGTGACGAAGCCATCCACGAGCCCGGTAAAGCCGATCGACAGGATAGCCAGCCAGTGCATCATGTTGAGGACGACGACGATGACCTCGGCGGTACGGTAGATGCGTTGTTCGCTCTGCTGAGCTTCGATCGCCTTGCCGATGATGCCTCTGATGGCGCCGGCCTCGCTGTCTTCCGCGGCGAATTGCTTGACCATTTGCATATTGGCGTAGAGATCGGTGATGGCGCCGGAAATCAGACTGCGACGCTTGGCCGAGCGGCGTGAGCGCTCAGTGAAGACGGGCGCCAGCCTGATGGCGAGAAGCACGTTGAGCGTGATCCAAATGATGGACGGAAGGGCAAGCTGCCAGGAGAGCGCGCCCAGAAGGACGACGGAGCCGATCATCTGCATGATAAAGCGCGGAATGGACTGGAAGGCAGAAATGACCTGCTGCTGCACAGCTGACGCTACCTGCTGCAGGCGCGAGGCGACCTGGCCGGCATATAGATCGTGGAAGAAGGCGAGGTCCTGCCGCTCCACCGCCCTGTGGCCCTGCCATTGAATGGCGGCCGGCATGCCGATGCCGAGCGTATGCGAGTTTAGCGTGTTGACGAGGAAAGAGCCGATTGGGATGCAGGGAAAAAGCATCAGGCCGAGGAAGACCAGCAGCGTCCGGTCGTTGTGCAGGAAAGCGGCAGCACCCTGCTGCGTGACGCCATCGACAATGACGGACAGGCCCCAAACGATGGTCAGGCTCATGATTTCAACCGCCATGGTGCAGAGGGCGAGCGTGATCAGAATGCCGCGAAACATGAGGATGAAGTGAAGAAGAACGGCCAGTGGCCCCTTGGGGGGCAGCGGCCGATAGGGGATGTCGAGCGGCCGGATCAACCTTTCGAAGGGACGGTAGATCTTATCTGAAATCGACATGGGCCTCTCGGATCAAAAATCGGGAGGAGCGCGGAGAATGAGTCAGACGGGCTGCATAAAATCATCTTCCAGCTGCAATCTCAAATAGAGATTCTAGAAAATATTAGCGAAACTGGTGTCGCGACGGTCGGGCCTGAAGCAGTGCGGCTTAGAACTGTCGCTAAATTCCGAGATAGGCGGCTCAGGCAGGAGAATTTTCACAGTAGACAAAAAAGGCGGCTTGGAGGCCGCCTTTTGCAGTCAATCAATCGAAGCAGATCACTTCCACTCGCGGATATCGACGAAGTGACCGGCAATCGCGGCGGCGGCGGCCATGGCCGGCGAGACCAGATGAGTGCGGCCCTTGAAGCCCTGGCGGCCTTCGAAGTTGCGGTTTGAGGTCGAAGCGCAGCGCTCGCCCGGCTTCAGGCGGTCGTCATTCATGGCGAGGCACATGGAACAGCCAGGCTCGCGCCAGTCGAAGCCGGCAGCCTTGAAGATCTTGTCGAGACCTTCGGCTTCCGCCTGTTCCTTCACGAGGCCGGAGCCCGGAACGATCATGGCGTTGACCGTGGAAGCAACCGTCTTGCCTTCGACGACCTTGGCGACTGCGCGCAGGTCTTCGATACGGCCATTGGTGCAGGAGCCGATGAAGACGCGATCGATGTTGATCTCAGTCATCGGGGTGCCCGGCTTCAGGCCCATATAATCGAGCGCACGCCACTTGGAGGCGCGCTTGGTCTCGTCCTGGATTTCGTCCGGGTTCGGAACGATACCCTGAACGGAGATGACGTCTTCCGGCGAGGAGCCCCAGGAGACGATCGGCGGCAGGCTTGCGGCATCGAGCTTGACGATGCGGTCGTAATGCGCGCCTTCGTCGGACTTCAGCGTCTTCCAGTAGGCGATCGCCTGTTCCAGCGCTTCGCCCTTCGGCGCGCGCGGCTTGCCCTTGATATATTCGAAGGTGACCTCATCCGGAGCGATCAGGCCGGCACGGGCGCCGCCTTCGATCGACATGTTGCAGATGGTCATGCGGCCTTCCATCGACAGCGAGCGAATGGCTTCGCCCGCATATTCGATGACATAGCCGGTGCCGCCTGCGGTGCCGATCTCGCCGATGATGGCGAGGATGATGTCCTTGGCGGTGACGCCCGGCGGCAGCTGGCCGTCGACCTGCACCAGCATGTTCTTGGCCTTTTTCTGGATCAGCGTCTGCGTGGCGAGCACATGCTCGACCTCGGAGGTGCCGATACCATGGGCGAGCGAGCCGAAAGCGCCGTGCGTCGAGGTGTGGCTATCACCGCAGACGATGGTCATGCCGGGCAGGGTGAAGCCCTGCTCGGGTCCGATGATGTGGACGATGCCCTGGCGCTTGTCGTTTTCGGAGTAGTATTCCACGCCGAATTCGGCGGCATTCTTGGCGAGCTGCTCGACCTGGATGCGACTTTCCTCGTTTTTGATGCCGAGGTGGCGATCCGGCGAGGTCGGCACGTTATGGTCGACAACGGCCAGCGTCTTCTGCGGCGCGTGAACCTTGCGGCCGGACATGCGCAGACCTTCGAAAGCCTGCGGCGACGTCACTTCGTGAACGAGATGGCGGTCGATATAGAGAAGACAGGTGCCGTCTTCTTGGGCGTCGACCAGGTGGTCATCCCAGATTTTATCGTACAGTGTGCGTGGAGCGCTCATGGCTACAAATCCATATTGGCATTATCGAAGATGGGGGTTGACGGATCAGGACCGCCGGCCTCGGGTGTGATCAGCGAAGTCGGCTGTTGAGCGCGCCCGAAATCATCGCAAAGAAACGTGCCGGCAGGCGCTTATGGTCCTGCAGCACGAAAGCCGTGACGTATCGTCCGTCTTTGCTCATGATCTTACTCATGGCCATGCTCATATCAATTTTCAAAACCTTCGGCAATGGCGACGATAGGCCGTGTCGGTACGGTGACGATCTCGATATCGATCACATCTGCGCGCCTGGCGGCTGGCTCGCCGCTAGGCGGGGGAAGGCGGAGCGGTCGCTGCCGGAGCGGCGGCGCATCCAGGCTTCGAGTTGCCTGAGCAGCAGCGACAGGCCGATCGTCAGCAGCAGGTAGATGAAGGCGAGGATCGACAGCGTTTCGAAGTAGCGGAAATTGGTCGAGTAATAGAGCTTGGCGAGCTGGCTGATATCGGCGACGCCCAGTACGGACACCAGCGAACTGTCCTTCACCATGGCGATGAAATCGTTCGACAGCGGCGGCAGGATGACGCGGATTGCCTGCGGAAAGACGACGAGGCGGAAGCGCTGAAAGCGGCTGAGGCCCAGCGCCTTTGCCGCTTCGATCTGGCCCTGGTCCACCGCCTGGATGCCGGCGCGGAAGATTTCGGCGATGAAGGAGGAATAGGCGATGGTCAGTGCGATAATCGTGCGCCAGACGAAGGGCACGTCGCGGGTGACAAGCGGGCTTGCCCAGCCGGCGGAGGCTAGCGGGGACGTTGCGAAGTTATAGACGGCGACGAAGGCTGGCGTACCGACGAATGCGATGTAGGAAAGCAGCACCAGTATCGGGATGCCGCGCACGATCTCGATATAGAAGCGCGCCATCTGTCTGAGCACGAGGAAATCCGACAGGCCGAGCAGCGCCAGCGCCAGGCCGAGCAGCATGGCCAGCGTAAAGGCAACTAGCGTCACGAAGACCGTGACGCCGATGCCATTCAGCAGAAGGGAGAAAATCTGGGCATAGAGGCCGTTCGCCGCAATTGCGAATGAGGCGACGATGCCGAGGATAGCGAGGGCGACCAGCCACCAGGGAAAGTCATCCTTGCCGCTGTGCCCGCCCGGGCCTGCCAAAGGCGCCATTAGAGCGGGCTTCCAATATATCGGTCTTCAGAATTCATTGGCCCATCTTGTAGTCGAGGAACCACTTCTTGTTCAGCGCGTCGAGCGTGCCGTCGGCCTTGAGGCTGGCGATGGCGGCATTGATCGGAGCGACGAGATCGGAGCCCTTCTGGAAGATGAAGCCGAAATCCTCGGTGCCGAGCGGGCCGCCGACCAGCTTTAACCCGCCGTTGGAAGCGTCGACGTAGCCCTTGCCGGCCGTGCCATCGGTCAGCACCATGTCGACGTCTCCGGTCTTCAGCGCTTGCACTGTCGCGCCGAAGGTTTCGAAGGTCTTGATGCGCGGGTTCTGCTCGTTGCCGTCTAGGACTTCATAGACGGCGGTGTAGAAGGGCGTCGTGCCCGGCTGCGCGCCGATCAGGGCCTCCTTGACGGCGGCGAAGCTCTTGGCATCGGTGAAGCGCTTCTCGTCGCCACGCACGAGCATGAACTGCTGCGAGCGCATATAGGGATCAGAGAAATCGACCTTCTGCTTGCGGTCTTCCTTGATGGTGATGCCGGTCATGCCGATGTTGTACTGGCCTTCGGAAACGGCCTGGATCATCGCGTCCCAGCTGGTGTTCTGGTACTCGACCTTGAAGTTCAGGCGCTTGGCGATCTCGTTCATCGCGTCATATTCCCAGCCGATCGCCTTGTTCGTCTTCGGGTCGATGAACTGCAGCGGCGGATAGGCATTCTCGGTGACGACGACGACGGTCTTGCCGTTCAGGTTCGGCAGGTCCGCGGCGAAGGCAGCGAAAGGTGCAAGCACGAGGGCACCAAGGCCCAGAAGGAACGAACGACGGAATGCCATAAAAATCTCCCCGATTAGAGCATGATGCCGAAAAGTGTCAGCGGTTTTCGGACGACAACATGCTCTCCCTATTTGATTCTGGCGCGGATTCAGATTTCAGGTCGATTCGACCTGAAATCATCCGACGCCAGGCTGGCGGAAAACTGTCATATTTGGAAAGTGAATGGCAAGGCCATTGCCATGGCTGCGATCATAAAAATGGAAAAGCAACTCTAAGCGGGGAGCTGGCGGAGAAAATTTCTTTCCTGTGGGCGTGAGCCGGACAGCAAAAAGGCGACCCGAGGGCCGCCTTCAAGCTTAGCGATCCCAAGTGGATCGAAACTTATTCTGCTGCCGGCTCGGCTGCAGCAGCAGCTTCTGCAGCTGCCTTTGCTTCTGCGGCTTCGGCTGCTGCCTTCTCGGCTGCGAGAGCCTGAGCGGCTGCAACCTTCTCGGCGTCGATGCGTGCCTTCTCATCGGCCAGAGCCTGGCGCTCGGCATCGTTGAGCTTGCGGGCGCGAGTGCCAGTGTTTTCGACGATACGGGCAGCCTTACCGCGCAGGTCGCGCAGGTAGTAGAGCTTGGCGCGACGGACCTTACCGCGGCGAACGACTTCGACGCTTTCGATCATCGGCGAGTAAACCGGGAATACGCGCTCCACGCCTTCGCCGTAGGAGATCTTGCGAACGGTGAAGTTTTCCTGCAGGCCGCCGCCGGAGCGAGCGATGCAAACGCCTTCATAGGCCTGAACGCGGGTACGGTTGCCTTCCGTGACCTTCACGTTGACGCGAACGGTGTCGCCAGCGGAAAATTCGGGAAGGGTGCGCTTGGCTTCGATCTTGGCAGCCTGTTCGGCTTCCAACTGCTGAATGATGTTCATGTTATCAACCTCGTTGTTGGTTCAACAGCCAGAGCGCTCATCATTCTATCTTTGATCGGACCCGGAGATCTCGCCTCGGATATATGCCCGTTCAGGCAGGAGCGAATACGTCTGCTCTTCTTTGCTGGTTGATGGGAAATTTCCCATGCCGAGCGCGCACATACCCTATTGTCACGCGTTTGTCACCCCTTGATTTCAAAAGCCTAACGATCCTGTACTGTGGCGAGCTTCTGCGCAGCAGTCTAGACAACGAGGCTTGAAGCGAAACGGCGGATCGCCTGGGAAACCTCCGCGGGACCCTCCAAGGGTGCGAGGTGTCCGAGTCCCGGCAGGACGTCGAAAATCGCCTGAGGAATGGTTTTCGGCACCTCTTGCCTCAATCTTCCCACCGTCTCCACGATGTCGTCGGAACCAACGATGACGGTGGTCGGAACGGAGATTCGCCGGGTCGAAGAAGAGATGTCTGCCACCATTCCTTCGTGCACCCAGGTCGCTTTTGCCTCGGCTGTGCCGCTGAGCGTGTCCTCGATCACCTGTTTACGGAGTTCTTCATCCAGCTGCCTTCTCGATAGGATACTGAGCGCCGCCTCGATGCCCTCCCGGCTTTGATAGCTGTCGAACATCATTTGACGCTGCGCCTCCGAAACAGGTAATGCGCTCGCGGGAGCCGGGGCCAAAAGCGCAAGGCCTAGCAATCCCTCCGGTTGCTCGGACGCGATGAGTTGAGCGACTTTGCCTCCCATCGAGTGGCCGACGAGAATGTAACTCTTCAGTCCCAAGCCCTGCATGAGCGCCAAGGTGTCGGAAGCGTAGGAGGAGAGAGAGAAATCACCTTCCTTAGACGAGCGGCCCCAACCTCGCTGGTCGAAGGCAATGCTGCGGAAATCGCCCGCCAACAGCCGCATGACCGGCAGATAGGTCCTGCTCGTGCCGCCCCAATAGTGAAGAAATACAAGTGTCGTTCCATCTCCACTTTCCTCGACGACATTGAGATTGGCACCGCGAATTTTGATGGAATAGTTTTTCATGCTTCGTCCTCTGTTTCTGATGAAGACAACATGCCAAACGAAGCGATATCTGATAATTCTTCGGCTATTTATTACATTCAGAATTGGGATTTCGGAATGTCTCTCGATACACTGACGAGTATGTCGGTCTTTCGCCAGATGGTGGAGCGCGGCAGCATAACGGCGGCTGCGCAGTTTTGCGGGATGTCGGCGGAGATGGCGGGCCATCACCTGAGGTCGTTGGAAGCGAGGCTTGGCGTCCGTCTCATCAATCGCACGACGCGCCGCTTGCATGTTACAGAAGCAGGGCAGGCCTACTACCGCCGCTGCGTAGCTGTTCTGGAGGAAGTGGCGCTGGCCGATGCCGAAGCAGGTCAAAGGCAATCCTCTCCGAGTGGCATGCTCAAAATCGCAGCCCCACTGGCTTTCGGGACGGCGTTGCTGTCCGAGCCGATTGCAGTGTTCATCGAAGAGAACCCCTCTGTATCGGTCGAGCTCAGTCTTTCCGAGCGAAACGTCAGCCTCATCGAGGAGGGTTATGATGTGGCCCTAAGATTGGGAGACCTGCAGGAATCCGGGCTGATTGCCCGACGCCTCTCGGCTTTCCCCCTGATTCCGGTCGCATCGGAGGCCTATCTCGCGCAGCATTCTCCGATCTCCGCTCCATGGGATATCGCGGACCATCAGGTCCTGATCTATACGCAGACCGCCAATCCAAGGAGTTGGCGGTTCAATGATGCTGCTGGACATCATGTAGACGTCTCGCTGACTGGCAGGATCGCAGCATCCGATGTCGAATTCTTGCTACGCTTGGCACTGCGCGGGGCTGGCCTGCTTTTGGCGCCCTCCTTCGTTGTAGCGGACTATCTGGTGAGGAAAGAACTCGTCGCGATCCTTCCTGAGTGGAGTATGCGAACGCTTCCATTGAGTCTGGTGCTGCCTCATCGAACGCTGATACCCGCGACGGTGCGCAGTCTTTCAGACTTTCTCTCAAGCTGGTTCAGATAGATCGGATCTGGCCGGCTCTTAGAGCCAGTCGGGTTGCGTTAGCCAAACGCTTCCCGGCCTTATATGGCATTTACTTGCTCAACTATTGTCCAGCAAATCCGGCCGCCGCTCTTTCGTCAGCTTCTCCGCCTGCTCCCTCTGCCATTTGGCGATGGCCCCGTGGTTGCCGGATGTCAGTACCGTAGGGATTTCGCGGCCTTCCCATACCTGTGGCCTTGTGTATTGCGGATGCTCCAGCAGGCCGCCTTCGAAGCTCTCGTGCAGACCGGAGAGGTCGTTGCCCATGACGCCGGGAAGGATGCGGACGATCGCATCGAGCAGGATGAGAGCAGCCGGCTCGCCGCCCGAAAGGATATAGTCGCCGATCGAGACCTCCTCGAGGCCGCGGCCGTCGATGACGCGCTGGTCGACGCCTTCGAAGCGGCCGCAGATGATGATGACGCCGTCGCCGCTTGCAAGCTCACGCACGCGCTTTTGCGTCAGCGGCTTGCCGCGAGGGCTCATCAGCAGGCGGGGGCGGCTGTCGTTTTCGCTGGCATGGTCGATGGCGCGGGCAAGCACATCCGGTTTCAGCACCATGCCGGCGCCGCCGCCGGCCGGCGTGTCGTCGACGGTGCGGTGCTTATCGGTCGCGAAATCACGGATCTGCACGGTGTCCAGAGACCATTGCCCGCGTTCCATTGCCTTGGCGGCAAGGGACGTGCCGAGATGGCCGGGGAACATCTCGGGATAAAGCGTCAGTATGGTCGCCCGGAAACTCATGGCGCAATCACTTCCTAAGGAGGGCACTTCCCTATAAGGGTTACTTCTTCGTCTTGCCTTGGGGCTTTTCCGGCTTTGCCGGCTTGCCGATAAGATCGTCGGGGTTATCGATTAGGCCGGCGGCCAGCGGATCGATCAGGATCTTGCCTCCCTCGAGATCGATTTCGAGCACCGCGGCTTCGGAAAAGGGGATCAGCACCGGGCGCTTGCCCGGCCCCTTCAGTTCCAGCAAGTCGCCGGCGCCGAAATCATAGATGCCGCTGACGGTGCCGTAGCCGGTGCCCTGGTCGTCGACGGCTTCCAGCCCTTCGAGATCGGTGTAGAAGAATTCGTCGTCGTCGAGCTCGTCATCCGGCAGGTTATCGCGCTCGATATAGAGCTCCAACCCGTTCAACGCCTCGGCAGCATTGCGGTCGTTGATGCCGCGAAAGCGCACGATCACGACGTTCTTGGCCTCACGGATTTCCAGAACTTCGAAGCTGCGGCCATCCATGCTGTGCAGGTGGCCGTAATCGCCAAGCGCGGTCGGATCGGATGTATAGGCGCGGGCACGCACTTCGCCTCTCAAGCCCTGTGCAGCGCCGATCGTGGCCATCAATACCGGATTTTGCAGTTTCGTCATGGTCTCTTCGCCGATTGCCGGGATTATGCAGCAGATCCAAAATGCTACAGCGACCTTTGTTCACCCCATGTGACGCGCGGCGCTGTCGTTGGTTCTCTCATAGGCTGAACATTTGCCGATGGGAAACAAAAAACGGGCGGCATGTCGCCATGCCGCCCGTTTTCAATCAATGCGGGGTCCGATTACTCGGAAGCAGCAGCGGCGTCAGCAGCCTTCTGTGCCTTTTCGGCAGCGCGCTCCTGAGCCTTCTTGCCCGGCTTTGCCTTTTCCGGGTTGTTCTTGGCTTCACGCTTTGCGATGCCGGCTTCGTTGAGGAAGCGCAGAACGCGGTCGGTCGGTTGTGCGCCGTGGTCGAGCCAATGCTTGATGCGTTCGACCTTCAGTTCAACGCGCTTGGCGTCGTCCTTGGCAAGCATCGGGTTCCAGGAGCCGAGGGTCTCCAGGAAACGGCCGTCGCGCGGCGAGCGAGCGTCGGCAACAACAACGTGGTAGTACGGGCGCTTCTTGGAGCCACCGCGGGCGAGACGAATTTTCAGTGCCATGTTCATTCTCCTTAGGCTTTTCTTGACCGCTTCGTTGTGCGGTATGGTTACGTCGCGCTGCTTTTTTCTTGCTGCGTGATCCCCGTCGAAAACGTCCTGCGTCCTTCGGGATCATGCGGCCAGGGGTTACCCTTTGAAATCCGCAGCGATCTGTTCATGATGCCGGATGACTTCCTTGATGACGAAGTTCAGGAACTTCTCGGCGAAATCCGGGTCCAGATTGGCGTCTTTTGCCAGGCGGCGCAGACGCTCGATCTGAAATTCTTCGCGCGCCGGGTCGGCCGGCGGCAGGTCGTACTTGGCCTTCAGCACGCCGACCTCTTTGGTGCAGCGGAAACGTTCAGCCAGCATGTGCACCAGTGCGGCATCGATATTGTCGATCGACTGGCGGTAGTTGCCCAATTGGGCTTTTACGTCTGGATCAATCATGGGGGTCAACGATCCTTCTCACTTCTTCTTCGGCAAACCGGGAAGGCCCGGGAAACCACCGCCAAGGCCCGGCAGCTTGGCGCCGCCGAGGCCCAGACCCGGCAAGCCACCCGGCAGACCGCCGGGACGGCCGAGGCCGGCGGCTTCGGCCTGCTTCTGCAGGGCTTCGAGCTGCTTGGGATCCATGTTCGACAAGTCGGGCATGCCGCCCATACCGCCGCCGAGACCCATCTTGCCGGCAAGGCCGCCCATCAGCTGCTTCATCATGCCGCCTTTGCCCTTGCCGCCCATCATCTTCATCATGTCGGCCATCTGACGGTGCATCTTCAGAAGCTTGTTGATGTCGGAGGCATCGGTGCCGGAGCCGGCGGCGATACGCTTCTTGCGGGAATGCTTGAGGAGATCCGGATTGGCCCGCTCGGCCCTGGTCATCGAGGAGATGATGGCGAGCTGGCGCTTGAACAGGCGGTCGTCGAGGCCGGCGGCCGCCATCTTGTCCTTCATGCCGGACATGCCGGGCATCAGGCCCATAATGCCGCCCATGCCGCCCATCTTCTGCATCTGCTGGAGCTGATCGGCGAGATCGTTAAGGTCGAACTTGCCCTTGGCCATCTTGGCGGCCATGGCAGCCGCCTTCTCGGCGTCGATATTCTCGGCAGCCTTCTCGACGAGGGAGACGATGTCGCCCATGCCGAGGATGCGGTCGGCGATACGGCGGGGATGGAATTCCTCCAGCTCGCCCATCTTTTCGCCGACACCGATCAGCTTGATCGGCTTGCCGGTGACTGCGCGCATCGAAAGGGCCGCACCGCCGCGGCCATCGCCGTCCATGCGGGTCAGCACAAGGCCGGTGATCCCGACGCGTTCGTCGAAGTTGCGGGCGAGATTGACGGCGTCTTGACCGGTCAAGCTATCGGCGACCAGCAGTATTTCGTGCGGATTGGATTTCTTCTTGATATCCGCCATCTCGACCATGAGCGGCTCGTCGATATGCGTACGGCCGGCGGTGTCGAGGATGACGACGTCATGGCCGCCGAGCTTGGCGGCCTGCACGGCGCGTGCGGCAATATCGGTCGGCGACTGGCCGGCGATAATAGGCAGCGTGTCGATGCCCGTCTGCACGCCGAGCTGGCGCAGCTGCTCCTGCGCGGCCGGACGGCGCGTGTCGAGCGAGGCCATCAGGACCTTCTTGCGGTCGCGGCTCGTCAGGCGATTGGCGATCTTGGCCGTGGTCGTGGTCTTACCCGAGCCCTGCAGACCGACCATCATGACGACGACCGGGGCAGGCGCATTGAGATCGATACCCACGCCTTCGCCACCGAGCATCTCGATCAGCTCGTCATGGACGATCTTGACGACCATCTGGCCAGGCTTGATCGACTTCAGGATCTCGGCGCCAACGGCCTTTTCGCGAACGCGATCGGTAAAGGAGCGCACGACATCCAGCGCCACGTCGGCTTCGAGCAGCGCGCGGCGAACCTCGCGCAGTGCTGCGGAAACATCGGCTTCCGAAAGCGCGCCGCGGCCTGTCAGTCCATTCAGAATGGAACCAAGACGGTCCTGGAGGTTTTCAAACATCGTTTCTTCCTTATCGATCGCTTGGGATTTGGACTTGGCGCAAGTTTGCGCGGTTCCTCGCCCGAAAACGTCGTGCTTTTCCATGACGAAAACAAGACGCAAAGCCAAAAAGCACCCGAGGGCGCATCGCGCTGTCGGGTGTTGACCTCCGGGATCTCTTTATACCTTAATGGGTCCCGGTCGGTGGCTCGGAGGCTTGTGCTCGTCGCAGATTGCGGGCGATAAACAGGAAAAGGCCGGCAAAGTCAACCCAATGCGGCCGAAATGCCTGAAATGCACGGATGACATCACCATATGGATGTCGATTTGACCGTATCACCGCTTTCAAATTGTTGTATCGATCCCAGCCGTCAAGTGATTCCCCGAGACCGTTCCGAATGAATGATGCAGCCCTGACCGATCTTCTCGCTGCCTGTCGCGCTTACGCCGGTGGCCGGGTCGACACCCGTTTCAATGCGGCGGCGCAAGCCTTCTACGCGAGTGCCAAGGCCCAGCCGAAGATCGCCGCGCGGGCGGCGCGCGAGCTTAGCCGCTTGCCGCCACCAGGGGCCGCCGTTCTTGCCAATATGCTCGGGACCATCGTCGAGAAGGGCGGCGCGGTGGAGCGCAGCGGTCCGGCCGTCTGGGAACTCTATCTGGCGTGGCTGCCGCAGATCCATCGCGGCTTTGCCGGCCGCAAGGAGCTTAGCCCTCGGCAAAGGCAGCTGCTGGATGCCTTTCAGCTGCTCGGCCAATCGGCAGTTTCGCATCTTGCCGGCATGCCGCAGGAGCGCGCACTTGCCGCCGGCAACAAAGCGCTGATGGCGCAGCTTGCGGAGTTGCAGGATTATACGCCGGGTGCGGCCTGGGTCCGCCAGGTGCTTCTGAGCCGCAGCGACGAACTGCTGATGCTGCACCTGCCGAGCCGCCAGGGCTTTCGTCTGCGCTATGAGAATATCGTCAACGGCTTTCATCTGTTTACGCTCATCCAGGCAGCCCTCGGCGACAGATTGCCCGGCGGTCGTACGCCCAACCGGTTCATTATCGATATGGCACGCTGCGTGACCGTAGCAGAAGAGGGCAATGACGAGCCTTGGTGGCGCTATCAGACGGTGCGGCCGGATGAGGCAGGCCTTGCCGACATTTCCGGCGAAGCATCTGTCGAGACGATTTCGCGCATCGATGGCCGGCAGGTCATCCTGCTTTCGCCTGCGGTCGAAGGCGCAGCATTGTGGGACACGAGTTTCTTCACGCCGCAGCTATTCGCAATGCCGGCGAATGTCGTGCTCGAGGAGGCGCTGACGCGTTCTGAGGTCGAAGAATGGTTCGCCAAAGCGGGCTTTCCCGTTGGCGAGGCGACAGACGCGCAAGGGGTGGATAAGCCATGACAAGCTCATCGCGCTCGCCCAAGAAAAATCCCTATTATCAGGGTCCGGCCTCCGACCACTTTGATGGCCAACGTTTCTTCAATCCTGGTGGTGTCACTCCGGGCAATGCGTTCGATCTTTTGCGCTGGCAGCTCGGCGGCGGGCGGGTGCGCTGGCCCAATCCCGTCATCAGCGCCTTTCCGCCGGCCAAGCCCGACCGGCATGTCTTCGGCAATCAGATGCGGGTGACCATGGTCGGGCATGCGTCGATGCTGGTGCAGATTGCAGGACTGAACGTGCTGACTGACCCGGTCTGGTCGGAGCGGGTCAGTCCCTTCCGGTCCGTCGGGCCGAAGCGCGTGGTGCCGCCCGGCATCCGCTTCGAGGACCTGCCGCATGTCGATCTCGTGCTCGTCACGCACAATCACTACGACCATCTCGATCTCGAGACCCTTGCCCGCCTGCAGCAGGTGCACCGGCCAAAGATCGTCACGCCGCTCGGCAACGACACGATTATCCGCCGTGCCGTTCCCGATGCCGACATTACTGTTGTCGACTGGGGCGATAGCATCGCCCTCAGGGCCAGCGTGACGATCGATGTCGAGCCCTGTCATCACTGGTCGGCACGCGGCATGGGCGACCGACGCATGGCGCTCTGGGCCGCATTCGTGCTGACCACGCCAGCAGGCAAGATCTACCATGTCGGCGATACCGGCTTTCACGATGGCATCAATTATGAGGCTGCCCGGGAAAAACATGGCGGTTTCCGCCTCGCGATCTTGCCCTTCGGCGCCTATGAGCCGCGCTGGTTCATGAAGGGGCAGCACCAAAATCCGGAAGAAGCCGTGAGGGGCATGAAGCTCTGCAACGCGACCTATGTCGCCGGGCATCACTTCGCGACCTTCCAGCTGACGGACGAGGGCATCGATGCGCCCGTTCACGCGCTGGATGCGGCCTTGAAAGCCGAGGGTGTGGAGCCGGATCGGTTTCGTCCACTCAGGGCGGGGGAAGTTTTCGATGTGCCAGCTGTTTGAGGATTAGTGGCCGCTCATAGCAAAAGCCCTTCTCCTTGAAGGAAGAAGGGCTTTTGGCGACATTTGCTGCACGAGCAAGCCTTACTGCTTGATCTCAGGCTCAACCAGTTTCGCCAGATTGATCAGCGATTCCTGCCAGCCGAGATAGCAGGCTTCCGGCGGGATGACATCGGGGATGCCGGCCTGGGTGATGTTGACCTCGGTTCCGACGAGAACCTTCTTCAAGGTCACGGTCACTTCCATTTCGCCCGGCAGGTTCGGGTCGTCGAACTTGTCGGTATAGCGCACCAGCTCGCCGGGAACGAGTTCGCGGAAATCGCCGCCGAAGGAATGGCTCTCGCCCGTTGTGAAGTTGCGGAACGACATCTTGAACGTGCCGCCGACTTTTCCTTCAAAGTGATGCACGCTGCAGGCAAAGCCGTTCGGCGGCAGCCACTTGGCAAGTGCGTCGGCCTCGATAAATGCGCGATAGACCTTTTCCGGGCTAGTGGCCAGAACGCGGTGCAGGCGTATGGTGTTCGGCATGGTCATAATCCCTATGGTGTGACGGAGTGGACGAGCCTAGGACGTGGCAGCTTTTGGTAATCCGACATCGATAGATGATTTTTTCTCAAAATGAATTCCGTCAAGGTTTCTGGGTGAGGTCTTCGCTGTGGTCAAAGGACGAGCCTCCCGCCCTCGTGGTTCGAGACGGCCGGGAAAGCTCATCCAATTCTTAATAATACCGTCCTTCACGCACCACTGGTAATTCGCCCGCATTTCCGCCATATACAGCTCGAAAACACTGACGGACATGGCATCATGAGTAACACGGTCGAATTCGCGAGGATGAACGGGCTTGGCAACAAGATCCTTGTTATCGACATGCGCGGCCGCAATGATGTGGTGACGCCCGCTGCGGCGATTGCGCTCAATGCCGATCCGGCCACCCAGTTCGATCAGATCATGGCGATCCACGATCCGAAGCTGCAGGGCACCGATGCCTGGATCGATATCCTGAACTGCGACGGCACGAAGGCGCAGGCCTGCGGCAACGGCACGCGCTGCGTCGTGCAGGCGCTGGCGGCCGAAACCGGCAAAAAGGTGTTCACCTTCCAGACGGTCGCCGGCATCCTGAATGCCAAGGAGCATGAGGACGGCACGATATCTGTCGATATGGGCACGCCGGTCTTTGCCTGGGACAAGATCCCGCTTGCGGAGGAATTTGCCGATACCAGCCGCATCGAGCTGCAGATCGGGCCGATCGACAATCCCGTTCTGCATTCTCCTTCGGCGATGTCGATGGGTAATCCGCATGCGATCTTCTGGGTCGATAGGGATCCGATGTCCTTCGATCTCGATCGTTTCGGCCCGCTGCTTGAAAACCACCCGATGTTTCCCGAGCGCGCTAATATCACTCTGGCGCAGGTGCTGTCGCCGACCTCGCTGCGTACCCGCACCTGGGAGCGCGGCGCCGGCCTGACGCTTGCCTGCGGTTCCGCCGCCTGTTCCGCCGCCGTCAGTGCCGCACGCACCGGCCGCACCGGCCGCAATGTGACGATCGACGTCGCCTCCGCGCCTGCTCCCGGCAAGCTCACCATCGAATGGCTCGAGAGCAACGACCATGTGGTCATGACCGGGCCTGCCGAATGGGAATGGTCCGGCACCGTCGATCCGGTCACCGGCAGCTTCTCGCGCGATCCGGAGCAGGGGGCTCAGGCGCGGTGAGCGGGGTCGAGGTCATTACCTTCGGCTGCCGTCTCAACACCTATGAATCCGAAGTGATGAGGGCCGAGGCGGAGAAAGCCGGGCTCAACAATGCCATTCTGGTCAATACCTGTGCAGTGACGGGCGAAGCCGTGCGCCAGGCGCGGCAGGCAATCCGCCGTGCGCGGCGCGACAATCCGCATGCCCGCATCATCGTGACGGGCTGCGCCGCGCAGACCGAAAAGCAGACCTTCGCCGAAATGGCCGAAGTGGATGCCGTGCTCGGCAACGAGGAGAAGCTGAAGAGCGCTTCCTATCGTTCGCTGCCGGATTTCGGTGTGTCGGCCGAAGAGAAGCTGCGCGTCAACGACATCATGAGTGTGCGGGCGACTGCGCCGCAGATGATCCGCCATATCGATGGCCACGTGCGGGCTTTCATTCAAGTGCAGAACGGTTGCGACCATCGTTGCACCTTCTGCATCATTCCCTATGGCCGCGGCAATTCCCGATCGGTGCCGATGGGTGCCGTGGTCGATCAGGCGCGCAATCTCGTCGAGAGCGGCTATCGCGAGATCGTGCTGACCGGCGTCGATGCCACGAGCTATGGCGCCGACCTGCCAGCAACGCCGACGCTCGGCCTGCTTGCCAAGACGCTGCTGAAGCAGATCCCGGAGATCCACCGGTTGCGGCTTTCCTCCATCGACAGCATCGAGGCCGACCGGCACCTGATGGATCTCATCGCCGACGAGCCGCGCTTCATGCCGCATCTGCATCTGTCGCTGCAGCATGGAGATGACATGATCCTCAAGCGCATGAAGCGGCGGCACTCGCGCGCCGATGCTATGCGTTTCATCGAGGATGTGCGCCGTCTGCGTCCGGAGACGAGCTTCGGCGCCGATATGATCGCCGGCTTTCCGACCGAGACGGAAGAGATGTTCGCCAATGCCGTCGGACTTGCGCAAGAGGCCGGTATCGCGCATCTGCACGTCTTCCCTTATAGCCCGCGCCCCGGCACGCCCGCCGCCCGCATGCCGCAGCTCGATCGTGGCCTCATCAAAGACCGCGCCGCCCGCCTGCGCGAGGCCGGACAGAGATTGCATCAGGCGCATCTCGACAAGATGGTCGGCACGCGGCAATGGCTGCTTGTGGAGAATGGCGGGCTGGCGCATACGGAAAACTTCACGCTTGTCGCCGCTCCCGGCCTTCGCCCGCGCGACCTTGTGCAGGTCGCAATCACCGGCCACAATGGCAAGCACCTCGACATGCAACTTCTGGCCGCCGACGCGGCCTAATGCTTCAACGGACACTTCATGGCGCTCGGTTTCATCAAAAAAGTCTTCACCTTCGGCCGTGAAAAGCCGGCCGAGGAGCAGGCGCCTGCGGAGGATTCTCAGAAGGTTGAGGTGCCCGTTGTCGAGCAGGAATCGCCTGCTGTAGATATTTCGCCGGCTTCCGAACTTGCCGAACCTTCGTTACCCCCCTCTGTCCCTTCGGGACATCTCCCCCACGAGGGGGAAGATTGGTTGGAGGATGCTGCGCCCTCTGAGCAGGAGCAGCAGGCTGAAAGCCAGGAAAATGTTTCCGGCGTAAAGGGGATTGAGCCCGCTGAGGCTGTTCATTCTCTCGAGTCCAAGCCGCAAGAACAGCAGGACGATCTTCAGGCAATCGAACCGGAGCAACCCGCCGATCCTGAAGCCAATGTAATTTCGGAAAAGCGCCCCATCGAACCAATCTCCCCCCTTGTGGGGGAGCTGTCCGAGAGGACAGAGGGGGGTGACGAAGGTGCGGCAGATACGGACCTTCGGTCAAAAGACTCGGAATTTTCATCCGAAACCAGCGAACCCGCCGTCGAAGCCCCAATCCTCCCCAAGGGCTTCTCTACTGCCGCTTCCGCGCCAGCTCCCATCCCCGAAGCACCAAAACAAAAACTCTCGTGGTTCCAGCGCCTGCGCGCCGGGCTTGCGCGCACCTCGTCGCAGCTGACCGGTCAGATCGCGGCGCTCTTTACCAAGCGCAAGCTCGACGATCAGACGTTGCAGGACCTGGAGGATCTGTTGATCCAGGCCGATCTCGGCGTCGAGACGGCGATGCGTGTCACCGATACGCTGGCCTCCGAGCGGTACGGCAAGGATGTGACCGGCGAAGACGTCGGCCGCATCATGGCGCAGGAAATCGCCAAGGTGCTGAAGCCTGTGGCAAAGCCGCTGCAGCTTGATCTCAGCCACAAGCCGCATGTGATCCTCGTCGTCGGCGTCAACGGCACCGGCAAGACGACGACGATCGGCAAGCTGGCCGCCAAGCTCTCTGGTGCAGGGCTGAAGGTTACGCTGGCCGCCGGCGATACGTTCCGCGCCGCCGCCATCGAGCAATTGAAGATTTGGGCGGAGCGTACGAAATCGGACTTCATCGGGACGAAGCTCGGCGCCGATGCTGCCGGTCTTGCCTTCGATGCCTTCCAGCAGGCCAAGGCCAACAGGAGTGACGTGCTGATCATCGATACCGCCGGCCGCCTACAGAACAAGGCGGAGCTGATGGCGGAGCTCGAAAAGATCGTGCGTGTGCTCGGCAAGCTTGATCCGGATGCGCCGCATACCGTGCTGCAGACGCTTGATGCGACTACGGGCCAGAATGCCTTGAACCAGGTGGAAATATTCCGCAATGTTGCCGGCGTTAATGGTCTCATCATGACCAAGCTTGACGGCACGGCGCGCGGCGGCATCCTTGTTGCCATCTCGGCCAAGCATAAGCTACCGGTCTATTTCATCGGCGTCGGCGAAGGTGTAGAGGATCTCGAGCCGTTCGAAGCCGAGGATTTTGCTCATGCCATCGCCGGTACGGGGGCTGTAAACAGCCAATGAATGACAAGAACAAGTTCGACGATAGGGAAAGTGCCGCAATGACAACCAGCGACAGCGATCTCACCCCAAGTGCTGCCGACAGGCATCATCCGATGCTGAAGCTGGTGCTGGAACTCGGGCCTTTGCTGGTGTTCTTCTTCGGCAATCTGCGCGGCGAATGGCTGGCGCAGCATTTTCCGCAGCTGGCGGCACTCGGTGGCCCGCTCTTTGTTGCCACCGGCTTGTTCATGGCGGCGACGGTAATCTCGCTCATTGTCTCGAAGGTCATGCTCGGCCATTTGCCGCTGATGCCCTTCGTCTCCGGCATTGTGGTGCTGATTTTCGGCGCGCTCGGCATCTACCTGCAGAACGAAACCTTCATCAAGATGAAGCCGACCATCGTCAATGCACTGTTCGGCATCGTTCTGCTTGGCGGGCTTGCCTTCGGTAAGTCGCTGCTCGGCTATGTCTTCAACGCCGCCTTCCAGCTGGATGCCGAGGGCTGGCGCAAGCTGACGCTGCGCTGGGGTATCTTCTTCTTCGTTCTTGCCGTGCTCAACGAAGTCGTCTGGCGCGGTTCGAACTGGCTTTATCTTCCGGACACCAAGGCGGCGGATAATCTCTGGGTGAACTTCAAGGTCTGGGGAACGATGCCGATCACCATCCTCTTCACGCTGTCGCAGATGCCGCTGATCATGAAGCACACGGTTGAGCCGCCGGTGGAAAACGGTAAATGAGCGAAGCCATCGACGCCCAAAGCCGCTATCGGCAACAGAGCTTCTGGTTCATCGCCTGCGCCGTCGTTCTGCTCGTGCAGATCGTGACCGAATATATGATGGGCCGCGTGCCGATCTGCACCTGCGGTTATGTGAAGCTGTTCGAGCCGGTGGTGAAATCCAGCGGCAATTCGCAGCATATCGCCGACTGGTACACGCCGTCGCACATCATCCACGGTTTCCTCTTCTTCGGGCTCACGCATCTGATCATGCGCGGCAAGCCGCTGTCTATGCGGCTCTTCGTGGCCATGCTGATCGAATCCGGCTGGGAGATCCTGGAAAATTCCCCGATCATCATCAACCGCTATCGCGCCGCCACCATCTCGCTCGACTATGTCGGCGACAGCATCCTCAATTCATCGATGGACGCTGTGTTCATGGTCGTCGGCTTCCTGTTTGCCTGGCGCGCGCCGGTGCTGGTGACGGTCGCCATCGCCATCTTCTTCGAGCTGCTCACCGGCTATTTGATCCGCGACAATCTCACGCTCAACGTATTGATGCTGGTCTGGCCGGTCGAGGCGGTCAAGACATGGCAAGGCGGGATTTAGTCTTTTAGCCCTCACCCCTGCGGGGAGAGGGTGGCGCGATAGCGCCGGGTGAGGGGCGCGCTACCGGGAGGTGCTGACTTTCGCTCGTCGCTCAAGACCTTTTTGCTTCGTGCCCCAGCCCCCTCATCCGCCCTTCGGGCACCTTCTCCCCAAGGGGAAAAGGGAGTTAAAACGCCGGCTTCCCCTGTGCCTTTGCTATCGCCGGATAGAGCCCTTCCTTCAGGCTGGTCGGCGTGAACGGGCCGACCTGCTTATAGAGGATCGTGCCGTCGGGCGAGACGAGATAGGATTCCGGAATGCCGTAGACGCCCCAGTCGATGGCGGCCGAGCCGTTCGGGTCAATGCCGATGGCGTTGTAGGGATTGCCGAGTTCGCCGAGGAAGCGGAGCGCGTTCTCGCTCGTGTCCTTGTAATTGATCGCGACGATATTGAGCCGTCCATCCTTGGCAAGCTCCTTGAGTACAGGATGCTCGTCGCGGCAGGGGATGCACCACGAGGCGAAGACATTGACGAGCGTCAGCTTGCCCTTGACGGCGCCATCGGTCAGTGCTGGCAGGTTGGAGCCTTCGAGAGGTGCGAGCGCGAGCTTCGGCGCCTTCGTGCCGATTAGGGCCGAAGGGATGGCCGAGATGTCGGTGCCGTGCACTTCCTGATCATACATGACCTTGCCGACGGCAAATGCGATGCAGACAAAGACGATCAGCGGGATCAGCGCCAGCAGATAGCGTGCGGTGCTGCTGGATTTCGGCTGGTCCTTGTTATCGGTATCCGCAGTCATTTCGTCTCGCTTTCGGGCGCGCGCTGCGAGCGGCGACGGATGCCGGAGGCTTCCAATGCGGAGAGCTCGCGGCGGCGCAGGCGTCCGTCGATCCAGATCCACGCGATGATGGCGAGAATCATGAAGGCGGCAAAGCCGTAGGAGCCGAAGACGTAGAAGGGATGCGACATTCTAGTCCTCCCGGCTCGCCATGCGTGCGGCCATGCGGCGTTGGGTGGTGATGCGGCGGCGCCAGATCTCGTTGCGGATCGCCATCAGATGGAGCGTGAAGAACAGCAGCGTGAAGGCGAGCGCCATGGTGAAGAGCGGCCAGAGGAATTCCGCGGCTATGGCCGGCCCATCCATGCGCATGATGCTTTCCGACTGATGCAGTGTGTTCCACCAGTCCACAGAGAACTTGATGATCGGGATATTGATGAAGCCGACCAGCGTCAGGATGGATGCAACGCGGGCCGCCTTGGAAGGATCATCCATGGCGCGGTTAAGCGCGATCAGGCCGAGATACATCAGGAAGAGGATGAAGACCGAGGTCAGGCGCGCATCCCAGACCCAATAGGTGCCCCACATCGGCTTGCCCCAGAGCGAGCCTGTCACCAGAGCGATCAGCGTGAAGGCGGCGCCGAGCGGTGCCGCCGTCTTGCCGGCGACATCGGCGAGCGGATGGCGCCAGACGAGCGTGCCGATCGCCGACATGCTCATGATCGTGTAGCACATCATCGACAGCCAGGCGGCCGGAACGTGAATATACATGATGCGGACGGTATCGCCCTGCTGGTAATCGCCCTCGGTCGTAAAGGACAGATAGAGGCCGATCGCGAAGAGCACGGCCGAGATGCCCGCGAGCCAGGGAATGAGACGCGCCGAGAAAGCCAGGAACCGCGTGGGGTTGGCGAGGTCGGAAAATCGGCTGATCGCAGTGATATCGCTCATGCGGCTTGTTTAACCCGATATGGCTTTTCCGGCAATCGACCGCGTTGTCTCAGATCGGCGAAACAGTATCTCCGTCAGAGCCTTTCCGCTTTTCTTCGAAACGCGAAAACGCTCCATCCTTTTGTATTTACGCAATTCCGGACGGAAAACCGCTACGCACTTCTCCTGGAATTGCTCTGATCAATCAGTCGTGTTCCGCAAGGCAAGAGCGGCAGCGGCCGGACCGATGACAGCGAAGAACAGCGTGAGCGCGATCAATATCAGGAACGGCGGCAGGAAGGGCTGCGGTCCTTCGACGGCGGCATAGGTGGCGCTGACACCGAAGATCAGCACGGGGATCGTGAGCGGCAGCACAAGAATGGAGACGAGTAACCCGCCGCGCGGCAGCGCCACGGCGACGGCAGCACCGACCGCGCCGATGAAGGTGATCGCCGGCGAGCCGACGAGCAGGGTTAGGGCCGTCGCACCGATCGCCGTCTCGTTCATATTCATAAAGAGGCCGAGCAGCGGCGAGGCGATGACGAGCGGAAGGCCCGTCGCCACCCAATGCGCTGCGCATTTAATGAAAACTGTGAGGACCAGTGGCGTTTCCTGCATGACGAGCAGATCGAGCGAGCCGTCGTCGCGTTCCGCTTGGAACAGCCTGTCGAGGCCGAGAAGGCTTGCGAGCAGCGCGCCGCTCCAGACGATGGCGGGGCCGATGCGCGAAAGAAGCTTCAGATCAGGTCCGACGCCGAAGGGAATGACGGCGACGACGGTGAGGAAGAAGAGAATGCCGATCAATGCCCCGCCACCGGCGCGCACGGAAAGTCTGAGGTCGCGGAAGAAAAGGGCGGTCATCGCAAAATCCTGCCGTTGTGAGAGATGCCCCGGATACCCCCCTCGTCCTTCGGACCTTTCGCGACATCTCCCCCGCAAGGGGGGAGATTGGTAACCTGTGACGCGCGCATCGCCTGCTCCAACATCGAATCGATAGAAGCAGAAGCGGAGTCCGCCGGCTTTGTAGGCAGATGCGGCAAACTCCCAACGATCTTCCCCCTTGTGGGGGAGATGTCACGAAGTGACAGAGGGGAGTGACGAAGGTGCGGCATAAGAGGAAATATCTGCATCATCCCCACACCCCCTCGCTCGCCCCGGCAAACCCCGTCATTCGCATCTCCTGCACATTCTTTAACCCCAGTGGCTGATGCGTGGCCGCAAGAACGATGCCGCCACTCTTCTGATGCGCTGTTATCAGATTGGCGAAGAGCCGGTCGGCGGAGCTGTCGAGCGCTGCCGTCGGTTCATCGAGGATCCAGATCGGGCGGTGAGCGACCAAAAGTTTGGCGAAAGCGATTCGCCGCTGTTGGCCAGCGGAGAGATAGCCGAAGGGCAGATGCGTGATGCCCGCAAGCCCGACGGCGTCAGCAGCTTCCTCGACGTCCAGGCTGGAGCCACCTGGGATATCGCCGAGGAATGTTTTCCAGAAGGTCAGGTTTTCGGCCACGGTCAGCTCGGATTTCATCGCATTGCGGTGGCCGAGATAATGGCTGGCTTCGCCCGCTTGACGGCCCGCTTCGCCGCCCTTTCCGGTGAACGTGACACGACCCTTTTCCGGCCGTAGAAGGCCTGCCACAACGCGCAGAAGCGTCGATTTTCCCGACCCGTTGCGCCCTGTCAAAACCAGGGCATCTCCACCCGCCAAGTTGAAGGAAACATTCAAGAAAATCAGGTCTTCGCCCCGCGTTGCCGCCAGATTTTCAGCGCTTAGATGCATTCGCTCAGGCTTTCCCCGTTTTCGTTGCCGCAATGCGCAAAAAATTGTCCAAATTTGCGCTTTGTCACTCTGGCAAGTCTTTACGAAATTATCTATAAGACCTGCAACCACGCCAGCGGTCGGCGTGAATTCAATCCTTGCGCCGAACTTAAGGTATTTGCCTTACGTGCGGACAGCGGAAATGGCCGTACCCGCATCCTGATGTGCATAAAGTGCATAGGCGTTCGCACGACTGTGTTGGCTATCAGAAACGGGGTATCTCGTGTCTAAATCTCTTGACAGTTTCAATTGTCGTTCCACGCTGACCGTGGGCGGGAAAGACTACGTCTATTTCAGCCTGCCCAAGGCTGAGGCGAATGGTCTGCCCGGCGTTTCCAAGTTGCCTTACTCCATGAAGGTGCTTCTGGAAAACCTGCTGCGTTTTGAAGACGGGCAGTCGGTCACGAAGGAGCATATCCTTGCCGTCGCCGAATGGCTGACCAACAAGGGCACCGTCGAGAACGAAATCGCCTATCGCCCGGCGCGCGTGCTGATGCAGGACTTCACCGGCGTTCCGGCCGTCGTCGATCTTGCCGCCATGCGCGACGCGATGGTTTCGCTTGGTGGCGATCCGGAAAAGATCAATCCGCTCGTTCCCGTCGATCTCGTCATCGACCACTCCGTCATCGTCGACGAATTCGGCACGCCGCAGGCTTTTGCCAAGAACGTCGAGCTGGAATACCAGCGCAACGGCGAGCGCTACCGCTTCCTGAAGTGGGGCCAGCAGGCCTTCAAGAACTTCCGCGTCGTTCCTCCCGGCACCGGCATCTGTCATCAGGTGAACCTCGAATATCTCGGCCAGACCGTCTGGACGAAGGAAGAGGACGGCGAAACGATCGCTTATCCCGACACCTGCGTCGGCACCGATTCGCACACGACCATGATCAACGGCCTCGGCGTTCTCGGCTGGGGTGTCGGTGGTATCGAGGCTGAAGCCGCCATGCTCGGTCAGCCGGTTTCCATGCTGCTGCCAGAAGTCATCGGCTTCAAGCTGACGGGCAAGCTCAAGGAAGGCGTCACCGCGACCGACCTCGTTCTGACCGTCGTGCAGATGCTGCGCAAGAAGGGCGTTGTTTCCAAGTTCGTCGAATTCTTCGGCCCCGGCCTCGACAACATGCCGCTTGCCGACCGCGCCACCATCGGCAACATGGGTCCGGAATATGGCGCGACCTGCGGCTTCTTCCCGGTCGACAAGGAAACGCTGAACTACCTCAACATGTCCGGCCGCGCCAAGGACCGTATCGCGCTCGTCGAAGCCTATTCCAAGGCTCAGGGCATGTGGCGCGACAATGACGGTTCCGACCTCGTCTTCACCGACACGCTGGAGCTTGATCTCGGCGACGTCGTGCCGTCGATGGCCGGCCCGAAGCGTCCGGAGGGCCGCATCGCGCTGGAAAACATCGCTTCCGGCTTCGCAACCTCGCTCGAAACCGAATATAAGAAGCCCGGCCAGCTCTCCAACCGCTATGCGGTCGAAGGCACGGATTTCGATATCGGCCATGGCGACGTTGCCATCGCTGCCATCACCTCCTGCACCAACACGTCCAACCCGTCGGTACTGATCGCTGCCGGCCTTCTCGCCCGCAACGCCGTTGCCAAGGGCCTGAAAACCAAGCCGTGGGTCAAGACCTCGCTCGCACCGGGATCGCAGGTCGTCGGCGAATATCTTGCCAAGTCCGGCCTGCAGGCCGATCTCGACAAGCTCGGCTTCAACCTGGTCGGCTTCGGCTGCACCACCTGCATCGGCAATTCCGGCCCGCTGCCGGCGCCGATCTCAAAGACGATCAACGACAAGGGCCTGATCGTATCTGGCGTCCTCTCCGGTAACCGCAACTTCGAAGGCCGCATCTCGCCCGACGTCCAGGCAAACTATCTGGCTTCGCCGCCGCTCGTCGTCGCCTACGCGCTCGCCGGCTCGGTACAGCTCGATCTGACGAAGGAGCCGATCGGCGAAGACCAGAACGGCAAGCCGGTCTATCTGAAGGACATCTGGCCGACCTCGCACGAGGTTCAGGAGTTCATCCAGAAGTACGTCACCCGCGAGCTTTATGAAACTAAATATGCCGACGTCTTCAAGGGCGACGCCAACTGGCAGGCCGTGCAGGTTCCTCCGGGCCAGACCTACGCATGGGACGACAACTCGACCTACGTGCAGAATCCGCCTTACTTCGTGGGCATGGGCAAGAAGGGCGCCGGCGTTTCCGACATCAAGGGCGCTCGCGTTCTCGGCCTCTTCGGCGACAAGATCACCACCGACCACATTTCTCCGGCCGGTTCGATCAAGGCTGCCTCACCGGCCGGTTCCTACCTCCTCGGTCACGGCGTCGGCGTTGCCGACTTCAACCAGTACGGCACGCGCCGCGGCAACCATGAAGTCATGATGCGCGGCACGTTTGCCAACATCCGCATCCGCAACCACATGCTCGGCCCGAACGGTAAGGAAGGTGGCTACACCATCCATTATCCGTCCAAGGAAGAGACGTCGATCTACGATGCGGCCATGCAGTATAAGGCCGAGGGCGTTCCGCTCGTCATCTTCGCCGGCGTCGAATACGGCAACGGCTCGTCGCGCGACTGGGCTGCCAAGGGCACGAACCTGCTCGGCGTACGCGCCGTCATCGCCCAGTCCTTCGAGCGCATCCACCGTTCGAACCTAGTGGGAATGGGCGTCATCCCGTTCGTCTTCGAGGAAGGCACCACCTGGGCAAGCCTCGGCCTGAAGGGCGACGAACTCGTGACGATCGAAGGCCTGGAAAATATCAAGCCGCGCGAGCGCAAGATCGCCAAGATCACCTATGGTGACGGTTCCGTGAAGGATGTTCCGATCATCTGCCGTATCGATACGCTGGATGAGGTCGTCTACGTCAACAATGGCGGCATCCTGCAGACCGTTCTACGTGATCTCGCTGCCTGATAGGCATTAGACGCTGTTATTGGAGGCCGCCGGAAAACTCTTCCGGCGGCCTCTTGTTTTTCACGGTGATGTGTACCGCGAGCCTTCAGCTCACTCCGGCCTCACCCCATCGTGACTTTGCGTCATCGTGTTAAACTATTATCTCTTGTTTCAGATTTTTCGGGCTTGATGTGGCCTGGTCGCCCCAAGAAGCGCGAGTTTTGCAGAGCCCGTGCAGGCAGACGGCGCTCGAGATTGGATGCAGAGGTAAGATAGAATGCGCCTTCGGTTTTTGGCTCCACTTCTGGCAGGCATTGGGCTCGCAAGTTCGCTGCATGCGCAGGAGGCTCCGAAGATCAAGGGCGTCGTCGAGCTCTTCACCTCGCAAGGTTGCGCTTCCTGTCCTCCCGCCGATGCGGCCTTTCGCAAGCTGATCCGCCAGGGCAATGTCGTGGCGCTCGCCTACCACGTCGATTATTGGAACTATCTCGGCTGGAACGACACCATGGCGTCTAAGGATAATACGGCGCGCCAGTATGCCTATGCCCGGACTATGGGCCGCAGCGGAGTATATACGCCACAGGCGATCGTCAATGGCAGGGACCATATGAATGGCGCCGATCTCAGTGGCATCAATGTCAAGCTTGACGAGTTTGTGCGCCTTGGCGAGGGACTGACGATTCCGGTCAGTGCCGACATGAAGGGCGACGAGTTGGAGATCAAGATCGGCGCCGGGCAGGGCAAGGCGAATGTGGTTGCCGTCTATTTCGACAAAGAGCAGATGGTGGCGCCGAAAGGCGGAGAAAATACCGGCCAGCAGATTGCCTATATGCATGCCGTCTCCGATGTCGAGACTGTGGGCATGTGGGATGGCAAGGCTATGAGCCTCGTGCTGCCGTCAACCGTGCTCGATAAGGCCGGCCGGAAAGGTCTTGCAATTCTGCTGCAGGCATCGACGCCGGCGGGCGATCCGGCCGCCATTCTTGGGGCGACTGTCTTGACGGTCGGCTCGGACGGCTAAGCGATTTTTCCAGCTTCGATGGAGGTCTTCCGTTCGGCTTGCGCCGAAAGGGCTCCCATTTTGGCTCGTGCTGAAAAGGGGTCCCTATTTTGGCTGGCGCCAAAAAGGGGAGGTGCCCGGCGAGGACGCATTCGGGGCTGGGGTTTAATCGATGCGCCCTGGCCGGGCCGTTTGACGCGGCGGCGCCAAACGGCTGCCTATACTTCCTGTAAATTGGGCGTCGTTTTGGCTGAAATGCGGCGCTGACGAGGTGCTTTCACAGCTGGGAAAGAAATTGTGAGCTGCCAGCCGTCTTGCAATTTGATGCGGCTGAGGCAAACTGTCATTCTCCTGTCATGAGATAGCCCTTGGGGGATTGATGACTGATCAGCCGGATTTGAGACACGGTGAAAGCCGTTCCGTCGATACCAATTCATCCGTCGTCGTTGATCTCAGAGAATACAAACAGAGCAAGGACCCGTTGCCGGTGACGTTTCATCGCCGGGAGTTGGATGCGATTCTCTGGATCTATGGCCGCATGGTCGGAGAGGGCGAGTGGCGCGACTATGCGATCGACCATTTGAAGGACAAGGCGGTTTTCTCGGTCTTCAAGCGCTCTGGTGAAATGCCGCTCTTCCGCATCGAAAAGAATCCGAAGCTTTCGGCCAAGCAGGGCGCCTTCTCCGTCGTCAATACCCATGGCATGATCCTGAAGCGCGGCCATGAGCTGAGCCAAGTGCTGAAGGTTTTCGACAAGCAGCTGAAGCTAGTGGAGAAGTAGTGTCTCCGTGTTGGCTATGTCTTTGAGTGGGGCTGAATAAGAGCGCAGATCTACTCCCCAAACAATGTCCCGGGATAGACCGACGGATCGGGATCGGTGCCATCTCCCTCGCCCAGCGCCTTCTGCATCAGCATCGTATCCAGCCACCGGCCATGCTTGTAGCCGGTACCTCTGAGCAGCCCGACTTCGTCAAAGCCTGCCGCGCGGTGCACGGCGACGGAGGCGGGATGGGCGCCGCCGATAACAGCGATCATCTGGCGAAAACCGAGGCTCTCGCAGCTTTCGACGAGCGCATCGAGCAGCAGCCGGCCGATGCCGCGACCGCGAGCCTCCGGCGCCAGATAGATCGAATCCTCCACGATCCAGCGATAGGCGGGCCGTGTGCGGAACGCGGAAGCATAAGCATAGCCAAGGAACGCGCCGGTCTCGTCTTCGGCGGCGAGATAGGGATAGCCCTTGTCACGGATCGCCTCGAACCGAGCCGCCATTTCCTCCTGGGTTGGCGGTGTGATCTCGTAGCTTGCCGTGCCGTTTAGGACGGAATCTCTGTAGATGGTGGTGATTTGGGGAAGGTCGTCTGAGGTGGCACTGCGGAGGCTGACGGACATTGCTTCTATTGCCTGATCTGCGAGTTTACGATGGCAGCTATCAAATCGCAGGACTTGTGGCCAGGCAAACAAAAAAGGCGGCCGGGGCCGCCTTTCGATATCTTGTTCAGTCCGTGCCATTAACGGCGGTCGCCGAGGAACTGCAGCAGGAACATGAACATGTTGATGAAGTCCAGGTAGAGCGACAGTGCACCCATGATCGCCTTGCGGCCGGCCACAGCCACGTCGTCGGCATCATAGTACATTTCCTTGATCCGCTGCGTGTCGTAG
This sequence comes from Rhizobium sp. No.120, assembly GCF_054558365.1. Taxonomy (NCBI): domain Bacteria; kingdom Pseudomonadati; phylum Pseudomonadota; class Alphaproteobacteria; order Hyphomicrobiales; family Rhizobiaceae; genus Rhizobium; species Rhizobium sp. No.120. The sequence continues at coordinate 87,380 of NZ_BAAJNQ010000007.1, forward strand.
GCGGTGAGGCCTGCGAAGATCAGGACGCCGATCACGGAGATCGCGAACTCTACGGCGGACGACGCCAGGAAGATGTTGACCAACGAGGCGATGATCAGGCCGAAGAGACCCATCATCATGAACGAGCCCATCGCGGAGAGATCACGCTTCGTCACGTAGCCATAGAGCGACAGCGCGCCGAAGGAGGCGGCGGTCACGAAGAAGGTCTGCACGACGCTCTGGCCGGTGTAGATGATGAAGATCGACGAGAGCGACAGACCCACAAGCGCGGCATAGACCCAGAAGGTCGTCGTCGCGGCGGCCACGCTCATGCGGTTGATCCTGAAACTCAGGAAGAAGACCATTGCGAGCGGGGCAAAGATGACCACCCACTTCAGCGGGCTCAGGTAAATCGCCTGGCCGAAGGCCGTCAGATGTCCGTTAGCAAAAGCGAGCGAGAAGGAGAGATAGGCGGCAACACCCGTGATCGCCAGACCCAGCGCCATCAGGTTATAGACCTTGAGCATATAGGCTCGAAGGCCCTCGTCTATCATCGCACCGGATTGCGCACCGCTCTGCGCCCGGTTTTGGTAATTGCGAAAGTCAGCCATGTTTTCCTCTTTCAAGCTCCGATTTGAGTACGGTGTCGGGTCTTTCAAGGCCCAGGCGCCGCTGCGGAGCTCAGCATGCCTGCGTAGAATATGAGGCTTTCGAGCCTCATGCACAAGGGTCAAGCGGCCAGCCCGATGTTAAATCGATGTAACATCGGGATGTTTTGACGGCTCTGCGCCCTCGACGGAGCGGTTAGAGCTCACGCAGAACGGGTGCGGCCTTCTGGCCCAGGATGCGCCAGGTGCCGATGAGACCAATACCGACGGTCAACACCAGGGCGATGACGAGAGTCGACAGGGCAACGTCAGGCAGGAAGGCCGAGGGCAAGTGCATGATGCGGCTGACGATATACCAGGCGGAGGCGGAGCCGGCGATCAGCGCGAAGACGGCGGTCGCGGCACCCAGGATCAGATATTCGTAGCTGAAGGCGCGGATCAGCGTCGCCCGCGTCGCGCCGAGCGTCTTGAGGATGACGGCATCATGCGTGCGAGCGCGGTTGCCGGCCGCGAGCGCTCCGGCGAGCACCAGTACGGAGGCGATCAGCGCGACTGAGGCGGCGGAGCGGATCGCAGTCGCAAGCTGTCCCACCAGAGTGTTGACGACATCGAGCGCATCCTTGACGCGGACGCTTGTAATGGTCGGATAGGTATTCGTGACTTTCCTCAGAATAGCCGCTTCCTGTTCGGAAGTCGCCGTTGCGTCGGTGAGAGTCGCGAGCCAGGCGTGCGGCGCGCCCTTGAAGGTGTTGGGCGAAAAGATCATCACGAAATTGATCGACAGCGACTGCCATTGCACCTTGCGGAAGCTGGCGATCTTGGCGGTAACGTTGCGGCCGAGGACATTGACGGTGACCTTGTCGCCGAGCTTCAGGCCGAGCGCCTTGCCTTCCTCTTCGGAAAAGGAAACCAGCGGTTCGCCGCTATAATCCTTGTCCCACCACTTGCCTTCCGTGACCGAGGCGTTTTCCGGCACCGCATCGGCATAGGTGATGCCGCGGTCGCCGCGGAGCACCCATTGGCCTGCGGCCGGTACCTTCATCTTGGTGACGTCCTCGCCGTTGAAGGCGACGATGCGGCCGCGCAGCATCGGCGCCTCGACGAGCTTGCCTTTTGGGTCCACGTCGAGGACGATCTTGCGGAAGCCTTCCAACTCCGGCCCCTGAATGTCGACGAAGAAGAAGTTCGGCGCCTGTTCGCTCATGCGCCCCATCAGCTCGCGGCGCATATTGCCGTCGATCAGCGTGAGGGTCACCAGCAGTGCCAGGCCGAGGCCAAGCGACAGCACGACGGACGAGGTGAGCGCGCCCGGGCGATGAATGTTGCCGATCGCCAGGCGCAGGGCGGGTGAACGCACGCGCGGGCTGCGGCGGGCAAGCCATGAGAGCAGGGCCGCTACCACGCGCAGCACGACGAAGGCACCGGCGATCGAGACGACGAAGACGACTGCGATGAAGCGATCATAGGCGGTGATGATTGCCAAGGCTGCTAGGGCCGCCATCAGCACACCGGCACCCAGCAGATAGGGCCAGCCGGGCAGGCTGCGCGCCTCGAAACCCTGCTCACGAAACAGCGCCGTCGCCGGCACCTCTCGGGCATGGCCGAGCGGCGGAATGGCGAAGGCCAGCGTCGTTAGCAGGCCAAAGACGGCGGCAAGCGTCAATGCACCGGGATAGAGCCGCGGCGCGGTCGAAATCGGCAGGAATTCCGCCATGAATTGCGACGCGATCATGGGGGCGATAGCGCCGAGGACGAGGCCGATTGCTATGCCGGCAAGTGCGATGACGGCGATCTGGATGAGATAGATCAATACCACGACGAAGGCCGGCGCACCCAGACACTTGAAGGTGGCGATGGTCGTGCGCTTCGAATCGAGAAAGGCTCGTACGGCGTTGGCAACGCCCACGCCTCCGACGATCAGCGCCGCCAAGCCGACCAGCGTCAGGAACTGTGAGAAACGGGTGACGTTGTCGGCGAGCTGCGGCGCTGCGCGGTCGCTGCTGCGGATCGACCAGCCCGCCTGTGGGAAGGCGGCATTGGCGCGGTCGGCGAGATTGCGGATGCCGGCTGCAGGATTGTCCATGCGGATTCGGTAGGCCTGTTCGACCAGACTGCCTGTCGTGATCAGGCCGGAGGCAATCAGGGCATCGCGGCTGGTGAGCAGGCGCGGCGCGAAGCCGAAGCCTTCCGAAACGGCATCCGGTTCGCGCTCGACGGTGCCTGATATGCGAAGCTTGGCGTTACCCAGCAGCAGGGTATCGCCGATCTTGAGGTTCAGGCGTTCGAGCAGCAGGGGAGCGACGACGGCGCCATAGGTGCCGTCCTTGGCGGCGAGCAGCGCTGCGAGAGGCTGGTCCGGCTCCGCTTCGAAGGTGCCGTAGAGCGGATAGGCATCGTCGACCGCCTTGACCTCGACCAGCGCCTGATCGGAGCCGTCGGGCAGGCGTGCCATGGAGCGCAGGCCGGTGGAACGGGAAACTTTCCCCAAGCCTTGGAGATAGGAGAATTCTTCCGGCGTTGCCTCGCGATTGCGCAGTTCGAAACGGGCGTCACCGGCAAGCAGCGATTGTCCCTGCGTCGCGATCGCGTCGGTGATCGAACGGGAAACGGAATTGACCGCAGCGATCGCCCCGGTGCCGAGCGCGATGCAGGCGAGAAAGATGTAAAAGCCGCCAAGGCCGCCGCGCAGTTCGCGCAGGGCGAGGCGGAAGGCGAGGGGCAGGCGCAGTCCCGCCGCGCTCATGCCATCGCTGCCTGGCTGGTGCGTGTGCGCATGCCGTCACTCTCGATCTCACCGGAACGGACGCGGATCTGGCGCGAACAGCGGGCGGCAAGCGCAGGATCGTGGGTGACGAGCAGCATGGTCGTGCCGCGTTCGGCCTGCTGGGCGAAGAGCAGGTCGGCAATCTGCCGGCCGGTATCGGTATCGAGATTGCCCGTGGGTTCGTCGGCGATCAGAACGGCCGGCGAGGGCGCCAGCGCGCGGGCAATGGCGACACGCTGCTGTTCACCGCCAGAAAGCTGGCCGGGATAGTGCGTGAGCCTTTCACCCAGCCCGACCAATTCCAGTTCACGCCGGGCGATGTCGAAGGCATCGCGGACATTCGCCAGCTCCAGCGGCACGGCGACGTTTTCGAGCGCCGTCATGTTGGCGATCAGGTGGAACGACTGGAAGACGATGCCGATATTGCGGCCGCGGAAATCGGCGATGCGATCTTCGCTCAGGCTGTGCAGCGGCGTGTCGCGGATCAGAAGTTCGCCGCTGTCGAGCTTTTCGAGGCCAGCCAGCACCATCAGCAGGGTGGATTTGCCGGAGCCGGAGGGGCCGACGATGCCCACCGATTCACCCTCCATGATGGTGAGGTCGATGCCCTTCAGTACATGCACGGATGCGGCGGCGTTGCCGAGCGTCAAATCCGCCTTCTTCAGCTCGATGATGGTTTTTGCCAATGCGAACGCCCTATATACCAGAGAACATCAGAGACAATGGCGGGCGCGATTTGGCCCGAGCAGCGAATTTAGGGAATGGATCATGGGTTTTAAAGTTGCTGCACTTCACTTCGCTGTCATCACTTTCGGTCTTTTGTTTGGCGTCGTGAGTGCTGCGAATGCACGCACCATCCAATTGGTCGGCTTCGGCGACAGCCTGATGGCGGGCTACCAGCTGCCGCCGGGCGACGGCTTTCCTGCCAAGCTGGAGGCGGCGTTGAAGACAAAGGGTCTTGATGTGACCGTCGCTGATGCCGGCGTTTCGGGAGACACGACCTCGGGCGGCCTTTCGCGCATCGACTGGTCGGTGCCCGATGGCACGGACGGCGTGATCCTCGAACTCGGCGCCAATGACGCGCTGCGCGGCATTCCGCCGGAGCAGACGGAAAAGAACCTCGAGACGATGATCCAACGGTTGAAGGACAGGAAGATCCCGATCCTCCTCATCGGTATGCTGGCGCCGCCGAACATGGGGGGCGACTACGCCGATAAATTCAATCCGATCTACGAGCGGCTGGCCGACAAATATCAGCTTCCGCTCTATCCGTTCTTCCTCGATGGCGTGGCAACTCATGCGGATTTGCAGCTGCCGGACGGGATGCATCCGAACCCTAAGGGGGTCGATATCATGGTCGAGCATATGTTGCCCGATGTTATGAGTTTTGTAGGGATGATTGACGCAGGTGCGAAATAGATGCTTGCACCGACTGCAAATGCGTGATTCCCTACCTATACCTGCAAGAGATTCGGGGAGTGCTCGTCATGCCGAGACTTTTTACCGCCCTCGAAATTCCGCGCAATGCGGCCATGAGCCTGTCATTGTTGCGCGGTGGTCTCCCGGGAGCCAGGTGGATCGACGTTGAAAATTATCACATTACCTTGCGCTTCATCGGCGATGTCGATGGCCGCACGGCCGATGAGATCGTCGACCGTTTGGACCGGATAGATCGGCCTGAATTCCAGCTTCGGCTGGAAGGCATCGGTTCCTTCGGCTCCAAGAAACCCCATTCCGTTTGGGCCGGGGTCTCGCAGACACCGGATATGTTCGCGCTGCAAGGCGAGATCGAGCGCATTTGTCAGCGCATCGGCCTGCAGCCGGATCCGCGTAAGTTCACGCCGCACGTGACGCTCGCCAGGCTGAAATCCTCGCGGGTCGACGATGTCGTGCACTATCTCTCCGGTCGCGGCAATTTCTACACCGCACCGTTCACGGTCGGACGCTTCGTGCTTCTGTCGTCGCGCGAATCTGTCGGCGGCGGTCCCTATCTCACCGAAGAGATATTCCCGCTTCACGAGCCCCGCAGCACGTTCCCGACTTTGGGCAACAGCGCGCTGCAGCCGGCCAAGAGCATGGTATAGACGGCTTCGAAATCCTCGCGGTCACCATAGTAGGGATCGGGGATGTCCTTGTTGCTGCCAAGCGCAAGGGTATTGAAGAGATGCAGCTTGCCGAGGAATTCGGCAGGCGCTGCCTTGCGTAAGTTCTTCAAATTGTCTTGATCCATTGCCAGGATAAGATCGAACCGGCTGAAATCGGCCAGCTCGATGCGGCGGGCGCGCTGGGCTGAAATATCGATTCCGTGGCCGGCGGCAGCCGCAACAGAGCGGCGATCCGGGCGTTCTCCCTGATGCCAGCCGCCAGTGCCGGCCGAATCAATCTCGAACTCGCTACCACGCCCGGCTTCGCTCGCCAGATGTTTGAATATGCCTTCAGCGAGGGGTGAGCGGCAGATATTGCCGGCGCAGACGAAAAGTACCCTGTGACGATCCATGCTATCGTTCAACCGCTAGTGCTTTTACGCAATTCCAGGAAAACCGCTACGCACTTTTCCTGGAAATTGCTTTAGAGAGGAGTGACGTGTCATGAAATACGAGAAGCTCGACCGCGCGGCAATCGATGAAAATCTTGCGGAGCTTGGAGATTGGGCGCTCGCGGATGACGGCCTTTCGATTTCGAAGACTTTCAAATTCCGCAGCTTCGTCGAGGCCTTCGGCTTCATGACGGAAGCCGCCCTTGCCGCCGAAAAATTCAACCATCATCCGGAATGGTTCAACGTCTATTCCCGCGTCGAGGTGAAGCTGACGACGCATGACGTCGGCGGTCTGACCGATCATGACGTCAAGCTAGCAAAGGCGATGGAGAAGGCGGCCGCGCGCCGGATCGATTGAATCGCGCCAGGCGATCGCCATATGTTGAAGCGGCCCGGGCGACGGGCTTCGATTGAGGTGAATGGAATGGATGACATCAAGTACGGGGAAATCCTGATGCCTGGTGACGAAGAGACCCAAAAAGAGCAGGAGAAATCGGTGCGCAGAAAATTCTGGCCGACCTTGCGGAAGGCCGCTCGCCATATCCCGTTCTCGCGCGACGTCGTTGCCGCCTTCTACTGTGCGCTCGATCCGCAGACGCCGACCCGTGTTCGCGGCATATTGCTAGCAGCACTCGGCTATTTCGTCATGCCCATTGACATCATCCCCGATTTCTTTGCCGTCATCGGCTACTCGGATGACGTAGCCGTTCTAACGCTCGCCTTCAGTATGATCAGGGGGCATATCCGCCAGGAGCATTACGACGCTGCCGACCGTGCGCTGGAGAATGAGCCCGAGGCCGTGAAGACCGCGTAATGGTCCCTTTCCCTGATCGGCCAGAATCTTCTCGGCTTTCCAGAGCTTTATGAGGCTCCCGTGATTTTAGCGAGGTCAAATTCTTGCCTGAATCTTTCTGTCTTAAATCGAATCCGTTGGGTGGTATTCCACCATCCGGGTTTTCCAATTCCTTCTTGTGCCTTTCAAGCTTTGTACGATACCTGGGTTGAAATGACACGGAGCCAGTGGCGGGCGGATCTCCGTTGACGGTTTGGTAACCTGAATAAAGTCAAAATAGGGTAGCTCACGAGCATAGGCGTGCGTCAAACGATTCGCCATGAGCTCTGGACCGCAAGAAATCGGCAGGAAACCATGTTTGTAAAAAGCTTCGCAATCGCCCTCTCGCTCGTTCTGGCCGGAACCGGCATCGCGTCCGCGCAGACCAAGAAGCAGAAGCAGACGCAGCAGGCACCGGCGGCGGCGGCGGCATCGCCGGCGGCTCCCACGCGCATTCAGCAGTTCGATGCCTGGGGCGCTTACTCTTACCAGTCCGCCGGTGGCAAGGTTTGTTACGTCCTTTCCGTGCCGACTGCGAAGACGCCGACTTCTGGCATCGACCATGGCGACAATTTCTTTATTGTGTCGCAGCGCCCGGGCCAAAACATCTCGTATGAGCCGCAGGCGATGATGGGGTACCCCCTTAAGGAGAACTCCAAGGTCAATGTCATGATCGACAACAAGACCTTCGTCATGTTCACGAAGGATAAGGCCGCCTGGGTGGAAAACGCCGCCCAGGAGCCGGCACTCGTCGCCGCGCTGAAGTCCGGACATTCGCTGAAGGTTTCCGCGACCTCGAAGAAGGGCACCGCCACGTCCTACACCTATTCGCTGAAGGGTGTGAGCGCCGCGCTGAAGCAGATCGAAAACTGCAAATAGATCGAAGGCCGACAGATCACGCGAATGTGATACTCTCGTCGCTGCGACCATGATGAAAGGCCGGCCATACTGACCGGCCTTTTTGTTATCAAGGGCGAGCCTCACGCTTTCGAGGGAAAGGGATGACGCGGGCGGAAATTAATGCTAAAGGCCGCGCCAACGATAGGTGTGCGGCAGATAGCTTGTCCCGCCGCCGCATGAATCTTCAGATTTCCGTGCCTTGCCCGCATCCGCAGCTTGCGTCAGCTTTTGCGGCATCGCCGATGTGAACCGTTGGAACGATCCTATGTCCGCAACCGATGTCATAAACCCCTCCAGGCTCAAGCCGATGCCCGTGTCGCAGCCGGTCGAGCTTTCGCCGAAGCCGTCGCTGATCGGCATGACGCGCGAGGAAATGGGGGCAGCGCTCAAGGAAAAAGGCGTTGCCGACAAGCAGATCAAGATGCGCGTCAGCCAGCTCTGGAACTGGATCTATGTGCGCGGCGTCTCCGATTTCGATGCCATGGCCAATGTGTCGAAGGACATGCGCGAAATGCTGAAGACGCATTTCACCATCGCGCGTCCCGAGATCGTCGAGGAGCAGGTCTCCAATGACGGCACGCGCAAATGGCTGCTCCGCTTCCCACCGCGCGGCGCCGGCCGTCCCGTTGAGGTCGAAAGCGTTTATATTCCGGAAGAAGGGCGCGGCACGCTCTGTATTTCCAGCCAGGTCGGCTGTTCGCTCACCTGTTCCTTCTGTCATACCGGCACCCAGCGCCTGGTGCGCAATCTGACGGCGGAAGAGATTCTGTCGCAGTTGCTTCTGGCGCGTGATCGGCTCGGCGATTTCCCGGATCGTGAAGCGCCGCAGGGCACGATCATGCCGGCCGAGGGACGCAAGGTCAGCAACATCGTCATGATGGGCATGGGTGAGCCGCTCTATAATTTCGATAGCGTCAAAACTGCTTTGCTGATCGCATCCGATGGTGACGGCCTGTCGCTCTCCAAGCGCCGCATCACCCTTTCGACCTCGGGCGTCGTGCCGGAAATCTACCGCACCGGCGACGAGATCGGCGTCATGCTGGCGATCTCGCTGCATGCTGTACGCGACGATCTGCGCGACATGCTGGTGCCGATCAACAAAAAGTATCCGCTGAAGGAGCTGATGGACGCCTGCCGCGCCTATCCTGGCCTGTCGAATGCGCGCCGCATCACCTTCGAATATGTGATGCTGAAGGGCGTCAACGACAGCCTCGAAGACGCAAAGGGCTTGATCCAGCTTCTGAAGGGCATTCCCGCCAAGATCAATCTGATCCCCTTCAACCCGTGGCCCGGCACGAACTATCAGTGTTCCGATTGGGAGCAGATCGAGAAGTTCGCCGATTTTATCAATTCGGCCGGCTACGCCTCGCCGATCCGCACGCCGCGTGGGCGTGATATTCTCGCCGCCTGCGGCCAGCTGAAGTCGGAATCCGAGCGCATGCGCAAGACTGAGCGGCTGGCCTTCGAGGCCATGATGATCGCCAACCACGGCGAGGATTGAGATCGATGCTCCTTGGACTGCGCAAGCCGATACGCCTCCTATGGGGCTATCTGGCCGCTTGCGCTCTGATGGGGTTCGTGCTCGCCTGCGTTGCTGCCTACACCCTGCCAGGGACCGGAGTGCCGGAGCTTTTCGCTCTGACCATCGAGATGACCAAGGCGGCAATGATCGTCAGCTTTTTGCCGTCTCTCGTCGTCATTCCAATAATGGAATGGCGCGGCATGCGCCGATGGTACGGCTACGCAATTTTCGGCGCGACACTGTCGGCGGTCGCATCCATCCTGATTTCTGGTGGCGTGGAACGGCCACAGGCCCTCAATCTTATCACCATTGCGGTCTGCTTCGCCTTCCTGGGAGCTGCCTGCGCTACCGTCTACTGGCTGATCGCCGGACGGCATCCCGTTCTCAGCGAGACTGAGTGAAGAAGATCTTCACCGCAAAGATCGAGAAGACGCCGGCAAAGGCGTAGTCGAGGCCGCGCATCACGCCGCGATTCCGCTGCAGCCAGGACGACAGACCGTCGGCGGCAAGAACGACGAGCATGTTGACCGGCATGCCGATGACGATGAAGAAGAAGCCGAGGAAGAGCAGCTTGTGCGTGACGGCCGGGTCGCCGGCGGTGACGAACTGCGGCAGAAAGGTCATGAAGAAGATGATGACCTTCGGATTCAACAGATTGACCCAGAAGCCATTCGAGATATTGGCGAAGGGCGTTCCGCCGACAGCATCGACCTTCTTGACCGACAGGCTGGAACCGAAGCGGATCGCCTGGATCGCCAGCCAGAGCAGATAGGCGGCGCCCCCGGTTTTGAGGATGGTAAAGGCAACCGGCGAGGCCGTGATCAGCGCCGAAATGCCGAAGGCCACAAGGCAGGTGTGGACCACGACGCCGAGCGTGGTGCCGAGTACGACGAAGAGTGCAGCCTTCTTACCCTGCGCCAGTGCGCGGCTGATCGACAGCGTCATGTCGGGACCGGGCGTCATAGCAAGAAGAAGGCTTGCTGCCGAGAAGGCGAGAAGCGTCGGCAGGCTGGGTATAAAGTCCATGAAGGCTGCTCCGAAAGCCGGATTGGGATTGATCCGTTCTTATCCGGCTTTCGGTTGATTGCAAATCAATCCTTCTTTTCGAGGAAGGCCTTGAATTGATCGGCATAGTCCGGGTGCCAGCGCGACAGCGGCGGGCGGTTTTCGACGATATCGCCGGCCGCCCAGAGCATGCGGCGTTCGTCGACCGGCCTGACCACATCGTTACCGGGGCAAAGAATGTAGAAATCGCCGCGCTTCAGGCTCTCCATCATGAACTCGACCGTCTGCTCCGGCGTCCAGGCGCCGGCAGGCTTTTCCTTGCGCTCTCCTTTGGTCAAGCCTGTGAAGACGAAGCCGGGGATGAGGAGATGGGCTGAAATCTTGGCGCCTTCCGTATTGCGCAGCTCGTGCTGCAGCGCCTCGGTGAAGACCTTCACGCCGGCTTTCGAGACATTGTAAGCGGGGTTGCCGGGAGGCGTTGTGATGCCCTGTTTCGAGCCGGTGTTGATGATAACTCCAGGTTCGCCATGCGCCAGCATACCCGGTCCGAAGACACGCGTGCCATTGATGACGCCGAGCAGATTGACGCCTAGGATCGCATCCCAGCCGGCCTGGGCGCTGAAGATCGAGGTTTCGGGGCCGATGCCGGCATTGTTCATCAACACATGCACGCGGCTGAAACGCTGCAGAACGGCGCGCTCCAACGCTTCCAGCGCGTCTTTGCTGGCGACATCGGTCTCGATGGCCATGACATGTTCTTCGCCTGCCATCGTCTTGAGCTCAGCGATCGCTTCGGCCAGGCGCTCGCCGCCGAGATCGGCGATGACGACGCTCATGCCAAGCGAGGCGAAATGTTTTGCTGCGGCAAAGCCGATGCCGGAAGCGCCTCCGGTAATGACGGCAACATTGGATTTCTTGAAAATAGCTTGAATATCGGTCACGAGCGGAGCCCTCCTCAGGCATTGTTCGGTCGCCGCCGAATATGGTACTTTCCCGAAGCGTGTCAAACCGCTTGAGCTGCCGCCGCTCGCGCTTCCCCTTGCGCCGCACGATAATCTCGCTAAAAGTTCCGCGATACAGCTTTGCGGGCCTCTCCCCTGGCCCGCCTTGAAACGGAACTCATCATGGCATCACATAAAGACGTGAAGAAAGTCGTTCTCGCCTATTCCGGCGGTCTCGACACCTCGATTATCCTGAAGTGGCTGCAGACGGAGCTGGGTGCCGAAGTCGTCACCTTCACCGCCGATCTCGGTCAGGGCGAAGAGCTGGAGCCGGCGCGCAAGAAGGCCGAAATGCTCGGCATCAAGGAAATCTATATCGAGGACGTGCGCGAGGAATTCGTGCGCGATTTCGTCTTCCCGATGTTCCGCGCCAATGCCGTCTATGAAGGCGTCTATCTGCTTGGCACCTCGATTGCCCGTCCGCTGATCTCCAAGCATCTGATTGAGATCGCCAAGAAGACCGGCGCCGATGCCATCGCGCACGGCGCGACCGGCAAGGGTAACGACCAGGTTCGTTTCGAGCTTTCGGCCTATGCGCTGAACCCGGATATCAAGATCATCGCTCCGTGGCGCGACTGGTCGTTCAAGAGCCGTACCGACCTCCTCGAATTCGCCGAGAAGCACCAGATTCCGGTTGCCAAGGACAAGAAGGGCGAAGCGCCTTTCTCCGTCGACGCCAATCTTCTGCACTCCTCTTCCGAGGGCAAGGTTCTGGAAGATCCGTCGCAGGAAGCGCCTGAATACGTACACATGCGCACGATCTCGCCGGAAGCTGCTCCCGATAAGGCCACTATCATCAAGATCGGCTTCGAAAAGGGTGATGCCGTTTCGATCAACGGCGAGCGCCTGAGCCCGGCAACGCTGCTTGCGAAGCTGAACGAGTACGGCCGCGACAACGGCATCGGTCGTCTCGATCTCGTCGAAAACCGTTTCGTCGGCATGAAGTCGCGCGGTGTCTACGAGACACCTGGCGGCACGATCCTGCTCGCAGCCCATCGCGCCATTGAGTCCATCACGCTCGATCGCGGTGCCGCGCATCTCAAGGACGAGCTGATGCCGCGCTATGCCGAACTCATCTATTACGGCTTCTGGTTCTCGCCGGAGCGCGAAATGCTGCAGGCGCTGATCGACAAGAGCCAGGAGCATGTCGAAGGCGAAGTGACGCTGAAGCTCTACAAGGGCAACGTCATGGTCATCGGCCGCGAAAGTCCGAAGTCGCTCTATTCCGACAAGCTCGTCACCTTCGAGGACGACCAGGGTGCCTACGACCAGAAGGATGCGGCAGGCTTCATCAAGCTCAACGCGCTGCGCCTGCGCACGCTCGCCAAGCGCAACCTGTCGAAGTAACCGCTTACTATCGATGCAAGAGCCCGCTTCCGGTGGCCGGAGGCGGGTTTTTCTATGTGAACCTGTGAACGCGACAGGCTTGGATTATTCCACCGGCCGCAATTCGCGTTCGACTTCCGCAGGTGCTTCCGCCTTTTGCAGATTGCTGCGGAAAGCACACAGCGCATCATGCAACTGAAGCTGAAGGTCCTGACCGAAGCCCTGCGTCGCGTTACGCTCGACTTCGCAGATTTCTTTGTCGATCTGCTTTAGCTTGGCGTCAGCCGCATCGGACAGCACGATACGCTTGGCGCGGCGGTCGAGCGGGTCTGGCTGTCGTTCGATCAAGCCACGCGCCTGCAATTTATCCAGAAAGGCACTGACCGTCATCGGCTCCAATCCCATGCGGGAGGCGATGTCGAGCTGGCGGCTGCCATTGATGGCAGCAACCTGCATGAGTGTCCGCGCCTCTCCGGCCGTCAGTCCAATCCCGGCGACAAGGATGCGTCGCTCAAAGGCTGCCCTGATCAGTCGGGCGCAATCGCTCACAAGAAAGGCGAGCGAATCCGTATTAATCCTGCTGTTCATAAGCGCTTCCCTACCTACGCTTTTTAATTTTTGGGCCCCACTACGTTCATATTGATTTCGTCCCATTAACACAACGACTTCTTCTGTCTGCAATGTGCTGCCGCTTGACCGGGTTCCACAGATTGCTACTGTTGCGCGATCACTCTCGGAAACGCTCATCATGACGCAATCGCTCGTTGTCGGCGCCTTCCTCGCCGCGCTTTTCTATGTGCTCATCCCCGGTCCTGCCTTTCTGGCTCTGCTTGGCATAGGTGCCGGCCAGGGGCGCAGGGCGGGCGCATTCTTCGTCAGCGGTCATCTGCTGGGGGATCTCGTCTGGTCCACGCTCGCCTTGGTGGCCATCGTCGGCGCCAAGACCATCGGCACCTTCGTCTTCGATCTGCTCGGTTTGCTGTGCGGCTTCTATCTCGCCTGGATCGGCTGGAGTGCCGTGACGGCCAAGCCGAAGGGCGACGGCAAGGCGCTCGTCAATGTCGATCGCCCGTTCCGTCGCGGTTTGATCTTCGGGGTGACCAATCCCAAGGGATATCCCGTTGCGCTGGCGACCTTTACGGCGCTTGTCGCGGGCTCTGCCAGCGCGCTGACCTTCAGTGCCTTGCCGCTGCTGCTGACAGTATCCTTTGCGGGGTTCATAACGGCCGATATTATTCTCATCAGCATTATCGGGGCAGGCGCTGTTCGGCGCTTCTATCGCGCGCATGAGCGGCTGATCGTACGCTGCTCCGGCGTGCTTTTCATGGGTTTTGCGGCACAGGCGCTCTGGCATGCTACGCCCGGTCTGCTCGGCTGGCGCAAGGCCTGATCGCGCCCATCAATTTGTTCTCCTCTCGCCATACCAATTCGGCGGGGCTAGCCTTATATCGTGCTTCGGTCAGATGTCTGTCGAAAGGATGCCTTGCATGTCTTCCCAAACCGCCGTCAATCCCGCGCTCACCGAATGGACCGGACATCAGGGGCTGCCGCGTTTCGATGCGGTGAAGGATACGGATTTTGCACCTGCCTTCGATGCGGCGCTTGCATCACATGAAGCCGAGATCGATGCGATTGCCGGAAATAGCGAGGCACCGACCTTCGCCAATACGGTGACGGCACTGGAGATCGCCGGCGACGAGCTGTCGCGCATCTCGGCGCTCTTCTGGAACAAGGCGGGTGCGCATACGAATGAGACGATCCAGGCGCTGGAGCGCGAGATCGCGCCGAAGATGGCGCGGCATTATTCGAAGATCGGCACGAATGCGGCGCTCTTTGCCCGTCTCGATGCGCTTTGGGAAAGTCGCGAAACCCTTGGGCTGACGCTTGAGGAAACCCGCGTGCTGGAGCGGCACTGGAAGGGTTTCGTCAAGGCCGGTGCCAAGCTGCCGAAGGCCGAGCAAGAGCGGCTGTCCGCCATCAATGAGAAGCTTGCCGGCCTCGGGGCGCAATTCGGACAGAACGTGCTGGCGGATGAAAAGAGCTGGGCGCTGCTTTTGTCGGAGGAAGTCGATCTTGCCGGCCTTCCTGACTATCTACGCGAGGCGATGGCAGCGGCTGCGCGCGAGCGCGGCGAGGAGGGCAAATATGCCGTCACCCTGTCGCGCTCGATCATCGAGCCGTTCCTGACGTCGTCGGAGCGTCGCGATCTGCGCGAGCAGGCTTTCAACGCTTGGGTGGCCCGCGGCGCCAATGGCGGCAAGACCGACAATCGCGAGATCATCCGTGAAACGCTGGCCTTGAGAGCAGAAAAGGCGAAGCTGCTTGGCTATGCCAATTTCGCCGAACTCAAGCTCGACAATACCATGGCGAAGACGCCGGAAGCGGTGAACGACCTTTTGATGACCGTGTGGGGCAAGGCGGCAGCACGCGCCGGCGAAGAGGAGAAAGACATTGCCGCGCTGATCGCCGAAGAGGGGCGCAATCACGAGGTCATGCCCTGGGACTGGCGGCACTATGCCGAGAAGATCCGGACCCGGAAGTTCGATTTCTCCGAAACCGAGCTGAAGCCCTATCTGCAGCTCGAAAAGATCATTGCCGCCTGCTTCGATGTCGCCGGCCGCCTCTTCGGCATCACGGCTATCGAGCAGAAGGGCGTTCCAGCCTATCATCCCGATGTGCGAGTCTTCGAGATCCGCGACCGTTCCGACAAGCTCGTCGCCCTCTTTCTCGGCGATTACTTTGCCCGCAGCTCGAAGCGCTCCGGCGCCTGGATGAGCTCCTTCCAATCGCAGCACAAGCTGCCGCTGAAGAACGGCAAGGTCGGCGAGCTGCCGATCATCTATAATGTCTGTAATTTCGCCAAGCCGGCAGAAGGCCGCCCGGCGCTGCTGTCGCTCGACGATGCCCGCACGCTGTTCCACGAGTTCGGCCATGCCCTGCACGGCATGCTGTCCAACGTCACCTATCCCTCGGTTTCGGGTACCGGCGTTTCCCGCGATTTCGTCGAACTGCCGTCGCAGCTCTACGAGCACTGGTTGACGGTCCCTGCCATCCTCAAGGAATATGCCGTGCATTATGAGACCGGCGCCCCAATTCCGCAGGCGCTGCTCGACAAGGTTCTGGCGGCCCGCACCTTCAATGCCGGGTTCAATACGGTCGAGTTCACCTCGTCGGCATTGGTCGACATGGCATTCCACACCCGCGGCGCCGTCGAGGATCCTATGGCGGTACAAGCGCAGGTGCTTGCGGAGATCGGCATGCCGAAATCCATCGTCATGCGCCATGCAACGCCGCACTTCCAGCATGTGTTTTCCGGCGACGGCTATTCGGCCGGCTATTATTCCTACATGTGGTCGGAAGTGCTCGACGCCGATGCCTTCGCCGCCTTCGAGGAAACCGGCGATGCCTTCAATCCGGATATGGCTGCGAAACTCAAAGGCAACATCTACTCCGTCGGCGGCTCGATCGACCCGGAAGATGCCTATAAGGCCTTCCGGGGCAAGCTGCCGAGTGCTGATGCGATGCTGAAGAAGAAGGGGCTGGCGGCCTGATCTTCGCGTTCGGTACGCAGCAAAAGTCAGTTGCCAGAGGTCAACTTTGGCGACTGAGCTGAACTTGCCTGGCTAATCAGGATTTGCGCGAAAGCAAAGCGAGCATCTCGGCCAGCTGATCGGCTTGCGCATCGTTCAGCTTATCGCCCACATGGCGTTGAAGTGCCGAGGCATAGACCGCCCACATGCGGCTGCGCATGGCACTTCCTGCTTCGGTGATAACGACCCAGCGGCCTCGGCCGTCCTCGGAAAATATTTCGCGATGAACAAGACCGGCCTTTTCCATCCGGTCGAGCAGGCGCGACAGGTTGTGCTGGGCGAGAAGCGTGCGATCCTCGATCTCATAGGGCCGCAACTTCCCTTCCGTGGCTTGCGTCAGTTCCCATAGCACGTCGTACCAGCCGAGGGGCGGCAGGCCGGCTACTTTCAAATCCTGTTCAATCGCCGCAAGGACGATTTGCTGGGTGCGCATGAGGCGCACCCATGCTCGCGTAACCGCGGCGGAGGGTTTTGAAGGGGTGGCATCTGAACAATCGGACATGGATGCAATTACATCTATGTTGACCAGGCTGGCAAGCCCGCATATAGATGCAATTACATTTATTTTGAATGCGACCCAGGAGATTTGATCGTGTCCGACCCAAAACTGGTCCTTGTTAGCCATTACCTTTGCCCCTACGTCCAGCGAGCCGCCATCACACTCGCTGAAAAAGCCGCGCCATACGAGATCCGCTACGTCGATCTATCGGCAAAGCCCGACTGGTTTCTGGCTATTTCTCCGCTTGGCAAAGTTCCGTTGCTAATCGTGCGGCAGGACGACGGAGTGGAAACGGTTTTGTTCGAGAGCGCCGTGATCTGCGAATATCTCGAGGAAACCCAATCCGGTGCTCGGCTTCACCCGGCCGATCCGCTCGCGCGTGCCCGCCATCGCGGCTGGATGGAATTCGGTTCTTCCATTCTTTCGGATTTGTGGGGTTTCGAGACCGCGAAGGACAAAGGAAGCTATGAGGTCAAGCGCAAGGCGCTGATCGATAAATTTACTCGTGTCGAGGCGGAATTGAGAAACGGTCCCTTTTTTGCCGGAGAGGCGTTCAGCCTGGTCGATGCAGTTTTTGCGCCGATCTTCCGTTACTTCGACGTGTTCGACACCATCCCATCGACCGGCGTTTTCGACGGGCTACCGCGTGTCAAGGCATGGCGCAAAGAGCTCGCATCGCGGCAAAGCGTACGAGAGGCGGTGACGCACGACTATCCCGAGCGCCTGAAGTCTTTCCTGGTGAATCATGACGCTTGGCTGCTGAAGCGCGCTGTTTGACGGAGCTTACGCAAATCCCAATCGAGGCGATGGGGTGCATCTGAATTGACGACGCGATAGAAGCGAGCTCGGCTGCCTAGCCGTGTAAGACTGAGGGGCGAGGCATGAAAAGCCGGCTTTCAGCCCCTTTCTTGCCTCCCCCCTTTCGCATTCGCGAAAAAAAGGGTATGAGCGCGCCAAATGCAATTGGCGTGTTACTGAAACACTGCGCCCCAGCCTCAGAGATTAAGACATATGGCACTTCGCAACATCGCGATCATCGCGCACGTTGACCATGGGAAAACCACCCTCGTCGACGAGCTCCTGAAGCAATCCGGCTCGTTCCGCGAGAACCAGCGCGTTGCCGAACGCGTCATGGACTCGAACGATCTGGAAAAGGAGCGCGGTATCACCATTCTTGCCAAGGCGACCTCGGTCGTCTGGAAGGACACCCGCATCAACATCGTTGACACCCCCGGCCACGCCGACTTTGGCGGTGAAGTCGAGCGCATCCTCTCGATGGTGGATGGCGCGATCGTTCTCGTCGACGCCGCCGAAGGCCCGATGCCGCAGACCAAATTCGTCGTCGGCAAGGCGCTCAAGGTCGGCCTGCGCCCGATCGTTGCGATCAACAAGATCGACCGTCCGGACGCCCGCGCAGACGAAGTCATCAACGAAGTCTTCGATCTCTTCGCCAATCTCGACGCCACCGACGAACAGCTCGATTTCCCGATCCTCTACGGTTCCGGCCGTAACGGCTGGATGAACTATTCGCCTGACGGCCCGAAGGAAGAGGGCCTCGGTCCGCTTCTTGATCTCGTTGTCAAGCACGTTCCCGAGCCGACCGTTGGCGAAGGCCCGTTCCGCATGATCGGCACGATCCTGGAAGCCAACCCCTTCCTCGGCCGCATCATCACCGGCCGCATCCACTCCGGCTCGATCAAGCCGAACCAGGCTGTCAAGGTTCTGGGTGCAGACGGCAACCTCATCGAAACCGGCCGTATCTCCAAGATCCTCGCTTTCCGCGGCATTGAGCGTCAGCCGATCGAAGAAGCGCAGGCAGGCGACATCGTCGCCATCGCCGGCCTTTCCAAGGGCACGGTTGCCGACACTTTCTGCGACCCGCAGGTTAGCGAGCCGCTGGTCGCGCAGCCGATCGACCCGCCAACCGTCACTATGTCCTTCATCGTCAACGACAGCCCCTATGCGGGCACCGAAGGCGACAAGGTCACCTCGCGCGTCATCCGCGACCGCCTCTTCAAGGAAGCCGAAGGCAACGTCGCGCTGAAGATCGAGGAAGCCGAGGGCAAGGACTCCTTCTACGTGTCCGGCCGTGGTGAATTGCAGCTCGCAGTTCTGATCGAAACCATGCGCCGCGAAGGCTTCGAGCTTGCCGTCTCGCGTCCGCGCGTCGTCATGCACAAGGATGAGAACGGCCAGCTGCTCGAGCCGATCGAAGAAGTCGTCATCGACGTCGATGAAGAGCATTCCGGCATCGTCGTACAGAAGATGTCCGAGCGTAAGGCTGAAATGTCCGAGCTGCGTCCTTCGGGCGGCAATCGCGTCCGTCTCGTCTTCCTGGCGCCGACCCGCGGCCTTATCGGCTATCAATCGGAACTTCTGACCGATACGCGCGGAACGGCCGTCATGAACCGTCTGTTCCATGACTATCAGCCGTACAAGGGCGAAATCGGCGGCCGCGTGAACGGCGTGCTGCTCGCCAACGAAGCCGGCGAAGCCGTGGCTTACGCCCTGTTCAACCTCGAAGACCGCGGTCCGATGATCATCGATGCCGGCGAGAAGGTCTATGCCGGCATGATCATCGGCATCCACTCGCGCGACAATGACCTCGAAGTCAACGTCCTGAAGGGCAAGAAGCTCACCAACATCCGCGCCGCCGGCAAGGACGAAGCCGTGAAGCTGACCCCACCGATCCGCATGACACTCGACCGTGCGCTTTCCTGGATCCAGGATGACGAGCTGGTGGAAGTGACGCCGAAGTCGATCCGCCTTCGCAAGATGTATCTCGATCCGAACGAGCGCAAGCGTTACGAGAAGGCTCGTCTGGCCTGATCATCCTAGCCGAGCAATGCATTGGACCCCGGCCTTCGCGCCGGGGTTTTTATTTGTATGTTCGGTTTTTGAGCCCTTGTCCTAAAGGTTAAAAAACCGTTAATTTTTGTTGATGATCCACGGATAAAGCCTGTGGGCAAGTCTGCCATCTTTATGAATGAGGATGGTTAATTCGCGTTGATAAGACCAGAGTAGACGTTATGAAGACGTTGTCGATTGATGTTCGGCGGGCAGAACCCCATGATGCCCGAGCCATTTCGGAGGTGCACCGCCAATCCTGGCAGTACACTTATGCCGGCATCATTCCGCATCGCGCCCTTGGGCAGATGATCGAGCGTCGCGGTGAAGCTTGGTGGCGCAAGGCGACCAGCGGTCCGGCAACGCTACTGGTTCTGGATGTTGCCGGCGAGATCGCAGGCTATGCCACGCTCGGCCTCAACCGCGCCCGCGCGCTGCCGCAGGAAGGCGAGATCTACGAACTCTATCTGCGCCCGCAATATCAGGGTCTCGGCCTCGGTCGCATGCTGTTCGGCGAGGCGCGCCGGCTGTTGAAGTCGCTCGGCTGCAAGGGGCTGGTCGTCTGGTGCCTTGAGGAAAACGAGAATGCCTACCGTTTCTATCGCGGGCAGGGCGGTGCGGATTTCTGCGAGGGCATTGAAACCTTCGATCACAGGCAACTGCGCAAGATCGGCTTCGTCTGGCCCTGAGTGGCAACTAAATCCATCCTGTTTTCCCGATGCGTTGTTGCGTTGCGGCATGAAACCGATTATTTGGCTGGCGGCAACCATCCTTATTTAGGGGACAAGCATGCGTATCGACGCGATTTCCATTGGCAAGAACCCGCCCGAAGACGTCAACGTCATCGTTGAAGTGCCGGTCGGCGGCCATCCGATCAAGTACGAAATGGACAAGGACGCCGGCACGCTGGTCGTCGACCGTTTCCTCTACACGCCGATGACCTATCCGGGCAATTACGGCTTCGTTCCGCACACGCTCTCCGAAGACGGCGACCCGATCGACGTTCTGATCGCCAGCACCCGTCCGCTGGTTCCGGGCTGCGTCATCAATGTTCGTCCGATCGGCGTGCTGAAGATGGAAGACAATTCCGGCAAGGACGAGAAGATCATTGCCGTTCCCTCACCGAAGCTGACGCTGCGCTATGAAAAGGTCAAGGAATATACCGACCTGCCGGAGATCACGCTGAAGCAGATCGAGCACTTCTTTGAGCACTACAAGGATCTCGAGCCCGGCAAGTGGGTGAAGATCTTCGGTTGGGGCGGCTCCAAGGAAGCCGGCGAGCTGATCGTTGAGGCTATCGCCCGCGCTAAGAAGGAAAAGGCCTGATCAGCCCTTTGTAATAGCGTTTAGTTTCTCCATCAAATCCTCCGGCTCGCCCTCGATCCGGAGGATTTTTTTGCGCGCCGTGTCGCCGCTGACGAGGGTAAACGTGGATTTGGGAATGCCGAGGCTCTTCGAAAGCAGAGCGATCAGCGCCTTGTTGGCCTTGCCTTTCTCGGGCACTGCAGAAACACGCGCCTTCAGATAGCATTCGCCATCGCCGCCGGCTTCCAGGCCATCGATTGCGTCACGCCCGCCATTGGGCGTGAGCCGCACGGAGAGCCTCACGTGATCCGGAAAGGCCTGCCAGGCCTTGTTCACCGCAGGAACAGGGGGACGATCGAATTCCACATCAGCGAGCGGATGAAGAAGATGATCAAGAGCAGGATGACCGGCGAAATGTCGATGCCGCCGAGGTCAGGCAGGATGCGGCGGATCGGCCGCAGGGCGGGCTCGGTGACCGCATAAAGGAAGTTGCCGACGGAGCTGACGAATTGATTGCTCGAATTGATGACGTTGAATGCATAGAGCCAGGAAAAGATGGCGCTGGCGATCAATATCCAGGTATAAAGATTCAAAGCCAGATCAATGGTTTGAAATAAGGCGAGCATATTCGTCTCCCGTTCGCGGTTGACAGACATGTAGACATTGGCGACTAAACGAGCAAGTCCCATGCTTTGAAGCATGTTGAATCATGTTTAAAAGGCCGGCATTTGCGCTAGCGGCCCGGTCGGAAAGTCTCGTCCCATGTCATTCGGTGCCAGCGGAGACCGGTTTGCCGCCTTCAGGCATGTTGCCTATACCTATTTTTTCTTCGCCCGGTTTTTGACGGGCTTTGCCACGCAGGTCGTCAGCGTCTCCGTCGGCTGGCAGATGTATGAGCACACCCGCCAGCCGATCTATCTCGGTCTGATCGGTCTGGTGCAGTTCCTGCCGTCGCTGCTGCTCATCCTGGTGACGGGCACGGCTGCGGACCGCTACAACAGGCGCCTGATTTCTGCGATCTGCATCTTCGTCGGCACCCTCTGTGCGGCCGCCCTGCTGTTCCTGACCGTATCGGGCACCTTCGCACCGCTGCCGGTGTTTCTGATCCTTACCGTCTTCGGTATCGAGCGCGCTTTCATGACGCCGGCCATGCAGTCGTTGGCGCCCAATCTGATCCCGCCCGAAGACCTGACGAACGCCATCACTTGGAACTCGATGTCATGGGATGCGGCCGCAATCCTTGGCCCCGTCGCCGGTGGCCTGCTTTATGGCATCGGGGCCGATGTCGCCTATTCCGTGGCCATGCTTTTCTTCGCGGCCGGTTCGGTGCTGACCTTCCTGATCCCCAAGCCGCAACAGCGCACCGCGCATGAGCGGCGTAGTCTCAACGAGATGCTCGCCGGCTTCCGTTTCATCTGGTCGGAAAAAGTGGTGCTGGGTGCGGTCTCGCTCGATCTTTTCGCCGTTCTCCTCGGCGGCGCCGTCGCGCTGATGCCCATCTATGCGCGCGATATCCTGACGCTCGGGCCCTGGGGCCTCGGCATGCTGCGCGCTGCGCCAAGCTTCGGCGCGATCGCTATGGGCCTGTTTCTGGCGACCTATCCTATCCGGAACCGCGCCGGCATCTGCATGTTTGCCGGCGTTGCCATGTTCGGCGTGGGTACGCTTGTCTTCGGCATTTCGCATACGCCCTGGCTGTCGATAATGGCTCTTGCCATTATGGGCGCCTCCGACCTGATTTCCGTCTATGTCCGCGAAACGCTGATCACGCTCTGGACGCCGGATCACGTGCGCGGCCGCGTCAACGCCGTCAACATGGTCTTCGTCGGTGCCTCGAACGAGCTTGGCGAGTTCCGTGCCGGTACGATGGCGCATTATTTCGGCGCGGTTCCCGCTGTTGTCATCGGAGGACTTGGCACGCTGACCGTCGCCATTCTTTGGGCCACCGGTTTCCCGCAGCTGCGCCGGATCGACAGCCTCAACGCACCGGATCGCGAGGGCGGCGAGCCGCAGCCGGTTTGAAGTGCTGCAATCGATTCATCGAAATTTCCGGTCATTTCCACCGCGCGCTTTCGTCAGGCGAAGACTTTTAGGCCGCCATTGCCTGCTTGCCCTCGAAGACGAGATTGAGGAATTCCGACAGCCAGGCCTTCAGCGCCGCGTCGAAGATCATGCGGCCTTCCAGATGTTCGCGGCCCTGCTGCGCGTTCGGCATGCAGAAGCGATGTTCGCCATGCACGACCCAGCGCTGCATCATGGCGCGTGTGAGTTCGGCATGGAATTGCAGGCCCCAGGCATTGGCGCCGTAGCGATAGGCCTGATTGGGGTAGGTTTCCGCCGTTGCCAGAAGGTCGGCGCCGTGCGGCAGGTCGAAGCCCTCGCGATGGAAATGATAGACCATCTGCGGCCAGCGCATCAGCAGGCGCCCCTTCTCCGTCGGCTGCAATGGATACCAGCCGATTTCCGTCTTGCCGTCGTCGCGCGCCTTCACCTTGGCGCCGAGATGGCGGGCGAGTAGCTGCGCGCCGAGGCAGATGCCGAGATAGGGACGGTTTTCCTTAAGCGGCACCTTCAGCCACTCGGTTTCAGCCTTGATGAAGTCGTCGGGGTCGTTGGCGCTCATTGGGCCGCCGAAGATCACGGCGCCGGCGTGCGCCTCCAGTGTCGAGGGGAGGGGATCGCCGAGAACCGGGCGCCGGATATCGAGATCGAAGCCTTTTTCCAGCAGCATCTGGCCAACGCGGCCGGGGCTGGAGCGCTCCTGATGCAGGACGATCAATATCGGGCGACCGGCGCTCTTCGGCGCTTCAATCATCATTGCCCGTCTCCACCCTGAAACCGGGCGCGCGTGCGGCTGCTTCCTGGCGCTTCATGATGCGCTCACGATCGGAAATGCCCATGAGATCGGCGATGCGCCAGATGGCATGATCTTCCATCTCGCTACGCTCGCCATCCGCATAGACGATGTCCCAGAGGATTCCGAGCAGTTCGAGCCGCTGCGCGCTGTCGAGATGGCGCTTCAGGTCCGAGGTGAAGCGATAATAGTCGACCGCTTCGCTTTCGGCTTCCTCACCGGCGGCGATCAGCTGATCGAGCTTGCGGCCATCAAGGCCATACTGCTCCTTCAGGAGCTTACGCAGCCGCTTCTTCTCGCTGTTCTCGATCTTGCCATCCGCCTCCATCACCTGGATGCAAAGAGCCGCCACGGCGACACGCGGGTCGTCGGGCGCAAAACCGGATCGGGGATGGTCTTGGGTCAGGTTATGAAGAAATTCCTGAAAGCGTTCGAACATGCGTCTCCATTCTCAAAACGGGCCGAGCACGGTTCTTGGGGCACCATGCTCCATTTTTTCTTCCCGAATTCCAGACGCAAAGTCGCTGCGCGCTTTTGCCGGAATTGCCTTAAAACAATTTGAGCCGTGTCTTCGATTCCGGTTCAAATTTATGATCTTTCACGCCCGGATCATCCGGCGCGCCACCGAAGAAGGGCCGAGGCTCCGCATCCTGCGTCGCCGGTTTGGGTGCTGTCTCGGACGCGCTCGGCACGGACTTTGCCACGGCGGGTTCCAATTCCATGACATAGGCATTGGTGGCTGGCGATGCAACTTTTGGTGAATTTGTCGTCTCCGCCGCGGTTGCGCGAGCGGACTCGCGCACCGGCGGCAGCGATTTCAGCGCCGCATCGACGGAGACCGCGGAACCCTCCTCGATCGGACCTTCGATCTGGCCGAAGGGCGCCTTCCATTCGAAGGCATCGAGGCGGCCGGTGACCGGCGACAGCGGCAGCCATTTTTCCGAGACGAAACCATCGGCGACCCAGGCAGGATCGCGCGGAGCGCGCAGCGCCTGCGCCATCCAATGGCGGACGCGGCCCTGATCGCCGGTTTCAGCCTCCTCAATATCGGCGAGAAGCAGGAACGCGCCTTCGCGCGCATCGATCCGTGCAGCAGCTTCTGCCTTGGCGCGCGCCTTGGCAAAATCGCCGGCATCCATTGCCGCCTTCGCGGTCAAGAGCAGGGCTTCGACATTATTCGGCCGGATCGCCTCGAGCCGTTCGGCGCGTTTCAGGCGATCAAGAACGGAATCGCCGCTGCGGGCTCGCACATAGGCTCTGCCGATTTCCGGATGCGGCTGCGCTTTCCAGACGTGCTCGAGTATGGAGGCAGCCTTCCGCACCTTGTCTTCACGGAACAAGGCCCTGGCAGCGATCAGCGCTGCGGGCACGAAATCGTCCACGAGCTTCAAGGCCGCCAGCGCATCGTCGCGCGCGCCGGCGGGATCGCCTTCCAATTTCTCGTCGGCACGCGCCGTCAGGAGCACGGCGCGTTGACGGTTGGCGGTTGCCTTATCGACGACATGGGCAGCCTTCTGCTGGTCGAGCAGCTTGATGGCATCGTCCCAGCGGCCGGCCTGGCTGCGATATTCCAGCGTCGCCTGTGCCGCCCATGGCAGATAGGGTGCCTGGTCGGCCGCCTTCTCAGCATATTGCCGCGCTGCTTCATGCGCCCCGAGGCGCTTGGCTTCGAGATAGAGGCCGCGCAGCCCGAGCTCGCGCGTTTCGGGATCATTGGCCATCTGTTCGAACTTCTGGCGCGCCTCGTCATGCCTGCCTTCGATCAAGGCGGCCTGAGCCTCAAGCAGGTTGATGAGCGGCTCCTGATCGGCGCGGATAAGGCCGCGGGTGCGGGCTGCCATCTTGCGGGCGAGCAGGGCATTGCCGGCGCCGGCGGCGATGAGGCCGGTGGAAAGCGCCTGATAGCCGCGGTCGCGCTTGCGGGCGCGGAAATAGCGGCTGACGGAGTACGGCGAATTCCAAATCAACCGCAGGAACCACCAGACGATCATCACCGCGGCTACGATTGCAATCAGGATCGCGGCGGCGACAATCAGCTTCGTCTGGTAAAGCTGGCCTTCCCAGACCAGCGAGAGATCGCCGGGGCGATCCGCGAGCCAGGAGAAACCATAGCCGAGAGCAAGGACGAGAATGGCGAAGATAATCAGTCTGATCATTGCTGCGCTCCGTCCTTAATTCTGTTTCCCGGTATTGGCGATCGCCTTCGACAAGGCATCACTTACCAGGTCCTCGACGCGGATGCGGGCCTCCAGCGATTGCTTGAAGGCGGCCGATGCGGATTTGGCGGCATCGGGCAGGCTGTTCCACTCGGTCACAGCGCCCGGAAGATCGCCATTTCTGACCTTGTCCTCGAAGCGGGCAGCGATGGCATCGATGCTGTCGCCGGGGACATTGCCAACAGGGCGGACCTGCACCAGCGACTTGGCGCCGGATACGAGGCGGCTGCTCCAGCTTTGGTTCGGATCATCGGTCTGCGCCGTTGCGACGATTGCCGTTGCGACATTCGAAACCTGGCGGATCAGGTCAGCCCGAGAGGGGACGCCGGTCTGAGCAAAATTCTTGAGGGCAGCGACAGCCGGGTCGTCTGGCGCGACATTGGCGAAGGTGTCGAGCTCGGGCTGGAAGGGGCCGCCGCGGTCGATGGCAGCCTTCAACGCCGCCGCCGCAATGGCGCGTGCCACAGCGCTCTCCTGGCTTGGTCCGCTCAGCTTCTTCTCGGCATCATCAAGACGCTTGCTGACTTCGGCATCGGAGGTAGCCTGGCTCTGCGTTGCCTTGCTGAGATCCGATTTCAGCTGCTCGACCTCGCTGGTGAGCGAAGCGATCTTCTGATCGGAGGCGGGATTTGCGGCGCCATTCGATCCGCTTGCCGAAGCGCCATTGGCCACGCTCGTCTCAAGCGCTGCGACGCGAGCGGCAAGCGTCGCGTCCGATTTGGCTGCCGGCGCGGCGGCGAGATTGGCGACGCTCTGCTTGAGACCGTCGATCTCCGCATTCAAGGCGGCGATCTCCGTCGAATTGTCTTTGCTCGCACGGCCGCCGGGCAGGAACCCTGCATATTGCAAGGCGCCGGCACCGATTAGGGCGATCAGCCCGCCGACGATACCGGCTGCGATCAGCCCCGAGGTTGAACCTGCGCGCGACTGCGAACGCTCGGTAAGAGGCGCTTGTTCGGCATGGGAGGCCGGAGAATCGGCCTGTTGTGCTGATGCACCTTGTGGCTCTTGCGGTGCAGCGTCGAAGATCGACTCTTGAGCTTCATTGCGAAGCGGCTCCTTGTCCGCTTCCAGCGGCATTTCCACTTCGTCGGCCGAGGAGCCGCCAAGCTCGCCATGGCCGCGCTCGGTCAAATCTTCGGGAGCTGCGTCCTGCGCAGTCTTTTCGGCTTCCAGGTCGATCGTGACCGGCTCGTCGTTGGGCTTCGAATGGTTAGGCGTGTTTCGCGATACCATGAGGTCCTCTTTTCATGCGCTGCAGCGAAGTTAGACAGACAAGACGATTATGGAAAGGCCTTACATCAAAATTGCGGCCTTACGCCCGGATCAGAAGCGCCAGAAGTCGGTCTTCATTCGGCATATCGGCGATACCGACATGCAACCGCATCGGCTCCGGAACCGCGTCTGCAACTGCTTCGCTCAAGCAAAGAAACCGGGTCTGGGCAAAAAGCTCCATGTTGTGGCCGACGAAAGGCAGACTGAAAAAGCGCCTGGCGGTTTCGAGAGAATAAAGCAGCACGGCGTCTGCGCGATCATCGGCGAAAAGCCGGTAAAGAGTGACCCCATCGGGGATGATATCCCGCATTCGGTAGCATTCGACGGTCAGAAAAGGTAGATGCCGCTTCGTCAATCCAGCTTCGAAGCCGGCTGCCCGCGGAAAACCTGCGAGATAAAGGAGAGGGGCGGTATCCCCGCCGGCAAAATAACTTGAAATCAGAGCGGCAAGCTCTGCCCCGCCTCCTTCGGCGACCTCGATATTGCTGAAGCCGAGCTCAGCGGCCTCTTTCGCCGTTGCCTTGCCCACCGCAAAGAGCGGTCGTTCGAGCTGAGGTTTGATATCGGTGCCAAGCAGCGCCACCACGCGGATTGCTTCGGCGCTGGTGACGGCGATGGCACCCTGCGTCGTCAGGAGCGCGCGTCTTGCTTCCCCGACATGATGGATGGGTTCGGCCAGCGGCAACAATAGAGCTTCGTGCCCCATCTGCGTCAGCCGCCGCATGGTGCGTTCACCCGAATGCTGAGGGCGGGTGACGACGACGCGCATCCTTTGTCAGATCCAGTCTTCGAAGAAGGTGCTGCCGGCTTCGGTGCGGATTGCCTGCCCGGCATTGACGCCGAGTGCCTCGGCATCGCGCCGGTGACCCTCGATGGTGGTCGTATGAACTTGGCGGCCATCCGGGGTGAGGATCATGCCGAAGAAGCGAAGATGGTCGCCTTCGCAGATCGCATAGCCGGCTATCGGCGTGCGACAGGAGCCGTCGAGCGCTGCCAGGAAGGCGCGCTCGCAGGATACGGCGTCGAAGGTCGGCGCATCATTGACGGCCGCGAGCAGGTCGTTCATCCTGATATCATCGATGCGGCTCTCGATGGCGATTGCGCCTTGTGCGGGCGCCGGCGGAAATTCGTCCGGATCGAGAATATCGGTGATGACCTCGACCATGCCGAGCCGCTTCAGGCCGGCAAGCGCCAACAAGGTCGCGTCGGCCTGTCCCTCTTCCAGCTTGCGCAGGCGGGTCTGAACCGAGCCGCGGAAAGTGATGACATTGATATCCGGGCGCAGACGGCGGATCAGCGCCTGGCGGCGCAGCGACGCAGAGCCGACGGTGGCGCCGTGCGGCAGCTCGATTAGTTTTGGCGCGGTGCGGCCAATGACGGAATCGCGAATGTCCTCGCGCGGCAAGTAGGCAGTCAAAGCAAGGCCTTCCGGCAGCTTCGTCGCCATATCCTTGGCCGAGTGCACGGCGAAGTCGAGCTCGCCCGAGGTCAGCTTCTCTTCCAGTTCCTCGGTGAACAGGCCCTTGCCGCCGATTGCGGCGAGCGACCGGTCGGTGATGCGGTCACCCTTGGTGGTGAGAACGACGATTTCGAACATCTCTTCCGGAAGGCCGTGGGCCGCCATCAGGCGGTCGCGCGCTTCTCGCGCCTGGGCGAGCGCCAGCGGGCTGCCGCGCGTGCCGATCCGGAAAGGTTTTGTTTGCATCCGCTTTGATCCGTTGTTACCGACAGTTCCCGTAACCATATTTCCGCTTTACCGCAATCGACCTGTAGGCAACGAACTATCTCCATGGCACCCGTTCTTCGTATTCTCGGCATCGAAACAAGCTGCGACGAAACCGCTGCGGCCATTGTCGAGCGCCAGGATGACGGCACGCCCAATGTCTGTTCCGATGTCGTCCTCAGCCAGTTGGACGAGCATAGCGCCTATGGCGGCGTCGTGCCCGAAATCGCCGCGCGTGCCCATGTCGAGGCGCTCGATACGCTGATCGACGAAGCATTGAAACGCGCCAATGTGTCGCTATCGGACGTCGATGCCATTGCCGCAACCTCCGGGCCGGGTCTCATCGGCGGCCTGCTCGTCGGTCTGATGACCGGCAAGGCGATCTCGCGCGCCACCGGCAAGCCACTATACGCCATCAACCATCTGGAAGGCCATGCCCTGACCGCGCGGCTGACCGACGGACTTGCCTTTCCCTACCTCATGCTCCTCGTTTCCGGCGGTCACACACAGCTGATCCTGGTGCGCGGTGTCGGCCAATATGAGCGCTGGGGCACGACCATCGACGATGCGCTCGGCGAAGCCTTCGACAAGACGGCCAAGCTTTTGGGGTTGCCTTATCCCGGCGGCCCGGCCGTGGAAGCAGCCGCCAAGGATGGTAATCCGGACCGCTTCGATCTGCCACGGCCGCTAGTCGGCGAGACGCGCCTCGATTTTTCCTTTTCCGGGCTGAAGACGGCGGTGCGGCAGGCGGCGACGGCGATCGCGCCTGTCACGGAGCAGGATATCGCCGATATCTGCGCCTCCTTCCAGAAGGCGATCTCGCGCACGCTGAAGGACCGGATCGGCCGCGGCCTGCAGCGCTTCAAGACGGAATTTCCGAAAATGGAAGAAAAGCCGTCGCTTGTCGTGGCCGGCGGCGTTGCCGCCAATCTCGAGCTGCGCCGCACGCTGCAGGAGCTTTGCGACGCCAATGGTTTCCGCTTCATCGCGCCGCCATTGAGTTTGTGTACGGATAATGCCGTCATGATCGCCTGGGCTGGACTGGAGCGCATGGCGACCGGCGTCGCCCCTGACGATCTCGATGTGCAGCCGCGCTCGCGCTGGCCGCTGGATCAGAAGGCGGAAACCCTGCTCGGACACGGTAAACGAGGAGCGAAGGCATGAGCGGCAATGAGCGGATCGCGGTCATCGGTGCCGGCGCTTTCGGCACAGCGCTTGCTGCCGTTATCGCGCTGACCGGTCGCGCCGAGGTGGTGCTCGTCGGCCGTAACGCAGGGCTGATGGCGGATCTTGCCGCTGATCGCATGCATGATGCCGCGTTGCCCGGAATCGAGCTGCCGGATTCGCTACGTTTTTCGGCCGAGGCGGATGCCATTTCCAATGCCGGCATCGTTCTCTTCGCCATGCCCTCGCAGGCGCAGGCCGATGCTGCCCGCCATTATGGCCCTTACCTCGCCAAGGATGCCGTCGTCGTCACCTGCGCCAAGGGTATCGACAAGGTCTCCGGCGACCTCCTGACGGACATGCTGGAGCGGGAGCTGCCACAGCACGCGATTGCCGTCCTCTCAGGACCGGGCTTTGCTGCGGATATTGCCAAGGGCCTGCCGACTGCCATGGCGATTGCCACAGCTGATATGGCGGTGGCCGAGAGGCTTGCGCAGGCGATTTCCGGCCCGACGTTTCGCCTCTACGCCTCGGATGACCGCATCGGCGTGCAGCTCGGCGGTGCCTTGAAGAATGTTCTCGCGATTGCCTGCGGCATCGTCGAGGGCCGCGGGATAGGCGATTCCGCCCGTGCGGCGCTGATCAGCCGCGGTCTTGCCGAGATGTCGCGCTTTGTCGCGGCCAAGGGCGGCAAGGCTGAAACCGTGCGCGGCCTGTCGGGTCTTGGCGATCTCGTGCTGACGGCGACCAGCCATCAATCCCGCAATCTGCGTTTCGGCATTGCCCTTGGTAAGGGAGAAATGGTTGACCCAACGCGTGGCACGCTGGTCGAAGGCGCCTATGCCGCATCCATTGCCGCGCGGCTTGCCCACGAACTCGGCGTTGACATGCCGATCACCGACGCGGTGTCCGCCATCATCGACGGCAAGCTCGACATAACCACAGCTATCGGGCAATTGATGACGCGGCCGATCACCACGGAATAGTTTCTGGGGAATAATTTCTGAATATCTGAAGGAGCCAAGCAATGCTTTTCGCCTTTGTCTGCAAGGACAAGCCCGGTCACCTGAATGTTCGCATGGAGACGCGCCCGGCGCATCTGGAGCATCTGAACAAGCTCAATGCCGAAGGGACGCTGAAGATGGCCGGTCCCTTCCTGGACGCAGAGGGCAAGCCGAACGGTAGTCTCGTCATCGTGAATGCCGACAGCGTCGAAGCGGCCAAGGCGCTTGCCGATGCGGATCCCTATACGAAGGCCGGGCTGTTCGAGAGCGTCGAGATCAAGCCGTTCAACTGGGTCTTCAACAATCCGGAGGCATGAGGGATGGCGCACTGGCTTTATAAATCCGAGCCGTCCTCCTGGTCCTGGCAGCAGCAGAAGGATGCCGGCGAAAAAGGCACCGAATGGACTGGCGTGCGCAACTATCTTGCCCGCAACAACATGCGGGCCATGCAGATCGGCGACAAGGGCTTCTTCTATCACTCCAATGACGGGTTGGAAGTCGTCGGTATCGTCGAAGTTTGCGCGCTGGCGCATCCGGATTCGACCGCGAAGGATGATCCGCGCTGGGAATGCGTTGATATCCGCGCCGTACGCGACATGCCGAATCCGGTGTCGCTCAAGGATATCAAGGCCAATCCGAAGCTCTCGCAAATGTCGCTCGTCACCTCCATGCGGCTTTCCGTGCAGCCGGTGACGGATGATGAATGGCTCGAAGTCTGCCGCATGGGCGGCTTGGACAATCCGCCGGCTTGATCCGGCTGGAGGTTGAGTGAAAACCGATCCCGAGAGCTTCATCCGTGCCAATACAAGTCTCATGGCGCCGCCGCATGTGCCGGAAATCCGGCTGCATCTGGCAAGCGAGGCGCATGATTTGTGGCTGAAGACGGAGGATGAACTCGAAGAAATTGGCCTGCCGCCGCCCTTCTGGGCCTTTGCCTGGGCGGGCGGTCAGGGTCTGGCGCGCTATATCCTCGATCATCCGGAGACCGTTGCAGGCAAGACCGTCCTAGATTTCGCCAGCGGCTCCGGACTTGTCGCGATTGCCGCGAAGCGTGCGGGTGCGCGACATGTGTTAGCCGTCGATGTCGATCCATGGGCGGGCACGGCGATCCGGCTCAATGCCTTTGAAAACGAGATCGATCTGGATTTTGCCGGCGACGATATCATCGGCGACGCCGTGGACGCGGATCTCATTCTTGCCGGCGACGTCTTCTACGATCGCGATTTTGCCGCTGGTCTTATTCCCTGGTTGCGGCGGTTGGCAGGCGAGGGGAAAACCGTGCTGGTCGGCGATCCAGGCAGGGCCTATCTTCCCAAGGAGCGCCTTGAGGCGCAGGCAACCTATCAGGTGCCGGTGACGCGGGCGCTGGAAGACAGCGAAATCAAAAAAACGACGGTCTGGCGTTTTCTCGCCGATTGAGAAATCAGTGCCTTATGACGCAGACACCCGCTTCATACGAGCAGGGATTGCCGGCATAGCGGACATCGATGACTTTTGCCTTCGGCCTTGGCTGCGCTGTGGCGGGCCGAGCGTAGGGATTGTAGCCGCCATAGCCGATGACATAGGTGCCGCCATCGGCCCGATAGACATCGGCCGAGCCGGCATAGCTGCCGGCGTTTGCCGCGTCATGCCGTTCCATGATGACGATCCGGGCAGGCTGCTGCTCGCGCCTCTGGGGCTGGGATATCTGGCTCAGGTGCACCAAGCCGGAGCGATCGTGATGATGCCAGTGGCGGTAGTCGCCCGCCGATGCCGGGGCGAAGGAAAGAGTGGCTGCCGCCAAAACGAGCGCTGCTGCCTTGAAAAGATGCGGCTTCATGATTCGCCTCGCTTCGATCGGTTAATGAAATCTTAACGGCAGATTGCCCCAAGACTGGCGCGAAGTCCACGTCTGGGTTGCCGAAATGGTAAACGGCCGGGGAATTGGAAGTCGTGCTTGCATGCTCGCTAAAGTGCAGCCCGACCCGAATCGATTAAATTCGATGCAGGCATCAATTGTGCTTGTGGATGGGCGTCTCTGTGATTAATGGTCGCAATGATGCAACGCACACTGCATGTCTCTGCGCGCGCGTTGCCCCGGATCACCGGGTTCTAAGCGTATCGTAACGCCGCGAGGTTCTGATGGCGAACGTCACACAAAACCGGCCTCTGTCGCCGCATCTGCAAATCTACAAACCCATTCCCACCATGGTCATGTCGATCCTCCACCGCATCACCGGCGGAGCGCTGTACTTCGGCACGCTGCTGGTCGCCTGGTGGCTGATTGCCGCCGCGACAGGGCAGGGCTATTTCGATCTGGTCAACTGGATCATGGGC
Source organism: Rhizobium sp. No.120 (assembly GCF_054558365.1). Classification (NCBI taxonomy): domain Bacteria; kingdom Pseudomonadati; phylum Pseudomonadota; class Alphaproteobacteria; order Hyphomicrobiales; family Rhizobiaceae; genus Rhizobium; species Rhizobium sp. No.120. The sequence goes on from NZ_BAAJNQ010000007.1 coordinate 120,646, forward strand.
ACGATCATCGGCCGCATCATCCTGCTTGGCTACACCTGGGCGCTGCTGCACCATATGCTTGGCGGCCTGCGCCACTTCGTGTGGGATCTCGGGCATGGTTTCGATCCAGCCGTTTCGACCAGGATGGCCAAAGCCACGCTCATCGGCTCGATCTGTCTGACCGCGCTGGTCTGGATTATCGGTATCGTCATCCGGCTGGGTTGATTGGCATGATCGCTCCCGGAAGCGCCTGGGCGCATTTCGGGGTCATGCTTTAAAGGATATTTCTCATGGATATGCGCACTCCTCTGGGCAAAGTCCGCGGTCTCGGTTCCGCAAAGGAAGGTACCGATCATTTCTGGCGCCAGCGCCTGACCGCCGTTGCCAACGTTCCACTCTTCCTCTTCTTCGTCATCTTCCTGATGATCTATGCCGGCGCACCCTATGCCGAGGTCGTGCACGCGCTGTCGAACCCGATCGTCGCCGTCATCTTCGGCCTGATGGTGATCTCGGCCCTCATCCACATGAAGATCGGCATGCAGGTCATCATCGAGGACTATGTTCATGGCGAATTCGCCAAGATCGTCCTTCTCATGCTCAACACGTTCTTCGCGGTCGTTGTGGCGGGGCTCTGTCTTTTCGCCATTCTGAAGATCGCGTTCGTAGGATAATTGCATCATGGCACCGAACTCATCCGCTCAGAATGGGCCTGCCCAGAACGGGAAAGCCTACAAGTATGTCGATCACTCCTATGACGTGATCGTCGTCGGCGCCGGCGGCGCCGGCCTGCGCGCCACGCTCGGCATGGCCGAACAGGGCTTCCGCACCGCCTGCATCACCAAGGTCTTCCCGACTCGTTCGCACACCGTCGCAGCCCAGGGCGGCATCGCCGCTTCGCTGCAGAACATGACGCCGGATAGCTGGCAGTGGCATCTCTACGACACCGTCAAGGGTTCCGACTGGCTCGGCGATGTCGATGCCATGCAGTATATGGTCATGGAAGCGCCGAAGGCCGTCTACGAACTCGAGCATTACGGCGTGCCCTTCTCGCGTAACGAAGAGGGCAAGATCTATCAGCGCCCGTTCGGCGGCCACATGCAGAATTTCGGCGAGGGACCGCCGGTGCAGCGCACCTGTGCCGCTGCCGACCGTACGGGCCACGCCATCCTGCACACGCTCTACGGCCAGTCGCTGCGCAACAATGCGGAATTCTTCATCGAATATTTCGCGCTCGACCTTATCATGTCCGACGATGGCAGCCGTTGCACCGGCGTCGTCGCCTGGTGTCTCGATGACGGCACGATCCATCGCTTCGCCGCCAAGATGGTGGTGCTGGCGACCGGCGGCTACGGCCGCGCCTATTTCTCGGCAACATCAGCCCATACCTGCACCGGCGACGGCGGCGGCATGGTAGCTCGCGCCGGCCTGCCGCTGCAAGACATGGAATTCGTTCAGTTCCATCCGACCGGCATCTACGGTTCGGGCTGCCTGATCACCGAAGGCGCACGCGGCGAAGGCGGTTATCTCGTCAATTCAGAAGGCGAGCGCTTCATGGAGCGCTATGCGCCGTCGGCGAAGGATCTTGCCTCGCGCGATGTCGTCTCGCGCTGCATGACGCTTGAGATCCGCGAGGGCCGCGGCGTCGGCAAGAACAAGGATCACATCTTCCTGCATCTCGACCATCTCGATCCGGCCGTACTGCACGAGCGTCTTCCCGGTATTTCCGAGAGCGCCCGCATCTTCGCCGGCGTCGACGTGACCCGCGATCCGATTCCGGTCCTGCCGACCGTCCACTACAACATGGGCGGCATTCCGACGAACTACTGGGGCGAAGTGCTCAACGCCGACAGCAACAATCCCGAGCGCGTGCTGCCAGGCCTGATGGCCGTCGGCGAAGCGGGCTGCGCATCGGTGCATGGCGCCAATCGTCTCGGTTCCAACTCGCTGATCGACCTCGTGGTCTTCGGCCGCGCCGCCGCCATCCGCGCTGGCCAGGTCGTCGATCGCAACAGCCCGGTTCCGCCGGTCAATGTTGCTGCCTGCGATAAGATCATGGAGCGTTTCGACCGCCTGCGCCACGCCAGCGGCTCGACGCCGACGGCAGCGCTTCGTGAGAAAATGCAGCGCGCCATGCAAGAGGACGCCGCCGTGTTCCGTACCCAGGAATCGCTGGAATCCGGCTGCCGCCGCCTGTCGGAGATCTGGAAGGAACTGCCCGACATCAAGGTCACCGATCGCTCGCTGATCTGGAATTCCGATCTCGTCGAGACGCTGGAGTTGCACAATCTGATGGCCAACGCCATCACGACGATCTACGGCGCCGAGGCCCGCAAGGAAAGCCGTGGCTCGCATGCCCGCGAGGACTATACCGAGGGCAAGTTCGCCGGCCGCGACGACGAGAACTGGCGGAAGCATACGCTTGCCTGGGTCAACGAGGCAGGCGACGTGAAGCTCGACTATCGTCCGGTTCACACCGACCTGATCGCCGAAGGCATCGATCCGCACAAGATCGAGCCGAAGGCACGCGTGTACTGATCTGAGAGGAACTGACCATGGTTGAACTCGCTCTCCCCAAGAACTCTCAGATGCGCGAAGGCAAGGTCTGGCCGAAGCCGGTCGGCGCCAAGAACACGCGCGAATTCCGCGTCTATCGCTGGAGCCCGGATGACGGCCAGAACCCGAGCATCGATACTTACTACATCGATGTCGACGATTGCGGCCCGATGGTGCTCGACGGTCTGCTCTACATCAAGAACAAGATCGACCCGACGCTGACGCTGCGCCGTTCCTGTCGCGAAGGCATTTGCGGCTCCTGCGCCATGAACATCGACGGGACCAACACGCTTGCCTGCACCAAGGGTCTGGACGAGATCAAGGGTACGGTGAAGGTCTATCCGTTGCCGCATATGCCCGTCGTCAAGGACCTCGTGCCGGATTTGACGAACTTCTACGCGCAGCACCGCTCGATCGAACCATGGCTGAAGACGGTCTCGCCGCCGCCGGCCAAGGAATGGAAGCAGAGCCATGAAGACCGCCTGAAGCTCGACGGTCTTTACGAATGCATTCTCTGCGCCTGCTGCTCGACATCCTGTCCGAGCTACTGGTGGAACGGCGACCGCTATCTCGGCCCGGCCGTGCTACTGCAGGCCTATCGCTGGCTGATCGATTCCAGAGACGAAGCCAAGGGCGAGCGCCTCGACAACCTCGAGGATCCCTTCCGCCTCTATCGCTGCCATACGATCATGAACTGCGCCCAGACTTGCCCGAAGGGTCTGAACCCGGCCAAGGCAATCGCCGAAATCAAGAAGATGATGGTCGAACGGCGGGTCTGATCCGCCGTTTGGGCCCTTTCACCGCAAAATCAAAATGCTTCGGCAAGCTCGCCGAAGCGCCGCATGTCCTGCAGGTGGTCCGCGAATGCTGCCCGTTGAGAGGGGCAGACGAGCACAGGCGGGCATCGGAGAAGCAACTGAATTGACCGTTGGCAGTCACTTTGGTTGAGTTGCAGCGGATTAAGCCTTGAAACCACCCGATTCTTGTCCAGCTATGGCCTTCGGCAATTTGTGGCGGTATCGACTTGATTAACCAAAGTGAAATACGATAATTCGGACATCATTAAATATCACTTTGCCGATGTCAGCGGTGGACAATCATTTAGGAGTGTGATGATGCAGTTTCGATATGCAGTGACGGCTGCGGCGATTGGTCTGTCGCTTGCCGGTTGCCAGCGCACGGCATACAACAACGACAGTTATTCTTCTCCGCCGCCACTGCAGGCTCAGCCTGTTCCTTCCGTACAATCCAGCCAGCTTCCGCCCCCAGGCGCCGGCAACGGTTCGCAGTTTCCCGCCGCTCCGGCGAGCGCGCCGAATGCAGCCAATCCGGCACAGCAGCAGGCGATGGCGGCTTCCGCCATGGATGTCACGAAGGAATCGATGGTCGGCAGCTGGAAGGTCAGCAACGGTGGATCGAGCTGCGATATGTTCCTGACGCTGACCAACCTCGGCAGCGGCTCGCGCGGCGGTACGCGCGGTTGCGCGGGCGAACTGACCTCGATGGGGTCGTGGGAGGTTTCCGGCAAGCAGGTCCTCCTGAAAAATCGCGATGGTTCGACCATCGGCACGCTCTACAAGACGGCCGCTGCACGCTTTGACGGTTCGACCGCTTCCGGCCAACCGCTCAGCCTCAGCCGATAAGCTTATTTGAAAGGGGCTGCATCCTTTGGATGCGCCCCATTTGCACAGGCGGATATTTCCCCATGCAGCCCATGCCAGATTATTCGCTCAGCGTCTGCGAGCAGCTGAAGGCGCTGACCGCGTCCGGATCCCTTCAGGTGGACTCGGCGCAGATGGATGTGGCGAAGATGCTGGACCGCGTGCTTTCCGATCTCAAACGGAAGCGGCCGGCAGCCAAATCCAGTGCGCTGGGGTGGATGTTTGCCGCGCGCAAGAAGTCCATAGAAACGATCAAAGGCCTTTATATTCACGGCAGCGTCGGTCGTGGCAAGACCATGTTGATGGACATGTTCTTTTCGATGGCGCCATGCGAGAAGAAGCGCCGGGCGCATTTCTTCGAGTTCATGACCGATGTGCACAACCGGATTGCGGCGCAGCGGCTGAAATTCAAGAACGGCGAGACGAAGCACGCCGACCCCATACCGCCTGTTGCCGCTGATCTTTACGCTGAAGCCGAGCTACTGTGCTTCGATGAATTCACTGTAACCGATATTGCCGACGCGATGATCCTCTCGCGGTTGTTTTCCGAGCTGTTCTCGCTCGGCTGCGTGCTGATCGCTACTTCGAATGTCGAGCCGGACAATCTCTATCGCGATGGGCTCAATCGCGGCCTTTTCCTGCCCTTCATCGGTCTCTTGAAGAAGCATGTCGATATTGTGACGCTGGATTCGCCGACCGATTACCGCATGGAAAAGCTGAACAGCCAGCCGGTTTATCTGACGCCGCTTGACCAGCGCACCGACATGGCGATGGATGCTTCCTGGATGCAGGCACTGCATGGGCGCAAGGCGCAGCCGGCGGAGATCCCGATGAAGGGGCGCTCCATCCACGTCCCGCTCGCCGTCGATCGCATGGCGCGTTTTTCCTTTGTCGATCTTTGCGACGCGCCGCTCGGGCCCGCCGATTTTCTCGCCATTGCCGAGCGTTTCGATACGATCTTTCTCGATCGCGTACCGAAGCTTGGTCCGGATAAGCGGAACCAAACGAAGCGTTTCATCATTCTGGTCGATACGCTCTACGATCATAATATCCGTCTTTACGTCTCGGCAGCCGCAATGCCGGAAGAGTTGCTCGTGGAGCGGCGGGGCACCGAAGGCTTCGAATTCGACCGCACAGCCTCACGGCTTTTCGAGATGCGCAGCGCCGAATATCTCGCGCAGACTCCGGCAAGGCGCGCCGCCGAGTAACAAATCGGTGACAAAATGTCTTACGTTTACGTAAGACATTTTCGATCTAACCGATTGAAATTCCTGATCTCAAAATAATCAATTGCCAATTTCGGCCATTGGGTCTATGCGAATGGCGGCAAAGATGGATGCCTTGCAGGTGTCCCGCCACGGATTTTGATCGCAAAGGATACACCGAAATGGCGCGCAACAAGATCGCACTTATTGGTTCTGGCATGATTGGTGGCACGCTGGCGCATCTCGCCGGCCTGAAGGAACTGGGCGACATCGTCCTGTTCGACATCGCGGACGGCATTCCTCAGGGCAAGGGCCTCGACATCGCCCAGTCCTCTCCCGTCGAGGGCTTCGACGCAAACCTCACCGGCGCCAGCGACTATTCCGCGATCGAAGGCGCTGACGTCTGCATCGTCACCGCCGGCGTTCCCCGCAAGCCGGGCATGAGCCGCGACGATCTTCTCGGCATCAACCTCAAGGTCATGGAGCAGGTCGGCGCCGGTATCAAGAAGTATGCCCCGAACGCCTTCGTGATCTGCATCACCAATCCGCTCGACGCCATGGTCTGGGCGCTGCAGAAGTTCTCGGGCCTGCCAACCAACAAGGTCGTCGGCATGGCTGGCGTGCTCGACTCGTCGCGCTTCCGCCTCTTCCTTGCCAAGGAATTCAACGTATCGGTCGAAGACGTCACGGCATTCGTTCTCGGCGGCCACGGCGACTCGATGGTTCCGCTCGCCCGCTACTCCACCGTTGCCGGCATTCCGCTGACAGATCTCGTCAACATGGGCTGGCTCACTGCCGACCGCCTCGAAGAAATCATCCAGCGCACCCGTGACGGCGGCGCCGAGATCGTCGGCCTGCTCAAGACCGGCTCTGCCTATTATGCTCCGGCCGCTTCCGCCATCGCAATGGCCGAATCCTACCTCAAGGACAAGAAGCGCGTCCTGCCTTGCGCTGCCTATCTGTCCGGCCAGTATGGCGTGAAGGACATGTATGTCGGCGTTCCCACCGTCATCGGTGCCGGCGGCATCGAGCGCGTCATCGAAATCGACCTGAACAAGGCCGAAAAGGAAGCCTTCGACAAGTCGGTCGCAGCCGTTGCCGGCCTCTGCGAAGCCTGCGCCACGATCGCGCCGTCGCTGAAGTAATTTCCGCGTTATAACAGGGATAGACCCATGAACATTCACGAATACCAGGCCAAGGCGCTGTTGAAGAGCTATGGCGCACCCGTCGCGGACGGCGTTGCCATCTTCTCCGCCGATGAAGCCGCCGCTGCTGCCAAGCAGCTTCCAGGCCCGCTTTACGTCGTCAAGAGCCAGATCCACGCAGGTGGTCGCGGCAAGGGCAAGTTCAAGGAACTCGGCCCGGACGCCAAGGGTGGCGTTCGCCTTGCCAAGTCGGTCGACGAAGTCGTTGCCAACGCCAAGGAAATGCTCGGCCACACGCTGGTCACCAAGCAGACCGGCCCGGCCGGCAAGCAGGTTAACCGCCTCTATATCGAAGACGGCGCCGATATCGACCGCGAACTCTACCTCTCGATTTTGGTCGACCGCTCCGTCGGTCAGGTCGCTTTCGTTGTTTCGACGGAAGGCGGCATGGATATCGAGACCGTTGCGCATGACACGCCGGAAAAGATCATTACCGTCGCCATCGACCCGTCGACGGGCGTGACGGCTGCCAACACGGCTGCTCTTTCCGATGCGCTGAAGCTCGAGGGTGCTGCCCGCGAAGATGCCGCCAAGCTCTTCCCGATCCTTTATAAGGCCTTCGTCGAGAAGGATATGGCACTCCTCGAAGTCAACCCGCTGATCGTCATGACCAACGGCCGCCTGCGCGTTCTCGACGCCAAGGTTTCCTTCGACGGCAATGCGCTCTTCCGCCATGAAGACATCCGCGCCCTGCGCGACACGACGGAAGAAGACGAAAAGGAAATCCAGGCTCACGAATATGATCTCGCCTATGTCGCCCTCGACGGCAACATCGGCTGCATGGTCAACGGCGCCGGTCTTGCCATGGCAACCATGGACATCATCAAGCTCTACGGCGCTGAGCCGGCGAACTTCCTTGATGTCGGCGGTGGCGCCACCAAGGAAAAGGTCACGGCCGCCTTCAAGATCATCACTGCCGATCCGGCTGTCCAGGGCATTCTGGTCAACATCTTCGGCGGCATCATGAAGTGCGACGTCATTGCCGAAGGCGTGCTCGCAGCCGTGAAGGAAGTCGGTCTGAAGGTTCCGCTCGTCGTGCGCCTCGAAGGCACCAATGTCGAGCTCGGCAAGAAGATCATCAACGAATCCGGTCTCAACGTCATCTCCGCAGATGACCTGGACGATGCCGCCCAGAAGATCGTGAAGGCAGTCAAGGGCTGATCGGGATGGCTGCTTCCTTCGCTCCAACGGCTGCACATCTCCGCCTCGGTGCCTTTGCCGGCACCTGGGAAGGGGAAGAGCATGTCGCGGCTTCGGCCTGGACGAAGGAAGGAACGGCAACCGCGCAGCTCATGGCGGAGTGTCTGTTCGGCGGATTTTTTGTCGAGCAGCGCTACGTGCAGACGCGGGACGGCAGCACGTCGTTCGAAGCCCGGAACATTCTTGGCTTTGACGCTGCGGATCAGGCCTACAAGCTCTATCAGTTCGATACGGTGGGCTTTGCGCCCGCCGCTCCGGCCTCCGGTGAATGGATCGACGATAAGCTTGTCCTGACCAGGGTCTCGCCGCGCGGCCAGCAACGCACTCTCTTCCAGTTCGAAAATGAAGACTGCTACCGCATGGGCGTCACTTTTGCGCCTGCCGGCAGCGATACATGGCAGGAGGTCGTCAGCGGTGTCTATCGCCGCGTTGCCTCCGCGTCTTCCAACCTCTCGTAACAAAGGCCTCGCATGTCTATTCTCATCAACAAAGACACCAAGGTTCTGGTTCAGGGCCTGACCGGCAGGACCGGCACTTTCCACACTGAACAGGCTCTTGCCTATCACGGCACGAAGATGGTCGGCGGTATCCACCCCTCCAAGGGCGGTGAAACCTGGACCGGCTCCAAGGGCGAAAAGCTGCCGATCTTCAAGTCGGTCGCCGAAGGCAAGGACGCAACCGGCGCCAACGCTTCGGTTATCTACGTACCGCCGGCAGGCGCCGCAGCTGCGATCCTCGAAGCAATCGAAGCCGAGATCCCGCTCATCGTCTGCATCACGGAAGGCATTCCGGTTGCCGACATGGTCAAGGTCAAGGATCGTCTGATCAAGTCGAAGTCGCGCCTGATCGGACCGAACTGCCCGGGCGTTCTTACCCCGAACGAATGCAAGATCGGCATTATGCCGGGCTCCATCTTCAAGAAGGGCTCGGTCGGCGTTCTCTCGCGTTCCGGCACGCTGACCTACGAAGCCGTGTTCCAGACCACCAATGAAGGCCTAGGCCAGACGACGGCCGTCGGCATCGGCGGCGACCCGGTCAAGGGCACCGAATTCATCGACGTCCTCGAAATGTTCCTCGCCGATGACGAAACCAAGTCGATCATCATGATCGGCGAAATCGGCGGTTCGGCGGAAGAAGACGCGGCACAGTTCCTCAAGGACGAAGCCAAGAAGGGCCGCAAGAAGCCGATGGTCGGCTTCATCGCCGGCCGCACGGCACCTCCCGGCCGCACGATGGGCCATGCCGGCGCCGTCATCTCCGGCGGCAAGGGCGGCGCGGAAGACAAGATTGCAGCGATGGAATCGGCAGGCATCCGCGTGTCGCCGTCGCCGGCGCGTCTCGGCAAGACGCTAGTGGAAGTCCTGAAGGGCTGAGCCTACCTATAGCAAGGCCGGACGGGGCAACAGTCGCCTTGTCCCGTCCGGTTTCGACATTCGCAAGTGCATGCCGACGGCCTTCATGGCTGCGAACGAAATACGGTCGCCGGGGACCCGAAAACCGGCAATGCAAACAAGTTGGGAGACGGGCGAGAGCGCCCGCAGATTCACCATGGCAAGGCAAGAAGCCAACGAGCAATTTCAGATCACCTCGTTCCTGGATGGCGCCAATGCTGCCTATATCGAGCAGCTCTACGCGCGCTATGAGGATGATCCTTCATCGGTCTCCGACGAGTGGCGGTCTTTCTTCAAGGCGCTCGAGGATAGTCCCGACGATGTGAAGAAGGCAGCCCAGGGCGCCTCCTGGCGGCGCAAGAACTGGCCGATCCAGCCGAAGGGCGATCTGGTTTCCGCGCTAGACGGCGACTGGGGCGTTGTCGAGAAGGTCATCGAAACCAAGCTGAAGGCGAAGGCCGAAACCGCCGGTACGCCGACGAGCGCGGCCGACGTCCTGCAGGCGACGCGCGATTCCGTCCGCGCCATCATGATGATCCGCGCCTATCGCATGCGCGGCCACCTGCACGCCAAGCTCGATCCGCTTGGCATTGCCGCTCCGGTCGAAGATTATAAGGAACTGTCGCCGGAAGCCTATGGCTTCACCGAGGCCGACTTCGACCGCAAGATCTTCATCGACAACGTGCTCGGCCTCGAATTTGCGACGATTCGCGAGATGATCGAGATTCTCGAGCGCACCTACTGCTCCACCCTCGGCGTCGAATTCATGCACATCTCCAATCCGGAGGAAAAGGCATGGATTCAGGAGCGCATCGAAGGTCCGGACAAGGGCATCGCCTTCAATCCCGAGCGTAAGAAGGCCATCCTGCAAAAGATCATCGAAGCCGAGGGCTACGAGCAGTTCCTCGACGTCAAGTTCAAGGGCACCAAGCGCTTCGGCCTCGACGGCGGCGAATCGCTGATCCCGGCGCTCGAACAGATCCTGAAGAGCGGCAGCCAGCTCGGTCTCAGGGAAGCCGTGTTCGGCATGGCCCATCGCGGCCGCCTGAACGTGCTGTCCCAGGTCATGGGCAAGCCGCACCGCGCCATCTTCCACGAGTTCAAGGGCGGCTCCTACGCGCCTGACGAAGTCGAAGGTTCGGGCGACGTGAAGTACCATCTCGGCGCCTCCTCGGACCGTGATTTCGACGGTGCCAAGGTGCACGTCTCGCTGACGGCAAACCCGTCGCATCTGGAAATCGTCAATCCGGTCGTCATGGGCAAGGCGCGCGCCAAGCAGGATATGGGCGCCACCCAGTGGGACGGCGACATCATTCCGCTGTCGGAACGTGCCAAGGTCGTACCGCTGCTCATCCATGGTGACGCGGCTTTCGCCGGCCAGGGCGTCGTTGCCGAAATCCTCGGCCTTTCCGGTCTGCGCGGCCATCGCGTTGCCGGCACGATGCACGTCATCATCAACAACCAGATTGGCTTCACCACCAATCCGGCCTTCTCGCGCTCGTCGCCCTATCCGTCCGACGTCGCCAAGATGATCGAAGCGCCGATCTTCCACGTCAACGGCGACGATCCGGAAGCAGTCGTCTATGCCGCGAAGATCGCGACCGAATTCCGCATGAAGTTCCACAAGCCCGTTGTGGTCGACCTCTTCTGCTACCGCCGTTACGGCCATAATGAAGGCGATGAACCGTCCTTCACGCAGCCGAACATGTACAAGGTTATCCGCGCCCACAAGACGGTGCTGCAGCTCTACTCGCAGCGGCTGATCAGCGAAGGCGTGCTGACCGAAGGCGAAGTCGAGAAGATGAAGGCCGATTGGCGCGCCCATCTCGAGCAGGAGTTCGAGGCCGGCCAGTCCTACAAGCCGAACAAGGCCGATTGGCTTGACGGCGAGTGGTCCGGCCTGCACACGGCCGACAATGCCGACGAGCAGCGCCGCGGCAAGACAGCCGTGCCGATGAAGTCGCTGAAGGAAATCGGCCGCAAGCTGTCGGAAATCCCGGCCGGCTTCCATGCGCACCGCACCATCCAGCGCTTCATGGAAAACCGCGCCAACATGGTGCAGACCGGCGAGGGCATTGATTGGGCCATGGCGGAAGCCCTGGCCTTCGGTTCGCTGGTCGTCGAGGGCCACAAGATCCGCCTGTCCGGTCAGGATTGCGAACGCGGCACCTTCTCACAGCGTCATTCGGTTCTCTACGATCAGGAGACCGAAGAGCGTTACATCCCGCTCGCCAATCTCTCGCCGACCCAGGCTCGTTACGAAGTCATCAACTCGATGCTGTCGGAAGAGGCGGTTCTCGGCTTCGAATACGGCTATTCGCTTGCCCGTCCGAATGCGCTGACCCTCTGGGAAGCACAGTTCGGCGACTTCGCCAACGGTGCACAGGTCGTATTCGACCAGTTCATCTCGTCGGGCGAACGCAAGTGGCTGCGCATGTCCGGTCTCGTCTGCCTGCTGCCGCATGGCTATGAAGGTCAGGGTCCGGAACACTCTTCCGCCCGCCTGGAACGCTATCTGCAGCTCTGCGCTGAGGATAACATGCAGGTCGCCAACGTCACGACGCCGGCCAACTACTTCCACATCCTGCGGCGTCAGCTGAAGCGCGACTTCCGCAAGCCGCTGATCCTGATGACGCCGAAGTCGCTGCTGCGCCACAAGCGTGCGGTGTCGACGCTGGCAGAGATGGCGGGCGAAAGCTCCTTCCACCGCCTGCTATGGGACGATGCGGAGCTGATCAAGGATGGCCCGATCAAGCTGCAGAAGGACAACAAGATCCGTCGCGTCGTCATCTGCTCGGGCAAGGTCTATTACGACCTTCTGGAAGAGCGCGAGAAGCGCGGCATCGACGACATCTACCTGCTGCGCATCGAACAGCTCTATCCGTTCCCGGCCAAGGCGCTCATCAACGAGCTCAGCCGCTTCCGCAATGCGGAAATGGTCTGGTGCCAGGAAGAACCGAAGAACATGGGTGCATGGTCCTTCATCGACCCGTATCTGGAATGGGTGCTTGCCCATATCGATGCGAAGTATCAGCGCGTTCGTTACACCGGCCGTCCGGCTGCCGCCTCTCCGGCGACGGGCCTGATGTCCAAGCATCTGTCGCAGCTTGCGGCGTTCCTCGAGGACGCGCTCGGCGGTTGAGGGTTGCGCGATGACCGGTTTTCGTTTGAAAGTCGCGGCATCGCGTCCCAGCCTTCCGCATGATGCGACGGGGGAGAAGATGGCTGTCATGAAGAAACATGCCGCCTATCGCCGCAATCAGGTAAATGCCCGGTCGACTGCTGTGGTCGTTCGGGCGCTTGCGTCGCGGCGTATCACTCGTCCCCCGGCATCTGTCGCCGAAATTCCATTCAACTCATAAAGACGAAAAATCAGGATTTGAACAATGGCCACTGAAATCCGCGTTCCTACCCTCGGCGAATCCGTCAGCGAAGCGACCGTCGGTACCTGGTTCAAGAAGGTCGGCGATGCCATCAAGGCCGATGAGCCGCTTCTCGAACTTGAAACCGACAAGGTGACGATCGAAGTTCCGGCGCCTGCTGCCGGCACGCTTTCCGAAATCGTTGCCCAGGCCGGCGAAACCGTAGGTCTTGGCGCGCTGCTCGGCCAGATCTCTGCAGGCAACGGCGCTGCCGCCGCCCCCGCACAGGCTGCTGCACCCGCCGCCGCTGCTCCGGCGCCTGCCGCCGCTGCACCGGTTGCCGCTCCCGCCGTTTCCGCTCCGGCTTCTTCCATGCCGCCGGCACCCGCTGCCGGTAAGCTGCTTGCCGAAAACAATCTCTCAGCCGATCAGGTCGAAGGCAGCGGCAAGCGCGGCCAGGTCCTGAAGGGCGATGTGATCGCTGCCGTTGCCAAGGCTGCATCGGCTCCGGCCGCACCGGCAGCACCGGTTGCCGCCCGCGCGCCGACCGCTGTCGAGGACGTCAACCGCGAAGAGCGCGTCAAGATGACCCGCCTGCGCCAGACGATCGCCAAGCGCCTCAAGGATGCGCAGAACACCGCCGCCATGCTCACCACCTACAACGAGGTGGACATGAAGGCCGTCATGGATCTTCGCAACAAGTACAAGGACATCTTCGAGAAGAAGCATGGCGTGAAGCTCGGCTTCATGGGCTTCTTCACCAAGGCCGTCACCCATGCGTTGAAGGAACTGCCCGCTGTCAACGCCGAGATCGACGGCACCGACATCATCTACAAGAACTACTGCCACGTCGGCATGGCTGTCGGCACCGACAAGGGTCTTGTCGTTCCTGTCATCCGCGACGCCGACCAGATGTCGATCGCGGAAGTCGAGAAGGAGCTTGGCCGTCTGGCGAAGGCTGCTCGCGACGGCTCTCTGTCGATGGCCGACATGCAGGGCGGCACCTTCACCATCACCAATGGCGGCGTCTACGGTTCGTTGATGTCCTCGCCGATCCTGAATGCGCCGCAGTCAGGCATTCTCGGCATGCACAAGATCCAGGAGCGCCCGGTCGCCATCGGCGGTCAGGTCGTCATCCGCCCGATGATGTATCTGGCGCTCTCCTACGATCACCGCATCGTCGACGGCAAGGAAGCGGTTACCTTCCTCGTGCGCGTCAAGGAAAGCCTGGAAGATCCGGAACGTCTCGTTCTCGATCTCTAAGGGAGCGTTGGATCATGTCGACATGGCCCATGCGGACGCTGCGCGGATTGCTATGCGCCGTCGCCGCATGGGTGCCATCGTCGGCCGGCACGGCCGAACTCGACATTTCCAAGCTCAGCAGCAATCTCGATCTGGCGTCGCTTGGCGACGCCGATCTTGCCGCCCGCTCGATCAACATCCTGCGCATCGGCAAGGTGGAGCTGACCTCCGGGCGCATCGTCGCCAGCGACCCGCTCGTCGGGCCCGACCGAGCGGCATTTACCCGCACCGTTTCTCCTGGCGATTATCCCGTCACCTTGTATCAGGCCTTCGGCCGCATCGCTGCGGCCAGCATGCGTTTTGCTGAGGGCAAGCCGGTGCGCTGGGATCTGGCGGTGGTCCCCGGTCAGGATATCAATTCGCTGAAGAATGACGAATTCTTCGGTTATCCCGTCGATGCCGGCCTCGGTTGCTACATGGATGCCGATACCTATGCGCTGATCCAGGAGCGCGAAAAGCAGGTCCGTACCGAGACGTCGTCGTCGGATATCAACTACTACGACGACGTCCTGGCATCCGAGCTGCAGCCGAATAACGACGACTATGCCCTGCATCGGCCCGTATCTGGCAAACGCGGCAATGTCGCCGTTTTCTCGAGCGGCTGGGGCGATGGCTTCTATCCGGTGTTCTGGGGGCTGGATGCCGCCGGCAGGCCGCTGGTTCTGTTCACCGATTTCGGCGTTATGGAAAATGCCGACGGCCGGCGCGAGCCGGGAGGGCAATGACGATGCCGATCGCAACCACGATGAGCCGACTGGCCTCTATGCCTTGGATAATGTTGGCCTCAGCCGTCAATCCCGTGCCGGCCTATGCGGAAGAATGCGTGCAGGAAAAGGCTGTCTATGTCGATATGGACAATGCCTATGAGCTCCGTTTCGAGCCTATGGAAGCGGAGTCATCCGTCAGCAACAGGTTCAAGCTCACAGTGCGCAACACCAATATCGTGGCCGATGGGATCGTGATGCGAACGGACGACCATTTGCGCGCCGATGGCCGGATCATGTTCGAATGCCCTGAAGGGGATGTAACGGGCGCTGATCTCAGGGCCTGCACGGTCTGGCAGGGCATGGTCTATGCTTCAGATCTGAAAGGTCATATTCGCGCGCTGCCGGCGGAAGGGGAAAATGCGGCCGATCGGCTTTTCCTGCCGGCGCTCGGTCCCTCGATCCAGAAATCGTCCCTCTGGGGCAAGGGCAAGGCGACTGTCGCGCCCTGGGATGTCCTTAGTCTGAAAGGATGCAATCAATGACCGACGATGCACCTGTTCTTCTGGTAACTGGCGGCAGCCGCGGCATCGGCGCGGCGATTTGTCTAGCAGCCGCTCGGCATGGCTGGGCCGTGGCGGTCAATTACGCCTCCAACCGGGATGCGGCCGACGCGGTGGTGCGGACGATCCGCGATGCCGGCGGCGAGGCGATCGCGATTGCCGGCGATGTCGGCAAGCCCAAGGATATCAAATCCGTCTTCGCCAAGATCGATGCGCATTTCGGTCGCATCGACGGGCTCGTCAACAATGCAGGTATTGTCGATGTCATCCAGCGTCTGGACGAGATGACACCGGAGCGGATCGACCGTATGTTTCGCATCAATGTCACCGGCTCGATGCTGGCGGCGGCCGAAGCCGTGCGCCGCATGTCGACCCGGCATGGCGGCAAGGGCGGGGTGATCGTCAACCTCTCATCCATGGCGGCGACGCTTGGCGGCGGCGGGCAATATGTCGATTATGCCGCTTCCAAGGGCGCGATCGATACGTTCACTGTCGGGCTTGCACGCGAGGTAGCTGCGGAAGGCATTCGGGTGAATGCGGTCCGGCCCGGCATCATCGATACTGATATCCATGCCGCCGCCGGCCTGCCGGATCGGGCGCGCGATATCGCACCACAATTGCCGATGAAGCGCTCGGGAACGGCCGATGAGGTTGCGGATGCCATCCTCTACCTACTGAGCCCGCATGCATCCTATATAACCGGTGCGCTGCTTGACGTGAGCGGCGGCCGCTGATCGGAAAGGGTCGACAGATGCAATATATTCTCGAATTCCTCGGCCTGATGGCGGTGTTCTCGATCTTCATCGTCATTCCGGGCGCCGACTTCGCCGTGATCCTGCGCCAGAGCATCGTGCATGGCCGCCGCGCTGCCATGATGACCGGGCTCGGCATGGGCTTCTCGCTGCTCTTCCACATCAGCTACACCATTCTCGGCCTCGGTCTGATCGTGTCGCAGTCGCTTGTCCTGTTCAGCCTGATCAAATGGGCAGGCGTGGCCTATCTCGTCTATCTCGGCTTCAAGTCCTTCCGCCAGCCGGGTTTCGAGGTGAAGGATGTCGAGATCACCGAGGAAGATCGCAAGCCGGTTTCCGTCTGGCGCTGCCTGGCGACGGGCTTCATCACCAACGCATTGAACCCGAAGCCGGTGCTGTTCTTCCTGTCGCTGTTTTCGACGCTCGTTCATCACGATACACCGGCCCTCATCCAGTTCAGCTACGGCATCGGCATGGCGGCGGCGCTTGTCGCCTGGTTTGCCGGCGTCTCCACCTTCTTCACCGTCAAGCCGGTGCGCGACCGTTTCATCGCATCGGGCAAATGGTTCAACCGCATCACCGGAGCGGCGCTTGTCGGCTTCGGCATCCGCCTCGCCTTGGCACGGGCGACAGACTAACAAAGATACTAAACAAGGAAATTAAAACATGTCCTACGATGTGATCATTATCGGAACCGGCCCCGGCGGCTATGTCTGCGCAGTCAAGGCAGCGCAGCTCGGCCTGAAGGTCGCGGTCGTCGAAAAGCGGGCGACCTATGGCGGCACTTGCCTCAACGTCGGCTGCATCCCCTCCAAGGCGCTGCTCCACGCTTCCGAAGTGTTCCATCATGCCGGCCATGGCATGGACGCGCTTGGCGTCGAGGTTGCCGCTCCGAAGCTCAATCTTGAAAAGATGCTGGCGCACAAAGATGCAACGGTTAAGTCTAACGTCGATGGCGTCGCCTTCCTGTTCAAGAAGAACAAGATCGATGCCTTCCAGGGCACCGGTAAGATTGTTTCGGCTGGCAAGGTTTCCGTCACGGCTGACGACGGCAAGGTGACCGAGATCGAAGGCAAGAACATCGTCATCGCCACCGGCTCCGACGTTGCCGGCATTCCTGGCGTTCCGCTTGAGATCGACGAGAAGGTCATCATCTCCTCGACTGGCGGCATCGCGCTCGACAAGGTTCCGGGCAAGATGATCGTGGTCGGCGGCGGCGTCATCGGCCTTGAGCTCGGTTCGGTCTGGTCGCGTCTCGGCGCCAAGGTCACCGTCGTCGAATATCTCGACACCATCCTCGGCGGCATGGACGGCGAAGTTTCCAAGCAGTTCCAGCGCATGCTCGCCAAGCAGGGTATCGAGTTTCATCTCGGCGCCAAGGTCGTCGGTGTGGAAAAAACCGGCAACGGCGCCAAGGTCACCTTCGAACCAGTCAAGGGCGGCGACAAGGTCGTGCTCGATGCCGACGTCGTTCTCGTTGCCACCGGCCGCAAGCCGTACACGGCAGGCCTCGGCCTCGAAGAAGCGGGTGTCGTACTCGATAATCGCGGCCGCGTCGAAATCGACGGTCACTTCAAGACAAATGTCGCGGGCATCTATGCCATCGGCGACGTCGTAAAGGGTCCGATGCTCGCCCACAAGGCAGAAGACGAGGGCGTGGCGCTTGCCGAGATCCTCGCCGGCCAAGCCGGCCATGTGAACTACGATGTCATTCCGAGCGTCGTCTACACGCAGCCGGAAGTCGCCTCCGTCGGCAAGACCGAGGAAGAGCTGAAGGCCGCAGGTATCGCCTACAAGGTCGGCAAGTTCCCGTTCTCCGCCAACGGCCGCGCCCGCGCCATGCTGGCAACGGACGGTTTCGTCAAGATCCTCGCTGACAAGGAAACGGACCGTGTTCTCGGCGGCCATATCGTCGGCTTCGGCGCCGGCGAGATGATTCACGAGATTGCCGTGTTGATGGAATTCGGCGGTTCGTCGGAAGACCTCGGCCGTACCTGCCACGCGCATCCGACGATGTCGGAAGCCGTCAAGGAAGCCGCGCTCGCGACCTTCTTCAAGCCGATCCATATGTAAGGTCGGGCTATCCCGGCGAGACAAGCGCCGGGATTGCAATGCTTGCCTGATGATGCGATGTACGGGCCCCGTGCATCGCATCACCCAATCGTTCTCACCAACAAAGCAAGCATGTCACGTCAAAACCCAGCCGGTCGTCTATCCCTGAAACTTTTCGTTGCGACAGCGATCGAATTCCTCGTTGCCGTTGCGGCTCCCGCCTATGCGGAAACGCCTGTCGCCAACTGGCCTCAGGCGGCAAGCGACCTGCCGGCGGAGCAGGGAATTCGTTTTGGGACCTTGCCGAACGGTATGCGCTATGCCGTCATGCACAATGCGACTCCGGCCGGTCAGGTGGCAATCCGCTTCCGTATCGGCGCTGGCTCCCTGCAGGAGCGCGACGACCAGCAGGGCTTGGCGCATTTCCTTGAGCATATGGCCTTCAAGGGCTCGACCCATGTGCCGGAAGGCGAGATGGTGCGCACCCTTCAGCGTCTCGGTCTTGCCTTCGGCGCGGATACCAATGCGTCCACGAGCTATGGCGAAACTGTTTATGCGCTTGATCTGCCGGAAGCCAATCCGGAGACGGTTTCGACTGGATTGATGCTGATGCGTGAGACGGCGAGCGAACTGACGCTCGATGCAGGCGCCTTCGACCGCGAGCGCGGTGTCATCCTTTCGGAAGAGAAGCTGCGTGACACGCCGCAATATCGCGGCGGGACCGGTTTGCTTGCGCAACTGCTACCGGGACAGCGTGTGCCGCAGCGCCCGCCGATCGGCAAAACCGATATCATCAGCAACGCCCCGATCGATCTGCTGCAGGATTTCTACCGCACCTATTATCGCCCCGATCGCGCCGCCCTGGTTGTCGTCGGCGATATCGATGCGGCCGCCATCGAAGCCGATATCCGCAACCGCTTCGGCAATTGGACCGCCGCCGCAGCTGCATCCGCAGACCCTGATCTCGGCACTCTCCAAAGCCATGGAGAGCGCGTCGGCACGGTCATCGTGCCGGGTGGTGCGACCCGCGTGCAGCTTGCCTGGACACGCCCCTACGATGCTTCGCCGGATACGGCTGTCAAGCGCCGCGCGCAGTTGGTGGAAGATATCGGCCTCGCCGTTCTCAATCGGCGCCTGTCAGTTTTGGCACAGCAGCCCAATCCGCCCTTCGTCAGTGCGCAGGCCGGCGCCCAGGATCTGCTGAAATCGGCCCATGTCGCGATGATTGCTGCCGATAGCGATCCCGCCAAGTGGCAGGGTGCCCTGGCGGCTATCGATCAGGAGCAGCGCCGCCTAGCGCAGTTCGGTGCCGACCAAAGCGAGATCGATCGGGAAATTACCGAATATCGCTCCACGCTCCAGGCTGCCGCGAACGGAGCCGCGACGCGCGCGAGCCCGGATATTGCCGGCTCGCTCAGCTGGAGCGTTGGCGAAAACATGGTCTTCACCTCGCCCGCGGACGATCTGGCGCTGTTTGACACCGCGATGAAGGACCTGCGGGCGGAAGAGGTTAACAAGGCTCTTCAGCGCGTCTTTACCGGCAATGGTCCGCAGCTGGTGCTGCAAATCCCGCAAATGCCCGAGGGTGGCGATGCCGCTGTCGAGAAGGCGTATTCCGACTCGCGCGCTGTGGCGGTGAAGGCGCCGGAACTGACGGCTTCGGTCGCATGGCCCTATACCGATTTCGGCAAGCCCGGCGATATCGTCGAACGCCGTGCCGTCGATGATCTCGGCGTGACTATGGTGCGTTTTGCCAATGGCGTCCGCCTGACCGTCAAGCCGACCAAGTATCGCGCCGATGAGGTTTTGGTGCGAGCTGAGGTCGGCCGCGGCAGGCTGGACCTGCCGAACGATCGTCGGTTGCCAATCTGGGCTGCGCCCGCGCTGCCGCTATCCGGCCTGAAAGCCATTGGCTATGACGACATGCAGAAGGCTTTTGCCGCAAAGGTCGTGAGCATCGATTTCGCCATTCAGGATGCCTCTTTCAAATTCGAGGGAACGACCCAGTCGCGCGACCTACAAACGCAATTACAGCTGCTGACCGCCTATGTTTCCGATGCGGCCTATCGTCTGGATGTCTTCAAGCGGGTCCAGCAAGCCTATCTGAACATGCTTCCCCAGCTTCAGGCGACGCCGGGCAGCGTGGTCGGGCGCGATCTTTCCGGGCTCCTGCACTCCGGCGATCCGCGTTGGGCATTCCCGGACCGGGCACAATTGATCGATGCGAAGCCGGAAGATTTCGAGGGCTTCATGCAGCCTGCTCTTTCGAAGGGGCCGATCGAGGTCATCATCGCCGGCGATATCGAGGTGGATGACGTCATTCGCTTGACGGCGCAGACCTTCGGCGCCTTGCCGGTTCGCGGCGACGAAGAGAAACAGGGTGACGGTTCCGGCGTACATTTTCCGGCACCCACGGCCGATCCGGTCGTTCGGCTCCATGACGGGCGTGGCGACAGCGCCGGTGCAGCCGTCGCCATGCCGATCGGCGACTTCCTGTCCGATCTGCCGCGCGCCGCCGCTGCCAATGTCGCCGGGGCGATCCTGCAGAATCGCCTGGTCGACCAGTTCCGCATCGCCGAGGGAGCGACCTACAGTCCTCTGGGCGAAGTCGATCTGTCGAGATCGATCCCCGGCTATGGTTTTGCCTATCTCTATGTCGAAACCACGCCCGCCAAGGTGGATCATTTCTTCGAGCTGGTGGATAAGATCGCCGCCGATCTCGGTCATGGAGACGTTTCGCCCGACGAGCTGACGCGGGCCAAGGTTCCGATCATCGAAGCGGTGAAGCGTTCGCAGCAGACCAACGGCTATTGGGTGCAGAATCTTCACGATGCTCAAAGCGATCCTCGGCGCCTCGACCGTATTCGCAGAAGCATCAGTGGCTACGAAGCCGTGACTGCCGAGGATGTCCGTGCCATCGCAACGACCTATCTGAAGCCAAACACATCCTGGCGACTGAAGATTTTGCCGGCCAACGCATCGGCGGTCCGGTAGTTTGTCATCTGCCGGCCAAATTGCCGCAGCCGGCTTTTGTTGGTCGGGTGGCAATGCAATGTGTGGTAGTCTGCAGCCGTCGAATAAAGGCGGATGAAATCATGTCTGCAAGGCCTTTGATGGTGAAACCCCTTATGCCGCATCCGGCCCTGCCGGATGCGGATTGGGCCGACTGCTACGAGCTGAAGATTTCGAACTCGGATCTGACGGCAATTGCTGCCGCCCGAGCAATGCTCAGCCGCTTTCCGCTTTGGGTGCGGCTGCTGATACGAGTGCGCGATGCGGTAACGGGCTTGTTCGGCTTGAGATCCAGCAGCGATCTTCGGGCGGAGGAGCGGGAAAAGATCGGCTTCTTTCCCGTCGTCAGCAAGTCCGACAATCAGGTCGTGCTCGGCTTCGACGACCGGCATCTCGATTTTCGGGTCGTCATCGACGTGCGTGATGACGATCAGGGGCGTCGGTTGGTCGATGCCACGACGCTCGTTCGGCGGAATATATTGCTCGGCCGGATCTATCTCGCAATCATCACGCCATTCCACCGGCTGATCGTCGCGACCATGCTTGCCGATCTCGGTAAGCGAATGCAAGCGGTCAGTTCACCGCCGTCACTGTGAAGCCCTGCTTGCGCAGCAGCGCCACGAGACCCTTGTCACCGACGAGATGAAGTGCGCCGACAGCGATGAAAGCATTGCCCTTGTCGAGAACCGCAGCCGCGCGTTCGGCCATGACCTTGTTGCGATCGAGGATGATGCGCTGCTCGAAGGCGGCGGTATCGGCATCGGTGATCTTCTGGTCCGGCTCGATCACCTTCAGCATCGGGATCATCGCGCCAATATTGCCGGCGAGATAGAGCTCCGTCATCGTTTCGTTGACGTCGTTGATCTTGTCGCCCAGTTCGAGCGTCTGCATCAGCGACTTCAGGTGCAGTGCGACCGGCAGATCGCTCATGGCCTTAGCCTGCTCGGCC
Organism: Rhizobium sp. No.120; assembly: GCF_054558365.1. Taxonomy (NCBI): domain Bacteria; kingdom Pseudomonadati; phylum Pseudomonadota; class Alphaproteobacteria; order Hyphomicrobiales; family Rhizobiaceae; genus Rhizobium; species Rhizobium sp. No.120. The sequence goes on from NZ_BAAJNQ010000007.1 coordinate 142,536, forward strand.
AACGTTTCGAGACCGACGACCTTCTTGCCTTCGGCCGCAGCGTCGGTTGCGAGTTTCTGATCGAGGAATTTCGCGCCGGCCGTCTTGCGGCGAACCTCACAGCCCGTCATCTCGAAGGAGCTCGAGATCAGCCAGGGCTGCATGCGCGAGACGGCGGCGAGCGCAATGCCGCGCTCCTTCAGCCCTGCTTCAAGCCGCGCATTTTCTTCGGACGTGAGATGCTGGCTGATGGTCGAGCCGTCGGTGAGCATGGTGAGTGAAGGATTGGCGAAGAGGGCCGCGGCGGCTTTCTTGTCGTCGAGAATCTCATCCGATTCGACAACGATCGTATCAGCTGATGCAACGGCGTCTGCAGCGCCCTTCGGCATGGTGAGCACGCGCGTGTCCGAGACATGCATGGTGCCGAGCAGCCAGGACGGCTTCAGGCCGGGCTTTTCGATCTTCCAGAAGATGCCCTTGCCGTTTTCCATCTTGTCGCCGGCGGCGATGATGGTGGCGTATTTTGCTGGATCGTTCTTTTGAAGTTCGGCCATCAGATCCTTGCCGCCACAGCTATCGGACACAGCGCCTTCGGCATGGGCCGGCTGCAGCGTCAGTATGGTTGCGACCAACAGTACCGCGAGCATCAGCGGAAAGGCGGTTGCAAGCCAGAGCATGACATCGCCAAGCGTCGGCTTCATCGACCGCATCGTCTTGGACTCGAGGGCAGAAATCATCAAAATCTTCCGTTAGCAGAGGCGTGATCCCTAACGCTCGAAAGCGGCTTTCGGGAGGCATGCCGAGACAGGGTTTTACTTTACGTGAGCGAGACGGAAATTCCCTTAACGCGAGAGGTTAATCTTTTCTTATGCGCGAGGGTGGGCGCGGTCGTAGACCTCGAGCAGGCGCGAGGAATCGACGCCGGTATAGACCTGTGTTGTCGAGAGGCTGGCGTGGCCGAGCAGTTCCTGGATGGTGCGCAGATCGCCGCCGCCAGCCAGGAGATGGGTGGCAAAGGAATGACGGAGCGCGTGGGGTGTTGCTGTATCCGGCAGGCCGAATGCGCTGCGCAGTTTCTGCATGCCGTGCTGGATGATGCCCGGCTGCAGCTTGCCGCCGCGCGCGCCGCGAAAGAGGGCGCCATCGGCTTCGAGATGATAAGGGCAGAGCTTGCGATATTGATCGATCGCTTCGATGACGATCGACAGCAGAGGCACCAGGCGGGTCTTGTTGCCCTTACCGGTAATGCGCAGCGAGGTTGCGCCCGGCGGAAAATCCTGCGGCTTCAAATCCAGCGCCTCGGAAATGCGCAGGCCGCAGCCATAGAGCAGGGTCAGCACGGCGGCATCGCGCGCGGCGATCCACGGTTCCTCATGCAGCTGCGCCTCATCGCTGACGACGGTGATTGCCTGCCTGTCGGAAAGAGGCTTCGGCAGCGATTTCGGTTGTTTTGGCGAGCGCACCGCAGCCGCACCCGCAGCATTCACCAGACCCTTCTTTTCGAGATAGCGCAGCAGCGAGCGAAGCCCGGCGAGGTTGCGCCCGAGCGAACGCGCGCCCGCGCCATCCTTGCGGCGCGCTGCAAGAAAAGCGCGAAAGTCGGAGGAGCGGAGCGCGTGAATATCCTCGATCGTCGCCGGACCGCCGAGATGGCCGGTGAGGAAGGTCAGGAATTGCCGCGTATCGCGTTCGTAGGCATTCAGCGTATGGGCGGCGAGCCGCCGCTCTTGACCAAGCGCGTCGAGCCAGCGGTTGCGTTCCGCCATCAACCTGGAGTCGGCGATAACAAGCAATTCGTTCAGTGGAAAACCCCTTGAAATTCGCATTCCTTCTGCCACTTTGAAGGAAGGAAGGTTATGGAATCGCTAATTTTCCCACTGTTTCCGAGGCGTTTTCCTTCGTGTTGCGGAGAGCAGCTGGACTTCAATGAAACTGCATATGGTTCGCCTTCCATATGCGAGGCGCTTGTCATGCTTCGATCATATTCGATTGCGATAGAATATATCCCAACCATTCAGGATACTTCATGGCGCGCCGCGGCTCGATAACTGCATTGGGACAACTTGCAGAGGCGATCGCTTTGGTGTCTCAGGGCCAGCCCGGACATATTGTCGATACTCTCATCGCCGAGCGCGGGCAGAAGATCGTGCGCAATCCGCTCTGGCCGCTGATGCGCCCGTTTCTCTACACGCTGCTGCGCTACAACAAGGCGATCGAATTCGCCGATGATGTCGCCAAGCTCTCCGGCTTTCAGTGCTTCGAATATATGAGCGATCTGCTGCGGCTCGATATCGGCGTCACCCATGCCGATCGTATTCCGGCTAAGGGCGGCTTCATTCTCGTCAGCAATCATCCCACCGGCATTGCCGATGGCGTCGCTGTCTTCGATCTTCTGAAATCGCGCCGGCCCGACATGATGATCTTTGCTAACCGCGATGCGGTACGCGTCAACCCGCGCTTTGCCGAGATGATCATCCCGGTCGAATGGCGCGAGGAATATAAGAGCAAGCCAAAGACGCGCGAGACGCTGCAGCTGACCAACCGCGCCGTGGCGGAGGGCAAGGTGACCGTGCTCTTCCCGTCCGGCCGCATCGCCTACTGGGAAAACGGCAAACTGAACGAACGGCCGTGGAAGACCTCGGCCGTGGGGCTCGCACGCAAATACAATCTGCCGATCCTCCCCGTTCATCTGACGGCGCGCAATTCCGGCCTGTTCTACTGGTTCGCCAAATGGTCGACCGAGCTGCGCGACATGACCGTGTTCCACGAGTTGCTCAACAAGCGCGGCGACCGGTTCGATTTCCTCGTCGGCAACCTCATTCCCGTCGAGCATCTGGACGGCGACGTCAACGAGGCAACGAAGGCACTGGAGAAGCATACGGTCTTCGACCTTGCGGCGGATGGCAACGCGACCTTCTCGCCGCTTGTTCCTCCGAGTGAGGACGAGCCTCTGGTTTCGCATTCTCTTTAATATCGGAATCGGCTAAACCCTCGGGCATGCAGCTACGCTCCATGTTTGCCCGAAATTATCGCTCCCTGCGCTCGATCCGCATGGATCTTTCCGATGTCAATCTGTTCATCGGCGAGAACGGTGTCGGCAAGTCCAATCTCTATCGTTCCCTGCAGCTGGTGCAGGCCGCAGTTCGCGGCCGGCTGGCATATGAAATCTCAAGCGAAGGCGGCATGTTCTCGGCCATGTGGTCGGGCAAGCGGCGTTCGCATGAGTCCCCTCGTATCCGCTTCGATGTCGAGCTGCTCGACATGGAGCGGGCGGCGACCTTTCGCTACTGGATCGAAGCGGGCATACGGCCACCGACCGCTGCGGGTTTCTCACTTGAGCCGGAAATCAAAACCGAGGAGCTTACGTTCGAAGCCGGGCGCAGGCCGGTCACGATGATGAAACGTGACGGGCCTGGTATTGCGGTTCGTGGCGAGAATGGCCGTATGGAAGCCTATCGCGAACAGGCCCTGCCATCGGAAACCGCGATCGCTTTGCTTGGCGATGCCGGACATTATCCGGAGATCGGCGCCTTCCGGCGAGCTGTCGATGCCTGGCGCTTCTTTCATGGTTTCCGCACTGATCGTGGTTCGCCATTGCGTGCACCTTGCTTGGCCATAACGTCGCCTATGCTGGATGAGGATGGCGCTAACATCGCCGCCGTTTTCGCCACGCTCAAACATATAAGAGGAGATACGGTCGAACTCGACTGCGTAATCGCCGCCGCTCTTGGCGGCGCGCGGCTCGTCGTGCCGGTGCCGGAGGAAACGGCGGATTTCGGGCTGATGCTGCCCGAATTTCCCAACCGCGTCTTCCAGCCGCGCGAACTGTCGGACGGTCAAATCCGCTTCCTCGGTCTTGCCGCAGCCCTGATGTCCTATCGCCTGCCGCCCCTGATCGCGCTCAACGAGCCGGAAGCGAGCCTGCATCCGGATATGCTGGTGCCGCTTGCCGACATGATCGCCGAGGCCGCAAAGACGAGCCAGATCTGGATCGTCACCCATTCCGAACGCTTGGCCGAGGCGGTACGGGAGCGCTGCGGCGCCAAGCCGCGCCGGGTGATCCGTGAGGATGGCTCCACCTGGATCGACGGCATGCGACTGACCGGCGAGATGGATGAGGGCGATGAGTAGTAGTGATCCGGCGATCCGGGTTTTCTTTTGCGTCCGTTCGAGGCATGGTCCGGCGCAATGAGCAAAGATTCTTCCGATCTGTTCGGTGCGCTTTTCGAGACGGCGCCTGCAAAATCTGTGATGAGCCGTACCGTGCCCGTTCTCGTGCCGATGCCGGCGCCAAGAGCGTATTCCTATGCCGTGCTTGAGGGCATGGCGGTGGAGCCGGGTTCGGTGGTGCAGGTGCCGCTCGGGCCGCGGCAGGTGATCGGCGTGGTCTGGGATGGCGAGGATGACGGCGGTGTCGATCCGAAGAAGCTTCGGCCGATCAGCCATGTGTTCGATTGCCCGCCGCTCGGCAAGCATATGCGCGATTTCATCGATTGGGTTGCCGCCTATACGCTGTCGCCGCCGGGGCTGGTGGCGCGCATGGCGCTGAGAGCGCCGGCCGCCTTCGATCCAGAACCGATGGTCGAGGGACTGCGATTCATCGGCGGGCAGCCGGAGCGCATGACGCCGGCGCGCGCCAAGGTGATGGAGATTGCCGCCGATGGGCTTTCGTGGACGCGCACAGGGCTTGCGCATGCGGCCGGCGTGTCCACCAGCGTCATCGACGGGTTGATCGCGCAGGGCATTTTTGAAACCATCTTCCTGCCGCCGCCGCCGGTCGTCGCCAAACCCGATCCCGAATTCACCGCGTCGCGGCTGCAGGGGCCGCAGAAGGACGCGGCCGATGAGATCCTGGCCGACGTCCGCAAGGGCGAGTTCGCGGTTTCCCTGATCGATGGCGTTACCGGTTCCGGCAAGACGGAGGTCTATTTCGAGGCCATTGCCGAAACGCTGAGGCGTGGCAAGCAGGTGTTGATCCTGCTGCCGGAAATTGCACTGACGGCAAGCTTCCTCGAGCGTTTTCAGGATCGCTTCGGCGCCAAGCCGGCCGAATGGCATTCCGATCTCGCGCCGCGCATGCGCGAGAAAGTCTGGCGACAGGCTGTCACAGGCGAAGTCAGGGTCGTGGCCGGGGCGCGCTCGGCGCTCTTCCTGCCTTTCGAGGATCTCGGGCTCATCATCGTCGATGAAGAGCATGACCCTGCCTATAAGCAGGAGGATCGCGTCTATTACAATGCGCGAGATATGGCCGTGGTGCGCGGCCGCATCGGTGATTTTCCTGTCGTGCTGGTTTCCGCGACACCTTCGGTCGAAAGCCAGGTCAATGGCCAGAGTGGGCGCTACACGACAATCCACTTGCCGACGCGCTATGGCGATGCGGCGCTGCCCGACCTGCACCTGATCGACATGCGCCGGCATGCGCCGGAGCGCGGCGGCTTCCTGTCGCCGGTCATGATCCGCGCGATCGGCAAGACGGTTGCCAAGGGCGAGCAGGCGCTGCTGTTCCTCAACAGGCGCGGTTATGCGCCGCTGACGCTCTGCCGCGTCTGCGGCCATCGCTTCCAGTGCCCGCAATGTTCGAGCTGGCTGGTGGAGCACCGTTTCCGCAACCAGATCCAGTGCCATCAATGCGGCTATGCCGAGCGCACGCCGGAGGCTTGTCCCGAATGCGGCACGCTCGATCATCTCGTCGCCTGCGGCCCAGGCGTCGAGCGTATCGCGGAGGAGGTGGAGCGGCATTTCCCCGAAGCGCGAACGATCGTGCTCTCTTCCGACATCATGGGCGGCGTCAAGCGGCTGCGGCTGGAGCTCGATGCCATCGCCAAGGGCGAGGCCGATATCGTCATCGGCACGCAACTCGTCGCCAAGGGACACAATTTCCCGCTGATGACGCTGGTCGGCATTGTCGATGCGGATCTCGGCCTGGCGAATGGCGATCCGCGCGCCGCCGAGCGGACGTTCCAGCTCCTGTCGCAGGTGACAGGACGCGCCGGGCGAACCGGCCTCAAGAGCCACGGTCTGCTGCAGACCTACCAGCCGCAACACCCAGTGATGCAGGCGATCGTCTCGGGCGATGCCAGCGCCTTTTACGAGCGCGAGATTTCGGAACGGGAGAGGGCTATCTTGCCGCCCTTCGGCCGGCTTGCCTCTATCATCGTCTCGGCCGACAGCAGGCAGGATGCCGAGACCCATGCGCGTGGCATGCGCAATGCGGCGCCGCAGGTTTCGGGCATTTCGGTGTTGGGTCCTGCCGAAGCACCGATCGCGCTGGTGCGCGGCCGCCATCGCTTCCGCCTGCTCGTGCATGGCCGGCGCAATTCGGATATGCAGGGATTCCTGCGGGCGATGCTGGCGCAGTCCCCAAAGGAGCGTGGTTCCGTACAGGTGCAGCTCGATATCGATCCGCAAAGCTTTCTGTGATTGATGCTGCAGATATCTTGCCTGCGCCTTTCCCTTGTAATGCGGATCATGCCATAAGTCGGCCATCTCACTTAACGTGATTTGCACGGCTGATTTTGAGGGCAATGATGGAGCTTTATTTTCCGGCCGAATTCGGCGAACGGCTTGCCTATTGTTCGGCTGCCGTCACAGCACTGATCGGCCTTTTCCTGATGTTTGCACCGGGCTACACCTATCGCTTCCTCAAGCTGCAGGTGAAGGAGGGCCGGTCGGAGGCCTATGCGGAAGCGCGCTCGGCCGGTGGCTTCATGGTCGGTTTCGGACTGGTGGCGATCCTCTTGGCGCAGCCAATGATCTATCTGGCGCTCGGAGCCTCCTTCGGGGTGGCGGCTTTCGGCCGCATCCTGTCGCTTATGTCCGATCGGGGCAGCGTATTTTTGAGTCTTCTCCTTCTGGTTGTGCAGGCGATTCTCGCGGCGCTACCTTTTCTCTATGGTCTCGGCTATATTTGAGCCGAAAACGGCTCCGGCGCGGCCATTTTTGCCTGCGCTATCCCCATGGTTTTCGAATTTTGCCATCATAAATTCGCCCGAATGGCGTATTCGTCGAATACGCGTGTTGCGAGTCTCAATATCCTATGTTAGACGAACCCCGAATTTCGGATGAGGCGGGAGAGCACTCCTGCTGATTTCTGGGGGAAATCAAAACGAATTCAAGGGCATATCGCTTCCGTCACCCGGAAGTTTGGTTCTTGGGTTGAAATCAGGGAATTTTGTGCCCGTGGCAGACACATCCCAGCATGTTTCTGGCGTTGCAGAACGATATGCCTCGTCGCTGTTCGAATTGGCTCTTGAAGAGGGTGCCGTGCCGGCAGTGGCCGCCGATCTCGATCGGTTCCAAGCCATGCTCGACGAAAGCGATGATCTGAAGCGCTTCGTCCTCAGCCCGGTTTTTTCGGCTGAAGAGCAGGTCGGCGCGATCGAAGCGCTGGCAAAGAAGGCCGGCTTTGGCGCCTATGTCACCAATTTTCTGAAGCTTGTGGCCAGCAACCGGCGCCTTTTTGCGCTGCCGGGCATGATCAAGGCTTTCCGCATCATCGCCGCCCAGCATCGCGGCGAGATTTCCGCCGAGGTCACCTCGGCCCATGCGCTCACTCCTGCGCAGGAAGATGAATTGAAGGCGGCGCTGAAGGGCGTCACCGGCAAGGACGTGGCGATCGCCGTCACCGTCGATCCGTCGATCCTCGGCGGCCTGATCGTCAAGGTCGGTTCGCGTCAGATCGATACGTCCCTTCGCACCAAACTCTCCACCCTTAAGCTTGCATTGAAAGAGGTCGGCTGATGGATATCCGCGCCGCGGAAATTTCCGCAATTCTGAAAGATCAGATCAAAAACTTCGGCAAGGAAGCTGAAGTCTCCGAAGTCGGCCAGGTTCTCTCCGTCGGTGACGGTATCGCCCGCGTCTACGGTCTGGACAATGTTCAGGCCGGCGAAATGGTCGAATTCCCCGGCGGCATCCGCGGCATGGCGCTGAACCTCGAAGCCGACAATGTCGGTGTCGTTATCTTCGGCTCCGACCGCGACATTAAGGAAGGCGACACCGTCAAGCGCACCGGCGCGATCGTTGACGTTCCGGTTGGTCCGGAGCTGCTCGGCCGCGTTGTCGACGCGCTCGGCAACCCGATCGATGGCAAGGGCCCGATCAACGCGACCCGTCGTTCGCGCGTCGACGTCAAGGCTCCGGGCATCATTCCGCGCAAGTCGGTTCATGAGCCGATGTCGACTGGCCTCAAGGCCATCGACGCTCTGATCCCAGTTGGCCGCGGCCAGCGCGAGCTCGTCATCGGCGACCGCCAGACCGGCAAGACCGCCATCATTCTCGACACGATCCTGAACCAGAAGTCCATTCAGGATAACGGTCCGGACAGCGAAAAGCTGTTCTGCGTTTACGTCGCTGTCGGCCAGAAGCGTTCGACCGTTGCGCAGTTCGTGAAGGTTCTTGAAGAACGCGGCGCTCTGAAGTACTCGATCATCGTGGCTGCGACGGCTTCCGATCCGGCTCCGATGCAGTTCCTGGCTCCGTTTGCCGGCTGCGCCATGGGTGAATATTTCCGTGACAACGCCCAGCACGCCCTGATCGGCTATGACGACCTCTCCAAGCAGGCCGTTGCTTACCGTCAGATGTCGCTGCTGCTGCGCCGCCCGCCGGGCCGCGAAGCTTATCCGGGCGACGTTTTCTACCTGCACTCGCGTCTCCTCGAGCGCGCTGCCAAGATGAACGACGAGAAAGGCGCTGGCTCGCTTACGGCTCTCCCGGTCATCGAAACGCAGGGCAACGACGTTTCGGCCTTCATTCCGACCAACGTGATCTCGATCACCGACGGCCAGATCTTCCTCGAAACGGACTTGTTCTATCAGGGTATCCGCCCGGCCGTTAACGTCGGTCTCTCGGTTTCGCGCGTCGGTTCGTCCGCTCAGATCAAGGCGATGAAGCAGGTTGCCGGCTCGATCAAGGGCGAACTCGCCCAGTATCGCGAAATGGCCGCCTTCGCCCAGTTCGGTTCCGACCTCGATGCGGCAACGCAGCGCCTGCTGAATCGCGGTGCTCGCCTGACCGAACTCCTGAAGCAGCCGCAGTTCTCGCCGCTGAAGACGGAAGAACAGGTCGCAGTGATCTTCGCCGGCGTCAACGGCTATCTCGACAAGCTGCCCGTTGCTCAGGTCGGCAAGTTCGAGCAGGGCCTGCTGTCGTACCTCCGCTCGGAAGGCAAGGACATCCTCGACACCATCCGTACCGAAAAGGCCATCAGCGACGCGACGAAGGGTAAGCTCACCGCTGCTCTCGACAGTTTCGCCAAGTCTTTCGCGTAATCGGGCCAAGCTCTAGGACGGACCAAGGATGCCTTCACTCAAGGATCTGAAAAACCGGATCGCCTCCGTCAAGGCGACGCAGAAGATCACCAAGGCGATGAAAATGGTCGCCGCGGCGAAGCTTCGGCGTGCGCAGGAGGCGGCCGAGGCCGCCCGGCCTTACTCGCAGCGCATGGCTGCTGTTCTGGCCAACATTTCGGCTGCCGTCAGCGATGCTGATGGCGCGCCGCTGCTGATGACCGGAACCGGCAAGAGCGACGTGCATCTGCTCGTCGTCTGCACGGCCGAGCGTGGTCTGTGCGGTGGTTTCAATTCGCAGATTTCGCGCTTTGCCCGCGATCATGCCCGCAAGCTTCTGGCGGAAGGCAAGACGGTGAAAATCTTCACCGTCGGCAAGAAGGGCTATGACGTCCTTCGCCGCGAATACGCATCGCTGATCGTCGAGCGCAAGGAATTGCGCGACGTCAAGCGCATCGGTTTCGACAATGCCGACGCCATCGGCAAGCGCATCATCGAGATGTTCGAAGCCGGCGAATTCGATGTCTGCACGCTGTTCTATTCCGAATTCAAGTCGGTGATCAGCCAGATCCCGACGGCACAGCAGCTCATTCCGGCGTCGGCTCCCGCCGTTGTCGAAGAAGATGCGGCCCACAAGGGCGCCGTCTATGAATACGAGCCGGATGCGGCTTCGATCCTCGCGGACCTGATCCCGCGCAACATCTCTGTCCAGATCTTCCGCGCGTTGCTCGAAAACGTCGCCGGCGAAATGGGCGCCAAGATGAGCGCGATGGACAATGCGACGCGCAACGCTGGTGAGATGATCAACAAGCTGACGCTGAACTACAACCGTCAGCGCCAGGCACAGATCACCAAGGAATTGATTGAAATCATTTCGGGCGCCGAAGCGCTCTGAGGTTAGGGAAAAGAGGGTAAGAATATGGCTGACGCAGCTACCCCCGCAGGTTCTGTCGGTAAGGTTACTCAGGTTATCGGCGCCGTTGTGGACGTTGCTTTCGACGGCGAGCTCCCGGCGATCCTGAACGCGCTTGAAACCGACAATAACGGCAATCGTCTGGTTCTCGAAGTCGCACAGCACCTCGGCGAAAATTCCGTCCGCACCATTGCCATGGACTCGACCGAAGGTCTGGTTCGCGGTCAGCCGGTCAAGGACACGGGCGCACCGATTTCCGTTCCGGTTGGACACGAGACGCTGGGTCGTATCATGAACGTCATCGGCGAGCCGGTCGACGAAGCAGGTCCGCTGAACACCTCCAAGAAGCGCGCTATCCACCAGGAAGCTCCGTCCTACGTCGAGCAGTCCACGGAGGCGCAGATCCTCGTCACCGGCATCAAGGTCGTCGACCTGCTGGCTCCTTATGCGAAGGGCGGCAAGATCGGCCTGTTCGGCGGCGCCGGCGTTGGCAAGACCGTTCTCATCATGGAACTGATCAACAACGTCGCCAAGGCGCACGGTGGTTACTCGGTGTTCGCAGGCGTGGGTGAGCGTACCCGCGAAGGCAACGACCTTTACCACGAAATGATCGAATCAGGCGTCAACAAGCACGGTGGCGGCGAAGGCTCCAAGGCTGCGCTCGTTTACGGCCAGATGAACGAACCGCCGGGCGCCCGCGCTCGCGTCGCTCTGACCGGTTTGACCGTTGCTGAAAACTTCCGTGATGAAGGCCAGGACGTTCTGTTCTTCGTCGACAACATCTTCCGCTTCACGCAGGCTGGTTCGGAAGTGTCAGCTCTGCTCGGTCGTATTCCTTCTGCCGTGGGCTATCAGCCGACGCTCGCAACCGACATGGGCCAGATGCAGGAGCGCATCACCACCACGACGACGGGCTCGATCACCTCGGTTCAGGCCATTTACGTTCCGGCCGACGACTTGACCGACCCGGCACCGGCAACCTCCTTCGCCCACCTGGATGCAACGACCGTTCTGTCGCGCTCGATCGCTGAAAAGGGCATCTACCCGGCCGTCGACCCGCTCGACTCCACCTCGCGCATGCTCGACCCGATGGTCGTTGGTGAAGAGCACTACGAAGTTGCCCGTAAGGTTCAGTCGACGCTGCAGCGCTACAAAGCCCTGCAGGACATCATCGCCATCCTGGGTATGGACGAACTGTCCGAAGACGACAAGCTCGCTGTTGCCCGCGCCCGCAAGATCGAGCGCTTCCTGTCGCAGCCGTTCTTCGTCGCCGAAGTCTTCACCGGTTCGCCGGGCAAGCTCGTCGCGCTCGAAGACACGATCAAGGGCTTCAAGGGCCTCGTCAACGGCGAATACGACCACCTGCCGGAAGCTGCCTTCTACATGGTCGGCTCGATCGACGAAGCGATCGAAAAGGCCAAGAAGCTGGCTGCCTGATCAGGCCAATCCATCGGCGCGCGGCCTTGTCCGCGCGCCCTTGCCTTGCGAATAAGACAATCGAGAAGTGACGGGCCATGGCTGACAATTTCAATTTCGAACTGGTTTCTCCGGAGCGTTTGCTGCTGTCGGAACAGGTTATCGATGTCGTCATCCCCGCGAGCGAAGGCGAGATGACGGTCATGGCGAACCATGCGCCGACCATGACCACGATCAAGCCTGGTGTCGTCAAGGTGCATTCGGCTTCGGGCAAGAAGCAGGACTACGTTGTTTTCGGCGGTTTCGCCGACATCCTGCCGACCGGCTGCACGCTGCTTGCCGAATCCGCCGTTCCGGTCGAAGACATGAGCCGCGACGAGCTGGACCGCCGCATCAATGCCGCCAAGGCCGAGCTCGAAGATGCCGAGCATCACGAGCACAAATCGCGCTTGGAGCACTTCATCATGGAACTCTCGCATCTGCGCGGCTCGATCCCGCAGGATTGATGCGATCCGAGAGTTGTGCGTGAGATGGAAGCGGTCCTCTGGGCCGCTTTTTTGTTATCCGTATGCTCTCGTTTGAAATATCATCAACTCATTACGGCCGTTGAGTTTTGTCGACGAGCAGCCCTAAGTTGCCAGCCGGATTGAGAATGTCAGGCACAATGTCATCGGTTGTGAACGGGATGCCGTCAGGCCCGACACTGCGAAGATAATAGTGATTGGCACCCGTGCGCTGATAGTAGAAGAGATTCTGGTTCGGCAGCGGACCGAGCTGGAAGGGGTCGGCCACGAAAATTGCATTGTTTTGTCCTGTTGCCTTTTGCAGCTCTTCCAAAGAGCTTGGATAGGATCCGTGTTGCAGCCGGTATAACTCTATGGCCGGAACCAAGGTGTTGAGTGTCTGCGATGCGAGTCGCTTCTTGAGATCATCGGCGATGCCGCCGTGCTCCACGAACCCCTTATAATAGAGACCTCCATAAAGGACGACGGTAACGAGTATTCCGAGCGCTCCAAGTGTCGCTAACAGCTGTCCCCCTTTCTTCCTGGTTAGCAATCCCCAAAGAATAGCTGTGATCCCAAAGGGTACGCCAAGGAGGGGAAAGAATGAAAATCCAGCAATGACATATGGCGCAGCGCCAAGCCGCTGCTGACTGTCTGTCATGGAAATGCCTCGCGCCAGGGAGGAATACGATGTTCGGCTCTTCTCGCGAACCTGCTGGGGATTAGCTTTTGCTGTTACGCCAGAAGTAACGCCTAACCTGGATTGTATGAGCCAGATTTGGACCGCTTGCAATATACATAGGAAATAACTGAATGGCGTTTTGATGTGAACCAATTACAATCGCGAACGATTTCCATATTTGCGATTCTCCGACAAACTCACGATCTAGATTCTAGCGATTTTCTGCCAGCAGAAACCTGTGCAGTTGCGCTGCCTCGGGAGAGAGCGAGCGAAAACGCGGTGCGCCCAGATAATATCCGAAGCCACTCTCGACGCGATCCTGGCCGACTGTGACGAGTGCACTTGACTGCAGATATTCCTCAATCAGGCCAAGGCTACCGAGTGCGATGCCTTCGCCTCTGAGGGCTGCTTCTACGGCCATGATGTAGGTCGAGAAGGACAGGCGCGGTCGCGGCAGCTTTCCCTTCAAGGGATCGCCGACGCGGCCGAACCATTGGCGGAAACTGATCCAATGGGCGTTGGCGCGCTCGTAGTCGATGAGATCGAGCCCGGCAATATCCACCGCCGTCAGTGTCTGCGCGTCCAAGCCGCGGGCTGCCAGATAATCCGGCGAGGCGACCGGGACCAGCACCTCTTTCAAGAGCGGCGTGAGGCTCCAGCGCGGATGTTCGCCGGTGGAATAGATGATGATGAGATCGTTGTTCTCCGAGGCGAGTTCGGAGTGCACATCCGTCGTCAGCAGGCGCACGGAGATGCCGGGGCTCTCCTTGCCGAAATCCCTCAGGCGCTGCCCGAGCCAGAGATGCGAGATCGAGCCGCTTGCAGCGATCGAGATGATTTCGCCCGTGCCGGTGCGAAAGGGCTCCAGGCTCTCTTCCAGATATTCCAGCGTGGCGCGCACGCGCTGGAACAGCCGCTCGCCATCCGGCGTTAGCGCCAGATTTCGGCCGCGCCGGGTGAAGAGCGTCGCGCCTAGGTGATCTTCCAGCCCCTTGATGCGGCGGCTGACGGCGGCCTGGGTGATGTTGAGCTCCCGGCCGGCGCGGGAAAAATTCATGGCGCGTGCCGCCGCGTCGAACACGCGGAATGCCTCCAGCGGTATTTTCTCTAACATCGGCTCTCCATAACTTTAGATCATCAATATTCCCAATAATTACCCGGATTTGAAGATCTGAAATTGTGATGCAAGATTGTGACATCATTTTCAGTCGCTTGTCTAAGGTGAACCGCGTGTCCTTTTCCGTTTCCGCCATCCCAGATCTTCGTTTCGGCGAGGGTGCGCTCTCCGGCCTTCCCGCCGCAGTCAAATCCTTCGATGGCGTCAGCACCGTCCTGCTCGTCATCGATGCTTTCCTGGCGCAGTCCGGCCTTGCGGCCAGGGTCAGCGCCGAGCTTGCGGAAGCCGGCGTCAAGACGCAGATCTTTTCCGATTTTGCCGGCGAGCCGAAGCTTGCGCATCTGCATGCGGCGATCGAGGCGGGGCAGGGCGCCGATATGGTGATCGGCATCGGCGGCGGCTCTGCCCTCGATATCGGCAAGATCGTCGCCTGCTGCATCGCCTTCGGCAAGGATCCGATGCATTACGCGCTGGCGGCCAATCCGCTGCCGAAGAATCCGCTGAAGAAGATCATGATCCCGACTACAGCCGGTACGGGTTCGGAGACATCGGCGACGAATATCTTTGCCGGGCCTGAGGGCAAGAAGCTCTGGATCTGGGGACCGGAGACAAAGGCCGATCTCGTTATCCTCGATCCGGCACTGACGAAGACCTTGCCCGCCAGCCTGACCGCATGGTGCGGCCTCGATGCCTTCATCCACGCTTTCGAGGCAGCCACGAACCGGAATACGCATCGCGGTGCGCAATTCTATGCGCATCAGGCGCTGCGGCTGCTGACCGGCGCACTGGAAACGGCCGTCAAGCAGCCCGACGATATGGCCGCTCGCGGCGACGTGCTGCTCGGCTCCTGTTTTGCTGGCATTGCCATCGACAATTGCGGCACGGCGATCGCCCACAATGTCAGCCATGCGTTGGCCGGCCTCGCGCCGATTCATCATGGCCTTGCGACGGCGCTCGGCTTCGAGGTGACGCTGCCATGGCTCGCCGAAGCCGATACCGCAGATCTCAATGCAGCGGCCAAGGCTTGCGGCCTCGATAGCGCTGCTGAACTTCCTGCTTTCATCTCCGACTGGATGGACTGCTGCGGCATCGTGCGCGCGCTGCCGGCTGCCTTCAAACCCTTCGATGCTTCCGATCTCGCCCGCGAGATGCGCGCGACCGAAAACCAGCCCATGCGGCGCTCGACGATCCGTGACGTGACGGATGCCGATATCCACCGCTTTGCCGCCGCCATCATGGCGCTGCCGAAAGGAATCTGAGATGACCAAGAATTACACGCGGGACTATTGGGAAAGTGTTCTGTCCACTCTCAAGCCCGAAGGACGGCACTTCATCGATGGCTTGCACCGTGCCGCCGCATCCGGCGAAACCTTCACCCGCATCCGGCCGATGGACGGCAAGCCCGGCGCTGAGCTTGCGCGCGGCAATGCCGCTGACGTCGACGCTGCCGTTGCCTCGGCCCGCGCTGCCTTTGAGAGCGGTGTCTGGCGCAAGAAGGAGCCGCTCGAAAAGAAGAAGATCATGCTGAAATGGGCCGAGCTCATCCGCGCCCATGGCGACGAACTGGCCATGCTCGAGACGATCGATGTCGGTAAGCCGGTCATGGCGTCGCTTGGTGTCGATGTGCGCCTTTGCGCCGACGGCATCCAGTTCTACGGCGAGATGATCGACAAGATGTATGACGAGATCGCGCCGACCGGCCCGAATGCACGCGCGCTGGTGCGCAAGGTGCCGCTCGGCGTCATCGGCGCGATCACGCCCTGGAACTATCCGATGATCATCGATGCGTGGAAGCTCGGCCCGGCGATCGCGGCTGGCAATTCCGTCGTGCTCAAGCCGGCCGAACAGTCTTCGCTTTCGGCGATCCGCCTTGCCGAGCTCGCAGTGGAAGCAGGCCTGCCCGCGGGCGTCTTCAACGTCGTGACGGGTTATGGCGAAGAGACCGGCAAGCCACTGGCGCTGCACATGGATGTCGACATGATCGCCTTCACCGGTTCCACCGAAGTCGGCAAGCTGATCATGGGCTATGCGGCGCAATCGAACGTCAAGCGCGTGGCGCTGGAGCTTGGCGGCAAGTCGCCGCTGGTCGTCTTCGAAGATGCCGATCTCGATGCGGCCGCCGTCGCGGCTGCCTGGGGCTGCTTCTACAATTCCGGCGAGACGTGCCATGCGTCGACCCGCCTCATCGTGCAGCGTTCGGTGCAGGATAGGCTGATCGAGAAGATCGAGGCAGTCACCCGCTCGGATATCGCGCTCAAGCATCCGCTCGACCCTGCGGCGCAGATCGGCGCGCTGATCGAGGAAGAGCATATGAACAAGGTTCTGGCGATGATCGCGGCCGGCGAGAAGGAAGGCGCGCGCCGTGCCTTCGGTGCCGAGCGCGTCATGAGCGAGACAGGAGGCTACTATGTCTCGCCGGGCGTCTTCGTCGATATGACCAACGACATGAGCCTAGCGCGGCAGGAAATCTTCGGACCAGTGCTCGCCGCCATTCCCTTCGACACGGAGGAGGAGGCGCTGAGGATCGCCAACGACACGATCTACGGGCTGGCCGGCGCCGTCTTTACCAAGGACATGGATCGCGCTTATCGCTTCTCTGAAGAGATCCATGCGGGTACGGTGTGGATCAACACCTATGACATGTCGAATTTCGCGACGCCGTTCGGCGGCTTCAAGCAGTCCGGTTTCGGCCGCGACCGTTCGGTGCACGCGATCGACAAGTATTGCGATTACAAGACGATCTGGCAGCAGTTCGGCTGAGGTTTGTAGGGAGGCATGACCATGAGCAAGATCGTTTCCATCGAGATCACCCATCACCGCCTGCCGCTCGATCCGGCATTCAAGGCAAGCTGGGATGGCCGTCCACGCCGGCACTTCGATGCGACCATCGTTCGCGTCAGGGATGATGAAGGCCGCGAGGGCATCGGCTCCGGCGACCTGATGAAGGGTTTCGAGGGGCATGAGGATCTGTTCATCGGGCAGGACCCGCGGCACGTCGAACGGCATTATGAAGTCCTCTCGCATATCAACTTCCATTATGGCCGCTGCTGGCCGATGGATCTGGCGCTGTGGGACCTCTCCGGCAAGATTACCGGCGAGCCGGTCTGGCGGATGCTCGGTGGCCGCGCCAGCCGCGTGCGGCTCTATGCATCCTCCGGTGTGTTGCGTGAGCCCTCTGCCATGGCCGACCAGGCCGAACGTTATATTGACGAGGGCTTCCCGGCCATGAAGGTGCGCTTCTCCTCGTCTTCGGGAGGGCGTGGCGGCTGGCGTGAGGACGTCAAGGCGCTGGAAGCGATCCGCGCCCGCGTCGGCGACCGACTGGAGCTGATGGTCGACTGCAATCAGGGTTGGCGCATGCCCTGGGATACGACCCTGCCATGGACCTTCAAGGATGCGCTTGCCGTCGCCAAGGAATTGGAGCGGCTCGGCGTTTACTGGATGGAAGAGCCGCTTCACCGCTCCGACCGCAAGGGCATGAAGGAATTGAAGCAGGCAACTTCGGTGCGCATCGTCGGCGGCGAGATGACGCGCGAGCTCTACGAGTTCCGCGATATCATCGAGGAGCGTGCCTTCGATGTCATCCAGCCCGATGTTGCGCTCGTTGGTGGCATCACCGGTTGCCGGCGGCTCGCCTATCAGGCGCGCGAGGCGGGCGTGCAGTTCACGCCGCATTCCTGGACGAATGGCATCGGTGTGCTCGCCAATGCGCATCTGACCGCGGGCGTTGCCGATGCAGCCTGGCTCGAATATCCCTATGATAATCCGGAATGGAGTGAAGCGCGCCGTGATTATCCGATGGCCTCGCCGCTCAAGCATGAGGCCGGCTGGCTGGATCTCGGCGTCGCACCAGGCCTCGGCGTCGTTCTCGATGAGGAGCGGCTGAAGGCGACTCGTGTCTAGGAGGCATTCAGCTTAGGCCGTTTTCCTTCCCGTCCATCATGCGGTGACGGGACGTATCCCCGTGTTCTCCCGCGAGCGCGCCCACTGAATGACGGGGCGTTCGAGCAGCACATAGCTCAGCGTGCCGATGGCAAAGATGATGGCGGTTGCGATCAGGCTTGAAATTATCCAGCCGACGAGAACATCGTCGGAGCCTGCGCCGAATGATGAGGGAAAGAGCTGCGGCATCAAGGTCAGCACGATATCCTGCCAGATGTAGACGCCGAATGAGACGGTGGCGACATAGCGGCTCGCGGGATTGTCGAGCAGCTTTGCCAGCAGCAGCGATTGGGGAAGCGCGCAAAGCGCAATCGCGACCGCCAGGGGAAGCAGCGGGAATTGATAGGGAATGCCGAGCCAGGCATAGCCTTCCGCTGCGCCGCCGATGGACTGCGGTAGCTGCCACGCGCCCATGACGATCGCGACCGCGCCGATGATGTCATAGATCGCTGAGCGTCGGGCTGGGAGGAGTGTCTGAATGCCGGCGGCGAGCGCGCCGATCGCGAATATGGCGAAGAAGCCGATCGGGTTATAGCGCGGCATCCATTCCTTGGCGCCGCCCTGGAAGCCATATCGCCATCCTTGCCCTACATTGTCGGTTGGAAGATAGGTGACCACGAGCCAATGGCCAATCAAGGATATCGCAATGATGCCGATCCAGAGCAGGCGGCTGACGAGTACGGAGCGCGATCTCAGTTTCGGATGGAACAACAGCAGGAAACCGATCGGCATGAGAACATAGCAGGTCGTCTCGAAGGGGATCGACCATAGCGGCCCATCGCCTTGCACCGGAAAAAAGGTGCGCCAGTGCCATTGGCTCATCAAGAAGAAACCGGCGATGTAGCGGCCGACCAGTTCTGCATCGAGCGGAAAGCCATAGATGGTGAAACTAATCAGGAAGCCGACCGTCAGGGCAAACCAGAAACCCGGCAGGATGCGTGCGGCACGGCGCATGGCATAGATCTTCAGCGAAGGTAAGGGTTGAGCTCTATCCAGTGCCAGCCAGAAGGGGCGTGCAAGAAGGAAACCGCTGAGGACGAAGAAGACCGAGACGCCGTGATTGCCGAAGCGCGCGATTATGAAGGTCATGTCCAGATCCGGTGGGATCTTGTAGAAATTCATTCGGAGCACGAGATGGTGAACAAGCACCATCAAACATGCGACAGCGCGCACGAAATCCGCTCCTCCCAGCCGCTTGGCCTTCTCCATTCCCGTATCCGCCCGAGATCTCCTGCTGTTGGGTTAGGTCATTGCGGCGGTTTCGGCAAGCGTGATCCTTGAAGGCAGGACGCCCGGATCCGTGGTGTCGGGTCCGGGCGTCGGACCGATCTCCCGCACCTGCCAGAAACGAGAGATCGGATTCCTGTGTTCTAGGATACTGATCAGGCGGCAACGGAGCGGTAGGGGCGCGTGACGCGGGCCGGTTTCAGGGCGTTGCTCCACCAGTTCAGCCGCGCAATCATGAGGACAAGCGATTTTCTGGCGTCGAGCGGATTTTCCAGCGTGCCATCCTCGGCAAATCTGCCCCAGGGATTGGCGAAGCTGACCGTATCGCGCACGGTGACCGTGTGCAGCTCGGCAAAGACGAGCCGCAACTGTTCCACCGCGCGCAGGCCGCCGGAGATGCCGCCATAGGAGATGAAGGCGACAGGTTTGCCGTGCCAGGGCTCGTAGACGAGATCGAGCACGAATTTCAGCGAGGCGGTGAAACTGTGATTGTATTCCGGCGTGACGACAATGAAGGCATCGGCATCCGAAAGCCGCTCCGACAGAGCTGCGACGCCGGGATGCTCGCGATTGTGCGCGAAAGGCAGATCGAATTCGAGGGGATCGATCAGGTCGATGTCGATGAGCGGATAGTGCGCCAACTCGCGGGCGACCCAGTTGACCACCCGGTCGCACAGCCGGCCCGGACGCGTGCTGCCATAGATGATCGCCAGCCGGGTTCTTTCTGTCATGTCTTGCTCCTGCTTTACGCGCTTCGGAGCCAGGGTTATAAAACCTCAAGTAAAGTTGAGGTCAATAGCGAAAATGGGAAAAATCGATCCGGCTCAATTTCCGAAGTTGCTGACGGTGGGCGAGGTGGCGACGCGCAGCGGCGTTGCCGTATCGGCACTGCACTTCTATGAGGCGAAAGGCCTGATCGAGAGCCATCGCAGCCGCGGTAACCAACGGCGCTACCCTCGCGAAGTGCTGCGGCGAGTCTCCATCATCAAGGTAGCCCAACGCGTCGGCATTCCGCTTGCCGAGGTTCAGGCGGCTCTTCGATCGCTGCCGCAGGGGCGTACGCCGACGGCATCCGACTGGAAGGCCCTTTCGGAGCGTTGGAAGGACGATCTCGACGCTCGCATCAAGCGCCTGCAGGGACTTCGCGATCAGCTGGACAGCTGCATCGGCTGCGGCTGCCTTTCGCTCGATAGCTGTCCCTTGCGCAATCCGTGGGACGCGCTTTCCGAAGAAGGCGCAGGCCCGCGGTTGCTCGATCCCGGAGAGTGAATTGGCCGCTCAGGCGTGAACGTGGCTCTCTGCCATATAGCTGTCGAGAGCTGCGGCTTCTTCCTTCGAAAGATAAAGACCCTTCTTGGAGCGGCGCCAGAGGATATCGGCGGCACTATACGCCCATTCCTGTTCCATCAGGTAGCGCACTTCCGCCTCATAGAGATCGCTTCCGAAACAGCGACCGAGATCGGCGATCGTCTTCGCATTGCCAAGGATCATGGCAGCGCGCGTGCCGTAGCGGCGGATGAGGCGGCGGGCATGAGGATCGGCGAGGAAGGGATAGCGTGATTTGAGCTTGGTGACTTCAGCCTCATAACCGCGAACCGGAAAATCGCCGCCGGGCAGCGAACTTCCGGCGGTCCAGGGCGTGCCCTTGAGGCCGATAGCTTCGCCAATCTTTTCCAGCGCATGTTCGCCGAGGCGGCGATAGGTAGTGAGCTTGCCGCCGAAGACGTTGAGCAGTGGCGCTTGGCCCTCTTCGCCTTCGACCTTCAGCACGTAATCGCGCGTGGCTTCCTGCGCCTTCGATGCACCATCGTCATAGAGCGGGCGTACGGCCGAATAGGTCCAGACGATATCCTCGGGCTTTACCGGTTCCTTGAAATATTCGCTGGCGGCATTGCAGAGATAGGCCGTCTCCTCTGCAGTGATCTTCACATCCTTCGGATCGTCCTTGTAGTCGCGATCCGTGGTGCCGATCAGCGTGAAGTCCTGCTCGTAGGGGATGGCGAAGATGATGCGGTTGTCCGGGTTCTGGAAGAAATAGGCGCGCGGGTCATCGAACTTCTTGCGCACGACGATATGGCTGCCCTGGACGAGACGGACATTGTGTACCTGGTTCTTGCCGAAGGCACCGGCGAGCACCTGATCGACCCAGGGACCTGCTGCATTGACCAGCATGCGGGCGCGAAACTGGCGCTTCTCGCCGCTGATCGTATTCTCCGTTTCGATCGCCCAGACCGCGCCTTCACGGCGGGCGGAGACCACTTTCGTCCGCGGCATAATCGTCGCGCCGCGATCTGCAGCATCGCGGGCATTCAGCACTACCATGCGGGCATCGTCGACCCAGCCGTCGGAATATTCGAACGCCTTGGTGAAGAGCGCCTTCAGCGGCTTGCCGGCGGGATCCTTCTTCATGTCCAGCGTTGCGGTCGGGGGCAGCAGCTTTCGTCCGCCGAGGTGATCGTAGAGGAAAAGGCCGAGGCGGATCAGCCAGGCCGGGCGGATGCCGCCCTTGTGATACGGCAGGACGAAGCGCATCGGCCAGATGATATGCGGCGCCATTGCCCAGAGCACTTCGCGCTCCATCAGCGATTCGCGCACGAGGCGGAATTCGTAATGTTCGAGATAGCGCAACCCGCCATGGATGAGCTTTGTGGCGCCAGACGACGTGCCGGAGGCGAAGTCGTTCATCTCGGCGAGCGCGACCTTATAGCCGCGCCCTACGGCATCGCGGGCAATGCCGCAGCCATTGATGCCGCCGCCGATAACGAAAATATCGTAGATCTGCTCGCTCACCCGCCCCTCCACAAAGGTCAGCCATCCTCTGAAGATGGAAAATCGAAACTAATCCATCTAAAGCGAAACAGATACGAATGTCAAACGAACGTTTGGTGGCTTAAAATGCGCTGATCAGGTGGATCTGCGAGCGGTTTCAACGAGATGCACATCATGCTCCAGAGCTATGGAGCGCAAGGATTCAATGCTGCATTCGTCTGTCACGAAGGTATGAACCTGCGAGAGATGACCGATGCGAACCGGAGCGGTTCGTTCGAACTTTGTGCTGTCGGCGACCAGTATGACGTGCCGGGCATTGGCTATGATGGCCTGCGCCACTTTCACTTCGCGAAAATCGAAATCCAGAAGTGCGCCGTCTGGATCGATCGCCGAGGCGCCGATGACAGCATAGTCCACCTTGAACTGTTTGATGAAATCGACGGCGGCCTCGCCGACGATGCCGCCATCCGAGCCGCGCACGACCCCGCCGGAAATGACGACCTCGATGGAGGGGAAGATGCGCAACTTGTTGGCAACGTTGATATTATTGGTAATGACCATCAGTTCATGGTGGCCAAGAAGCGCCTCTCCGACTGCTTCCGTCGTCGTGCCGATATTGATGAAAAGCGAGCTGTTGTTGGGAATCAAGCTCGCTGCGGCGCGGCCGATCGCCTGCTTTTCGGGCGCAGCGATGGAGCGTCTCGCCTCATATTTCACGTTCTCGGTTCCGCCGGGAAAGATTGCGCCGCCATGCACGCGCGATAGAACGCGGCCGTCGCAGAGATCGTTCAGATCCTTGCGGATGGTTTGCGGCGTGACCGAGAAGCGCAACGCCAGTTCCTCGACGAGTACTCGTCCTTCCGCCTTGGCGATGTCGAGAATCTCGGTCTGACGTCCGGATAGGAACATGGTTTTCGCTCCCTTTCTTTCGTTTTTTCGTCATCATATGGTAAAGTGAAAATTCCGCAATTACTGACGCGCGAATTGTGCGATTTGGGAGGATTTCGTGTTTCATCCGAAGCTGTTCGAAAATCGCAATGTGGTCGTCACCGGCGCCGGCCGTGGCATCGGGCTGGAGGTCGCGCGGCAGTTTCTCGATTGCGGCGCTCATGTCCTTGCCCATATCGGCCGTGATGCAGGGCGCCAATTGCCCGATTTCCTGATGGAAGCGGAGGCCGAGCGCCGTGCATTCCTGATTGCCGGTGATTTCGCCGCGGGCAATGGTACGCGCGATTTCGTCGATTCTGCCGGCGAGCGCTTCGACCGTATCGACGTGCTGGTCAATAATGCCGGTACCATGGTCGGGCGATTCCCTGCCGGCGAGCTGACGGATGAACAATATGAGCAGATCGTTCATCTCAATCAAACTTCCGTCATGGAAGTGACGAGAGGATTGTTGCCGCTGCTGCGGGCCGCCCGGCAGGCGGCAATCGTCAACACGGTTTCGATTTCGGCGCTGACCGGCGGCAGCCCGGGATCGGCGATCTATTCCGCCTCGAAGGCCTTTGTCGCGACCTACTCGAAAGGGTTGGCGCGCGAGCTGGCGCCTGATGGCATCCGGGTCAATTGCGTCTCCCCCGGCACGATAGCAACCGATTTTCATGAGCGTTATTCATCGAGAGAGAAGCTGGAGCAGACGCGCAAATCGATCCCGCTTCAGCGCCTGGGCACCCCCGAAGATTGCGCGCCCGCCTATCTCTTTCTCGCAGCACCCCTGCTTTCCGGCTACATCACCGGGCAGGTCATCGAGATCAACGGCGGACAGCTTATCTGCTGATAAAACGGACCTTTTTTGGTTTTCCGCGTCTTTTTTGAATCAGCTTCTGATTTGATAATATTATAAATATTCCCTGGGGGATTCTTATTAGAGGCTGTGATATGTCGTCGTCTCTACCGCAGGGCGGTGCAGCGGAACGTGATGTTGAGGAAATGACC
This sequence comes from Rhizobium sp. No.120, assembly GCF_054558365.1. Lineage (NCBI taxonomy): Bacteria > Pseudomonadati > Pseudomonadota > Alphaproteobacteria > Hyphomicrobiales > Rhizobiaceae > Rhizobium > Rhizobium sp. No.120. The sequence continues at coordinate 166,306 of NZ_BAAJNQ010000007.1, forward strand.
GACAGGGCGCGAAAGTCGAGCGCCCTGCTGAAAGCACTATCGCATGAGACGCGCCTGGCGATTCTCTTCATGCTGGCCAAGAACGAGAAAACGGTGATGGAACTCGAGGCTCTTCTTGACCTGCCGCAGGCTGTCGTTTCGCAGCATCTGGCGCGCCTTCGTCTGGATAAACTCGTCGATACGCGCCGCGAAGGGCGTCTCATTCATTATGCCGTCGCGCGGTCGGAAATCTGCGCCGTGGTTGATTCGCTGCAGAAGGCTTTCTGTCAGGGCGAATGTTGACATCTGTAGCAGCCTTGCATGTTGCGTTCACCGGGCTGTCGGTCTAACCCTTTCACTTCGGGAGAGCGGGATGATCGACAAGCTGGAATTCTTCATCGCGCTGGCGAATCAGAAGCATTTCGGGCGCGCGGCCGAGGAATGCGGCGTGACGCAGCCGACATTGTCGGCGGCGATCAGGCAATTGGAAGATCAGCTCGGTGTGATGCTCGTCAGCCGCGGTTCGCGCTTTCAGGGCCTGACGCCCGAGGGGCAGCGTGTGCTGGAATGGGCTCGCCGCATCGTCGGCGACAGCCGCACCATGCGCGAGGAGATGCGGGCTGCGCGCAAGGGCCTTGCCGGCCATATCCGGATCGCCGCCATTCCGACAGCACTTGCCATGGTGCAGAAAATCACCACGCCTTTCCAGGAAAGACATCCGGACGTCACCTTCTCCATCTTATCGCGCAATTCGCTGCAGGTTTTGAGCCTGCTTGAAAATCTCGAGATCGATGCCGGCATTACCTATCTGGAAAACGAGCCGCTTGGCCGCGTCACCAGCGTGCCGCTCTATGCCGAGCGCTATCACCTCATCACCGCGGCAGGCAGCCCATTTTCTGAGCGCGAGACTGTCACCTGGAAGGAGGTCGGCGATCTTCGGCTTTGCCTATTGACTGCCGACATGCAGAATCGCCGCATCATCAATCGGCATCTTGCCGAGGCAGGCGCAACGGCGAGGCCGACGCTGGAATCTAATTCGATGATCGTGCTGTTTTCGCATGTGCAGACCGGTCGCTGGGCGAGCATCATGCCGAAGAATATTGCCGATTCATTCGGTTTTCCGGCGGATATTCACAAGATTCCAATCACGGAGCCTGACGCCGAGCATCTGGTTGGCTTGGTCGCCACCCATCGTGAACCCTTTACGCCCCTCGTCTCCGCCTTGTTGCACGAGGCGAGATTGCTCGCGGAAGAGAACGGAAGTCGATAGAAATTTCCTATCGAGTGACGGGACTGCCTTATTGATCCCTGGCCGTCTCCCTGCGAGCTTATCCCTGTGGCGTGTCGATCGCGCGCCGGAGGAAATGCCGCATAGATTCCCCGAAGATTCGCCTTCGATTTTCGGAAGCTATGCGCGGGAGGCTGCTAATGAGCTTGAATCAGGCCGCGGGCGATGTCGCAACCCGGGCCGGCACCATCATCGATAGCATGAAATCGATGGAGGGGCCGCTTTTGCCGATCCTGCATGGGATCCAGGAAGAATTCGGTTATGTGCCGCAGGATGCGTTGCCGCTGATCGCCAAAGCACTGAACCTCTCCCGCGCCGAAGTGCACGGTGTCATGACCTTCTATCACGACTATCGCGATCATCCGGCCGGCCGGCATGTCCTGAAGCTCTGTCGCGCCGAGGCCTGTCAGTCGATGGGCGGCGATGGGCTGGCCGAGCGTATCAAGCGGCTGCTCGGCATCGATTTTCATCAGACCACGCTCGATGGCGGTGTGACGCTGGAGCCGGTCTACTGTCTCGGGCTTTGCGCCTGCGCTCCGGCTGCGATGCTCGACGGCGAACTCTATGGCCGGCTCGACGACGAAAGCGTTGACGACCTTGTAAAGGAGGCGCGCCAATGACGATCACCATCTATATTCCCCGCGACGCCGCCGCCCTTTCGCTCGGCGCGGAGAAAGTGGCGCAAGCCGTCACGCAGGAAATTGCCAAACGCGACCTCGATGCGCGCATCGTGCGCAACGGCTCGCGCGGCATGTTCTGGCTCGAGCCCCTGGTCGAAGTCGAAATCGACGGCAAGCGAATCGGCTATGGGCCTGTGAAAGCGAAGGATGTCTCCGCATTGTTCGATGCCGGGCTCGCTGAAGGCGGCGAGCATCCGCTCTGTCTTGGGGAGGTCGAAAACCTCCCATTCCTCAAAGAACAGACCCGCCTGACTTTTGCCCGCTGCGGTATCACAGACCCGCTTTCGCTGCAGGATTATGAGGCCCATGGCGGGCTGAAAGGTCTGCGTCGCGCCATCGGCATGGCTGCTGGCGATATCGTCAAGGACGTCACCGATTCCGGCCTGCGCGGCCGTGGTGGCGCAGGCTTCCCGACCGGTATCAAATGGAAGACGGTGCTCGATGCGCCGGGGACACGCAAATATATCGTCTGCAACGCGGACGAGGGCGATAGCGGCACCTTCGCCGACCGGATGATCATGGAGGGCGATCCCTTCGTGCTGATCGAGGGCATGGCGATTGCAGGCCTCGCGACCGGTGCGACCAAGGGCTTCGTCTATACGCGCTCGGAATATCCGCATGCGATAGCCGCGATGACGGAAGCGGTCGAAATCGCCCGTAAGGCTGGTATTCTCGGCGCATCCGTGCTCGGCTCAGGCAAAGCCTTCGACATGGAAATCCGCACTGGTGCTGGCGCCTACGTCTGCGGCGAGGAAACGGCGCTGCTGAATAGCCTTGAAGGTAAGCGCGGCGTCGTGCGCGCCAAACCGCCGCTGCCGGCGCATAAGGGCCTGTTCAATTGTCCCACCGTCATCAACAACGTGATCTCGCTCGCCTCTGTCCCCGTCATCCTGGACAAAGGTGCTGCCTTCTATCGCGATTTCGGCATGGGTCGGTCGCGCGGCACGATCCCGCTGCAGATCGCCGGCAACGTCAAGCATGGCGGCCTCTATGAAACCGCCTTCGGCCTTTCGCTCGGCGATATCATCGACAGGATCGGCGGTGGCACGGCGACAGGGCGACCGGTCAAGGCCGTGCAGGTGGGTGGGCCGCTGGGAGCCTATTTCCCGCGGGCCCTGTTCGACACGCCTTTCGATTATGAATCCTTTGCTGCCAAGGACGGCCTGATCGGTCATGCCGGCATTGTCGTCTTCGACGATACCGCCGACATGCTGAAGCAGGCGCGTTTCGCGATGGAATTCTGCGCCGTCGAAAGCTGCGGCAAGTGCACGCCCTGCCGCATCGGCTCGACGCGCGGCGTCGAGACGGCCGACAAGATCGCTCAGGGGATCGAGCCTGAGAAGAGCAAGGAGCTGCTTGCCGATCTCTGCAACACGATGAAGTTCGGTTCGCTCTGCGCACTCGGCGGCTTCACGCCCTATCCCGTCATGAGCGCGATGACTCATTTCCCGGAGGATTTTTCTCCGGCTCCCTTGATTGAAGCGGCGGAGTAAGATCCATGTCCCTCGTTCCAGAAATCGATTACGGCACGCCGGCCTCCACCTCCGAAACCATGGTGACGCTCACCATCGATGGTCGCCAGATCACGGTGCCCGAGGGTACGTCGATCATGCGCGCCTCGATGGAAGCAGGTATTCAGGTGCCGAAGCTCTGCGCCACCGACATGGTCGATGCCTTCGGCTCCTGCCGCCTCTGTCTCGTCGAGATCGAGGGCCGCAACGGCACGCCCGCCTCGTGCACGACGCCTGTCGCACCGGGTCTCGTCGTCCACACGCAGACGGGCCGTCTGAAGGATATCCGCCGTGGCGTGATGGAGCTCTATATCTCCGACCATCCGCTCGACTGTCTGACCTGCGCCGCCAATGGCGATTGCGAGCTGCAGGATATGGCCGGCGCCGTTGGCCTGCGTGATGTGCGCTACGGCTATGAGGGCGACAATCACGTCAAGGCGCGCAACAACGGCGACATCAATCTGAAATGGATGCCGAAGGACGAGTCGAACCCCTATTTCACCTATGACCCGTCGAAGTGCATCGTCTGTTCGCGCTGCGTGCGCGCCTGCGAGGAAGTGCAGGGCACGTTTGCGCTGACCATCGAGGGCCGTGGCTTCGGTTCGCGCGTCTCTCCCGGCATGCATGAGCATTTCATCGATTCGGAATGCGTTTCCTGCGGCGCCTGCGTGCAGGCCTGCCCGACCGCGACACTGACTGAAAAATCGGTCATATCGATCGGCCAGCCGGAGCATTCGGTCGTCACCACCTGCGCCTATTGCGGCGTCGGCTGTTCCTTCAAGGCGGAAATGCGCGGCGAGGAGCTGGTGCGCATGGTGCCGTGGAAAGACGGTCAGGCCAATCGCGGCCATTCCTGCGTCAAGGGCCGCTTCGCCTATGGCTATTCGACACACAAGGACCGCATCCTCAACCCGATGGTCCGCGAGAAGGTGACCGATCCCTGGCGTGAAGTGACCTGGGATGAGGCCCTTGCCCATATCGCAACCGAGTTCAAGCGGCTGCAGTATCAGTATGGCCGCGATTCCATCGGCGGTATCACCTCCTCGCGCTGCACCAATGAGGAAACCTATCTGGTGCAGAAACTGGTGCGCGCCGGCTTCGGCAACAACAATGTCGATACTTGCGCACGCGTCTGCCATTCTCCCACAGGTTACGGCCTCGGCCAGGCCTTCGGCACCTCGGCCGGTACGCAGAATTTCGATAGCGTCGAGCATTCGGATGTCGTCATCGTCATCGGCGCCAACCCGACGGACGGTCATCCGGTCTTCGGTTCGCGCCTGAAGAAGCGGCTGCGCCAGGGCGCCAAGCTCATCGTCATCGATCCGCGCCGCATCGATCTGGTGCGCACGCCTCATGTCGAGGCGAGCTATCACCTGCCGCTGAAGCCTGGCACCAATGTCGCCGTGATGACGGCGCTGGCGCATGTGATCGTGACGGAAGGCCTATTCGACGAGAAATTCATCCGCGAGCGCTGCGACTGGTCCGAATTCGAGGATTGGGCCGCCTTCGTTTCCGAGCCGCAGCACAGCCCGGAGGAAACGGAGAAATATACCGGCGTTTCTCCGGAACTCGTGCGTGGCGCCGCTCGTCTGTTTGCCAAGGGCGGCAATGGCGCGATCTATTACGGCCTCGGTGTCACCGAACACAGCCAGGGCTCGACCACGGTCATGGCGATCGCCAATCTCGCCATGGTGACGGGCAATATCGGCCGTCCGGGCGTCGGCGTAAACCCGCTGCGCGGACAGAACAACGTGCAGGGCTCCTGCGACATGGGCTCCTTCCCGCACGAGCTGCCAGGCTATCGCCACATCTCCGACGATGCGACCCGCGATATCTTCGAAAAGCTCTGGGGCGTGAAGCTCAACAATGAGCCGGGCCTGCGTATCCCGAACATGCTGGATGCCGCCGTCGACGGTACCTTCAAGGGCATCTATATCCAGGGCGAGGATATTCTTCAGTCCGATCCTGATACCAAACATGTCGCAGCCGGCCTTGCTGCGATGGAATGCGTCGTCGTCCACGACCTCTTCCTGAACGAGACGGCCAACTACGCGCATGTCTTCCTGCCCGGGTCGACCTTCCTGGAAAAGGACGGCACCTTCACCAATGCCGAGCGCCGCATCAATCGCGTGCGCAAGGTCATGACCCCGCGCAACGGCTATGCCGACTGGGAAGTGACGCAGAAGATGGCGCAGGCCATGGGCCTTGGCTGGAACTACACGCATCCCTCCGAAATCATGGACGAAATCGCCGCGACGACGCCGAGCTTCGCGCTCGTCTCCTACGACTATCTGGAAAAGATGGGCTCGGTGCAGTGGCCCTGCAACGAGAAGACGCCGCTCGGCTCGCCGATCATGCATGTCGATGGCTTCGTGCGCGGCAAGGGCAAGTTTATCCGCACCGAATATGTCCCGACGGACGAACGCACCGGCCCTCGCTTCCCGCTGTTGCTGACGACCGGGCGCATTCTCAGCCAGTACAATGTCGGCGCTCAGACGCGGCGTACCGAGAACGTCGTCTGGCACGCCGAGGATCGCCTGGAGATCCATCCGCACGATGCCGAGCAGCGCGGCATCCGCGAGGGCGACTGGATCCGGCTCAGCAGCCGCTCCGGCGACACGACGCTTCGGGCGCTGATTACTGATCGTGTTGCCCCCGGTGTCGTCTACACCACCTTTCATCATCCGGATACGCAGGCGAACGTCATTACGACAGACTATTCCGACTGGGCGACGAACTGCCCGGAATACAAGGTGACGGCCGTGCAGGTCTCGCCGTCGAACGGCCCGTCACAGTGGCAGGTCGAGTATGATGAACAGGCCCGGCAGTCGCGGCGCATTGTCGGGAAGATGGAGGCCGCGGAGTGAGTTTTAGGATGTGGCGAAATACCCCCCTCTGTCACTTCGTGACATCTCTCCCACAAGGGGGGGGATTGGTAGCTAGCGGGATGCTCTCGGCGCAATCTTATATTGTATCTGTAGAGGTTGCAGCTTATTGTTTAGCGGATAAAGAGCGTCAAATTCCCAACGATCTCCCCCCGCGTGGGGGAGATGTCGCGACAGCGACAGAGGGGGGTACTTTCCGCCCCACCCACCAATGACCAAATTCACCCCCACCATAACCGTTCCCGAGACTGCCCGTCGCAACGGCCTGGTGCGGTCCGGCTCCCGCATCGTCCCCCAGGAAGTGCCGATCGCTTTTTCCTATGGCGGCACCTCGCATGCGGTCATGATGGGGACGCCTGCCGATATCGAAGATTTTGCCGTCGGCTTCAGTCTCACAGAGGGCATCATCACCAATATCGATCAGATCGCCGCTATCGAGCCGGTCGAGGACGAGGAGGGGATCGATGTGCAGATCGCCCTGGTCGATGACGCCGCGGATGCGCTGCGGCTGCGCCGCCGCCATATGGCAGGCCCTGTCGGCTGCGGCCTCTGCGGCATAGAATCGATCGAGCAGGCCGTGCGCAAGGTGCCGGACGTCTCGACGGTTGCTTTAAAGCTGACGCAAAAGGATATCGTTCGCGCGGTCGCGCTGCTTAACGATGCGCAGCCTCTGCATCGCGAGACGCACGCCGTGCATGGCGCTGGCTTCTATATCCCGTCCGAGGGTCTACTTGCCGTGCGCGAGGATGTCGGCAGGCACAATGCGCTCGACAAGCTTTGCGGTGCGGTTGTCCGTTCCGGCCATAAAGGCGCGGATGGCTTGGTCGCCGTCACCAGCCGCCTCTCCGTCGAGATGGTGCAGAAGGCAGCGATATTGGGGAGTTCCGTGCTGGTTGCCATTTCCGCGCCGACGGCGCTTGCCATTCGCACGGCCGAGGAGGCCGGCATGACGTTGGTGGCGCTGGTGCGCGGCGATGATTTCGAGATTTTCACCCATCCGCATCGCATCATCACGGGGAGCATCGCCGATGTCGCCTGAGGAAACGCCGCACGGCAAGACCGAAACCAAGCTTATCTATATGGCGAACCAGATTGCCACCTTCTTCAAGACGCAGCCGGCGGGCGAGGCGGTGCAGGGTGTAGCTACGCACATTAACAAATTCTGGGAGCCGCGCATGCGGAGACAGCTGTTCGCGATCATCGATCATGGCGACAGTGGGCTGAACCCTTTGGTCCTGGAGGCGGCCTCGCTCATCCACAGGCCGGCGCCGGCCGAGGAAATTAAGTCGGCTTAATACTAGCACAGATGGCGCATTGGGATGGAGAGTGGAGGCTCTATCGTCGAATGCGATTCCTTTGAGGAAGGGTGCCGGTCTTTAAAGCAAGGAGGAGTTGTTCATGACGGCTGCGGATACGAATATTTCCCGAGGGACGGCGACGGCGGGTCTGCTCGACCGTGAGCGAATTATCGCCAAGCCGGGCTTCAACCGGTGGCTCGTGCCGCCGGCGGCATTGGCGATCCATCTCTGCATCGGCATGGCCTATGGTTTCAGCGTGTTCTGGCTGCCGCTCTCCAAGGCGCTCGGTACGCCGACTCCAGCCCCTGCAGAATGCGCCAGCCTCAATCTTCTCACTGCCCTGTTCACGACAAGCTGCGATTGGCGCGTCAGCGATCTTGGTTGGATCTATACGCTGTTCTTCGTACTGCTCGGCTCCTCCGCCGCCATCTGGGGCGGGTGGCTTGAGAAGGTCGGGCCGCGCAAGGCCGGCGTGGTGGCTGCCTGCTGCTGGTGCGGCGGTATCCTGATCGCGGCCGTCGGCGTCATCTTCCATCAGCTCTGGATCATGTGGATCGGCGCCGGCGTCATCGGCGGTATCGGGCTTGGTCTCGGCTATATCTCGCCGGTGTCGACACTGATCAAATGGTTTCCGGATCGGCGCGGCATGGCGACCGGCATGGCAATCATGGGCTTTGGCGGCGGCGCGATGATCGGGGCACCTCTTGCGAGTTTGCTGATGAACCACTTTCGCACGGATGGATCGGTGGGCGTCTGGCAGACCTTCATCGTCATGGCGGCCATCTATTTCGTCTTCATGATGGGCGGTGCTTTCGGTTATCGCATGCCGCCGGCCGGCTGGCGTCCTGTGGGCTGGGCGGCACCCGCGGCCAAGAGCTCAATGATCACCACCAAGCATGTACATCTCCGAGATGCGCATAAGACCAAGCAGTTCTGGCTGATCTGGGCGGTGCTTTGCCTTAACGTCTCGGCGGGCATCGGCGTCATCGGCATGGCCTCGCCTATGCTGCAGGAGATTTTCGGCGGAGCCTTGATCGGCCTGCCGGACGTGAAATTTGCCGATCTCAGCAAGGATCAGATCGCCAGCGTGGCTGCCATCGCCGCCGGCTTTGCCGGGCTGCTGTCGCTCTTCAATATCGGCGGCCGCTTCTTCTGGGCATCGCTCTCCGACAAGATTGGCCGCAAGAACACCTACTATTGCTTCTTCGTCATAGGCATTGCGCTCTATGTCCTGGCTCCCTGGGCAGCAGGCATCCATAGCAAAGTGCTGTTCGTCGGTGCGCTTTGCATCATCCTGTCGATGTATGGCGGCGGCTTCGCTACCGTTCCCGCCTATCTCGCCGATATTTTCGGCACGCAGTTCGTCGGTGCGATTCATGGCCGATTGCTGACGGCCTGGGCGACGGCGGGGATCATCGGGCCGGTCGTGGTCAATTATATCCGCGAGGCACAGAAGGCAGCGGGTGTCGAAGGTGCGCAGCTCTACACCTTCACTATGTATATTCTTGCGGGCATGCTGGCTCTGGGCTTGATCGCCAATTCGCTGGTCAAGCCGCTCTCGGATAAATGGTTCATGTCGGACGAGGAGGTGGCGGCGCTGCAGGCAAAGACCGCCGCCGCCAATGCAGGCCCCACTGGCTCTTTCGGCATTGGCAGGGGCGGTTTCGACGGCAAGGCGCTGGTCGCCTGGGCATTCGTCGGCATTCCGCTCCTCTGGGGCGTATGGGTGACGATCAAGAGCACCTACTCGTTGTTCGGCTAAACGATCCTCTGTAAGACGACGAGGCCGCCCCGAAAGGCCGGAGCGGCTTCTTTAAAAAATCGACCTGCGAAGTTAAGCGGCGAGCTCGTCTGTTTCGTTTTCCTTGAACATCTTGGCGAGGTTCAGGAAGCAGATCATTCCGTTTTCCGTGGCGATGATACCTTCGCAATAGGCGCGATCGAAGGAGGCGGTCACTTCCGGTACGGGCTGTACCTGGCTGGAGGCGATCGTCAGAATGTCGGAGACGCGGTCGACCAGCATGCCGATGACCATGTTGTGCACTTCGGCGACGACAATGGCGCTGCGCTCGTTGGCGACCGTGCTCTGCATGCCGAGCTTGTAGGCGAGATCGATGATCGGGATCACCGAGCCGCGCAGGTTCATGACGCCGATGACGTCGGCCGGCGCATGCGGGATCGGCGTCGACGGCGCCCAGCCGCGGATTTCGCGGATCGTGGTGGTCTTGACGCAGAACTCCTGATCATGCAGCCGGAAGGCAATGATTTCCAGAGTATCGCCGCTGAAGCTGGTGGAATTGATCGTGGCCATGAACGTTCTTCCCATTGAACCCGTGACGCCGATGCGGCGCGTTATTGGCACGATAGCGAAAGAAGATTGCTTAAACCTAAACCTATACAAGCGGTTTCGTAGTATTGGCTGGCAAAGCCAGATGCTGGAAGTATGGAGGTTGTAAAGGGAGATTGATCACCCGCCCTCGTGGTTCGAGGCCGCTCACGCATCACCTCACCATGAAGGCTGATCGCTTCGCTCTGCTGCCAAAGAACGTAGCTATATCGAGGAAGGGATTATTCCACCCCCATCCTGAGCTTGTCGAAGGACGAGGGTGGCCCTAGTGAGGACTGGTTCGCTCACCGGCGAAGCGTATTCGATTTCTCTGCCGGCCAGATAGCGCCTCAAGCGGCCCGAGTTGGGCGATCGAAGATGCGCCGGCCGAAGAGGCTTGCGGCCATTTCCACCAGCACGCGGGCGCTCTTGCCGCGATCATCAAGGAAGGGGTTGAGCTCGACGAGATCGAGGGAGGAGACAAGATTGCTGTCCGAGAGCATTTCCATGATGAGGTGCGCTTCGCGATAGGTGGCGCCGCCAGGCACCGTGGTTCCGACGCCCGGTGCGATATCGGGATCAAGAAAATCGACATCAAAGCTGACATGCAGCAGGCCGTTGGCTTCGCTGACGGTATCGAGCACCTTGCGCATGATGGCGGCGACGCCTTGCTCGTCGAGGGAGCGCATGTCGAAGACGTTGACGCCGTGTTCTCGGATTTCCTCGCGCTCGCGCGGGTCGACGGAGCGGATGCCGACCTGGAAGACATTCGTCGGATCGACCAGCGGCCGTCCTGCCGGCAGAACACCCTCGATCTCGGCTTCGCCGCAAAAGAATGCGACGGGCATGCCGTGAATATTGCCCGAGGGCGAAGTGGCGGGGGAATTGAAATCGGAGTGCGCGTCAAGCCACAGCACGAAGAGCGGACGGCCGACCTCCGCCGCGTGGCGGGCCATGCCGGAGACGCTGCCCATGGAGAGGCTGTGGTCACCGCCCAGGATCAGCGGGAAGCCGCCGGACGATGCAACATCATAGACCTTTGCTTCCAGCGCACGAGTGAAAGCACCGACGATCTTCAGATTATGAGCGTGGGGATGATCCGGCAGGTCTGCGGCCGGCGCCGGATGCAGGTCGCCGCTATCCGTGACGCGATGGCCAAGTTCCGTCAGCGTGGTTTCGATGCCGGCGATGCGGAGCGCCGTTGGACCCATGCCGGCGCCGCGGCGGCCTGAGCCTTCTTCGAGGGGAACGCCGATCAGGGTAACGGGAGTAGATTGCGTATTCATCGGCATAGCTCCGAGGGTTAGAGCGCTTCCGGAAAAGCCAGCAGCGGCTTTGCCCGAGACGGCATGAAAACAATGAGATAGATCAGTTCAAAGATTCCATGAAGAGCCGAACCGGTCTGAATTATGTTGGCGTTTATTATCATTGTCCGGATGACAGCAAAAAGACGGAAAATTGTCCAGAATCGACCGCCTTTCGACAGATTGATCAATCCGATTGTGCAGAATGACAAGCATATGGACGATCTTGATGCGATCTCGCCTCGTACGACGAGATGCTACGCCCTATCAGGTTCATCAACGGCATCAATCATCGCTTCCAGGAAAAATACCATCCGCCCTCTTGCTTCGAGGCTTCGGCCCTTCAACGGGCTCAGCAGCCAACGCGCCTCAGCATGAGGGCTAATCTCCTGAGCGCGCCCCGCAAAATTCTCTCCGCCTCACTCTTGAGGTGCTTTGACGGTTGAGCGTCAGCGAGTGCGCAAGGTCTCGAAGGGCGAGGTGGCCACTATTGGCATCAACAGAAAGTTGGCTGATCCCTCAATATTCATGCTCGTAGACGACGCCGGCTTCCCCCGCGCCGTCAGATCCCGCCGCGCCGCGCAGCTTCACGCCGCGCCCGACGTTGAAATTGATAATGGCCTTGGTGTTGTTTGAGGCGCCCTGCTGCAGCTCGATATAGGTGCGGCTGTTGAGATATTTACCGGCACCGACCTGTGCTTGGCCGTTCGCATCCGTGGAGATATCGAGATCGTCGACACCGAGATGGCTGCGTAGCCCTTCGAACAAGGAGGTCGAGCGTCCGCCGGCGAGCTGGCTGGCGGCATCTGCGAGTTGGGCGATCTGCATGGCCGATAGTTTCGACATGGATTGACCGAAGATCAGCTGTGCCAGCACTTCGTCCTGCGGCAAAGCCGGAGAAGACGAGAAGCTGATCTGAGGATCGGTCGCAAGACCGGTGACATCGACCGTGATCGTGGTGGAGCCTGCCGTGGACGTCGCTTCCATGTTGAGTGCCGGCGTCAGGTCGCCGCCGAAGGTGATCTTGCTGCTATCGGTGAAATCAAGCCGGCGACTCAAGATGGTCAGACGTCCACGCCGCATGGCGAAGCCGCCGGATACGATTGGTTCGGCTGCCGTGCCGCGAACCGTGATATTGCCGCCAAGTTCGGCATCGATGCCGCGGCCACGGACGAAGATCTGCGAGGGGGCATCGAGTTGCAGATCAATGCCGAGGGTCGTCGATTTGCTGCGCGGCGCCTCCGGCTTCTGGTCCTTGAATTGGGCCTTGACTGCAGCCGGAGCATTCTTGTGCTTGATGTTGATTTCCGACAGCGATGCCGGCAGCTTTTGCGGCACGGTAATCGACGCCTTGCTGATCCGGAGGTTGCCCGTCAGCATCGGAGCGGTCATCAGCGGACCCTTGATACCGAGCGTGCCGTTGACCGTCGCGGTGACGAGGGTTCCGTCCACATAGGTGGCGTTGTTGAATTTCATCTGGATATCGGTAGGGAAACCGCTATCCGGAGCAATGCCGACCGTGCCGCTGCCGGAAACGCTGCCGCCGCTGGTAAGGTTGCCGCTCAGCCGCGAGATGACCGCCTGCTTGCCGTCGAGCGTAACAGTGACTGCTAGGCCGTTGAGCGTCAGGTTTCGCCGCACATCGACCAGCTTGGCGCCGTCGGCGGTGATCGTGCCTGTAATGGCGGGTGCCGCTGTCGTGCCACCGATCTGCATGTCGATCCTGGCGGTGCCTGTCATGACGAGGCCCTGAGCGGCCAGCTGGCCTGCCAAGGCGTCGAACGGCAGATTACCGGTAAACCTCAGCGCCATCGCTTTGTTGCCTACAATAGCAACGGTGCCGCCGCCATTCAGTGCTAGCCCGCTTTGACCGGTCAGGTTGGTGTTGATGGTCACGACATTGTCGGCGAATTTGCCGTCGGCCTTGATGCCGAGCGCGGCGAGGCCGGCGGATTTCGTCTGGCTTGTTGCCGCCCCCGACCAATTGGTCTGGAAGACGACGGCCGGCGAGGCTGCCTTGCCGGTGACGGCCACTGTGCCCGAAATGACGCCCTCCGCCGCAAGCGTCGGCGCAAAGACATTGGCCAGGCTCGCCGGCAGGTTGGCGATCTTCGCATTGATGTTCAGGACCTGCCCGGCGGTGCCATCAACGGTCACCGAACCGCCACCGGTCTGAAGGGTCAGGCCGTTCAGCGAGGCGATGCCGTCCTTGATGACGATCTTCGTCGGCGACGCGAGCTTCACTGGAATCGTGCGCGGCGCGCCGACAAAAGAATCGAGATTGACCGTCGTCTGGCCGCCAGCCGTCTCGACGCTGCCGTGAGTCGTCAGCGGCGCGTTGTCATAGGCCGATTTCAGATCGAAATCCGTGCGGCTGCCCTGCTGGGTGAAGGTCAGATTGAGATCGGCGATGCGGTTGGCGCCGGAGGCGATCGTATCGGCGCGGATGCTGCCATTTGCGGAGAAGGCCTTGAGATCATCGACGGCAAGCGCCACGACCGGCTTGCTGATAACGAGATCGTCGCGGCGGATACCATTGCCATTGGCGTTGACCTTCAGGCCGATCTTGCCGTTGGCGCTGGCGATATCAAGCGAGCCTTTGAGGTCACCCTCGGCCTTCTGCCCGGCAAGTGCGGCCAGCAGGCTGAGATCCGGCAGATCGAAGGTCAGTGCGCCTGTTGGCTCGAAGCTCGGCGACAGATCCAGCTTGCCCTGCAGCTTGTTGGTGCCGATTTCGGCCGCCAGCGATGGGATGCTCGTGCGGCCATCCTTGGAAACGGCGTCGGCGGTGAGGCGGATCGGCTTGCCATCGATTGCGCCGCTCGCTTGAACCTTTGCTTGCGGAGCTTTGGGGTCCGCGGTACCGGTCACGCCGATATCGAGCGTATCGAGCAGCCGTCCCGCCAGCTTGACGTTGACGGCCTTGACGGTCGCGTCGATGCCGAGTGCAGAGAGCGGACCCTTCGCCTTAAGACCAATATCGGCCTGTCCCTGCGCATTCGGGACGAGCTTCGAAAGGTCGAGGACCTTGCCGGATAGATCTGTGGTCAGCGATTGGTCGTTGAGCGCGAGATTGCCGTTGATCTCCGCGACGTTGGATTTCACCGCAAGATTGGAGAGCGTCATCTTGGTTGGCACCGTGCCGGCGACCTGGCCCTCCAGGGAGATCGTACCTTCGAACTTGTTCGATACGCCGTCGGGTAGCACGCCGGGCAGGGCAAAGAGCTTGAAATTGCCCGTCAGCGCCTTTGAAGACAGCGTATATTTGCCGTTGATGGTGCCGCCGATGCTGGCGCTTTCCAATGTCGTATTATTGAAGCCGATCGTATCGGACGAGAGCTGCAATGGCGCAGTCAGCGCAACTGGCGCGCGGATGAGACGATTGAGGTCAGGGCTCACGAAAGCCGTCTGGCCGACAACCAGGCGAAGCTGCAGCGGGCCGGACATGCCGGTGAGATTAAAGGCATCGCTACGGGCACTGAGATTGATCTGTCCGATGTTGCCCTGCGGCGTGCTCGCGCTGTCGAGAGCAGCTTTCGCATCGATCTTCACCGATTGCGCCGCACCCGTCAGTGCGATGTCGACCCGGGAGATCAGAGCGCGTGCCTCGCCATTTTCCATCGGCCAACGGAAGTCGACAGGGCCTGAGGTGCCGATCAGATTGGCATTGAGGCTGTTGTTGCCGGCGGGATCCAGCGTGCCCGATGCAGCAAGCACGGCGCTGCCTGTGGCGAGATTGCCGGTCTGGATATCGATCTTGCCCTTGCCGTCGAAGGCCGCGGAAAGATCAATCGTCGTCTGACCGGCAAAGAGCGCCCGCAGGGTCGGCGGCAGCAGCGAATCGACATCGCCGCCGCCCTTGACGTCGATATGGTGCAGGCCGTCGGCCGAGAGGCTGTGGTGGCCGGTGATGGCGACCGTCGGCTTACCGTCGAGTGCCGCCTGCAGCTTGCCGGCCCAGTTGGAGAGGGGGCCATCGCCGGAAAGATCAATATTGACGGCAGGACCGCCCGGCAGGTGCAGCAGCCCGGCCAGCATGCCGTCGCGCGGCTCGGAGATCTGCGTCTTCAGTTTCAGCTTGTTGTCGGCCGGAGCAAAGGCGAGATCGGCGGAAAGCTTGGCATCGGGCACGTCATGGCGGCTGGCGTTGATCACGAGGCCCATGCTGCTGTTGTTTGCCTTGACGCTGCCATTGGCGGCGAGAACGAAATCCTGTCCCGCGACGGCCTGTCCGATGCGAAGATCAGGCAGAGCTATGGCGCCGATATCGACAGCAACAGGAAGCGAGAAGCCGCTGCTTCCCGTCGATTGGGTTTCCGCGGCAGGTGTGGCGGTCGAAACCGGCAGACGTTTGAAGTCGACAACATCGGCCGCGACGCGATCGGCATGGAAGGTACCGGTCAGCAAGGAGGATGGCGACCAGTCGATGGCAAGGTTCTGCACCGTGGCATAGGTGCCCTTCGTGTCCGCAACCGTGATGGCACCAACCCTCAGATTTCCGTCGAGCAGCCCGGAAGGCGCTGTGATGGTAATGGTGCGATCTGGGGTCGAGGCAAGCTTTGCCACTTGATCGACAGCATAGCCGGTTGCTGAGGGTACCAGCCCGACGACGAGCACAGCCGCGATCACGAGCAAGAGGATTGCCACGATCGCATAAGCGACCCAGCGCACCAATTTCCCGAGGATTCGAATCAATATGCTCATGAAAGCGACAGTAACCTCAATTTCGTAACCGTGTGCTGAAACGTCCGCGACAACTATACGGTCTGTCAGAAAGCCTGGCCGATGCCGGCATAGATGCCATAAGATGTGCCATTGTCATATTTCTTCAACGGCACGGCGACATCGAGCCTGATCGGACCGAAGGGCGTAGCGTAGCGCAAGCCGACGCCAGCGCCAATGCGCAGGTCGGACGCGTCGGGCAAGACGCTGTCGGTGACGCTGCCCATATCCACAAAGGGTACGACGCCGATCGTGTCGGTAATCTTCACCCGCGCTTCGAAGGATGCGGTCACGTAGGAGCGCCCGCCGGTTTCGTCACCGTGAGAATTATAGGGCGAGATTTCCTGATAGCTGTAACCGCGCACCGAGCCGCCGCCGCCGGCATAGAAACGCCGGGTCGCGGGAATGTCCTCGATGCTGTTTGCGCCCAGCAGCGAGCCCGCAGCCAACTTGCCGGCGAAGACCACGTTGTTGTTGGCGCCTATGCCCTTGTAACCCGTGATCGAGCCTTCGAAGGAGCTGAAAACCGTGCCGCCCATCGCCTCATAGCTGGGCTTGGCGCTGATGGAGGCACGATAACCTTCGGTTGGATCCAGCTTGTTGTCGCGTGTGTCCCTGATGTATTCGAGCGGGATCGCCACCGTCAGGTAATTATGCTTTCCGAAAGCATCGGTGGTATCGGATTCACAGGACACCTCGCCGCCGGCAGATACCGTATCCTGATCGTTGATTTCATAGGCAAGGCTGCCGCTTGCCGTCGCGGTATTAGCGTCGTAGGCGTCCGGATGCAGGCTCTGCATCTTGAGGCCGGCCGTGAAGGTCGCCGAAGGATAGAAGGTCGCAGGCCTGACATAGGTGATGCCGGCCATGTAGTCGAACTGGCCGACATCGGTCGTTTCACCGATGCGGGAGATGGAGCCCTCGATGCGCAGCGAATCCGCGCGTCCGGTCAGATTGCGGTGTCCCCAATAGCCCTGCAGGCCGAAGCCGTCGATGGTGGAATATTGTGCGCCGACGCCAAAGAAGCGCTGCTTGCCTTCCGATACCTCGATGGTCGTCGGAATGCTGCCATCCGGCGCCAACTTGTCAGCCTCGCGGATGGTAACGCTCGAGAAGACGCCGAGCTTTCTCAGGCGGTCCGACGCCTTCTTCAACTCGTCGGGCGAGTAGGGCTTGCCTTCATTGATGCGGGCGTAACGCTTGATGAAATCCGGATCAACAGATTTCTGGCCGGTAACGCCGACATTGCCGAAGGGAGCGACGGGGCCGCTATCGACCTTCAGCGAGACATCGACGGTATTGCTCGAATGATCGGCGACGACATCGCGCTTGTCGAGCTTGGCGAGCGGATGCCCTTCGTTCTTGAAGTCGGCGACCATCTTGTCGCCCGCCTTCAGAATGGTCAGCGAGCCTGCATCGCCGCCGCGCACGAGGCCATAATTGGTGGGGTCGAGCCTCGCGGCGTCGCCGAGCAGGTTTATCTTGCCGAGTTTGAAAACCGGGCCGGGATCGACGCTAATCGTGACCGCAACAGGCTTGGCGCGGCTGAAGCTCGGTGTCGGCGGCAAGGCATCGAGGGGAGTGCCGTTGATGGTGATGGTGACCACCCCGCCATAACGGGCCTTTTCGTAAAGTGTGGCTATCAGACGGTCGCGATCGTCACGCGCCTTTACGACGACGCCGAGGTCACCGGAGACCGGCTTGTCCTTGTCGGAAACCAGCATCGAGCTGTCGTTCAACGCGTCCTTAAGATCCTTGTCGAGATTGTCGGCCTTGAAATCGACCGTGTAGCGCACGGGATCGGACACTTGATCCGTCGTTTCGTCTTCACCCCAGAGCTTGATGCCGAAGAGCTTGAATGCAAAGGCATTTTGGGCGCACACCGGACCGAGCGCCAGCACTGCCGCAACCGCTGCCACGGTTCCTGCCTGCCGATACGCAATACTCTTTCTCGGTTCAGTTCTTTTATGCATACGCCGCTTTACGGTTACATGAGAACTTACTCAGTTTGACGTTTCCCGGGAGTTAACGCGCGGCCACCATAGAGGCAAAAGTCTCTCAGGTGTACCGTTTTGGAGTCAAAAACGGGGAAAAGATAACCTCTTGCGGGTAAAAAGCCCGCATTTCAGGACGGGATTCCACATATTGCCGTGGGTTGAAGAATGGCGCATCGGAGTTGTCCCTACGAGCTCCGGCATGGCTGTCGTGCCGACATCAAACCCTTGGTCGCCGGAATCAAAAAAGTCCCGGACTTGCGGTCCGGGACTTCAACAATTTCAGTGAAAGATCGATCAATAGCCGCCGTAGCCGCCACCATAACCACCACGATAGCCGCCATAACCACCGCGCGGGCAATCGTCGATGTAGCGACGACCGTAGCGGTCACGATAGTAGCATTGGCCGGGCTGCTCCCGGACGCTGCCGATGACTGCACCGGAAAGGCCGCCGATTGCGGCACCAACGGCCGCGCCACGGACATTGCCGGTCACGGCTCCGCCGATGATCGCGCCACCGGCCGCGCCGATGCCTGCGCCCTGTTCGGTCGGCGTGCAGCTTGCGATAGACAAGCCGACCAATGCGAGCATAAGAACTTTCTTCATTTACTCTCTCCAACGTTAGTTAAGCCGAACCCCGGCCAACGTCGTCCCAATTCTTCAGCTCCACCACGATGGGCTGTCTTTACAGTCCTACAGCGATAGAAAATATCGTGCAAAATATGATTGTCTATTGGTAGATAGCAGATTTTTTATTGCTGAAAAAAGGCGGCTTCTCGTCTTAAGAAGAAAACCGCTTGCCACGAGGCAGAAAATCCGCCACCCCTCTAAAGTAGAGGTTGATTGGATTGCGAAAAAGTCAAATGATGCGCCTTGCCTCTGGAGGAGAGGCGAGGAGGAAAATATGGCAAAAGTGACTTTGACGGTGAACGGCCGTTCGGTCAGCGGCGAGTGCGAGGATCGTACGCTGCTTGTCCATTTTATCAGGGAAAAACTCGGCCTGACAGGAACGCATGTCGGCTGCGATACCAGCCAATGCGGCGCCTGTGTCATCCACATGGACGGCAAGTCGGTGAAGAGCTGTTCGATCCTGGCCGTTCAGGCTTCCGGCTCCAAGATCACAACCATCGAGGGTCTGGCAGCCAATGGCGAGCTGCATCCGGTCCAGGCAGCCTTCAAGGAGCATCATGGCCTGCAATGCGGTTTCTGCACTCCGGGCATGGTGATGACAGCGGTCGACATGATCAACCGTCATGGCGGCAAGCTCGACGAAAAAACCGTTCGCAGCGAGCTCGAAGGCAATATCTGTCGATGCACCGGTTATCATAACATCGTCAAGGCGGTGCTTTCAGCCAATGCCGAGATGAATGCCGCAAGCCAAGCGGCCGAATAGAGTTTCACCGAGACCGTCTGGCTAAACGCCTGGACTGTAATCTTGGCGGATTGCCGGGCCCGGAACCCCAATGGAGGATGTGATGGGCGTTGAAGGCATTGGCGCGCGTGTGGCGCGCAAGGAAGACAAGCGATTTCTGACGGGCAAGGGGCGCTACACCGACGATATGGTGACGCCGGGAATGAAATACGCCTATTTCGTTCGCAGCCCGCATGCACATGCCAGGATCAAGGGCATCGACGCGTCGGCGGCTCTTTCCATGCCGGGCGTGATCGGCGTACTCGACGGCAAGCAGCTGCTTGATGATGGCATAGGCAATCTGATCTGCGGCTGGATGATCCATTCCCGTGACGGCTCCCCGATGAAGATGGGCGCGTGGCGGCCGCTGGCGGTCGATACTGTCCGCTATGTCGGCGATGCCGTCGCCATCGTCGTGGCCGACAGCCTTGGCGAGGCACGCGATGCGGCGGAAGCCGTAGCGGTCGACTATGAGGAACTGCCTGCCGTCGTCGAGGCGGTGGACGCGCTGAAAGCCGGCGCACCGCAAATCCATCCGGAAGCGGCAAACAACCTCATTTTCGACTGGGAGCTTGGCGACGCAGCGGCGACCGACAAGGCAATTGCGGAAGCCGCGCACGTCACCGAAATCGAGATTCATAACAACAGGCTTTCGCCGAATGCCATGGAGCCACGCGCCACGCTCGGCATCTACGATGCAGCCGAAGACCATTATACCTGCTACACGACCAGCCAGAACCCGCATGTGGCCCGGCTGGTCATGAGCGCCTTCTACAATGTCGCGCCGGAAAACAAGCTGCGCGTCATCGCGCCCGATGTCGGCGGCGGCTTCGGCTCGAAGATCTATATCTACCCGGAAGAAATCGTCTGTCTCTGGGCGTCTAAGAAGACCGGCGTGCCGGTCAAATGGACGGCGGATCGCACGGAGGCCTTCCTGACCGACGCCCATGGTCGCGACCATGTCTCCAAGGTGAAGATGGCCTTCGATGCGCAAAACCGCATGACCGCTCTGAAGGTCGATACGATCGCCAATCTCGGCGCCTATATGTCGTTGTTCTCGTCAGCGGTGCCGACCTATCTTTATGCGACGCTGCTGTCGGGGCAATATGCCATTCCGGCGATCCATGCCAATGTCCGCACGGTCTATACCAATACCGTGCCAGTCGACGCCTATCGCGGGGCAGGGCGGCCGGAGGCGACCTATCTGCTGGAGCGCACGGTGGAAACGGCCGCGCGCGAACTCGGCGTTTCGCCGGCGGAACTCCGGCGGATCAACTTCATTCGCTCCTTCCCCCACCAGACGCCCGTCATCATGAACTACGATGCCGGCGATTATGAAGCATCGCTCAACGCCGCCATGCAGCAGGCTGATTGGGCCGGCTTCCCGGCCCGCAAGGCGGATGCCGCCCGCCGCGGCATGAAGCGCGGCATCGGCATGAGCTGCTACATCGAAGCTTGCGGAATTGCGCCCTCGCAGGCGGTGGGATCGCTCGGGGCCGGCGTCGGCCTCTGGGAATCGGCCGAGGTGCGGGTGAACGCGGTCGGCACGATCGAAGTGCTCACCGGTTCGCACAGTCACGGCCAGGGACACGAGACGACGTTTGCCCAGCTTGTGGCCGATCGCATCGGCGTGCCGATCGACAGCGTTTCCATCGTCCATGGCGATACCGACAAGGTGCAGATGGGGATGGGCACCTATGGTTCCCGCTCGGGTGCCGTCGGCATGTCCGCCGTCGTCAAGGCGCTCGACAAGGTGGAGGCGAAGGCGAAGAAGATCGCCGCGCATCTGATGGAGGCCGACGAAAGCGACATCGTCATCGAGAATGGCGAGTTGAAGGTGGCGGGCACCGACAAAACCTTGCCCTGGTTCCAGGTAGCGCTCGCCTCCTATACCGCCCACAATCTGCCTGCAGGTATGGAGCCGGGCCTCAAGGAAACCGCGTTCTACGATCCGGCAAACTTCACCTTCCCGGCCGGTTGCTACATCTGCGAGGTCGAGGTGGACCCGGAAACGGGCAAGACGGAGATCGTGCAGTTTGTCGCGGCCGATGACTTCGGCAATATCATCAATCCGATGATCGTCGAGGGGCAGGTGCATGGCGGCATCGCACAGGGCATCGGCCAGGCGCTTCTGGAAGGTGTGCACTACGACGAGAGCGGCCAGCTTCTGACGGCGAGCTTCATGGATTACACCATGCCGCGCGCCGACGATCTGCCGTCCTTCCAGCTTTCGCACCAGAACACGCCGTGTCCGAACAATCCCCTAGGGATCAAGGGATGCGGCGAGGCGGGCGCGATCGGCTCGCCGCCGGCGCTGATCAACGCCATCACCGATGCGATCGGCAACAACAGGCTGACCATGCCGGCGACCCCGCTAAAGGTGTGGGAAGCGGCGCGGGCCACGGCCTGAAACGAGAGGAGGATAGGACAATGTATGCAACGAATTACCATCGCGCCTCCTCGGTCGACGAAGCCGTCAAGCTTCTGTCTGATGCCGATGAAGGCAAATATGTCTCCGGCGGCATGACGCTGATCGCCACCATGAAACAGCGTCTGGCATCGCCGAGCGATCTCGTGGATCTCCGGCATATCCCTTCGATCAAGGGGATCCGCGTCGATGGCCGCAGGGTCACGATCGGCGCGGCGACCACCCATGCGGAGGTCGCCTCTTCGGCACCGATCCGTGCCGTCTGTTCCGCGCTTTGCGACCTTGCCGGCATGATCGGCGATCCGCATGTCCGGCATATGGGCACGATCGGCGGCTCCGTCGCCAACAACGATCCGGCGGCGGATTATCCGTCAGCGATGCTGGCGCTGAATGCCACCATCGTCACCGACCGGCGCCAGATCGCGGCCGACGCTTTCTTTCGGGGTCTGTTCGAGACGGCGCTAGAAGGGGCGGAGCTCATTACTTCCATCGCCTTCGACGCGCCGGAACGGGCAGGCTATGCCAAGTTCCCCAACCCCGCCTCGCGCTACGCGATGACGGGGGTCTTCGTCGCCAAGGGGGCAGGGGGCGTGCGCGTTGCAATTACCGGTGCCGGCGCAAACGGCGTGTTCCGTCATGCCGAGCTCGAGCAAGCGCTTGCGACGAACTGGCTGCCGGATGCTGTTACGGGCGTAACGGTCGATCCGTCATCGTTACTGTCAGACCTGCATGCAACGGCGGAATACCGTGCCAATTTGATCAAAGTCATGGCCAAACGCGCCGTGGCTGCGGCATAGAGTTAGCCACGAACAGGCTCGGAGCGGGGGTTTATCCTCCGCTCCGGAGAGAGTGTTTCCAGCATGGTTTCGATTGTCAAATTGATGTGATTGGCTATTCTTGTCTGGAATTGTTCAAAATTAGGGGCCATTTGCCGCAGCGGGCGCGAAAGCAATGCGGAGGGGTTGACGTGTGAACCGGCATTCTCGAAAACGGTCGCACGGTACTGGAGCATATGATGGATTTCGAAGCATTTTTTAAGGGCGAGCTGGAAGGTCTTCACAATGAAGGCCGCTACCGGATCTTCGCAGATCTGGAACGCCGCAGTGGCAATTTCCCCCGCGCTATCAGGCATACCCCGAACGGCCCGCAGGAAGTGACCGTCTGGTGCTCCAACGACTATCTCGGCATGGGCCAGCATCCGAAAGTGATCGAGGCGATGAAGCAAGCGATCGATCACTGTGGCGCGGGTGCGGGAGGCACCCGGAATATTTCTGGCACCAACCATTACCATGTTCTGCTCGAGCAGGAGCTTGCCGATCTCCATGGTAAGGAATCCGCGCTGATCTTCACCTCGGGCTACATCTCCAACTGGGCGACGCTCGGCACGCTCGGCGCGCGCATTCCCGGCCTCATCATCTTCTCGGACGCGCTCAATCATGCGTCGATGATCGAAGGCATTCGCTATGCGAAGTGCGACAAGGTCATCTGGAAGCATAATGATCTGCACGATCTCGAAGCCAAGCTGAAAGCCGCCGATCCGAAGGCGCCGAAGCTGATCGCTTTCGAATCCGTCTATTCCATGGATGGCGATATCGCGCCCATCAAGGAAATCTGCGATCTCGCCGACAAGTATGGCGCGATGACCTATCTCGACGAAGTGCATGCCGTCGGCATGTATGGCCCGCGCGGTGGCGGCATTGCCGAGCGCGAGGGATTGATGGATCGCCTAACCGTCATCGAAGGCACGCTCGGCAAGGCGTTTGGCGTCATGGGCGGTTACATCGCCGCTTCAACGGCGCTCTGTGATTTCATCCGCTCGTTCGCATCGGGCTTCATCTTCACGACGTCGCTGCCGCCAGCGCTTGCTGCGGGCGCTGTCGCTTCGATCCAGCACCTGAAGGTCAGCCAGTTCGAACGCATGCGCCATCAGGATCGCGTGCGCAAGCTGCGCGCCCAGCTCGATGCGGCCGGCATTCCGCACATGCCGAACCCGAGCCATGTCGTGCCGGTCATGGTCGGCGATGCCGCCAAGTGCAAATGGATTTCCGACCTGCTGCTCGATGTCGGCGTCTATGTGCAGCCGATCAATTATCCGACGGTGCCGAAGAAGACGGAGCGCCTGCGCATCACGCCGACGCCGCTGCATTCGGATGGCGATATCGAACAGCTGGTCGGTGCGCTGCACGCGCTCTGGTCTCGCTGTGCGCTCGCAAGGGCCGTTGCGTAAGGGACAGCTTCTGCCTGAAAAATCAAAATGCGCTTCATTGCGGAATATCGGCGTGATGCCGATTTCCGCAATGATTGTTTGTGCCGACGTTAGCCGCGGCTTCCCAAAGCAAGGCGGCAGGCGAGTCCGGCAAAGACCGTCGCCAGCAGATATTGCAGCAGTTTCGGAAAGCGCTTGATCGCCGAGAGTCGACTGCGGATGTGGCTGCCGAGCATGATGACGGAGCCGTTCACCAGGAAGCCGATCCCATTGAGAATGGTGGCGAGCAAGGCCATCTGCAGGATCATCGAGCCGCTGGGATCGACGAATTGCGGGAAGAGCGCAAGCACGAATAGGGCCATCTTCGGGTTAAGAATATTGGTCGCCAGGCCCTCGACGAAGATGCGCTTACCCGAAAGGCGCTTGAGCCCGGCCGACGGCGCGAACGCAGAACCCTGCGAGCGGAGCGTCTTGACGGCCAGGTAGAGCAGGTAGGCGCAGCCTGCCCAACGCACGATCTCATAAGCGACAGGCACGGTAAGGAAGAGCCGCGACAGTCCGAGGGCCGCCGCCATGGCATGGCAATAGGTTCCGAGTGCAATGCCAGCATAAGTGAGGAAGCCGGCGGAGCGGCCCTGGCTGACGCTGCGCGAGGCGATGAGAAGCATGTCGGGACCGGGCGTGGCGGTGAGCACCAGCGCGGCGGCACCAAAAAGAATGATCGTGGAAAAATCCGGCATCGTGATTCCCTTGAAAGTGAAGCCGGAATTTCTCTCTAGCATCATTGTCGGGAATGGCAACCGCCGTATATGCGGTTGCGTAGCGAATGCGGAAAGTTGCTATTATAGTAAGATTCTACTTACGCAGCTTTGTCCCGCTGAGCGACGAGCGCGGCGGCGCGGCGGCGTGCGTCCGCGTCGGCTGCAAAGACGGCATCCATCGTGTCGGCGCTGCCGGTTGCAATCATCTCGTCCATGACGGCTTCGGCGATATCGGCCATTTCCAGGAAGCCGATGCGGCCATCGACGAAGGCGTGGAAGGCGATTTCCTCGGCGGCGTTCATGACGGCGCCCTGCAGGCCGCCGCGCTCCAGTGCCGTGCGGGCAAGGCGCAGCGCCGGGAAACGCACTTCATCCGGCGCCTCGAAATCGAGCCGTGCGAGCTTGGCGAAATCCAGCCGGTCGACGTTGAGCTTGGTGCGAGCGGGGTAAGTCAGCGCGTAACCGATGGCGGTGCGCATGTC
Organism: Rhizobium sp. No.120; assembly: GCF_054558365.1. NCBI lineage: Bacteria > Pseudomonadati > Pseudomonadota > Alphaproteobacteria > Hyphomicrobiales > Rhizobiaceae > Rhizobium > Rhizobium sp. No.120. Next base: position 191,581 of record NZ_BAAJNQ010000007.1, read on the forward strand.
GGGACAGCCGAGCTGCGCCAGCACCGAGCCATCCGTGTAGCCGACCATGGAATGAATCACGGATTGCGGGTGGACCACGACCTCGATCTGGTCGGGCCGGACATTGAACAGGTGCTTGGCCTCGATCATTTCCAGCGCCTTGTTGAACATCGAGGCGCTGCCGATGGAGATCTTGAAACCCATCGACCAATTGGGATGGGCGCGCGCGATCGCTGGCGTGACATTGGCCATCTGCTCGCGCGTCCAGGTGCGGAAGGGGCCGCCGGATGCGGTCAGGATGATGCGTTCGACCGCATGCTGCTGGTCGTCTTCCAGCGCCTGGAAAATGGCGCTGTGTTCGCTGTCGACCGGGATCAGACGGCCGCCGCCCTCGGCAACGGCGCGCACGAAGAGATCGCCTGCCGAGACAAGACATTCCTTGTTGGCGAGCGCGATATCGGCGCCGCGGCGGGCGGCTGCCAGCGTCGGCGCGAGGCCAGCTGTGCCGACGATCGCCGCCATCGCCCAATCCGAGGGCATCGAAGCGGCTTCGATCAAGGCATTCTTGCCGGCGCCGACGGCGATGCCCGATCCGGCCAGCGCATCCTTCAGATCCAGATAGCGCTCTTCCTTGGCCGTCACCGCAAAGGCGGCGCCGCAGGCCCTGGCCTGCGCGGCCAGCAGGCCGATATTGTCGTGCCCGGTAATTGCGGCGATATCGAAGGCATCGCGTCCGCCAAGTTGGGCGATGACGTCGAGCGTATTCTGGCCGATGGAGCCGGTCGAACCCAATATCGTCAGGCGCCGACGCCCCTTGCTGGCGGTGTTCATTCAGGTATCCGCATTTGCTGCTGCTTCCCATGGCTCTACAGGGGATTGCCGGGAGCGGCAAGTCCGGAGCCATGCAGCCGGCTCTCTGTCAGCACACGCGGAAAGCGAGTGTGCAATTAGTCATATTTTTTTCAATCTGCATTGAACCAAATGCAAACTGCTGCGTTTTCCGACCACCTGAGTGCGGAGGTGACGAATGGTTTTCAAGGCGGCAACGTTTCACGGCATGGAGCTCTATCTGGAAAACGAGCAGGCCAGGCGCTCGGCGCTGGAATCCGCCGTTGCCAACGCGCTCGCCGTCGCTGGCGGAATCGATGCTTCCGATGTCACCGTGATTGCGGCAGGCCAGGAAATCCGCCTGCACGGTTCGGTCGCGACCTTTCAGGAGGTGACGCGGGCAACCGCGGTTGCGGAATCCATTCCTGGCGTGCGGCTGGTGAGGAATAGAATCGCGGTGGGGTGATAAGTTCGCGTTCACCCTGCGTCCGACAGGGATCAGCCTGCATTGCCTCTTCGGAGAGACGCATGAAAAAGCCCGTGATCGCCGCAGGCTGCGGAACGGCGAAATGAAAGATTGGGAAACGGCTTGATTTAAGAAGCAATCAAGCCGGTCGAAATCTACGCGGCCGGAACGTGAGTCACGCCTATCTTGGGAGCCTTTCGCGCCTTCCGTTGCTCCAGAACCATTTCCGTCGTTGCCGAAAGACTCATTTTTTCCATCTTGGCGATAAAGCGCTGAGCTGCCAGATACGATAACCCCCCTGCAAAAGCGACTTCCACATCATGTTTCTGCCGTTGGCATAGCGCCTGCGCCGCGACCGCTATCGCTAATGCGTCCGATTTGAAATCGTCTATTTGGGCGACCTTCGATTTCAAGCAATCGATGAAAGCCTCGGTCGCCGCTTTTTGGTAGGCTTCTGGACTCCGGGGCGTCGAGGGGGTGCAGGATGTCATTATTCCGCAGACGAAGCAGCTTAGAGCTAATGCCACGCGCATTCGGTTGTTCCTGTTTTAGGTTTGTCGCTCTTTCGTTGTGTATAGCTGGTTGCGTTCGCGATTCAACTTCTGTGTGCAAAAGCTAACACGATCTCAGAAGAACGCGATGCGGGTCGCGCGCCCTATGGGACGCTAACGCTATGATGGTGTCTCTATGTCAGCAATGGCATCTCTCCAGAAATATGTTTTGGTTGCCATTTGAACTTGCGCGCTGTGCCACTCGGTTTTGCGCGTTACAGCACACCTGAAAACGGAGGATTTGCATCATGGAAGAAGGTTCAGACGCTTACAAAATCGGGTTTCTGCTCGGACAAGTTCATGCGCATTCAAGCCATTGCGATCGAGCATCCAGATCCAAGACAGCTTCCGAAGTCGGCCTCGCGAAGATCGAAATATCGCCGGTCACAGACGCAGCAGTGGCTGGCTATCAATAGACCATGGATGAACTCCAAAAAGCGATCCCAGGAGGTCCGGAGCACATTTGATTGCTGCCTACTCCAGATATGATTAGAGCAAACGAATCGAAGGAAGCATGCGTGTGATTAGCACGCTTTCCCAGAAAGCACCCGCCTAGAGCCGAGACGAGCGTTGGCGAACCAGTTTTGCCGTGCCGAAGCTAACGCCGATCTGCGCGAAAGATCGCGCTGCGCCACAAATTTAATGCGATTTGGGCCTATTGAAAATAATGGTGATCTCGACGCGATTCGAACGCGTGACCCTCAGATTAGGAATCTGATGCTCTATCCTGCTGAGCTACGAGACCACTCGGCATGATCCATACAAAAGCAAAGGCCCGAAGCCAAGCCTTTTTGCGTCGTGGAGACAATCTGTCTTAAGCGGGCTCCGCGCAGCCTCAAAGACCACGCGGAGGTATCGGAGACGAGCCTCAGGCGTTGAGGCGCTGTTCGGCGAGGCGCACCCAGTAGGAGATGCCGTGGGCGATGGCTTCGTCGTTGAAGTCGTAGGCCGGGTTGTGCAGGCCGGCGCTGTCGCCGTTGCCGACGAAGATGAAGGCGCCGGGGCGGGCGAGCAGCATGTAGGAGAAATCCTCGCCGCCCATCATCGGGTCGATGTTCGGGATGACGTTCCCCGCGCCGGCGATTTCCTCGGCCACCGCAATCGCGTGATCGGTCTCGTCGGCATGGTTGAAGGTGACCGGATAGTTGCGGTGGAATTCGATCTCGGCTTCCGCGCCATGGCTTGCAGCAATGCCTGTCACGATCTGCTTGAAGCGTTGCTCGGCAAGGTCGCGCATTTCGGGATCGAGCGTACGCACGGTGCCGGCGAAGCTCGCATCGTTCGGAATGACGTTGTGTGCATTGCCGGCGTTGAACTTGGTAACGGAAACGACCACCGATTTCAGCGGGTTGGCGCTGCGCGAGGCGATGAGCTGCAGATTGGAGACGATCTGCGCGCCGATGGCGATCGGATCGATCGTCTTGTGCGGCATGGCGGCATGGCCGCCGAGCCCCTTGATGGAGACGGTGAATTCATCCGTCGCGGCCATGATCGCACCCTTGCGGATGGCGAAATGGCCGACGGGCAGGCCCGGCATGTTGTGCATGCCATAGACCTCAGCGATCTGGAAGCGCTCCATCATGCCATCCTTGACCATGGCGTCGCCGCCGGCGCCGCCTTCTTCGGCCGGCTGGAAGATGACGGCGATGTTGCCATTGAAATTGCGGTTCTCGGCGAGGTATTTCGCAGCCCCCAGCAGCATGGCGGTGTGGCCATCATGGCCGCAGGCATGCATCTTACCGGGAGTCTGGGAGGCATAGGGCTTGCCGGTGATTTCGGTAAGGGGCAGGGCATCCATGTCGGCGCGCAGGCCGATCGTGCGGCCCTCGCCCTTGCCGCGAATCAGGCCGACGACGCCGGTGCGGCCGATGCCGGTCACCACTTCGTCGACCCCGAAGGCGCGCAGTTTCTCGGCCACGAAAGCGGCCGTATTCTCAACCGCATAGAGAAGTTCGGGATGCGCATGGATATGGCGGCGCCACTCGGTTACTTCGCCCTGGAGTTCTGCGGCTCTGTTCAAGATCGGCATATGCTGATTTTCCTGCTGCTCAATATCGATTCTGGTTCAACCTGCGGGTCCGTGACATTGCCTCGGCCAGCTTATCGCGGCCCTTGTGGCGTGCCATCGGGAAATAAAGTCGTCAATCGCCTTTGCCTTCTCCTAGCCATATAGGTTAAATAGACGAAGCTTTCGAGAAAATTCCGGACTTCTGAAGGATAGATCGTGCCGACGAAGCAGAATCGTTTGTATGCCGCCCTGCGGCTCGTTCCTATGGCCGCAGCAGCATCCATGCTTTTCCTGTCGACCGCACAAACGGCCGGAGCCAATCCGCATATTCTCGTCGATGTCAGCACCGGACGCGTTCTCGACCAGCAGGAGGCGTTTCGCCGCTGGTATCCCGCCTCGCTCACCAAGCTGATGACGACCTATGTCACCTTCCGCGCCATCCAATCCGGTCAGGTCCGTCTCGATACGCCCGTCATCATGTCGAAGCTTGCTGCCGCACAGCCGCCGGCGAAGATGTACTTCAAGCCGGGTCAGAAGATGACGCTCGACAATGCCTTGAAGATGATGCTGGTCAAATCGGCAAACGATCTTGCCATGGCCGTGGCCGAGACGGTCGGCGGCTCGCAGCAGGGCTTCGTGGCGCGGATGAATGCCGAAGCCGCGCGCCTCGGCATGCGCGACTCGCATTTCATCAATCCGAACGGCCTGCCCGGCAAGGGGCAATATACGACGGCGCGCGATCTTGCCATTCTCAGCGTGGCGCTGCGCCGCGAGTTTCCGCAATATGCCGGCTATTTCTCGCTCGAGGGCTTCACCAACGGCGTCAAGCAGGTGCCGAACATCAATATGCTCATCGGACGCTTCGACGGCGCCGACGGCATGAAGACCGGCTTCATCTGCGCGGCTGGCTTCAACCAGATCGCCTCGGCAACCCGCAACGGTCGTACGCTGATCTCGGTCGTCCTCGGCACCGACAGCCTGGCGGCGCGCGCCGATGATTCCGCCAATCTCCTGGAAAAGGGTTTTCAGAACCAGCTGTCCACCCGTGACACGCTGGCGACCCTCAGACCCGATGCGCCGGTCGCGGCCGACGTCGCCGATGTCACGGCCGACATCTGCAGCACCAAGGGCGCGCAGGCGCGCAGCGAAACCCGTGATCCGTTCGGCCGCACCAAGGTGCAGTCGCCCTACATCCACGAAATGGATCACGAGCCCAATTTCGTCTATGCCGGCCTGATCGGCGGCCAGGACATCGCAACGGCCGCCAAGGGCGACAAGGACGATGTGACGGCGAAAGGCGACAAGGCGACCAGGGACAATAAGATCGCCATCTCCGGCGGCGCGTCCAATGTGCCGGTCCCGATGCCGCGGCCCACTTTCTAATATCGGACAGGAATCATGAGCGTTTCGCAGCAAAGAGTGCCGGTTGCCATCCTGACCGGCTTCCTCGGTGCGGGTAAATCGACCCTGCTCAACCGCATCCTCAAGGATGAGGCTATGCGCGATGCGGCCGTCATCATCAACGAGTTCGGCGATGTCGGCATCGATCATCTGCTGGTGGAAAGCTCCGGCGATTCCATCATCGAGCTTTCCGATGGCTGCCTGTGCTGCACGGTGCGCGGCGAGTTGGTGGATACGCTGGCGAACCTGATGGACGCCATGCAGACCGGCCGCATCCGGCCGCTGAAGCGCGTCGTCATCGAAACGACCGGCCTTGCCGATCCTGCTCCCGTCATGCAGTCGATCATGGGCAATCCGATCATCGCAACCAATTTCGACCTGGACGGCGTCATCACGGTCGTTGATGCGGTCAATGGCCTGCAGACGTTCGACAATCACGAAGAAGCGCGCAAGCAGGTGGCGGTCGCCGACCGTCTGATCGTGTCCAAGACGGGGATTGCCGGCGCCGTGCCGGAAGCGCAGCTGGAGAGCAGGCTAAGGGGGCTCAATCCGCGCGCGCAGATCCTGAATGCCGATAGCGACGAGGCCGGCCGCGCCGCCATTCTCGTCAACGGCCTCTATGACCCGGCGTCCAAGATTGCCGATGTCGGTCGCTGGCTGCAGGACGAGCTGGAGGCGGACGACGATCATCATCACCATGATGCGCACGATCACCACGACCATGACCACCATCATGATCATCATCACCATCATCATGGGCACCACCACGGCCACCGGCATCAGCACGCTCATGACGTCACCCGCCATGACGGATCGATCCGGTCTTTCTCGATCGTCGAGACGCAGCCTATCGATCCGATGGCGCTCGAAATGTTCATCGATCTCCTCCGTTCGGCCCATGGCGAAAAGCTCCTGCGCCTGAAGGCGATCATTGCCGTCTCCGATCGGCCGGAGCGTCCTGTCGTGCTGCATGGCGTGCAGAATATCTTCCATCCGCCGGTGCGCCTGCCCGCATGGCCCGATCCGGAAGACCGACGCACCCGCATGGTCATCATCACCAAGGATCTGCCCGAGGATTTCGTGAAGGGCTTGTTCGACGCCTTTCTCAGCAAGCCGCGCATCGATACGCCCGATAGAGCGGCGCTGGAAGACAACCCGTTGGCCGTGCCCGGGATGAAGTTTTAAATCTCGATGAGATTTAACAACCCGCCTCGCCCTTGGACAGGCTCAGGGTGAGGCTGATCTTGGCCGCACGTCGCCTATGATCGAAGAGAAGGCGGCGGTCGCTCCATCCTCGTGGTGAGGCGGGAGCGTAGCGACCCTCGAATCACGAGGATGGCCCTTAAGCCGATCAGCCCTTGCGGATTACAAATCGATGGCCGCCATCCGTCTTCTCGCTTGCGAGAAGCGTGTGACCCTTTTCGTTGCAGAGATGGGGAATGTCGATGACGGCGAGTGGATCCGTGGTTTCCACAGCCAATGTTGCGCCTGTTGCCATGCCGCGCAAGCGCTTTTCCGTCTTGATCGCCGGATAGGGGCATTTCAGCCCCCGCAGATCGTAGATCTCGGTATCCGGACTATTCACTCTTGGCCCAGAACTTCCAGAACGGCGGCTTCTTGGCCTCGGTCTGCGCGGTCTCGACGGTCGGAGCTGGCGCATAGGCGAGCGCATTGAGGCCGGAGTTCATCGGGTTCGCCGTCGGGATCGGCACATTTGCCGGAACGTTGGCTGCGACGACCGGACCGGCGGCGGGCTGCTGCACAGTCGCCACCGGTGCGCCTGCCGCAGGGCTCGCTGCCGCCACGCGGATACTTGCCGTCGTCGGATTGCTCGTCGGGCTGATCACCGTGCCGCCGCGTGCAATCTGCTGCGCCGATTGGTTTGACATCATCGATTCGAGATCGGCGACTTTCATCATCTTGCCAGCAGCAAGTGCGGTGCCTGTCGGAGCATAGGCGAGATCATGGCCCTTGCGCTGCTTGGCGACGATGGCTTTGCGCTCGGCTTCGGTCGGGTCGTACCAGGCCATGCCGTCGAACTTCTTCGAGGCAGCGGCATAGTCCGCCTGATACTGCTTGTCATAGGTCGCAAGCGCCATCTGTAGGGCAGGCGGCGTCGTCATGACAGGGCATTTGCCGCCGGCATTGAACGGACCGCTGGCCTGCTGGTTGAAGACGTATTTCTTCTCGCAGACCTCGACTTCGGGCGGGCGCTTGGTGACTTCGAAATTGTCGTAGCCGACCTTCAGCATCTTCCAGAATTCGATATTGGGGCTGAGGCGATGCTTCCACATGTTTTCCGCCGTCATGCGGAAGGGGAAGGCTTCGAGCTGAACGGCCTTCTGGCCGCCCTTGAAGGCGTCGCGCGCGAAGGCATAGATCTCCAGCACCTGCTGGTCGGTCATGGAATAGCAGCCGGACGACGAGCAGGCGCCGTGGATCATCAGATTGTTGCCGGTGCGGCCATTGGCGGCATCGTAGCGGTTCGGAAAGCCGGTGTTGATCGCGAGGTAATATTTCGAATTCGGGTTCAGGTTGGCCGGCGTCAGCATATAGAAGCCTTCCGGTGCCTGCCGGTCGCCTTCCTTCACCTTCGGGCCTAGACGGCCGGACCAGGCGCAGATCTTGTAATCGGCGATGACTTCGAAACGGTTGTTCTGGTTCGCCTTGAGGATCTCCATCACGCCTTCTTCCTTGAAGATGCGGATCATGATCGGCGAGTTGCGGTCCATCCCCTTCTTAGCCATGTCGGCGAGGATATGGCTCGGAAGCGGCTGTTCGACCTTGTTCTTCACCGTCGACAGGTCGATCGACGCGGTGTCCAGCGCGTCGTTACAGCCGGCGAGCGCCAGCGCCATCAGGGAAACATAGGCAAGGTGTCGAATGCGCATTCTGACTTGGTCCATAAATGCGAAGAGTGGCAGCTCGATCTGTTTCGCCACTCCCCTCGAAGCATGAAACGGAATCATAGATGGCTTATACTTGAAAATTCCTTACCAGCCTATGACGTGCCCGCAGCGCGTCGGCAAGCTTTTCTTTGCCACAATAGCTTCGATAACGGAAATGTGGCCAAGGTTTGGCCTCATTCCCGTTTTTCGCGATCACTTTTTCCGAATGCGGCTTAGAGATTGCGGCCGATGTTCAGGAATTTCTGGCGGCGGTCGCTACGCAATTGTTCGCCCGAACGGCTGGAAAGGTCTGCAAGCGCGTTTGCAATCGTCTCGCCGGCCGCGTTTATCACCGCGTTCGGATCACGATGCGCGCCGCCGACAGGCTCGGGAATGATGCCATCGATCACGCCGAGGCTTTTCAGATCATCGGCGGTTATCTTCATATTGGTGGCGGCTTCCTTGGCGCGCGTTGAATCGCGCCACAGGATCGATGCCGCACCTTCAGGCGAAATCACGCTGTAGATCGAATGTTCGAGCATATAGACGCGGTTGCCGACGGCAATCGCGATCGCGCCGCCCGAACCGCCTTCGCCGATGACGATGGAGACGATCGGCACCTTCACGCCGAGACACATCTCGGTCGAGCGGGCAATCGCTTCAGCCTGGCCGCGCTCTTCTGCCCCAACGCCTGGATAGGCGCCGGCGGTATCGACCAGCGTGATGACAGGCAGCTGAAAGCGGTCGGCCATTTCGAGAATGCGGATCGCCTTGCGGTAGCCTTCCGGCCGGGCGCTGCCGAAATTGTGCTTCAGGCGGCTCTTGGTGTCGTTGCCTTTTTCCTGGCCGATGAGGGCGACCGGCTGACCGCGGAAGCGGGCAAAACCTGCCTGGATGGCGGCATCCTCGGAGAATTGACGATCGCCGGCGAGCGGCGTGAATTCCGTAAACAGCGTATTGGCATAGTCGACGAAATGCGGGCGCTGCGGATGACGAGCGACCTGCGTCTTCTGCCAGGCGTTAAGCTTTGAATAGATGTCGACCATCGCCTCGCGGACGCGGCTTTCAAGCCGTCCGACTTCTTCGGACGTATCGATGCTTTCGTCTTCGCTCGCCAGTTTCTTGAGCTCGTGAATCTTGCCTTCGAGATCCGAGATGGGTTTTTCGAAGTCCAGATAATTGTGCATGAGGTGCGTTTCCGATCCTTTTGCCCGTGACGAGAGATGGCGGCTTGAGCCTGTATGCCGGTCCTAATCCTGTTTTTTTGCCTGTTTGGCAAGGGGGTGATGCGTTTGGACCAGCTGATGAAGGCGTTCTTCCAGCACATGTGTGTAGATTTGTGTCGTCGAAATGTCCGAATGACCGAGAAGTTCCTGCACGACGCGCAGGTCCGCGCCATTGGCTAGAAGATGGCTTGCGAAGGCATGGCGCATCACATGCGGCGAAATCATCGAAGGTGTCAGACCGGCCCGGATGGCAAGATCCTTGAGATCGCGCGCGAAGACCTGACGCGGCAGATAACCCTGCTTGGAAGCGGCGGGGAAAAGCCAGGGGCTTTCGGGCAGCGGCTGGTTTGAGTTGGCTGAAATGGCGGCCTGCAGGCGCCCATAAGCTCTCAGGGTCGAAATGGCGGTCTGCGACAGCGGCACGAGCCGCTCCTTGTTGCCTTTGCCGCGGATCATCAGGAAGCGGCCTTCCTGATCCAAGACCTTCGCCGGTAGAGAGACGAGCTCGCTCACGCGCATGCCGGTGGCATAAAGCATTTCCAGAAGGACCAACATACGCAGGCGCTGGAGCCGATCAGGCCCTTCGACCGCCGCTTCCTGCTCCGCCTGGCTCAGAAGCTTCGTCACCTCCTCGACGCCCATCGTCTTCGGAAGCGCGCGGCCCTTCTTGGGGGCATCGAGAATTCCGGTGGGATCGTCCGTGCGCAGACCTTCGGCGTAGAGGAACTTGTAGAATTGCCGCATGGCGGAGAGGCGGCGCGCCTGGGAGGACGGCTTGAAGCCCTGGCTCGAGAGGCTGGAGAGATAGGCGGCCAGATCGTTGGGGCTTGCTTCCGTCAAGCGGACGCCCTGCCTGGAAAGAAAAGAATGGAGATCGTCGAGATCGCGCTCGTAGGATTGCAGCGTGTTGACCGCAGCACCCCGCTCGGCGCTCATCATCTCCAAAAAGGCTTCCAGATGCACTCGCCCCAGATCTCTCTTGCTCGCTCGTACATTCCCGGCTTGCGCGGTCATGGTTTCACCGAACCTGTCGCCGGCGGGTTGAGGCGCTCGGGGGCAATGCGGATCGTCACATCGCGCGGCTGGGGATCGACGAAGAGCACGAGAGCCCACATCGCTCCATATATCGATCCGGCGATGACCGCGCAGATGACAAGGAAGCGAAACAGGGTAGGCATTCGAAAACTCTCCTTCGCCGTTCAGTGGCGCGGCGATGCGCAATCATTATATTCCTTCAAGAGTTAGCCGAAGGATATTGCAGACATGTTTACGGCAGCGGTGTCTTGACGCTACCGGCGCATTTGACGATACCGTTTCCAAAGAAATTGTGAATGGGCCGATGAGTGAACAAGTTCTGACCCTTGACGAAAGCCTCAAAGACAGGGCGCGCGGTGCGCTGGGTCAGCGCAATCTCGTCTTCGTGGGATTGATGGGAGCGGGAAAATCCGTGATCGGTCGGTCCGTTGCGCAGCAGCTCGGCCTTCCTTTCGTCGATACGGATGCAGAGATCGAGCGCGTGTCGCGCATGACGATCGCCGAACTATTTGCCGCCTATGGCGAGCAGGAGTTCAGGGCGTTGGAAACGCGCGTCATCAAGCGGCTCCTCAAGGGCGGCCCACGCGTCGTCTCGACGGGCGGCGGTGCGTTCATCAACGAAAGCACGCGGCTGCATGTCAAGCGCGGCAGCCTTTCCGTCTGGCTGAAGGCCGATCTCGACGTACTGTGGGATCGGGTCAACAAGCGTGACACGCGCCCTCTGCTGAAGACAGAGAATCCGAAACAGACCCTCGAAAACCTGATGAATGCGCGTTATCCGATCTATGCGGAGGCCGATATCACGGTTCAGTCCCGCGATGTCGGCAAGGATATCATGGTCAATGAAGTCCTTGCCGCCATCGCCGAGAGAAAGAAGACAGAAAGCAAATTGCCATGAATGCGATCACACCGGCTTCCGCGGAGCGTCTCGTGCGCGTGCCTCTCGGCGAGCGTGCCTACGACATCCTGATCGGTCCCGGCCTGATCGCCCGGGCAGGCCAAGAGATTGCAACGCGGCTGAAGGGCCGCAAGGCCGCCATTATCACCGATGAAAATGTCGCGCCGCTCTATCTAGACCCATTGGTGGACAGCCTTGAAGCAGCCGGCATCCAGGCTTCGAGCCTCGTTTTGCCGGCCGGCGAAAAAACCAAGAGCTTCGAACATCTGATCACCGTTTGCGATGCGGTGCTGACGGCGCGCGTGGAGCGCAACGATGCGGTGATCGCACTTGGCGGCGGCGTCATCGGCGATCTCTCGGGCTTTGCCGCCGGTATCGTGCGCCGCGGCGTTCGTTTCGTCCAGGTGCCGACGTCGTTGTTGTCGCAGGTGGATTCGTCCGTCGGCGGCAAGACCGGCATTAATACCCATCACGGCAAGAACCTGGTTGGCGTCTTCCACCAGCCCGATCTCGTGCTTGCCGACACCGATGTGCTGAATACGCTGAGCGAGCGCGAATTCCGCGCCGGCTATGCCGAAGTCGCCAAATACGGCTTGATCGACAAGCCGGATTTCTTCGCATGGCTTGAGGCGAACTGGAGGCAAGTCTTCTCGGGTGGCGCGGCCCGCATCGAGGCAATTGCCGCGAGCTGCCAGGCAAAATCCGATGTGGTCGTTGCCGACGAGCGTGAAAACGGACCGCGCGCCTTGCTCAATCTCGGCCACACCTTCGGCCATGCGCTGGAGGCCGCAACCGCCTATGACAGCCGCCGGCTGGTGCATGGCGAGGGTGTTGCGATCGGCATGGTGCTGGCGCATGAATTTTCGGCGCGCCTTAATCTCGCAAGCCCCGATGACGCAAAGCGCGTCGAGGCGCATCTCAAGGCTGTCGGCCTGCCAACGCGGATGGGCGATATTCCGGGCGAACTGCCGCCGGCCGAAGCGCTGATGGATGCGATCGCGCAGGACAAGAAGGTCAAGAGCGGCAAGCTTACCTTCATCCTCACGCATGGCATCGGCCAGTCCTTCGTTGCCGACGACGTGCCGTCTTCCGAAGTCTTGAGCTTCCTAAAGGAAAAACATCCCTAATGACCGTCGAGGGCACGCTGGCTGTTTTATGGGAATATTGGCCCGAGATCGTCTCGATCGTCGTACTCGTGCTGCTGTCGGCCTTCTTCTCCGGATCTGAAACGGCGCTTACCGCCGCCTCGCGTAGCCGAATTCACACGCTTGAGGCCAATGGAGACGAAAGTGCGGGCATCGTCCGCCGCTTGATCGAGCGGCGCGACCGGCTGATCGGCGCCCTGCTGATCGGCAACAATCTTGCGAACATTCTGGCCTCTTCGCTGGCGACGAGCGTTTTCCTCGGCCTGTTCGGCAATTCGGGTGTTGCATTGGCGACCGCTGCAATGACCGTAATTCTCGTCATCTTCGCCGAAGTGTTGCCGAAGAGCTGGGCGATTTCGACGCCGGATCGCTTCGCGCTCAACGTGGCCAGCACCGTCAAGCTGTTTGTCGCTGTCGTCGGACCGATCTCAAGTTTCGTCAATGCCATCGTCCGCTGGATCCTCGGTCTGTTCGGCATCAACCTCTCCAGAGAGGTCTCGATGCTGTCGGCGCATGAGGAGCTGCGTGGCGCCGTGGACCTGCTTCACCGCGAAGGGTCCGTGGTCAAGGCTGACCGTGATCGTCTGGGCGGCGTGCTCGATCTTGGCGAGCTGGAATTGTCCGATATCATGGTGCATCGCACAGCGATGCGTGCCATTAATGCCGACGATCCACCTGAGGTAGTGGTGCGGGCGATCCTCGACAGTCCTTATACTCGCATGCCGCTATGGCGCGGCACGATCGACAACATCATCGGCGTCGTGCATGCTAAGGACCTGTTGAGGGCGCTGGCGGAACGTAATGTCGAGCCGGAAAATCTCGATATAGTCAAGATCGCGCAAAAGCCCTGGTTCGTGCCCGACAGCACCAATCTGGAAGACCAGCTCAACGCCTTCCTGCGTCGCAAGCAGCATTTCGCCGTCGTTGTCGATGAATATGGCGAGGTGCAGGGCATCGTCACCCTGGAAGATATTCTGGAGGAGATCGTAGGCGATATCGCCGATGAGCACGATCTCGATATCCAGGGCGTGCGGCAGGAGGCCGATGGCTCGATCGTTGTTGACGGTGTCGTACCGATTCGCGACCTGAACCGCGCGCTCGACTGGGATTTGCCCGATGAAGAGGCAACGACGATTGCCGGCCTCGTCATCCACGAATCAATGACCATTCCGGAAGAGCGGCAGGCTTTCACCTTTTACGGCAAACGCTTTATCGTGATGAAACGGGAAAAGAACCGTATAACCAAGCTGCGCATTCGCCCTGCCGAGACGGAAGAGACGAAGGTTCCTTAGGAATCATCACCGATGACTACCAGCGAACGGCTTCACCGGGTGCCGCTGGCTCCACGGCCAGCGCATGCAGCCCGGCATCCAGCTCGGGCTTCAGCAATTCATTGATCGCCCGATGCCGCGCCAGGCGCGGCATGCCGGAAAACTTGGCGGAAACGATTCGAATTCTTATATGGGTCTCGCCGGTTCCGGTCATATCGGGCTGATGACCCGCGTGAAGGTGGCTTTCATTGATAACGGCAAGGCGCTCTGGCGCGAAGGCGTCGGTGAGCTTCCGCTCAATGCGGGATTGCAGTGTCGTTTCCATATTCCCGCTTCGGCCTCGCTCTAAAAAAAGGCTCCCACAAAGCCTATAACATTCCTGTTTGTCAATTCTTGTTGTGGGGTATCCAAGGCCCCATAATTAGGACGCCATGAGACTTGATTCAAAATATTTCGATCGTATCCGCACCCGCCGCAAGCGCGCGCAAGAGCCCGAACAGGGTCCGCCGACGTGCCAGTGGGATGGCTGCGACAAGCACGGTACGCATCGCGCCCCGGTGGGGCGCAATGCGGAGGGGCAATTCTTTTTGTTCTGCTTCGAGCACGTCAAGGAATACAATAAGGGCTATAATTATTTCTCCGGCCTTTCGGACGGGGAGATCGCGCGCTACCAGAAGGAAGCCATTACTGGCCATCGTCCGACTTGGACCGTTGGTGTCAACAAGGCGGCCAAGAACAGCCCTCTGCAATCGGACATCCGCTCCGGCGCCTATAGCCGCGTCCGCGATCCCTTCGGCTTCGTCAAGGAGGGCGAGGGACAGGGCCGCGGTCCGCGTTTCCCGCAGCAGCGCAAGCTGAAAACGCTGGAAGCGAAAGCGTTCGATACGATGGGGCTCGGCGCCAATGCCTCGGCTCCGGATATCAAGCGCCGCTACAAGGAATTGGTGAAAATGCACCATCCCGATGCCAATGGCGGCGATCGGGGTTCGGAAGAGCGTTTTCGCGCGGTCATTCAGGCCTATCAATTATTGAAACAGAACGGTTTTTGTTAATTCCCGTCCTTGCTCTCCGCCTTCAATCAGGTATGGTCCAAATCGGCTGAAGCTGCGGGCAACCGCGGCAGGGTGCGCATTTGGCTGGCTGCACCTCGGTCAACTTTCCGGACGCGGCGTTTCTTGTCCGGGACTCTGTTCAAGGATGCTCGCAAGCGATCATATATCGCGCCGAGATTTTGCTTTAGTCCCGGAGAAGTATCGCCGCTGTTCCGACCGAACGGATGCGGAGAAAAAGCTGCGGCGCTTCGGATAGATCGGCTGAGTTTGATATGGCAGGGTTAGAGCCACCCGCCCTGGAGACATGATGAGCAAGATTGACCTTGATATTTCCGAGATCCCCGATACCACCGTTTCGGTTCGTGAAGTCTTCGGCATTGATTCCGATATCCGCGTGCCCGCCTATAGCCAGGGCAGTGCCTATGTGCCCGATCTGGATACGGACTACCTTTTCGACCGCGAGACCACGCTCGCTATCCTTGCCGGCTTCGCTCATAACCGCCGCGTGATGATCTCGGGCTATCACGGCACCGGCAAGTCCTCCCACATCGAGCAGGTCGCCGCCCGGCTCAACTGGCCGTGCGTGCGTATCAACCTCGACAGCCATGTCAGCCGTATCGATCTCGTCGGCAAGGATGCGATCGTCGTCAAGGATGGCCTGCAGGTCACGGAATTCAAGGATGGCATTCTGCCCTGGGCCTATCAGCACAATGTCGCGCTCGTCTTCGATGAATATGACGCCGGCCGTCCGGACGTGATGTTCGTCATCCAGCGCGTACTGGAATCGTCAGGTCGCCTGACGCTGCTCGACCAGAGCCGCGTCATCCGTCCTCACCCGGCCTTCCGCCTGTTCGCAACCGCCAACACCATCGGTCTCGGTGACACGACCGGCCTCTATCATGGCACGCAGCAGATCAACCAGGCGCAGATGGACCGCTGGTCGATCGTGACGACACTGAACTACCTGCCGCACAACAATGAAGTCGATATCGTGCTGGCAAAGGTGAAGTCCTTCCGCAACGACAAGGGTCGCGACACCGTATCCAAGATGGTCCGCGTTGCCGATCTGACGCGCGCCGCCTTCATGAATGGCGATTTGTCGACCGTCATGAGCCCGCGTACCGTCATCACCTGGGCGGAAAATGCGGAAATCTTCGGCGATGTCGCCTTTGCCTTCCGCGTCACCTTCCTCAACAAGTGTGATGAGCTGGAGCGGCCGCTGGTCGCCGAGCACTATCAGCGCGCGTTCGGCGTCGAGCTGAAGGAAAGTGCCGCCAACATCGTGCTCGAAGCCTAGAACATTTCCGCTTTTCATAGAAACGCGAGAACGTTCTATCTTTTTGTTTTGACGCAATTCCGGATAGAAAACTGCTATGCATTTTTCCTGGAATTGCTTTAAGGAAAAGCCGATACATCATGTCAGGTCGCGGAGATAATTCCAAAGCGAAGCCGGGCGCCCCGGTGGACATGGAGCCGTTGCGCCGGGCGATCACCGGCTGTGTCCGCTCGATCGCAGGCGATGCCGAGGTCGAGGTGGCCTTTGCCAATGAACGCCCGGGCATGACCGGCGAGCGCATTCGCTTGCCGGAGCTTTCGAAGCGGCCGACAGCCCATGAGCTCGCGGTGACCCGCGGCCTCGGTGATTCGATGGCCCTGCGGCTTGCCTGCCACGACGCCCGGGTCCATGCCGTCATGGCGCCACAGGGTGCGGATGCCCGCAGTATCTTCGATGCCGTCGAGCAGGCCCGTGTCGAATCGATCGGCTCGCTGCGCATGAGCGGCGTTGCCGCCAACCTCAACTCCATGAATACGGAGAAATACGCCAAGGCGAATTTCTCCGGTATCGAACGGCGCGAGGATGCACCGATCGGCGAGGCCATGGCGATGATCGTGCGCGAGAAGCTGACCGGTCAGAAGCCGCCGGAAAGCGCCGGCAAGGTGCTGGACCTCTGGCGTCCCTTCATCGAGGAAAAGACCGGCGGTCAGCT
Source organism: Rhizobium sp. No.120 (assembly GCF_054558365.1). Classification (NCBI taxonomy): domain Bacteria; kingdom Pseudomonadati; phylum Pseudomonadota; class Alphaproteobacteria; order Hyphomicrobiales; family Rhizobiaceae; genus Rhizobium; species Rhizobium sp. No.120. The sequence goes on from NZ_BAAJNQ010000007.1 coordinate 208,317, forward strand.
CGACAACCTGTTGTCTGCCATCAACGACCAGCAGAGCTTCGCCCGAGTCGTCCGCAACATGCTGACGGCAATGGAAATGGCCGAGGAATATGGTGACGAGCAGTCGGAACCCGACAGTGAGGACCAGCAGAGCGAAGAGGACAAGCCGAGCGGCGAGGATCAGAACAACGACGACGTCAAGGAAGACGAAGGTTCTGATGCCGCTCCAGCCGAGGACAGCGAAGCTTCCGACGAGCAGATGGAAGACGGCGCCACCGAAGACGGCGGCGAGATCTCCGACGACGATATGAGCGAAGAGGGCGAGGAAGATTCCGAAACGCCGGGCGAGACCCGCCGTCCGAATACGCCCTTCGCCGACTTTAACGAGAAGGTCGACTATCACGTCTATACCGAGGAGTTCGACGAGACCACGACCGCGCAGGAGCTTTGCGACGTGGCCGAGCTCGAGCGCCTGCGTGCCTTCCTCGATAAGCAGCTCGCCCATCTGCAGGGCGCCGTCGGCCGGCTGGCAAACCGCCTGCAGCGTCGCCTGATGGCGCAGCAGAACCGCTCCTGGGACTTCGATCTGGAAGAGGGCTATCTCGATCCGGCTCGCCTGCCGCGCCTGATCATCGACCCGACGCAGGCGCTGTCCTTCAAGATGGAGCGCGACACGCAGTTCCGCGACACGGTAGTTACGCTGCTGATCGATAATTCCGGCTCGATGCGCGGACGGCCGATCACGGTCGCCGCCTCCTGTGCCGACATCCTCGCCCGTACGCTGGAGCGCTGCGGCGTGAAGGTCGAGATCCTCGGCTTCACCACTAAGGCATGGAAGGGCGGGCAGGCGCGCGAGAAGTGGCTTGCCAGCGGCAAGCCGCAAACGCCGGGCCGGCTGAACGACCTGCGTCACATCATCTACAAGTCCGCGGACGAACCCTATAGACGGTCTCGCAGCAACCTCGGGCTGATGATGCGTGAGGGTTTGCTCAAGGAAAACATCGACGGCGAGGCACTGATCTGGGCACATAACCGCCTGCTCGGTCGCCGCGAGCAGCGACGCATCTTGATGATGATCTCGGACGGTGCACCGGTCGATGATTCCACGTTGTCGGTCAATCCGGGCAATTATCTGGAGCGGCACCTGCGCGCCGTCATCGACCAGATCGAAACGCGTTCGCCGGTGGAACTGCTGGCAATCGGTATCGGCCATGACGTGACGCGTTACTATCGTCGTGCCGTCACCATCGTCGATGCGGATGAGCTTGCGGGCGCCATGACGGAGCAGCTTGCATCGCTGTTCGAAGATCAGACGAGCATGCCGCGCTCGCGCATGCGCCGCGCCAGCTGAGCCCGCTCAGGCGTTTTTCGGCACCGGCCCTACGGCCGGTGTCTTTTCTGCCAGAAGGGGCTGTTTCCTTCGGCCTTGATCGGTGGTGCCCAAAGGCGGTCCTATCGGCAGCAGTTCTCGTAACGCTGCTTGCCGGGTGTAGCTCCGGCGATAATGGCGAGAACGGTGGTCCGGCAGATATCCGCGCGACCGTAATTTCCACCTTCAAGGCCGGCTCGAATGAAACGCGGTTCGGCGCACTGGAATTTGTCGGTGGGCTTGAGCTCAGCTCGGATAATGTGCTTCTTGGCGCCATCTCTGCTATTCGATTTCGCCCCGATCAGCGACAATTCATTTCCGTGCTGGATACCGGGCATTGGCTGACGGGAGCTATCGAGCGCGATGAGGAGGGCCGACTGAGGGGTGTCAGCGACGCGCGCATTATGCCGATGATCGACCGTCATGGCGGCACGGATGCCGGCAAAGGGGACATGGATGCGGAAGGGCTTGCGCTGCGGGGCGACCATGTCCTCGTCAGCTACGAGCAATACCATCGCGTCGATGTCTATCCCGACCCGGATTTCGAAATTTCTCCGCCTGATGAAAGCTTGCCTCTTCCCATTCCGCGATTGCAGCTGCGCGCCAATCGCAGCCTCGAAGCGTTGATGATCGCGCCGCAGTCGAGCCCGCTTGCCGGCGGCGCAGTGATTGTTGCCGAAGACAGTCTGGACGATCAGGGTAATCTGCTTGCCGCCGTTCTGGATGGGCCGCTGCAGGGGCGCTTCGCCGTGAAGCGCCATGGCGGCTTCAATGTCAGCGACGGCGTCTTTCTGCCAGATGGTGACCTATTGCTGCTGGAGCGGCGCTTCGGGCTGATCCATGGCCTCGGCGTGCGTATTCGCCGGATCGCCGGTGCTGATATCAAGCCGGGCGCTGTCGTGGATGGCAAGGTGATCTTCGAGGCGGGCTCCGGAGATCAGATCGACAATATGGAGGGTCTTGATGTCTTCCGCGCGGCCGACGGTTCCCTGCATCTTGTCATGGTCTCGGATGACAATCATTCAATTCTGCAGCGCAGCCTGATGCTGGAGTTCAAACTGCATGATGACAATATCGTCAGTCAGAATTGAAAGCGGGCGAGCGGCCTGGTTCTTGGCCGCTGCCATCCTTCTTTGTCAAAAAATGGTGCTGCGCGTCACATGAAGTCGCGCAGCGGACCATTCGGCTGTCAGGCGGTTGGCGCCTGCGGCATCGGCTTCAGCATGTTCATCAGCGCGCCGTAGGGCAGCAGCATCACGAGGCCGACGGTCACCTTGACCGAGAAATCGCCGATGGCCCAGGAAATCCAGCGCGGCGCCGAGGTGGAGAAGACACCAAGAATTGGTGCCCATTCGATTGCGAAGGGATCGTTCGGCCCGAAGAAGACGAAGAAGGGCGCGAAAGCGAATGAGAAGAAGATCAGCGTATCCAGCATCGAGCCGATGAGCGAACCGAACAGCGGCGCGCGCCACCAAGCCATGCGGCGCAGGCGGTTGAAGACCGAGATGTCGAGCAGCTGGCCGGCGAGATAGGCCGAACCGGAAGCGATCGCGATGCGTGGCTGTGCCGTATAAAAGGACAGGGCGACACCAACGACGAAGCCGGCAAAGACGACCTTGCGCGCGGCCTTCGGGCCGAACTGGCGGTTGGTCAGATCGGTGATGAGAAAGGCGACCGGATAGGTGAAGGCACCCCAGGTGAGAATATCCGCGAGATTGATGCCAGCAAGTGTTGCCTGCAGCGGATACTGTACGAGGATGTTGGAAGCGACGACGACCAGCGTCATCAGCAGAACGTAGATAAGGGTATGACGTATCGTCAGCATTTTTTTATCCTGGGAGATGCCACCAGTTGAAAGAAACCGGACATGGAAAAAGGCTTGTCCGGAGATGATCCGTGCAAGCCTTTTAGCCGGTATGAAATCGCGAAGTGCTAGTGCTGCTTAGGCAGCAACGGCAGCTTCAGCGGACTTCTTGACGATCTGACGACGCAGCAGGCGAGCGCGCATGCTGAGTTCGTTTTCGCTTGCCTTCAGGAGGAAAGCGTCCAGACCACCGCGATGCTCAACCGAACGCAGCGCTGCAGCGGAAACGCGCAGGCGGTAGCGCTGGCCGAGAACGTCGGAAATCAGCGTGACCTGGCAAAGGTTCGGCAGGAACCGACGCTTGGTCTTGTTGTTGGCGTGGCTAACGTTGTTGCCCACGAGGACGGCCTTGCCGGTCAATTCGCACATGCGGGACATGGTACACCTACTTTTGTTTTTCTCGGCCATCAGACAGACATCCCGGGCAAAACCCGACGCGCAATCCAACAGGCCATAATTGGAAAGTTGCGGTTCTATAGTCAGAGAGGCTGGCCGCGTCAAGCCAAACCTTGTGTTTTCCCGCAATTCCGTCAAAAAGCTGCTGTTGTCTTACGCTCGCAGCAGGCGAGCAAAGCGACTATATATCCTGCCTGACCCTCGTTGAAGGCCCTGATCATGGTTCAAATACGGAAATGGCTTCTCATTTCAGCGATCGTTGCGTCGATACCGTCGATGGTATTGGCCGATGTGCTGCGGCACGAAACGCGCTATCGTGTTTCGCTGGCCGGCCTGCCGATCGCAAGAGCCGATTTCAAGACCGAGGTCGCCGGCAAGCAGTTCACCATTCGCGGCGACATCACCTCGGCAGGCCTTGCGGATCTCGTCACCTCGATCGATGCAAAGACCGATGTGACCGGCGTTGTCAACGACAGCAAGCTGCAGGCGACGCATTACACGCTCTTCTACAAGAGCGGGAAGAAAGAGCGCACCTATGATGTCGCTTATGTTAACGGCAGCGTGACATCGAATACAATCACGCCCGAACCGAAACGTCCCGATACTTGGGTTCCCATTACGGAAAGTGACTTGAAGTCCGTGCTCGATCCGATATCGGGCATGATCTTTCCGATCACGCCCAGCCTCAACCTCTGCAACCAGACGCTGGCTGTCTTCGATGGTGAAATGCGGATGGATCTGAAGCTGTCGCCCAAGGGATCGCATCCCTTCTCGACAGAGGGTTTCAAGGGCAAGACCATCGCCTGCGGCGTGCGCTTCACTCCGAAGAGCGGCTACAAGAGCACGCGCAAGGACTATCTCTATCTTGCCAAGAGCGACAATATGGAGATCTGGTTTGCCAAGGCGGATACCATGAATGTCTACGCTCCCGTCTACGTCCGTATCCCGACGCAATACGGGACGGTGACGATTACGGCCGTAAAATACGGCAGCTAGGCCGGCAGCTGTTTCATAGAAACGCTTGACGATTTCCGTCGTTGTTTCTACCCAATTCCACGAAAATTGCTGTGCATTTTCGTGGAATTGCTTTGGCGGGCTGGGGACGTCCGCGGCAAGGGGCTGAAGCAGAGATGAAATTTCGCGCGACGTTGACGGGCTTTTCGGCCATTCTGATGTGGTCGTTTCTGGCGCTCTTGACCGTCGCCTCCGGCAAGATGCCGCCCTTCCAGCTGCTCGCCATCTGCTTTGCCATCGGCAGTATTCCGGGCATCATCGTTCTTCTGCTGAAGCCCGAGCGGTTGCAGCTGCTCCGCCAGCCCGCCAAGGTCTGGTTCACAGGCATTGCCGGCCTGTTCGGCTATCATTTCCTCTATTTTACGGCATTGCGCCACGCGCCGGCGGTGGAAGCGGGCCTGATCGCCTATCTCTGGCCACTGTTGATCGTTGTCGGCTCCGCATTGCTGCCTGGTGAGCGGCTGCGCTGGTATCATATTCTCGGCGCCTTGATGGGGCTTGCGGGCACCGTTCTGATCGTCGGCCGTAACGGTTTTCATTTCGAAGGCGCCTATGCCGTCGGCTATGGCGCGGCATTTCTTTGCGCCTTCACCTGGTCCGGCTATTCCTTGATAACGCGCCGCTTCGAGGCCGTTTCCACTGATGTCGTTACCATCTTCTGTCTTGCGACATCGATTCTCTCCCTTTTCTGCCACCTTGGCCTTGAGGAGACGATCTGGCCTGAGAGCTTGCCCCAATGGATCGCCGTTCTCGGCCTCGGCCTTTTTCCGGTCGGCGCCGCCTTTTATGCTTGGGATTATGGCGTCAAGAACGGCGATATCCAGATCCTCGGCGCGGCAAGCTATGCCGCACCGCTACTCTCTACGTTGATCCTGACGCTGTTCGGTTTTGCCGAGCCAAGTTGGGGCATTGCATTTGCCTGCCTGCTCGTCACGGGAGGCGCGGTACTGGCCGCCCATCGCATGATCCTGCGCCGGGACGATGCCGTGCGGGTGCAGGCGGAAGCGGCGGAATAACTCCGCCGCCCTCTTTGCCATTTATTTCTTGAAGACCTTTTCGAGGAAGGCCACGAGCGACGGCCGCCAAACATCCATCTCATGCTGGAGATCCGGATATTCGTGGTATTCGTGCTTGATCTTCTTGTCGTCGAGCGTCGCCTTCAAGCCGGCTACGTCCTTGCCGACCACCTGATCCTTGCTTCCGACCGTCACGGTGAAATTATGCAAGGCCTTGTTGATCTTTTCCGGCTCATTCAGCACGGCATCGACCGTCTTGTTCGGAACGGTCGTCGTGCTGACGCCGCTGAATGTAGCGACCCAGCCGAAGGTATCCAGATGTGAGAGGCCGGATACAAGAGCCTGATAGCCGCCCTGCGACAGGCCGGCCACGGCGCGGCCGCTCGCCTCGTTTCGCACCCTATAATGCTTCTTTATGTAGGGGATAAGATCTTCGATCAGCTCACGATCGGCTGCCTCGGCATTGGCCGGATAGAAATTCGCGCGACGATCGGCAGCCGGGAAATTCTCGGCAATCGCATTCGGCACATCGGTTTCGGTGTCCGGAATGACGACGATCATCGGCTCGATCTTCTTTTCGGCAAGGAGATTGTCAAGGATCTGCGGCGCGCGGCCCTGGAGGACCCAGGATCCCACGGTATCGCCGAAGCCGTGATAAAGGTAGAGAACGGGCAGCGGCTTGGAGGAATCGGTATAGCCGGGTGGCGTGTAGACATACATCTGCCGCTCCGAATCCAGCGCCTTGGAATGCAAGGTCACCAGCCGCAGGTCGCCGTGGGGCACATTGCGGATATCGAGAATGCTGCCCGGCACCAGGATCAGGCTGGTATTGACCTGCCGCTGCGGCTTGGGCGCATTGGTGCCGGGATCGATACTGCGGAAACCGTCGACGTTGAAATAATATTCGTAGAGATCCGGCTTCAGCACCTCTGTCTTGGCGCTCCATGTGCCGTCGTCGGCGTGCTGCATGGCGATAGGATCGCGCGAACCCAAGGTGACGGAAACGGCCTTTGCCGAGGGAGCATAAAGGCGGAAGGTGATCGAGCCATCCTTTTCGACCGAGGTGACAAAGTTTTTCAGGGGCTGAGCTGCCGGCGGCGAAGCCGGTGCATCAAGGGCAAAGACAGGGGCGCTCATGACACAGCCTGCCGCGACGAGCAAAGGGAACAACAAACGCACGAAAAAACCTCCTCCGGATGAATCAATTTTCGCTCTCCCCGTGTAAAGCTGACGCAGCGCACAGCTTTTTCAAGGCTGTCCCGGCGCGCTGTCTAGTCACACCCTTCTTGACGTGAATGAAAGGTAAAAGAGGTTCAGTCTGAGGCCGGCTTCCAGTGTGGCGGTGCCATCTCGAAGCTCGAAAATTCGAAGCCGGGTGCGACCGTGCAGCCGACGAGCGTGAATTGCCCGAGGCTTTCGGCCGATTGCCACCAGTTGGCCGGAATGATTGCCTGCGGGCGCTCGCCCTTGGCTAGATCAAGGCCGAGTATCAGCGTTTCGCTGGTCTTGCTGTCGGCGGAGCGATGCAAGGCAAGAGGCGCCCCGGCATAATAGTGCCAGACCTCGGCAGCGTCGTGCACCCGATGCCAGTGCGAGCGCTCGCCGGCTTCGAGCAGATAATAGATCGCCGTGGAATGGCCGCGGGCGCCGCCATTTTCGTCGCGAAAGGTTTGCACATACCAGCCGCCTTCCGGATGCCGCTGCATGGAAAGCGTTTCGATGATCTCTTGTGCCTGCATCAGAAATTGTCCTTGCGCTTGCGGATCTCGGCGAAGACCTCGTCATTGCTGCGGCTTTCCATCAACAGATGGCGGCGGATGGCCGGATCGGCGGCGCGCAGGAACGGATTGGTTTCCTTTTCAAGCGCCAACGTTGTCGGGATGGTGAACTTGCCTTCCGCCCTCAAGGCTTCGATATCCGCGGCGCGTGCCTTCAATCGCTCATTGTCGGGGTCGATGGTCAGCGCAAAACGGGCGTTGGAAAGCGTATACTCATGGCCGAAATAGACGGCCGTTTCGTCCGGCAGGACCGCAAGCTTCTGGAGGGAGGCCCACATATCGATCGCCGGCCGTTCGAACAGGCGGCCGCAGCCGAGCGCAAACAGCGTATCGGCAGCAAAGAGCAGCTTGTCATCTGCAAAGTGATAGCAGACGTGGCCGGCGGTATGCCCGGGCGTTTCGATGACGTTGACCGTATGGCCGGCGAACTCGAACGTATCGCCATCAGCAACGGCGCGATCGAGGCCCGGGATGGCGACAGCCTCGTTGATCGGGCCGATGATCTCGCAGTCGAACTGTTCCTTCAGCGCCAGATTGCCCTCGACGTGATCGGTATGGTGATGCGTCGTCAGGATATGGCTAATGGTCCAGCCGCGACGATCGGCGGCCTTAAGGATCGCATCCGCTTCGGGAGCGTCTATCGATGCCGTCAATCCGGTTTCGGGATCATGGACCAAGACGCCGTAATTGTCGGAACGGCAGATAAAAATCTCTAATTCCAATGGTTTCATGATCGAAATCGTCCTCATCTTTTCCGTGAGTAGAGAATGTAAGCCGTTCGGCCTTGAAGTCCAACGTTCGGCTGATAACATTTGTTTCGATGCATACCGATATCGTCGATCTTCGCCAGTTTTATCATTCCGAGCTTGGTCGCTTGGCGGAGCAGTCGATTGCCATGGCGCTTTCCTCCATCTGGGCACGCATGCCGGAGGAGCGGCTCGTCGGCCTTGGCTATGCCGTTCCTTATCTCGACCGTTTTCGTGCGGATACCGAACGCACTTTCGCCTTCATGCCGGCGGGGCAGGGCGCCGTGAACTGGCCTGTGGGCTCGGCCTCGGCGACAGCCCTGATCTTCGATGAGGAATTGCCGCTGCCCGACAGTTCGATCGACCGTGTACTGATGGTGCATTCGCTGGAATTTGCGGAAAGCCCGCGCGAGACGCTGAAAGAGCTTTGGCGCGTTCTGGCGCCGGGCGGTCGGCTTGTTATTGTCGTGCCGAACCGTACCGGCGTGTGGGCGCGCATGGAGCATACGCCGTTCGGCTCGGGCCGGCCCTATTCGCGCGGCCAGCTGACGTCGCTGCTGCGTGAGACCAATTTTACCCCCGGCGCGACCGCCGAGGCATTGTTCTTCCCACCTTCCAAACTGCGCACAGTGCTGCGGCTGCGTCGCGCCTTCGAGCGGGTCGGGCGGACTCTTTGGCCGGCTTTTTCCGGCGTCATCATCGTAGAGGCGCAGAAGCGGCTCTATCAGGGGCTGCCCGTTGCCGTTCGTGCCTCGCGCCGTGTTTTCGTGCCGGTGCTGGCACCGCGCGGCATACCGACGACGCGCGATAGCGCGTGACGCTTTCGCCGTCGCGCCGACACTCGACAAATTTATCAATCCGCTTTAATGCGACGGGGTGTCACAAACCGGAATTTTCCGGTCTTTCCCAAGGTCGATCCCATGAGCATGGAAATGAGCAAGCCCGTCCCGCGTCCCGGCATTCTCGATATTGCCGCCTATGTGCCGGGCAAGGAGCATGCGCCGGGCGTTGCACGCGTGTTCAAGCTCTCCTCGAACGAGACGCCGCTTGGCGCCAGCCCCAAGGCCATCGAAGCCTTCCGCGGCGCTGCCGGCAATCTCGAGCGCTATCCGGACGGACAGGCCAAGGAATTGCGCCAGGCGATCGCCGATGTGCATGGGCTGAATGTGGCCAATATCCTTTGCGGCGCCGGCTCCGACGAGCTGCTCGGGCTGCTCTGCCACACCTATCTCGGCACCGGTGACGAAGGCATCATCACCGAACACGGTTTCCTGGTCTACAAGATCCAGATCATGGCCGCCGGCGCGACGCCGGTCACGGTCAAGGAAAGGGATTGCACCGTCGATGTCGACGCGATCCTCGCGGCGGTCACGGAGAAGACTAAAATGGTCTTCATTGCCAATCCGGCCAATCCCACTGGAACATACGTGCCGGTCAGCGAGATCCGCCGCCTGCAGGCGAGCTTGCCCAAGCACGTCATTCTCATCCTCGACGCGGCCTATGCCGAATATGTCCGCCGCAACGATTACGAAGCCGGTCTTGAACTCGTTTCGGCAAACCAGAATGTCGTCATGACCCGTACCTTCTCGAAGGTCTATGGTCTTGCAGCGCTTCGTATCGGCTGGATGTATGCCCCGGTCGATATCGTCGATGCGATCAACCGCGTACGCGCTCCGTTCAACCTGAACAGTGCGGCCATCGCTGCCGGCGCCGCTGCCGTTCGCGATCAGGCCTTTACGGAAAAGGCCGTGGCCCACAATACGCTCTGGATCGAGAAGATGACGGCTGCGCTCGAAGCCCTAGGCCTCGGGGTGACGCCGTCAGTCGCGAATTTTGTCCTGATCCATTTCCCCGATAGCGATGGCAAGCGCGCTGCCGAGGCCGATGACTTTCTGACGAGCCGCGGCTATATCCTGCGCGCCGTTCGCGCCTACGGCTTCCCGAATTCGCTGCGCTTGAGCATCGGTACCGAAGAGGCCAATCTCGGCGTCATCGACGCTCTGACCGAATTTATGGGACGCAAGGCATGAGCAACATCCAGTTCGATCGCATTGCGCTGATCGGCATCGGCCTGATCGGCTCTTCCATTGCCCATGACATCAAGCGCCTCGGTATCGCAAAGGAAGTGGTGATCTCGACACGCAGCGCCGAGACGCTGAAGCGTGCCGAGGAGCTGAAGCTCGGCGACCGCTATACGCCTTCGTCGGCTGAAGCAGTGAAAGGTGCCGATCTCGTCATCGTTTCCGTGCCTGTGGGCGCCTCCGAGAGTGTCGCCAAGGAAATCGCTGCGCATTTGAAGTCGGGCGCCATCGTCACCGATGTCGGCTCGACCAAGGCATCGGTGATCGCACAGATGCAGCCGCATATGCCGTCCAACGTGCATTTCATTCCGGGCCATCCGCTCGCAGGTACCGAGAAATCCGGCCCGGATGCCGGTTTTCCGGGGCTGTTCAAGGGGCGCTGGTGCATCTTTACGCCCGTTCCGGGCACGGACGAGGCCGCAATCAAGACGCTTCGCGGCTTCTGGGAAACTTTGGGCTCGCGTGTCGACGAGATGGACCCGGAGCATCACGACAAGGTGCTGGCGATCGTCTCGCATCTGCCGCATCTGATCGCATACAACATCGTCGGGACCGCCGACGATCTCGAGACGGTGACCGAATCGGAAGTCATCAAATATTCCGCCTCCGGCTTCCGTGACTTCACGCGCCTCGCTGCGTCCGATCCGACCATGTGGCGCGACGTCTGCCTGCACAATCGGGATGCTATATTGGAGATGCTGTCGCGCTTCTCCGAGGATCTGGCATCGCTGCAGCGCGCCATCCGTTGGGGTGACGGCGACAAGATCTTCGAACTTTTCACCCGCACCCGCGCCATCCGCCGTTCAATCGTGGAAGCCGGCCAGGACGTCGACGTGCCGGACTTCGGCCGTCATGCGCTGGATGTGAAGGAATAGCTCTTCTTATGCCTTCTCCCGTCGGGGAGAAGGTGCCCGAAAGGGCGCATGAGGGCCCGGGAAGGTGTTTGACTCAGATCGGCGGGATCTTTCCGAGCGGGATGAAGCCGCTGAGTGAGAGACGACCGCGATCGGCGGTAAGATCGACGGAAACCTTGTCGCCACCATTGGCAAGCGCCTTCAGCATCTTCGTCGCCGTCTTGATGATGTTCTTGGCAGCGGGAAGCGTCGTGGTCAGGCTATCGCCCCAAGGCCCGATCTGATTGATCTCCAGCTTGAACTGGCCGGAGAGAAAACCCTCATCGTCGAAATTGAAGGGGCCGGAAAGCGTCATGATGCGGCCGTCGCCAATGTCGATGACGGCCTGATGAAGGACGCCTGCCGAGCCGCGAAGCCCCTCCCGGTCGCTGCCATCGAGCAGGCCGGCCTTGCCGGACAGCGTCACCTTGGCGCTGGTCGATGCGGTCGGCAATGTCTGCGGGAAGTCTTTGATGACGGCATTGGCATTTTCGACGCCGATCGCGAAATCCAGATCGCTTCCATTCTGGCTCGCATGCATCTCCGTGCGGGCGGCTGTGACATTGACGCTCTGGCTGGTGACGGAGGAGACGATGCCCGCCTTCAGCCCGTTGATGACAGTCTGAGTCTGTGCGACACCGCGGCCCTTGGCGACGAGGTTCGATTGCAGATCGGCCCATTCGGCCGATACGGTCAGGCCTTCCGTCGTGCGCAACTCGGCAGGGGATTTCAGGCTCCAGCTCACATGATTGGGCTGGAAGACCGGTGCGGAGGCGCTGAGCCTGTCGAAATTGGTGGTGACGCCGCGCGTCTGGTTGTCGACCGTCACCGCGTCGCAGGTCAGGCCGATGGAGAAGGGGAAGCCGTGGAAGGCCATGTTCTCGCATTTGCCGGCAATGCCGGCGCTGTTCTGCTGGCCGAGCGCCTTCAGGACATTTGTCCTGACGAAACTGGTCGCATAGTACCAACCGCCGGTGTAAAGACCGGCTAGAACCACCACCAGCCCAAAAAGGATGAGCCACAGACGTTTGCCTCGACCGGTCGTTACGCTCTGGCTTGACGCTGCCATGTTGTTCTCCAATGGTTGGACTGAAGCTTCACAGTGATTTGGCGTTGGATATGGACGAATTTTGGGTGTTTGGCTATGGATCCCTCATGTGGAATCCGGGCTTTGGTTATGACGAGCGGGCCGAGGCCCTGATCTTCGGTTATCGTCGCTCGCTCTGCGTCCGTTCCTGGGTCCATCGCGGCACGGAAGAAAACCCTGGCCTCGTCCTCGGCCTCGATCGAGGCGGTTCCTGCCGCGGCATGGCCTTCCGGATTCCGGCTTCAGATTGGGACGAGGTGCTGACCTATCTGCGCGAGCGCGAACTCGTCACCAACGTCTATCTGGAAAAGAACTTGCCAATCCGGCTGGCTGACGGGCGGCGCGTGACGGCCGTCGCCTATGTCGTCGATCGCAATCATCGACAATATGCCGGCTCTCTGGATGCGGTCGAGGCGGCGCATGTGGTGGAATCCGCCAATGGCCGCTCCGGCCCGAACGATGCCTATCTCTTCAATACGCTGACGCATCTGCGCGACATGGGCATTCGCGATCATTGGCTCGAACAGGTCGCCGGCGAAGTGGAGCGGATGCGAAAGGTATCCTGAGCCAATCGTCTGGCATTGAGAGCTCGCTCAAACTGCCGCGGTAACGGGTTTTGCCTTAGCGATTTCCGCCAGACGCAGCGCCGCCGTCGGCGGGATCGGCAGGTTCGGGTTGTTGGCGATGGTTTCGACCAGCAGCTCGTCGCTTGCTCTTTCCGTCTCGTCGATCAGGCGCGCAAAAAAGGCATCGGGGTCCATGCCGGGCTCGATCGGTGGCAGGATGCGCACCTTGATATGGCCGGGATATTTGCGGAAGGTGCGGCGCGGCCAGAAGAGGCCGGGATGCATGGCAACGGCGACGACGGGGATGCCGAGGTCACGATACATGCGAGCAATGCCGTACTTATAGACCGGCTCAGCGCCTGGCGGTCGGCGCGTACCCTCGGGGTAGATGATGAGCTGGCGGCCGGTGGCGAGCTCTTCGCGCGTGCGCTTCAGAACATCGAACATGACCTTACCGCGGGCGCCGCGATCGACCGGGATCATGCGCTGTTTACCGGCATACCAGCCGAACAATGGGATCCACATCAGCTCGCGCTTCAGAATATAGACCGGGTCGTCGAGATAGGGCAGCAGTGCGAATGTATCCCAGAACGATTGATGTTTGGGCGCGAAGATGAAGCTGCCCTTGGGGATATTTTCCAAGCCCTCGATCTCGAAGGTGGTGCCGACGATCTTCTCCATAAGCCAGGTGCTGGATTTCGCCCATGCCTTGGGGATCGCATAGGCCGCCTTGCGCGGCATAAGGAAGTAAATCGGCGCCAGCACGATCATGCGAATGATCAGGTTGGCATAGAAGGCCGTGTTGAACAGGATCGAACGCAAGATAATCATCGAGACTTTCCCAATGCACCGGCTTGCGCCGGCATCCAAAGGTTTGCCTACACGATTACAGCGTCAATAAAAAGTCGGTCTTTGCGGGGTTTTCGCGTCTGCATGGTTTGACACGGCGAGCCTCAGTCGTCCTCCTCGGCCGGTTGCCGCGAGCGCAGGCCTATCGGCCGTCCGAGGCCGGTCAGGTTGCGGGCGCCGGCAAGGAGGACCTTGGCATATTCGGAGATCATCGTGCGCAGCGCATTCGGGTCCGTGAACCAGTTCTTACTCTTCAGATCCGAGTTGACGACCGGATAGGGGATGAAATCGGTCGAAGGATCGACATACTTCAGTTCCGCGAGGCTGCGGGGCATATGGTAGTTGTTCGTGACAACGAGAACGCTCTTGTAGCCCCTGGCGTGAATCCATTTTGCTGCTTCGCGGGCATTGCCGATCGTATCGAGCGCGTCGTAGCCGATATCGACACAGCAGCTAAACAGGCTGGCAGAACTCTGCGTCAGTTTGCGGATCTGCGTCGGCGTGGTGGTCGGATGTGCGCCCGAGATCAGCAGGCGGTTGCCGGCGCCGGTGCGCAGCAGTTCTACCGCCTGATCGATCCGCTGATAGCCGCCTGTCAGCACGACAATGGCATCGGCCTTCGGCTCGAGCGGCGGTTTCAAGGTGGTAATCGAATCGGCAAAATGCAGGAAGCCGCCGAAAACGATGGCGGCGAGGAAAATGAAGGCGAAGCCGCCCCAGCGCAAGAGGCGCCGGAACAGGCCGCGGCGCACGGGTCTATCGCCGCTGGGGCGTGTCCGCAGCGACTGCAAACTTACGGTCTTGCGAGTCGTCAGATCCATGCTCATGATTCGCTATTATACGCCAATTGCGGCAAGGAGCGGGCTGGCAAACGGTAAAAAAACATCGCTGGAGCGTCAATTCTGTACGCTATCCGTCCGTCCCGGGTCGGAACGGATCAAATCGATCTCGTAGATCGTGCGCATGACAGTGAAGCGTGCCGTCAGCGTCGTCAGCAGCGCGATGATGATCATGGTGGCGAGAATGCCGACATAGCCGAGTGCGCCGACGGAGAAAGTTCCGAACAGTGCGGTTGCCTGATCGGTCTGCGGTGTGGCGATCGTATGGCTCTGCAGAAGGCCAGCTGTTGCGAAGAAGAGGGCTGCGAGCGCGCTGCCTGCTCCCGAGCCTTTGAGGCTGATCTTCAGGAAATGCTTCTGGAATTCATTGGCGACGAAGGTGCTTTCGGCGCCGACGAAATGCAGGACTTCGACAATATGGCGATTGCCTGACAATGCGCCTCGCGTGGCGAAGACCACCGTCAGGACCATGGCGGTGAAGACGAGCAGCAGGACGCCGGTACCGATGAGAACGGTGGTGTGTGCCATCGACACGAGCCGGTCGACCCAGGTGCGGTGGTCATCCAGGGTCGCCTGCGGGATCTGCGCCTTGAGCAGGCTGCGCAGCGCTTCGAAATCAGGTGGATGCGTCTCGTCGATCGTGATGATGACGAGGCGCGGAACAGGCAGTTCCTTGATATCGAGGCCGGCGCCGAGCCACGGCTCGAGCAGGCGCGCAGTCGCCGCCTCGTCAACGATCTGTCCGGACTTGGTGCCGACGAAGCTCAATGCAATATCGCGAGCGCTCGCAAGCGCCTTTTCCATATCGAGATTGTCGTCCGGTTTGATCTGGATGGTGATCTCGCGGGAAATCTGGCTTTCCCAGCTTGCCGCCGTCGAGCGCACCATACTGACCGCACCGAGTGTGAGGCAGGCTAGAAAGGCCATGATAGCAATGACGACAATGAGCGCATTGCCCTGAATGTTGGAGGAGGGCACGATCGGCCCTGTGGGGCGAACGCGCATCTCCGGGCGCTTGCGTTCTCCAGGCGGTGTGCCGGGCGCCTGTCGCGCCTGCGGAGCTCCGGCATTTGGTGCTGTCCTGCGGGGGCGGGGGTCAGTCATAGATATCGAGATGCCCCCCCGATAGGATCATGCGTCTCGCCTCGATCTGGTCCATCAAAGCGAGATCGTGCGTGGCAATGACGACGGCAGTCCCGAGCCGGTTAAGCTCGAGAAAGAGATTGAGCAGGCGCCGCGCCATTGGCGGATCGACATTGCCCGTCGGTTCGTCGGCAAGCAGGATTTCCGGTCGGTCGATGAGAGCGCGTGCGATGGCGGCGCGCTGCTTCTCTCCGCCCGAAAGAACCGGCGGCAGCACGTTGATGCGCTCGCCGAGGCCTACCCATTTCAGCAGTTCCAGGACGTCGGTGCGGTAGGAGCTTTCCTCCTTGCCGCGCACGCGGAGCGGCAGGGCGACATTTTCATAGGTCGTCAGATGCTCGAGCAACCGGAAATCCTGAAAGACGATACCGACGCGGCGGCGCAAGAGCGGCAGTTCATTGCGCGGAATCGAGGAAATCTCCCGGTCGAACATGCGGATCAGCCCGCGCGTCGGCTGCAGCGACATGAAGAGCAGCCGCAGCAGTGTCGTCTTGCCGGCGCCGGAAGGGCCGGTCAGGAACTGGAACGATTTCCTCGGTATGTCGAAGCTCAGGTCGCGGAGGATCTCCGGACCCATGCCGTAGCGCAAACCGACGTTCTCAAAATGGATCAACGGGCAGTCCAGTCTTCCGCAGGGTTCAATCAGGCGACTTGTTAACCAATGGCATTAACAGCCGGTAAATTTTTCTGGAAAGGCGCCCTATTCATGGCGATCTTTGCGAAGCATTAACCAATAAAATTTACGACTGGGCAGGATTCGTTTCAATGCCCAGATTGGCAATGGGCGTCGAAACCATGTGGATCACCGCAATGGGAGACCATCATGGGCGCTTTTCGCCACCGTCAACAGCAGACGGGGCTGGTTTACGACCTCATTCCGCCCGAACGCGGAGCGGGGTCGAGCCCGGTGCATTACGTCACGCCGAAACCCGATATCGTCGATGCCGAATTCGTGACCGTTTCCGCTGCGCGCGGACGAGCGGCTTCGGGCGTGAATATGCGCTATGGCGGGCGTAACCAACCAAGACCTCAGCCAGTGGCGCACAAGACTACACTTTCGCGCATCCTGTCCGTTCTGCGGGTGACCGAGCAGGTCTTGCAGCAAGCATCGCGGCGCAGCTTCGTCGCACTCATCATTTGCCTTGCAATATTGATCTTCGGCCTTTCGGGCGGTTTTTCCGGTCTCTCCGGTGCACCCGCCGAGGCGACGTCCGATCCGCTGCAGTTCTCACATGTCACTCTGACGCCACGCGATGAGAACGGGCTGCCCGTCCTGAGATTGAACGGCATCATCGAGAATGTCAGCGGCGCCACGCTTTCGGTTCCGCAGGTGCGCGCCGATCTTTTTGCCGGTGGTCAACTGGTCAGAAGCATCGTCGTGGATACACCCGTCGATCGCCTCGGGCCGCATGAAAGCCGCGGATTCTCCACAAGATTGCAGCATCCCGGTGGAAAAACGCCGGACGTCCGGCTTTCCTTTATGCCATAGGGGGTGTGTCCAAGCCGCTGATTGTGCTACGGGCTACTGCTTTAGAGTGCTACAGCGACCTTGGCGCGTCGTATAAGACGCGCGGCGCTGCAGAACTTGATCGGCGGCCAGGGGCCGCACAGCCATGGAGCATGCCAATCAATGCCTGTCGTACGCGGGAAGAATATCGAGCCGCTTTTCACTGCCGAGCAGATTGCCGAGCGCAATCATGCCTTGGCGAAGGAAATCGCCAGCGGGCCGACGAAGGACCTCCTCGTCATCGCCATTCTCAAGGGCTCGTTCATTTTCGCAGCCGATTTGCTGCGCGCCCTGCATGAGACCGGGCTTGCCCCGGAGGTCGAGTTCATCACGCTTTCGAGCTATGGCGCCGGCACTACATCGCAGGGCGTGCGCATCGTCAAGGACATCGACAGTGACGTTCGGGATCGCGACGTGCTGCTGATCGACGACATTCTGGAATCGGGTCGCACGCTGCGTTTTGCCAAGGAACTGCTCTATGAGCGTGGCGCCCGCAATGTCACGCTGGCCGTCCTGCTCGACAAGAGTGTCAAGCGCCAGGAAGAGCTGGAGGCCGATTATGTCGGTTTCGAATGCCCCGATTATTTCGTTGTCGGCTACGGCATGGATGTCGCCTACGCCTTCCGCGAATTGCCCTTCGTCGGTGTCGTCACGGGCGACGCCGAGGCCTGATCTTAAGTTAATGCAGGCGGCATGTCCGCCTGTCCCATTCTGCTCCGGCGATGACGAACCGTTAACCACGGAGCTTGATCGCCTGTCCGCCGTTTACCTATCGCAAACGGAATTCTGGTGATTTCGGTCGCGGAACATGACGGACCAGGAGCACGGACCATGGCAAAAATTCTGATCACGGAAGACGAAGATTCGCTTCGTACCTTCGTCGCCCGCGCGCTGCGCTTGGACGGTCACGAGACCGAAGAGGCGGCCGACGGCGCCGAAGGTTTGGAGAAACTGAAGCAGGGCGGCTACGACCTTCTTCTGTCGGATATCCGCATGCCCGTGATGGACGGTATCGAGCTTGCCCATCAGGCCCATTCGACCTGCCCGGGCATGAAGATCCTGCTGATGACCGGCTATGCGGAACAGCGCGAGCGCGCTGACGACCTCATGGAAAAGATCGTCGATGTCGTTGCCAAGCCATTTGCGCTGCCTGATATCCGCAAGGCTGTTGCGCGGGCCTTGGCTGCCTGAAGTTCCCGACTATCGGCGCAGTCGTTTCCTGTGCCGACGTCATCATCATTTGCGGATAGGGCCGAAATGGTCATCCGGATAATAGATGGTTTCTTCTCCCGGCTTCCTGGAGCCGACAACGATCATCGTCACCGCGGCGGCGGAATGGTTGAGCAGATGATGCGCATTCGGTTGCCCCGCCGGAAATCCCACGACATGGCCAGGCCCGACAATATGATGACCATTTTCGTCGATCAGCGTTGGGGTGCCCGTTAGAATATAGAGAAACTCGTCCTCCGCCATATGCCAGTGGCGCGATGAAGACATGCCTCCGGGATCGAGGGTGACGAGGTTCACGCCAAATTGCGTGATGCCCACAGCTTTGGCCAGCCGAATTTCGTGCTTGCCGCTCAGTCTCGCATCCGCGTCGGCAACGCCGGGCAGACCTGTCGTGACAGGCAGATCCGAAATATGGGCAAGCTTGGTCTCCATATCATCCCCTTTGCGAAGCATGAAGACAGGCAGCTTCTTTGATGGCAGGATGCCTTACTGACCCAAATTTAGCAAACGTTCCAGATAGCGCCGTTCTTCGCTGAGCGATGGGTTGTTGCTCAGCCGCTCGCGAATGGCGTCGAGAATTTGGCGGGCGCGCTCTGCCTTAAAAATCTCCGGCACCATGTTATCGTTGGGGTTGTCAGAGAAACCACCGTCGTTGCGTGACCGGCCGAGCGGGTCGCGGCCATTTTGGCCTCCCTGGCCCATCTGTCCAGGCATCTGGCCCTGACCTTGGCCTTGCCCCTGTTGCTGCATCTGGGCCATGAGCTGGTTCATCATCTCGCGGGTGCCCTTGCGTAGGGCATCCAGCGCGCGTCCCTGACCCTGCACGGCGCCTTCGCCATTGCCTTCGGCAAGCTGGCCTGATGCACCCTTCATTTCCTGCTGCGCCTTGCCGTAATTCTGGTTCGGCTTCATGCCGAGCGAGCCAAGGTCTTTCTGCAGCTCACCGAGCTGCTTGCCGAGATCCTCCTGCTGCTGGCGCAATTGCTTCAGCGCGTCGCGCAGCTGATCGGCGGTCATGCCGTCGGTGGGGTCCCTGCTCTTCTGGCCCTGCTGGTTCTGGCCTTGCTGCTGATCCTGCTGGCCCTGATTGCGCTGGCCCATATCCGGCCGCATTGGATCGTTGAGGCCGGGCATGGGCTGATCCAGCAAGCCGTCGCCATCCTCATTGGAATCGCCGCGCTGCATACGGTCGCGCATGGCCTGATCGAGCTTGAAGGTCTGATCCATCAGCTTCTGCTGATCACGCATGATGCGGCCGAGCTTGTCCATCTGCTCGCGCATCTTGTCGTTGGCCTGGTTCTGCTGCTGCCCGGGCTGCGGCTTGCCGGCCTGCAGGCTGTTCATCAGCTGCTGGAGTTCGGAAAGCATCTGCTGTGCGGCCTGACGATTGCCGGAGCGGGCGAGATTCTCGATCTGATCCATCATGCGCTGCAGATCCTGCTGGCGCAGGATATTGGCGGAGCGCTGGTTCGGCTGGGCCGGCATGTTGCGCATGCGCTCGGCCAGTTCCTTCATATAGGCGTCCATCGCCTTGCGCAGCTCGTCGGTCAGCTTCTTGATCTCGGCATCAGAGGCGTTGCGCTGCAGAGCGTCGGAAAGCTTCTGCTGGGCATCGCGCAAGGCCTTTTCCGCATCGGTCAGCTGCGCGTCTTCCATGCCGAGCGCGATCTGCCAGAGGTAATCGGCGGTGTCCTTCAGCGAGGCCTCGTTGCTCGCGAGCTTCATCCGCGTCAGCGCGGACTTGATGGCGAGATAGTTGCCGAGATCAGGAATGGTCTCTTCGGGCCGTATGGTCAGCGATTTGTTGAGCTCGATCGCCTCCGGCATCTTCCGCGTGTCGAGCGCAAATACCTGGCGTTCTTCTGCAACGGCTGCTGCAAGTGGCTGGCTGAAATTGCGTGATGGCAATACCATCTCGTAGGGTGAGCTGCGGCCCGTCTGACCGGCACCGTCCTTGGCGACGAGGGTGATGCGGACGCGCTTGCCGGCAAGCGGATCTTGCGTCAGATCGTGGCTCGCCAGACCCTTGCCGTTGCGCCGGTCGCGGCGCGGCATTTCGAGCTTGAATTCCGGCAAGCCATAGAGCGGCATCGCGGCGGGATCGGATTCGACCGGCACGATCTCGGCATAGGCTTCCTCAACGCCGTAGTCGTCCTTGACCTTGAAGCCGAGTTCCAGTGCGCCGCTCGCCGTCGCATGCGGAATGCCGTCGAAGGTGATCTCCGGCGGTTTGTCGACGACCAAATTGAAGGACCAGGACTTGCCGTTGACGGTGAGTTCGCCACCTTTCTTAAGCTTGAGAACGTGGGTGCGAGCAACCATCCCGTCTACAGCCGAGATATTGCCGGTGCCGTTTGCTGCGGGCGGCCCGGCGGGAGGCGTTGCTGGTCTCGCGCCAGCCGGACCCTGTTTGTCGGCATCAGCGGCCTGCTCGGGAATTTCGACGCCTTTTTCTGCGCCAGTCGCCTGAAACAGCACCTTCTCATCCGTGGCAGCGCCCGAAACACGCACCGTGAGCTCGGAGAATTGCGGCACGTTCAGGCTATTGCCGGCATTGTCGACATTGCCTGTCAGATAGACGGGCGCTTCGCCGGTGTAATAGGGCGGGGTAACCCAGGCATCGACACGGATATCCGGGTTGCTCGACGTCGAGCTCGATGCCGTGAAGGCATCGCCGAGTGAGCCGCCGCTATTGGACATGGAAAAGCTGAAAGCTGTGACCAGCAACAGGGTCGGGATGGCGCGCAATGCGAAGCGGTCGTAGCGGGTAATATCCGGCCTTGGCAGGCCGGCATCCAGCGCCGCGATGCGCTCGGCCATGCGGGTCTGGTGCTCTCGCCAGAGGGCGCGGGCAAAGGGAGTGTCGAGCGCCGGTTCTTCTTCCTGCACCGTAACGGGCTGGTGGGCGAGACCGTTGCGCTCTTCCAGCAGTCGGTCCGCCTCGAGGGTGTTCGGCCAGCGCAGGCGGCGCAGCGGATAGAGGGAGATGGCGAAGCCGACCGCGAAGATGGCAAGCAGCAGAAAGCGCAGAACATCCGGCGCAATGCGGAAAATGCCGAACCAGGCCATGGACAGAAAAAGGGCCAGAATGGACGCGGGCAGCAGCAGCCGCGGCAGCAGCTGTTCGCTGACGAGCACCAGCTGTGCAAAGAGGCGCTTGACCGCAACCATGCGCGCGAGCGCCGGACGGCTGGCAAAAGCGCCCTTCTTAGGGTTGCTGGGGCTGGTCATCGGTCCGGTCTTCTCCGATCTGACGTTGATGGCTAGCAGCCGGCGCGGCGTCCCACACGCTCACACACGCGGCGCCCGGCGAGACACCGTTCAATCAAAGATAACATTCTTTGTGGCGAAGACGAGGGCAACGAGCATGAAAGGCAGCTTTTTCACCGGACTTCGCTTAAACGTGATCGGGTAGGGCGGCTATTCCACCGTCCCCCGAAATCATGGATTGAAGCCGATTATCCCTCAAGCCAGGCCGGGATGGAATCCAGCCCGATCAGATCCTCGTAGGTGGCGCGCGGGCGGATGACGTGGAACTCATTGCCCTTGACCAGCACTTCGGGAACCAGAAGCCGGCTGTTGTAGGTGCCGGCCTGCACGGCGCCATAGGCACCGGCTGAGCCGACGGCCAGCAGATCGCCGGACTTCGGCAGCGCCATCTCGCGGTCGAGTGCCAGATAGTCGCCAGTCTCGCAGACCGGGCCGACGACATCGACCTTGATGCGCTTGATATCGGCAGCACTCGTCACAACCGGACGGATCTCGTGATAGGCTTCATAGAGCGTCGGGCGAATGAGGTCGTTCATGGCGCCGTCGACGATGACGAAGCTCTTGTCGCCGCCATCCTTCACATAGATGACTTCGGTCACCAGAATACCGGCATTTCCGACGATCAGGCGGCCTGGCTCGGTGACGATCCGGCAGTTGAGACCGCGCAGCTGGTTCTTGACGATTTCAGCATAGGCATCCGGCAAAGGCGGCGGATTGTTGTCGTCGCGATAGGGAATGCCGAGGCCGCCGCCGATATCGACATGATGGAGATCGTGGCCATCGCCGCGCAGCGTTTCCACGAGGTCGCGCAGCAGCTTGAAGGCATCGTCGAAGGGCTGCAGCTCGGTAATCTGGCTGCCGATATGCATGTCGATGCCGGTGACCTTGATACCAGGCAGGCTGGCGGCACGTTCATAAACGGCGCGGGCACGCAGCCAGGAAATGCCGAACTTGTTTTCCTTCTTGCCGGTCGAGATCTTCGCATGAGTGCGGGCATCGACATCCGGATTGATGCGGAAGGAAACCGGAGCGACCTTGCCGGCGCGGACGGCGCGCTGGTTCAGCACTTCCAGCTCTGGTTCCGATTCGACATTGAAGCAGTAGATGCCGGCTTCG
Source organism: Rhizobium sp. No.120 (assembly GCF_054558365.1). Lineage (NCBI taxonomy): Bacteria > Pseudomonadati > Pseudomonadota > Alphaproteobacteria > Hyphomicrobiales > Rhizobiaceae > Rhizobium > Rhizobium sp. No.120. Next base: position 231,060 of record NZ_BAAJNQ010000007.1, read on the forward strand.
AGCGCCACATCCATTTCCTGCGCCGTCTTGCCGACGCCGGAGAACATGATGCGGTTTGCGGGGATGCCCGCAGCCAATGCGCGGCGAAGCTCACCGACAGAGACCACATCGACGCCGGCGCCCAGGCGGCCAAGCGTCTTCAGCACCGCCTGGTTGGAATTGGCCTTCATGGCGTAGCAGACCATGGCATCGACATCGCCGAAGGCTTCGGCGAAGACGCGGTAGTGGCGCTCTAGCGTTGCCGTCGAATAGACGTAAAAGGGGGTACCGACCGCCTTTGCGATCTCGGGAACCGGTACATCCTCGGCGTAGAGGATGCCGTCGCGATATTCAAAATGGTTCACGGTCGTTGCCTAATCAGAGAAGCGGGTCGAGGAAGAACTTCTTGTCCTCCGTACCCGGCTCCTTCGTCGGCTTGGAGACGTCACCGCCTTTGGTAGCATGGGCACTCGGCGGATCGAGAGGGCCCTTGCGGCCACATCCGACGACGGCAAGGCCGACGACCGAAAGCACGACGGTCAGGCGGATGATGTGCGGCATGTTGATCTGCATCGAAATCCTCTTGGGCGGCAAACGCGGAAGTCACTCTTCTTAGCGAAGTTTCCAGGCCTTGTGCACCCTGATTGTTGGTTGTGACTTTCGGCGATTTTCTCAGTTGCGAGCGCGCCAGAAGGCGATCTGCTTGCGCACTTCCGAGGGCGCCGTGCCGCCAAAACTCTTGCGGCTGGCGACCGAGGCCTCGACCGTCAGGACATCGAAGATCTTGTCGGTGATATCCGGATGGATCGCCTGCAAGTCCGCAAGCGAGAGCTCAGCCAGCTCGCAGGACTTGCTTTCGGCAAGCGCCACGGCGCGGCCCGTCACATGGTGGGCATCGCGGAAGGGCAAGCCTGCTTCGCGCACCAGCCAATCGGCGAGATCGGTTGCGGTGGAATAGCCAGAGCCGGCGGCAGCCTTCATACGGGCTGTGTTGATCGTCATGTCGCGCATCATGCCGGTCATGGCGGCAATGGCCAATTCCAGGCTTTCGGCAGCGTCGAAGACCTGTTCCTTGTCTTCCTGCATGTCCTTGGAATAGGCGAGCGGCAGGCCCTTCATGATCGTCAGCAGCGCCACCAGCGAGCCGTTGATGCGGCCGGTCTTGGCGCGCACGAGTTCGGCGGCATCCGGGTTCTTCTTCTGCGGCATGATGGAGGAGCCGGTGGAGAAGGCGTCGGAAAGGCGCACGAAGCCGAATTGCGGCGTCGACCAGATGACGATCTCTTCGGCAAGGCGTGACAGGTGCATGCCGGCGATCGCGGCAATTGACAGGAATTCCAGGGCGAAATCGCGGTCGGAGACGGTATCGATCGAGTTACGCGTCGGCTCGCGGAAGCCGAGCGCCTTAGCCGTCATGTGGCGGTCGATCGGGAAGCCGGTGCCGGCAAGGGCCGCGGCGCCGATCGGCGATTCATCCATATGCTCGATGGCGTGGCGCACGCGCGAGCGGTCACGGCCGAACATTTCGACATAGGCCATGCAGTGATGACCGAAGGTGACGGGCTGTGCCGTCTGCAGATGGGTGAAGCCGGGCATGACGGTTTCGGCATGCTCCTCGGCGCGGTCGAGGAAGGCGGCGATCAGATCGGTCAGCGCCTGCTCGCACTTCTGCAGCTCTTCCTTCACCCACAGACGGAAATCGAGCGCCACCTGGTCGTTGCGCGAGCGGGCGGTGTGCAGGCGGCCGGCGGCTGGGCCGATCAGGGTCGCAAGCCGCGCCTCGACGTTCATATGGATGTCTTCGAGGCGGCGGGAGAACTCGAAATTGCCGCTTTCGATCTCTGACAGGATCGTGTTCAACCCGTGAACGATCTTGTCTTTATCCTCGGTTGAAATGATGCCTTGATTGGCGAGCATGCTGGCATGTGCGATTGAACCGCGGATATCCTGGGCAAACAGCTTCTTGTCGAAATCGATCGAGGCATTTATCTCCTCCATGATTGCCGCGGGGCCGGAAGCGAAACGCCCGCCCCACATCTGGTTGGAGGATTTGGTGTCCGTGCCGTCAGTCATGAGATGCCCACCTGGAGAATGTAATGACAGCAAAGAAGCCGTTCGGTCTGCCGTCCATGAAACTTGTTATGCTTGCCGCCGTCGCCGGGGTTATTGCCGGTGCGGCAGCGGTATACGTGAAGGAGGCAGGGTATGGCAATGGCATTGGTGAAACGGCCTCGGCCGATCAATGCGGAACGGCCAGGGATCGTGCCGCTGCCCTGACGCCTTTTACCAAGGGCCAGGTCGCTGCCATGAGCGTGCCGCCGGCGCCGATCTCGCTTCAGGGCGTCTCCTTCAAGGGGGCTGAAGGGCAGCCGCTGTCGATCAGCAGTTTCGCCGGCAAGACCGTGCTCTTGAATGTCTGGGCGACATGGTGCGTGCCGTGCCGCGAGGAAATGCCGGCACTGAACGCGCTCGAAAAGAGCGTCGGCAGCGACAAGTTCGAAGTGGTTGCCGTCAATATCGATACCGGCGACGACGAAAAGACCAAGGCCTTTCGTGCGGAATATGCGATCGACAAGCTCGGCTACTACCGCGACAACACGATGGGCGTGTTCAACGTGCTGAAGAAGCAGGGCCTCGCCTTCGGCCTGCCGGTGACGCTTCTCATCGACAACAAGGGTTGCCTGCTATCGGCCATGAACGGACCGGCGGCGTGGGATAGCGAGGATGCCAGGAACCTGGTGAAGGCTGCTGCGGGGATTTAAGCGCTTGGGGTGTACTATCACCCGCTCTCGCCCTTCGAAGGTCGCTTGCGCTCCCACCTCAGGGTGAGGGCTAATCTATTGTGTCTGCTGCAATTCCCAACATTTTCAGTGGTCGCCATGCAGTTTCGTTCCGCCCTCATGGTGAGGCGCGGAGCCCAAAGAGCGAAGCCTAGAATCAAGAGAGTCGGCCCCGGGGACCTGAAAGCAACTACCGTGTCGGAACCGGCGTTTCCCCGCGATAGTCATAGAAGCCTCGGCCGGATTTACGGCCGAGCCATCCCGCTTCGACATATTTAACCAGCAGCGGGCAGGGGCGATATTTGGAATCGGCGAGCCCGTCATGCAGAATCTGCATGATCGAGAGGCAGGTATCGAGGCCGATGAAGTCGGCAAGCTGCAGCGGGCCCATGGGATGGTTGGCGCCGAGCCGCATGGCGGTGTCGATGGCATCGACGGTGCCCACGCCCTCATAGAGCGTGTAGATAGCCTCGTTGATCATCGGCAGCAGGATGCGGTTGACGATGAAGGCCGGGAAATCCTCGGCGACGGTGATCGTCTTTTCAAGCGAGGAGACATAGTCCTTGGCGGTGGAGAAGGTCGATTCGTCGGTGGCGATGCCGCGCACCAGTTCCACCAGCTTCATGACCGGAACCGGGTTCATGAAGTGGATGCCCATGAAACGCTCGGGACGGTCGGTTGCGGAGGCAAGGCGGGTAATGGACAGCGACGAGGTATTGGTCGCCAGCAGCGCTTCAGGCTTCAGAACGGGACATACCTGCGCGTAGATCTTGCGCTTGACGCTTTCGTCTTCCGTTGCGGCCTCGATAGCGAGATCGACCTGGGCGAGATCGTTGAGATCGGCGGAGCCTGTGATGCGGGAGAGCGCGGCCTTGCGCTCTTCGTCGGTCGTCTTGCCGGATGCGACCTGCCGGGCGAGATTGCCGTTGATGGTAGCAAGGCCGCTCTCGATGCGATCCTGCGAGAGATCGTAGATATGGACCTTGTAGCCGGCCATGGCGGACACATGGGCAATGCCGCAGCCCATCTGGCCCGCGCCGATAATACCGATCGTCTTCAGCGAACTCATTGCCAACTCCCCGGCGCGCTCCTGGCGATGCGCTATGCTTTTAATTCAAATTTGCCGGGCCATTTCTAGCCCGGCAAAGATTGATAGACCTATAAAAGACGATTTTCCAGTCTCTCGCAACTGCGAGAAACTTTATCGGCGCGATCAGAGCGCCTTTTGCAATTCCGGCAGCGCTTCGAAGAGGTCAGCGACGAGGCCGTAGTCTGCGATCTGGAAGATCGGGGCTTCCTCGTCCTTGTTGATGGCGACGATGACCTTCGAATCCTTCATGCCGGCCAAATGCTGGATGGCCCCGGAAATGCCGCAGGCGATGTAGAGCTGCGGTGCCACCACCTTGCCCGTCTGTCCGACCTGCCAGTCGTTTGGCGCATAGCCGGCATCGACAGCAGCGCGCGATGCGCCGACGGCGGCGCCGAGCTTGTCGGCAACCGGAAGGATGACTTCCCTGAACTTCTCGGCAGAGCCGAGCGCACGGCCGCCCGAGATGATGATCTTGGCAGAGGTCAGCTCCGGACGGTCCGAGGAAGACAGCGCATCGCCGACGAAGGTGGAGAGCGCCGGATCGGCAGCCGCAGAAACGGTCTCGATCGCAGCCGAGCCGCCTTCGGCAGCAGATGCGAAGGAAGCCGTGCGCACGGTAATGACCTTCTTGGCATCGGTGGATTGCACCGTCTGGATGGCGTTGCCGGCATAGATCGGCCGCTTGAAGGTGTCGGCGGAAACGACTTCGATGATCTCCGAGACCTGGGCGACATCGAGCAGGGCAGCAACGCGCGGCAGCACGTTCTTGCCGACCGAAGTGGCAGCGCCGATGATCACGTCATAGGAGCCGGAAAGCGATACGATCAGTGCCGCCAGCGGTTCTGCGAGATTGTTGGCGAGGCTTGCATCCTCAGCAACCAGTACCTTCGAGACACCGGCAAGCTTTGCCGCCTGCTCGGCCGCAGTCTTGGCGCCTGCGCCGGCAACAAGCACGTGAACGTCGCCGCCGATCTGGGTGGCAGCCGTCAGCGCCTTGGCGGTCTGGTCGGAGAGGTGGGCGTTGTCGTGATCAGCCAGAAGAAGAATGGCCATATGTCTAACTCCTCGTTCGGACTGGGTTAAAGCACGCCGGCTTCGGTCTTGAGCTTCTCGACCAGCTCGGCAACCGAGCCGACCTTGACACCGGCCTTGCGGCCGCCGGGCTCTTCCGTCTTCAGGACCTTCAGCCGTGGCTCGGTCGAGACGCCGAAATCGGCAGGCGATTTCTTGTCGAGCGGCTTCTTCTTGGCCTTCATGATATTCGGCAGCGAGGCATAGCGCGGCTCGTTCAAGCGCAGGTCGGTCGTGACGACAGCCGGAAGCTTGACTTCGATGGTCTGCAGGCCGCCATCCACTTCGCGGGTGACCTTGGCGCTTCCATCACCGATCTCGATCTTCGAGGCGAAGGTTGCCTGGGCTGTGCCAAGCAGGGCTGCCAGCATCTGGCCGGTCTGGTTCGAATCGTCATCGATCGCCTGCTTGCCGACGATGATGAGGCCCGGCTGTTCGGCATCGGCAACGCCCTTCAGGATCTTGGCGACGGCGAGCGGCTCGACGGCATCGTCGGTCTCGACCAGAATGGCGCGATCCGCGCCCATGGCGAGCGCCGTGCGAAGCGTTTCCTCAGCCTTGGCAGGCCCGATCGAAACGACCACCACTTCTTCGGCCTTCCCGGCTTCCTTCAGACGCAGCGCCTCTTCGACCGAGATCTCGTCGAACGGGTTCATCGACATCTTCACGTTCGAAAGCTCAACGCCAGAACCATCCGGCTTCACGCGGATCTTTACGTTGTAGTCAACGACCCGCTTAACGGGAACCAGTATCTTCATGGAATCCTTCCTTCAACATGACCGCCCGAGAACATGCGCTGCTTAGCGCCATTCCATTTGTCGAATGGCGACATGGATACGCGTTTTTTCCCCAATTACAACGCTTCCAGGTCGCCGAGAGACGAATTGCTTGAAAGGCATAAATAACGTTTACGTTAACGTCAATATATTTGCCTTGGCGATTGGCGCATGCCTCTATCGATTTTTGCCGGGAACCCACAGCACATCGCCTCGGCCCTTATCATTGGCGTAGCGCGCCGCGACGAAAAGCAAATCGGAGAGCCGGTTGATATATTTCAGCGCCGCCGGGCTGACGCGTTCGCCTTGCTCGCGCGACAGGGCCACCATCAGGCGTTCGGCACGCCTGGCGATGGTGCGGGCGAGATGCAGATGTGCGGAGGCGGGACTGCCGGCCGGCAGAACGAAGGATTTCAAAGGCTCGAGATTGGCGTTGAGCAAATCGATATCGTGTTCCAGGCGTTCGACCTGATGGTCGGTGATGCGCAAGGGTTCATAGGCTAGCGGCGCATCGGTTTCCGGCGTCGAAAGATCGGCGCCGAGATCGAAGAGATCGTTCTGGATGCGCATCAGCATCGCGTCGACTTCGGGCATATCTGACACATACAGGCGGGCAACGCCGATGGCGGAATTGGCTTCATCGACCGTGCCATAGCTTTCGACGCGCAAATCATGCTTCAGCCGCCTCGGGCCGGCGGCAAGGCCCGTGGTGCCATCGTCGCCGGTCTTGGTGTAGATCTTGTTGAGCTTGACCATCGTATTCCTGTGGCTAGAGCCTTTCGCTTTTCTTCGGATCTCGAAACGCTCTAACTCTTTATTTTATGCAAATCCGGACGGAAAATCGCCTCTAGGCTGGGCGGCCGCCGCCCGTCAGCCAGAGCGTCAGCATGATCAGGATCACCGCGACTGCCTGCAGCAGCACGCGCAATTGCATCAGCCGGTTCGAAAGGTTCGGATTGTCGCCTTTCATCATGTTCAGCAGGCCGCGAATGAGAACGATCGCGACGAGTCCCATGACAATGATGGCGGCAACATAAGTAACGGTAGACATGGCTCCTCCATCCTTGTCTTCATGGCAGCTCGGTCTTCAATGGAAGCTCCGGTCTGCCATTTCTTGAGTTTCACGCAATTCCGCGCGGAAAACCGCCGCGCACTTTTCCGGGATTGCTCTAGTCCAGCCGGCGCATCAGACGATAGAAAAGGTTAGCCGGCAATAGCCTTTTCAAAAGCATGCCCTGCTTGGCGGGCGTCGTTACCAGATAGTGCGGGCGCGGGTTTCTCACGTTCAAAGCCAATTTTAGCACATCATAGACGGCTTCTGGGCCTAATTTATGTTTACTGATCGGGCCTGAGCCGTCCAGTCGCCTGAGCTGCCTGCGATATTCCACCGCATGCACCGAGCCTTCGAGGTCGATATGCTCGTTGATCTTGGCAAGCGCATTGGCGGTAAACTTCGTCGCGATCGGGCCGGGCTCGATGAGGCTCACATGGATGCCGCTATCCTGCAACTCCATTCTGAGCGTTATCGTCAGTCCTTCGAGTGCGAACTTCGAAGCGGTATAGGCGCCGCGGAAGCGATAGGGGACCAGTCCGAGAATGGAGGAACAGTTGACGATACGGCCATACCTCTGGTTGCGCATCAGTGGCAGGATCTGGCGCGTGAGTTCGTGCCAGCCAAAGAAATTCGTCTCGAACTGCTCGCGCAGCACATCGGTTGTCAGATCCTCGACGGCGCCCGGCTGCCCGTAGGCGCCATTGTTGAACAGGGCGTCGACGCGGTCGCCCGTGCGCTCACGCACTGTCGCTACGGTGGAGGAAATGGTCTCGGGCCTTGTATAGTCAAGAAGCAGCGCTTCGATGCCGTCGGCCTCGAGTGGGGCGAGATCTTCCTGCTTGCGCACGGTTGCAAAGACGCGCCATCCATCGGTCTTCAATGCGCGTGCGCAGTAAGCGCCGATGCCGGAGGAGCAACCAGTGACGAGGATCGTGCGTTGTTCCGTCATGGGAAGATGATTCCTGTACAAACCGAAACTCGTTTCCCATATTCAGGAACCCGATACAATCGACAACCGGCGGTACCAGCCGGGATGAATGCCGACGCCGAGCGGAGATGGAATGCCGACAGCCCTGCGGACGATTTACAAGGTGATCTACGACGCAGTGTTCCATTTCGTCGAGGATGATGGGTTTGCCATGGCAAGCCACGTGGCTCTGTCGACACTGCTGGCGGTTTTTCCCTTCCTGATCTTCGGTACGGCGCTCGCGAGCTTTCTCGGCGCCAGCCAGTTTTCATCGACGGCGGTACACCTGATCTTCGACACATGGCCGGAGGCGATCGCTAAACCGCTTGCCGACCAGGTCGTGCAGGTGCTGACCGTTCCGCGCGGCGGGCTTTTGACGATCTCGGTGCTTGCAGCCGCCTATTTCGCGTCGAACGGCGTCGAGGCGCTGCGCATATCGCTGAACCGCGCCTATCGCGTGCCTGAGACACGGCCGTGGTATTTCAACCGTCTCGCCAGCCTCGGTTATGTGCTGATCGCGGTGCTGATTTTCGCCATTCTCAGCATTCTGCTCGTCGCTGTGCCGCTCGCGCTCAATTACACCAGGCAATGGCTGCCCAAGCTCGCCGATATCCTCGATATCGTCTTCAGCTGGCGGATCTACGGCACGATCTTTCTGCTCTTGGCGGGTCTGCTGATCCTACATCTGTGGCTGGCGGCTGGACGCAGGCGGTTGTTCGATGTCATTCCCGGCGTGATATTGACGCTGGTCTTCTGGTCGATCGGCGCGCTGCTCTTTGCCTACTATCTCTCGACCTTCGCCAATTACACTGCCACCTATGCCGGTCTGGCATCCGTGATGATCGTGCTGATTTTTCTCTATATGTTGGCCGTGATCTTCATCATGGGTGCAGAGATCAATGCGGCGCTGATGAAATTCCGCGTGCGCCGTCTGCTGTTCGGCAAGGCGGCAAGTCGTTCTGCGGAGGTGCCGACGGAAAAGGCATCGCCGGAATCAAAGGGCACATCAGAGGCCGATGCGGCGGCGAAGCTCCGCCGGTGAGAGGCCCCGGCTGCGCCATTCGGCAATGCCGGTGTCGCCCATGCTCTTGGAGAGCTTTTTGCCATCTGCACCGAGGACGAGGCGATGGTGATGATAGAGCGGTTCCGGCAGGCCGAGCAGCGTCTGCAGCAGTCGATGAATCGAAGTGGCGTGGAAGAGGTCGAGCCCCCGCACGACATTCGTGATGCCCTGCACCGCGTCGTCGACCACGACCGAAAGATGGTAGCTCGAGGGCGCATCGGAACGCGACAGCACGACATCGCCCCAGGCGGCGGGATCGGCCGGAATAATGCCCGTCTCGCCGTCGCCGCTTTCCTGCCAGTGCAATGGTTCGTCCACCGCCGCCTGCGCCCTTTTCATATCGAGACGCCAGGCGTGTTTCATGCCCGATGCCAGCAGGCGCCGCTTGTCGGCATCGCTGCGCTCGCGATCGTCGGGCGGATAGAGCGGCGTGCCGTCCGGGTCGCGCGGCCATGATTTGCCACCCGCCTCGAAAGCGACAACGCGTGATTTGACCTCGCCGCGGGTCAGGAAGGCGGGATAGACGAGGCCGCGCTCGATAAGCGTCTGCAACGCTGTCTGATAGGCTGGAAAATGCTCGGACTGCCGGCGCACCGGCTGTTGCCAGCTGAGGCCGAGCCAGGAGAGATCGGTATAGATGCCCTCTTCGAAATCGGGTGTGCAGCGCGCCTGATCTATGTCTTCGATGCGCAGCAGGAAATCACCGCCGGTTTTCCGCGCCATCTCGTGATTGAGGATCGCCGACAGCGCATGGCCGAGATGCAGTGGGCCGTTCGGGCTTGGGGCAAAACGGAATTTCGGCTTTTGACGGGGAATCTCGATCATGCTTTCTTCTGCCACGAATTTGAACCAGGGACTACGAGACGTCATGCACATCATTCGCGACGAGCGCGATATCGAACAGGGATTGGCAGCCCTTTTGGAGCTCGACCCGCGCCTGCGGCCCGTTGCCGCAGAGGCTGGAGCCTTGCCGCTGCGCCTGCGCGAACCGGGCTTCGAGGGGCTTGCCCATATCATCGTATCGCAGGTCGTCTCCCGCGCCAGTGCCGATGCGATCTGGGGGAAGATGATCGTTGGAATGGGGAAGGTGACCGCCGAAGGCTATGCCGGTCTCGAGCCGGAAGCATGGCGGACTTTCGGCTTGTCGCGAATCAAGCACGAAACGCTTCACCGCGTTGCCGATGCCGTCACCGGCGGCAGCCTCGATCTCCATGCGCTCAGCGCCGAATCACCTGACAAGGCGCTTGCCGAACTGACATCGATCAAGGGAATCGGCCCTTGGACGGCCGAGGTCTACCTGATGTTTTGCGGCGGTCACGCAGATGTGTTTCCGGCCGGCGACGTTGCGCTGCAGGCGGCCGTCGGCATGGCTTTCGGCCATGAAGTCAGGCCCTTGGCCAAGGCCGTTGCCCTGGAAGCCGCGGCTTGGGCGCCCTGGCGCTCGGTCGCGGCCCGGCTTTTCTGGGCCTATTATGCCGTGAAAACACGCCGGGATGCGCTGCCTATAGTTTAATCGGCCGCCTCCCTGAAATCGCCTTTATGCACTGAATTTATTGGACTTCACAATCCTGTAACAACCGGCCTAATATACAGGATGTAGATGCCGAATCGATCAGGAGGGTTCCTTGACGATTGCAGTCTCCCCGCAGTCCTTGCCGGCGCTCGTGCTGAACGCTGACTACAGACCGCTGAGTTACTATCCCTTGTCGCTCTGGTCCTGGCAGGACGCGATCAAGGCGGTTTTTCTTGACCGTGTGAACATCATCGCAGAATACGATCAATGCGTGTCCTCACCGAGCTTCTCGATGCGGCTGCCGAGCGTCGTATGCCTGAAGACATATGTGCAGCCGTCCCGCAATCCCGCCTTCACCCGCTTCAATGTCTTTCTGCGCGACCGGTTCGAATGCCAGTATTGCGGCTCCCATGACGACCTGACCTTCGACCACGTCATCCCGCGCGCCCATGGCGGCGAGACGACCTGGGAGAACGTCGTGGCCGCCTGTTCGCCGTGCAACCTGCGCAAGGGCAGCAAGCTGCCGAAGCAGGCCGGCATGTTCCCGGCGCAGAAGCCATACCAGCCGACCGTGCAGGACCTGCACAACAACGGCCGGCTCTTCCCGCCGAACTACCTGCACGACAGCTGGCTCGACTATCTCTACTGGGATTCGGAACTGCAGCCGTAAATTTCCTTCTCCCCTCGGGGAGAAGGTGGCCCAAAGGGTCGGATGAGGGGGAGCGGCGGCACGCAAATTTCCCTTTTCGCTTGCCGCTCAAGGCCCTCGTCGCTTCGCTTCTCGCCCCCCTCATCCGGCCGCTCGCGGTTTCGCTTTGCTCACCTGCTCGCGTTCACCTTTCCTCCGCAGGAGAGAAGGGTTTAAGCAGCCTTCTTCGCCCCCACAAAAGCAATCGCAGCCAAGATCACGCTGGCGATCACATTCCAGCCAGCCATCGAAAGGCCGGCAACACGAAGGGCTGCTTCCGTGCAGGACGGCCCCTTGATGGTGTTCAGCTGGCCGAGGAGATCGCCGGCATTCTGCGTGACGCTGCTGGCCGTTGTTGAGCAGGTGGTCGGGCCTTCCCAGAAGTGCCATTCGACGCCGGCGTGATAGACGCCGATGCCGCCGCCGACCACCATCATCAGGCCGGCGATGATCAGCAGCCCGCGGGTGATCCAGGAGGGCAGGCCGGCAACCGCCGTCAGCACGGCGATGATGGCGACGGGGATGCCGTAATAATAGGGCTGGCGCTGGTCCAGGCAGAGCGCGCAGGGGATATAGCCGCCAATATACTGGAAGCCGAGAGCCGAGCCGATGACGACGATCATGCCGATCGTCAGTAGGACGCCATAGCCGAGACCGGCGCGGGAGGAAGGCGAAGTCATGGACATGCGTTGGGGGCTCCTTGGATCAGCTCGCCAGGGCAAAATGGAAGACGGCGTAGAGGGCGATGAGAACGGCGGCGGCTGCCATAGCGATCTGGCCCAGGCGCTTCTCGATGAAATGGCGGATGGATTCGCCATAGCGGCGAAGCAGGAAGGCCAGGAGAAAGAAGCGCCCGCCGCGCGCGACGATGGCGGAGATGATGAACAGGCCGAGATCGATATGGGCGACGCCGGAGAGGATCGTCACCACCTTGATCGGCGGCAGATGCGCCAGACCCGATGTGACCAGCAGCAGTAGAACCCATTCATAGGTGATGCCGGCGCTCATCTGGTTGAACGCATCGAGCTTGCCGTAGAATTCGAGGATCGGCTTGGCGATGGTCTCGAAGGCATAGTAGCCGAGCGCCCAGCCGGCAATGCCGCCAAGCACGGAGGCAACCGTCGCCGTCAGCGCATAGCGCCAGGCACGCTCGGGCTTGGCAAGCGACATCGGCAGGAAAAGCACATCCGCCGGAACGAGAAAGATGGAGCTCTCGACGAAGGCGATAACGGCCAACCAGATTTCCGCCGATTTGCGGCCGGCGAGCGACATGGTCCAGTCGTAAAGTTTACGAAGCATGAGGGCCCCCTTTTTGCTGCGTTGCAAACCTTTAGGGGGCAGGATTATGGCTGTAAATGGTCGAGGGCTGATGGAAATGGCGGAAAGGCAAAATTTTTCGTGATGGTGAAACGTTCGATGCCGGGACTCCGCCCGGTGATCAGGCGCTAAGGCTCTAGCCAGTACAGGTCATCACGCCATCTCTAACAATGTCAGCCCATTTAGTTCCAAGCGTTTCCTTCGCAGAAAGCGCATTTTGAGCCCCAGGCTCACCGTTCTTAAACATATGCACCGCCAGCTTCTGATTATGACGGCCGGCGACGAACATAGGTCCAGGCTGATAAACGGTGTTGGCTTGGTAAAAGCCGGTATTGCCTGAGAAAGTCGCAGTGCCAGTCGTTGAGTAAGATCCCGGCATCTGAACCAGATGGGTCGTGTCCTGCCCTTGCTGACCGACTATTATATACCGATCATAGCCTGCCTTGATTGTTTCGATCGCTGCTTGTTTTTCAGCGACCTTCATTGCACCCTCATCTCCGCAAACTGGCGCGGCGCTCGTGCTTATGATTGCCTCGTTTTGCGAAATTCGCATCGCACTGGAACGTGCGCAGCCCGCAGCGAGCAGGCAGAGGCCTACCGCGACGACGATTTTAAACATGCCCAATGCCCCTCAAACTCTTTCGCGGTAGAGTTGATTGTAGTGCACCTTAAGTCAACCAACATTTTCGGTGCTTGCCCATCGGCGCTGAAATTGCTGAGAAAGCGTTTTTCTTGCAACGCAAGTGCTCAGTAGCAATTGCTGAGCGTTTGGAATTGGAGCTTTTAATGCGACGCAATTTCGTATTGCTTAGCTTCTTGCTTGCTTATCTCGTCCCCAAATTCATCATCATCCTAGTAAGAGTCGGTTGGGGTGGGCGCCGCCTAGGTCACATCTATCGGCCATGTTGTGGCGCAAGGAGTGGACGGCATAGAGGGGATTTTCGGTGATAGGAGGTACGGTTTCTAAGGGTCAACCAAAGATAAATAGTCACGTCTTCCGTGCCTGGCGCTGTAGCAGTTTGCTGTCGCAGATGGAGACTCAAGTCATTGAGGTCATAGCAAGTGATTGAGTTATTTGAGGATTTTTGGTGCCCCATGCCGGAGTCGAACCAGCACTTCTTTCGAAACTCGATTTTGAGTCGAGCGCGTCTACCAATTCCGCCAATGGGGCAACGGGGTACTGACGAGGCGGCTGTCTAGCATGTGAGCGGCGGGGCGCGCAAGCCGGGGATGGCAGATATTGCGAGTGTTTCCGCAGGGTTGCGGTTTGGCCCATGGCGTGGGTAGACGCCATGGGCTTTTTGTCGCGTGAAGCTCAGTGCGCCATGGCCGGGCCTTTGCTCGTGGAGCCGGACTTTTGCAAAGTGATCGCGAGGATCGCGGCGAGCAGGCAGAAGGCGCCGGCGACGAAGAAGGCGGGCAGGTAGGTGTTGAGTTCCGTGCGGGTGAGGCCGGCGCCATAGGCGGCGGTCGCGGCACCCAGCTGATGGCCGGCGAAGACCCAGCCGAAGACGAGGCCGGCCTTTTCGCGGCCGAAACGGTCGGCGGCGATCTTGACGGTCGGCGGCACGGTGGCGATCCAGTCGAGGCCGTAGAAGACGGCGAAGATCGATAGGCCGTAGAAGGTGAAATCGCTGAAGGGCAGGTAGACCAGCGACAGGCCGCGCAGGCCGTAATACCAGAAGAGCAGCCAGCGATTGTCGAAACGATCGGAGAGCCAGCCGGAGCCGATCGTGCCGAAGAAATCGAAGATGCCCATGACGGCAAGGACGCTGGCGGCAGCGACCGGCACGATGCCGAAATCGCCGCATAGGGTGACGAAATGCGTCTGGATCAGGCCGTTGGTCGACAGGCCGCAGATGAAGAAGGTGGCAAAGAGGATCCAGAAGGTCGAAGTGGTGGAAACCTCCCGCAGGATCGCGATCGGCGAGGCGAGGGCTGCCTTCAGATTCCTGGTCGCAGCCGGCGGCGGCGTGATGTGGATTTCGCCCACCAGCGGCAGATTGACGTCCGAGGGGCGGTCGCGCATCAGAAGCAGCACGACGAGCGCGGCAACGACGATCATGCCGCAGACGAATAGCACCGTGGTGCGCCAGCCGTAGCGCGTCGTCAGCTCCGCCATCAGCGGCAGGAAGACCAGCTGTCCCGTCGCCGAGCTTGCCGAGAGCATGCCGATGACGAGACCGCGATGCTTGGTGAACCAGCGCGTCGAGACGGTCGCTGCCAGCACCATGGCGGTGAGGCCGGTGCCGAAACCGATGATAATTCCCCAGCAGAGCAGCAGCTGCCAGACTTCGGTCATATAGAGCGAGCCGATGAAGCCGACGCCGATGGTCGCCAGTGCGAATACGATGACCTTGCGAACGCCGAAATGGTTCATGAAGGCGGCGGCAAAGGGACCCATGAGGCCGAACAGCACGAGGCGGACCGCAAGCGCGGACGAGATGGAGGAGGTGCTCCAGCCGAATTCGTCCTCCAGCGGCTTGATGAGCACGCCGGGCGCGCCCATGGCGCCGGCCGTGACCAGCATGGTGAGAAAGGTGGCGGCGACGACGACCCATCCGTAGTGGATGTTGCGCCGGGCGAGCGTCGAGGCAAGGGCAGTGGAAACCATGAGCTGCGTTCCAATCAGGTTGGGTATCGTGCCGTCAGGCCGGACTTGCGAAAACGCTGGATCGCGGACAGTCGGGGGTACCGTACCACGTCTAGCGCCCTGCCGTTCTCCCGGCTTGAACGTTTGTGCAAAGGCATTTACATGATTGCTATCATATTTGTTGCGTATTGATGATGGTCATCATATAAATTGTCAATACAGATTTATTGATGCTCTGATGGAGTTTGTTGATGAGAGTGAGCCGGGAGAAATTCGCCGAGAATCGCGAGAAGATCCTTGCCGTGGCAGGCGAGCTCTTTCGCGAGAAGGGTTTCGACGGCATCGGCGTCGCCGAGATCATGAAGGCGGCGGGGCTGACGCATGGCGGCTTCTACGGCCATTTCGATTCGAAGGACGAACTTGCCTGCGAGGCGAGCAAGGCGCTGGTGGCCCGGTCGCTGGAGCGCTGGAAGGAAGTGGCGTCAAGCTCGCCCGACCAGCCGCTGGAAGCGCTGCTCGCCCATTATCTCTCGCATCGCAACGTGGTCGAGCACGCGACAGGCTGTGTCTTCGCGGCACTGACGCAGGAGGTCAGCCGTCACGGCCCCAAGATGCAGTCCACCTTCACCGGCGGTCTCATGGGGCTGGTCGAGGTGCTGGAAGAGATCGTTCCCGGCGAAACGCCGGAGGAGCGCCGGCGCAAGGCCTTTGCCAGCCTCTCGGCCATGGTCGGCGCCGTCATCCTGGCCCGCGCCATGGACAATCCCGAATTGTCGCAGGAATTCCTGTCGGCGACCAGGCAGGAGCTGTCGCCGCTGCCGGGTGAAAGCAACGGCTGATCTACAGCGGTTCAGCTTTTCACGGAATCTCTGAGCCGCTCTATCTCTTTGTTGTCTCGCAATTCCGGACGGAAAACCGCTGCGCACTTTTCCTGGAATTGCTCTAGTCGCGGAAGGCGAGCAGCCCGTTCGCCTCGACGACCTCCCTGAATTTGCCGTCGGGTGCGACTGCGAGCAGTTCGGCGCGAAGTGCGGCTTCGAAATCGGCTACCTTGTCCCCCAGCGCCTGCGGCGAGGTCGACGACATCGAGAAAATGCGGCCGACGATCTCTTCGATGTCCCTGGTGTATTCCGAGACGATGCCGATTCGTTCGAGATTGCGGAAAGGCGAGGCGAGCAGCATGGCTTCATGCGGCGCCCATTCCTTGCTCCGGCGCATCTGCCGCTCCGCGCTGCGCTCGGGTGAATAGGTTTCCATCAGGGGTTCAAGGATGCCGCGCCAGTTCGGCTCCGCCAGAATGCCTTTATCGTGGAAAAGCACGACGGCGCCACCCGGCTCGATCAGCCTGTCGAGGGCTTCAAGCGTTGCCGGCCTGTCCATCCAGTGGAAGGAGCGGCCCATGACGCAGAGGTGCAGCCTGCGGATATCGGGGCTAAGATCGTAGGAAGAGCCCTGCCGGATATCGATATCGACGCCGGCTGCCTTCGCGCCGAGCTCGGCTTCGGCTAACATTTCCGGCTCCGGGTCCATCGCAGTGACGACGGCACCTTGCAGCCGGACGAAGGCAATGCCGAGCTGGCCGGGGCCGCAGCCGAGATCGAGCACGTGATCGCCGGGCTTCAGGCCGCTGCGTTCGGCAACGCGGGTAATCAGCCTGTCCGGATAGGGGATGCGATAGCGCAGGTAATAGGCCGCGGTCGATTGAAAGCGCCGCGCCTCGAAGGGAACTGTGATCATTGGATGTCATCCTCGGGGGAAAGGAACCACCACCTGTTAAGCCCCAACTATGACCTGTTCGTGAAGTCACTTTTGCGCGATTTGTTGCGCTCTGCGGGGAGAGGGCTGGGTGAGGGGCCAGGCACATCCATCGCAACAGTGATGAACGCGCCTGACGAGCGCGAAATCCCGATTCACTTAAATCCAGCAACTCCGTGCGGGACATAGGGTGCTTCAAGCGCTTCGATTTCCTCCGGCGTCAATTTGACCTCCAGGGAGGCGACGGCATCGGTGATGTGGCCGGGCTTGGAAGCGCCGATGATCGGGGCGGTGACGGCGCTCTTCTGCAGGATCCAGGCGGTTGCGACCTGCGCGCGCGGGATGCCGCGTGCCTTGGCAACGGTGCCGACGGCATCGACGATCTTGCGGTCGGCTTCGAGCGCCTGGGTATAGAGCGTCTTGCCGAATTCGTCGGACTCCGTGCGGGCCGTCGCTTCGTCCCAATCGCGGGTGAGGCGACCGCGCGCGAGCGGGCTCCACGGGATGACGGCGATCTTCTGGTCCTCGCAGAAGGGTAGCATCTCGCGTTCTTCCTCGCGGTAGAGCAGGTTCAGGTGGTCCTGCATGCTGACGAACTCCGTCCAGCCATTGAGGCGCGAGGTATAGATCGCCTTGGCGAACTGCCAAGCATACATGGAGGAGGCGCCGATATAGCGGGCCTTGCCGGCCTTGACGACATCGTGCAGCGCTTCCAGCGTTTCCTCGATCGGCGTCGTATAATCCCAGCGGTGGATCTGGTAGAGATCGACATAGTCGGTGCCGAGGCGGCGCAGGCTGTTGTCGATCTCGTCGAAGATCGCCTTGCGCGACAGGCCGGCGCCATTCGGGCCGGGGCGCATGCGATTGAAGACCTTGGTGGCGAGCACGATATCGTCGCGCTTGGCGAAATCCTTGATGGCGCGGCCGACGATCTCCTCCGAGGAACCGTTGGAGTAGGTGTTGGCCGTATCGAGGAAGTTGATGCCGGCCTCGATCGCCTGGCGCAGCAGCGGGCGGCTGTCTTCTTCTTTCAATGACCAGGCGTGCGTGCCCTTGTTGGGATCGCCATAGGTCATGCAACCCAGGCAGATGCGTGAGACTTCAAGGCCGGTCCTGCCAAGCTTTACGTATTCCATCGCTATTCTCCGTCCATTCGATCATTCGCTACAAGGAGGCCCACCGTCGGAAGGGCGATGGGATGGGTGCGCCGAGAAAAGCAAATCGGCGGGCAAAGTCGCCGCCGGTCGACGCATGAATTCGTGAAGAGCTTCGAAGTATTCCTCAATAAATAAGGCGATTCGCCCGGCAGAGAAGACGGCAGTTTCAAATGTTTCCTTGAACCCCGTGGGCGACAGGTGTTAGCTGCACCGCACCATTTTTTGGAATTCCGCATGAGATTGCCCCCGCGTGATACTTATGAAGCCCTCTATCGCGACTTTCGTTGGGAGATTCCGGCGAATTTCAACATGGGGCATGCTGTTTGCGACGCCTGGGCAGAGCATGAGCCCGACCGGATCTGCCTCCAGCATTTCAATCCGGACGGCAATCACTTTTCCATGACCTACGGTGAGTTGCGGGGTCGTTCCGCCTCTTTCGCCAATGCGCTCGTCGCGCTCGGGGTGCGGGCGGGAGATCGGGTGGCGCTGCTGCTGCCGCAGAGCTTCGAGACCGTCGTCGCGCATGTGGCGATCTACAAGATGGGCGCGATCGCATTGCCGCTGGCCTTGCTGTTCGGCGCCGAGGCGCTGGAATACCGGCTGAGGGCAGCCGGGGCATCGGCCATCGTCACCAACCGGTTCGGCCTCGAGCGGCTGCGTCCGATACGGGACCGATTGCCGGAACTGGCGCAAGTGATCAGCATCGATGGTGCCGAAGAGGGCGTTTCCGGCTTTGCCGATCTGGTGGCGGCCCATCCGCCTTTGTTTGCGGTCGCCGATACCGGCCCGGATGATCCAGCATTGATGATCTTCACCTCGGGCACGACCGGGCCGCCTAAAGGCGCGCTGCATGGCCATCGCGTGCTGCCGGGTCATATTCCGGGCATGCAGTTCGCCCATGAAGGCTTTCCCAAGGCCGGCGACCGGCTCTGGACGCCATCGGACTGGGCCTGGGCCGGCGGTCTCCTGAATGCTCTGTTGCCGAGCCTGATGCTCGGCGTCCCCGTCGTTTCCTCTCCCGCGCAGAAGTTCGATCCAAACATGGCCTTCCGCATCATGGCTGAGATGGAGGTGCGCAATGCCTTCATTCCGCCAACGGCGCTGCGTTTGCTGAAGGCCGTCGACAATCCGCGGGCGCATTTTGATCTGAAGCTGCGCACGATAGGGTCTGCAGGCGAGGCGCTCGGCCGTGAAACCTTCGAATGGGCGCGGTCCGCGCTTGGTGTCAGCGTCAACGAATTCTTCGGCCAGACGGAGTGCAATTTCGTGCTCTCCTCCAGCGAGGCGTTCGGCGTCAGCCGCGGCGGGGCGACGGGCAAGCCCGCCCCCGGCCATCGTGTCGCGATCGTTGATGCCGATGGCCATGAGGTTGCAGTAGGGGAGACGGGTCAGATCGCGATCAAGCGGCCCGATCCGGTGATGTTCCTCGGCTACTGGCAGAACGAGGCGGCGACGGAGGCGAAATTTGCCAATGACTGGCTGCTGACCGGCGATATCGGCCGGCAGGATGCGGATGGCTATATTTCCTTCGTCGGGCGCGACGATGATGTCATCACCTCGTCCGGCTATCGCATCGGGCCGAGCGAGATCGAAGATTGCCTCGGCGGCCATCCGGCCGTGCAGCTTGCCGCGGCGGTGGGAAAGCCGGATGCGGTCAGAACGGAAATCGTCAAAGCCTATGTCGTTCTCGTGCCAGGCCACGAGCCGAGTGACAAATTGGCGATCGAAATCCGCGAGTGGGTGAAAACCCGGCTTTCCATGCACGAATATCCGCGCGAGATCGAATTCGTCGACGCTCTGCCGCTGACGACCTCAGGCAAGGTGATCCGCCGCCTGCTGCGCGAGCGGGCGATCGCCGAGGTCAGCGTTTCGTAAGCGATAGGATCTTTTCGCGCAGCAGCTTCGCCATGTTGCGGGTGCTGCGATACATGTGCAGCTGCGTGGTCACCTGGCGGACATCGCGGTCGCCGTTCGGCGTCAGGCCGATTATGAGCGTGCCCATATCCTCGCGTTCGTGCCAGAAGCGGCTCATGATCGGATGGTCCGGCACGGCGCAGGAATCGGAACGAACGACGTTGGCATCGTCGAGATGCCATTCCGTCAATTCGCCCATCAAGAGCTTGCCCGGCGAAAAGCGGGCATAGGCCTCGTCATAGGCCGTCTTCCAGGTATAGGCCTCGCCGCCCATGATGAGCACTATCATCGAGGCGATGGCTCTGCCGTTGAGATCGATGGTGTGGATGCGCACCGCGTCGATGGCGGCAAGGTTGGAAATCGCTTCGCGGGCAAAGGCCGCATGATGGCGATCGGTTACCAGCGCCGAGCGCTTCTTGCCCTTCCAGCCGCTTGCCTCCAGCGCCAGGAATTCTTCCATGCGCCCATGAATATCGCGGGGCTGACGGGCGACGCTGTAGGTGACTTCGCCGTGGTTTTCCAAAAGTCGCCACTGCCGGCGCATTTCCCGCAAGTGCGCGTTGGAAATCGTTCGCCTGAGATAGGCGAGCGCGTCGTCGTTACTCTGGAGCATCGGGCGTTGGAAGGAGTTGGCGATGGCGATCGGCAGGTTTCGGCCGATCGCAATGACCTTGGCCATCTGGACGAAACGGCCGTTGAGCCGCACATCCGGCAATACGAGCGTGGTGGGGAGATGCAGCTCCGGCCGGGAGAGTGCCTCGAAGAGGTTGTCGAGCGTTTCGCCGGCATCCTCGGCGTCTAGCAGGGGCGTGCCGAGCGGGCCGAAGGAGTTCGACCAGACGCGGATGATCGACGGGCCGATGGCAAAGCCCGGCTTGTCGACCGTGAAGGGCATCAGCAGACGCATGCGGCTGCGCGTGCTGTTGATATCGCGCATTAGCGCCAGACGCACCTGCCGATCCTCAAGGCGCGGCATGGCGGGCGCCAGGAAGCGACCCGAGAAGAAGACGTTCGGCTCCATGGCGCGATTGGACAGGAAGTCCAGCTCGTCCTGCAACTCGTAGCCAAGTTTGCCGGGATAGAGGCAGAGTTCGCGGCCGGCGCGGCCGACCTCGACCCGGGCTTCCGCTTTCGGCGTTTCGAAATGCAGTGCTGCGAGCGCATGGGTCAGGGCGTTCACTTGGCTGTCGGTGGTTTCGGTGTAAGGGGGACGTGCCATGATCAGAAGACCCTCGTTGCCGATGACGCCGACGAGCGCCGGAGGAGGGCGAATAGTTTGATGCCAAGCGCGCGGCGGACGGCTACGTGCAGGAGCAAGGCCTCGATTGCCATGGCGGTGGCGCCGGCAATCGCCGCGCCTTCGATGCCGAAATGCGGGATGAGCGCGACATTGAGCCCGACATTGGCAACGAGCGCTACAGCATAGAGATAGACGCAGAGCATCTGCTTGTCCGCCATGGTCAAAAGCACTTCGGCAGGGCCGACGAGCGCTCTTGCAAGGATGCCGGCAAGCAGGATCGCCATCACGATTTGCCCCTCCGTGAATGCGGCGCCGAACAGCGACAGCAGGAGTTGCCCCGCCGCCAGCACCACGAGGCCGAGGGCAAGTGCCGGAAAGAAGGACCAGCGTGTCGCCTCCGTCGCAAAGGCTGCGAGCTTGCTCCGGTCGCCTTCGGCAAGAATGGCGGCAAAGCGCGGACCGATGGCGGCTCTGACGGCGAAGGAGACAAAGAGCACCAGGGCCATCGTCTTGGCGGCGGCGAAATAGACGGCGACTTCATCCGGATCGAGGAACATGCCGACGACGATGACGTCTGAATTGGTGAGGAGGTAGCCCACGCCTTCGACCAGGAAGATCGGCAGTGCCACCGCCGTCCAGGCATTGAATTCGATTGCTTTCGGGCCGCGTGGATAATGACGGCGCAGACGGAGCGTCACCGCGAGATATTGCAGCAGGACACTGGTGAAGGCGCCGGCAAGAGCTGCGGCCATAGCGGTGACGGCATCGCGCGGTGCGCCGGCGGCAATCGCAGCGACCATGAACAGTAGGATCAGCGTCGGGCGGATGAGGAAGGTTGGGCTCAGTGCCATGATCGGCCAGTGCTTGGCGCGGGCCGTACCGTCCAGAACGTCTCCAAGCGCGATCATCGGCACGGCAATCAGGCCGAGGAAAACCGGGATGACGTAATAGTGCTCGACCATGCCGCGGAAGGCGAAGAGCAAGAGCGCCCCAATCAGCGCCAGCGTGCCCGAGACGGCGACCACGAACAGGCGTGCCGTGGCGTTCAAACCGCGAATGGCATCATGATTGCCGGTGGCGTCGTATTGCGGCAGGAAGCGGATGATGGCTGTCGGGAAGCCAAGGCAGGCGAGATTGCCGAACAGGATCATCAGCACCCAGACGAAGACGAAGATGCCGTATTCGAACCGGCCCATCAAACGGGCAAGGATGATCTGTGAGAGAAAGGCGAGCGCGGCGCCGGCAACACGGATAGTGAAAGCGATCAGCGCCATGCGTTGCGAGGCGGCCTTCTCATCCTGACCGGCAAGCAGAATGCTGATCTTGCGTAGATACGGCGATAGAGCGGCCCGCAAAGCGGACGGCAACATTCTTTCCGCTGTTTGAAAGACCGCCATGATCGATACGCAATACTTTAAGTATGATCCCAAACTCGCGTTAGTCTTGGCAGAGGAGAGTTAAGAATCGGTTCTTTCGATAGTTAAATGTGAGGTTCATGCATGCGGTCGGTTGTGTGCCGGATGAGCGCAGAAGCAACCGTTGGATGCGATGGGTCCGTGGCAGTTCCAGTTGGAGAGCTGTCGCAGGAAACGGGTGGCGGATGCGAAGCTTGCATGTAGGTTTCCTCCGCTGCGAGGAGAATTCCATGTTTACACTATATGACTATCTACCATCACAGAATGGGTGGAAGGCCAGGGTTCTGTTCGGATTGCTCGATATTCCCTACCAGACCCGCCTGGTATCCATTTTCGAGGGTAAGGGGCGCACGGACGCCTTTCTGGATCTCAATCCGGCTGGCGGCATTCCTGTCCTCGAACTGGAGGATGGGCGCACGATCGCCGAATCGAATGCAATTCTCACCTATGTTGCCGAAGGCACGCGCTTTCTTCCGGCGGATCGCTATCGGCACGCCAAGGTGATGCAATGGCTGTTCTTCGAACAATATCATGTCGAACCGGTCATCGGTACGCTGCGCTTCTGGACGCTGACGGGGCGGCTGGAATCCAATGCCGTCATGGTAGAAGCCAAGCGCTCGGCCGGTCTTCGCACGCTTGCAGCGCTCGAGCGCGGGCTGAAGAATACGCCGTTTCTCATCGGTGAGGAGTTTTCGATCGCCGATATCGCAGTTTATGCCTATGCCCATAGAGCGGCGGACTGCGGCTTCGATCTTGCCGATTATCCCGCGTTCACAGCTTGGCTTGATCGTGTGCTTGATGTCATCGGATCAAACTACCCGGTCCATCTCTACAGCGAAGATCCGCATTCCGCTGTCTAAATGCGCTGGGCCTGCCCGTCGCGAATGGTGAGACTAGATCGTTACAAATAAAAATGCCGCCCAGAGGCGGCATTTTTGTTCATGGCTGTCGGTTTGCGACGCTCAGACCACTTCGCTGCTTTCGAAGGCGCCGTGGCAGTGCTTGTATTTCTTGCCGGAGCCGCAGGGGCAGGCCTCGTTGCGGCCGACGCGGCCCCACGTTGCCGGGTTTTGCGGATCGCGATTTTCCGGGGATACGACGCTTTCACTTGCCAGATTGAACTGTGAAAATTCGTCCTCGCCCGTTGTCGCGTCGATATGACGGGCCTGCATCGGCGGTGTTTCCGGCTCGGCCGGCTGCTGCACCAGTTCCACGCGTGAAAGCTGCGCCGTGACGGCCTGGCGCAGATTGTTCAACAGCGCCTGGAACAGCTCGAAGGCTTCCGCCTTGTATTCCTGTAGCGGATCGCGCTGGGCGTAGCCGCGGAAGCCGATGACCGAGCGTAGATGATCGAGGTTGACGATATGCTCGCGCCAGAGATTGTCCAGCGTCTGCAACACGATGGAGCGCTCGACATAGGTCATGATCTCGGGGCCGAAGCGCTCAGCCTTTTCGGCCGCAGCCTTTTCGGCGGCTTCCGTCAGGCGCGCACGGATGTCGTCTTCGCCGATGCCTTCTTCCTTGACCCAATCATGGATGGGCAGGTCGAGATCGAAGAAGTTGGCGACAGCCGTCTTCAGGCCGTCGGCATCCCACTGCTCGGCATAGGCGCGCTCGGGAATATGCCTGGCGACGAGGTCCTCGATGACGTCATGACGCATGTCGCCGACAAATTCGGAGAGGTCCTTCGATTCCATCAGCTCGACGCGCTGGTCGAAGATGACCTTGCGCTGATCGTTCAATACGTCGTCGTACTTCAGAACGTTCTTGCGGATGTCGAAGTTGCGAGCCTCGACCTTCTTCTGGGCGCGTTCCACCGCCTTGTTGATCCAGGGGTGGACGATCGCTTCGCCTTCCTTGAGGCCGAGCTTCTGCAGCATGCCGTCCATGCGGTCGGAGCCGAAGATGCGCATCAGGTCGTCCTGGAGCGACAGGTAGAATTTCGAGCGGCCCGGATCGCCCTGGCGGCCAGAACGGCCACGCAGCTGGTTGTCGATACGGCGGCTTTCGTGGCGCTCGGAGGCGATGACGTAGAGACCGCCGGCAGCGATTGCTTTCTGCTTGAGTTCCTTGATTTCTTCGGCAATGCGGGCAACGGCCGCGTCGCGTTCGGGACCCGGCTCGATCTCGTGCAGGTCGCGCTCGACCCGCATTTCCAGATTGCCGCCGAGCTGGATGTCGGTGCCGCGGCCGGCCATGTTAGTGGCGATCGTCACCGCGCCGGGAACGCCGGCCTGGGCGACGATATAGGCTTCCTGCTCGTGGTAGCGGGCGTTCAGAACCTGGAAATTGTTGAAGCCACGCTTGCGCATGAGATCGGCGAGAAGTTCGGACTTCTCGATCGACGTCGTGCCAACCAGTACCGGCTGGCCGCGTTTGTGCGCATCAAGGATCTCGTTGATGATGGCGTTATACTTCTCGGCATGCGTACGATAGACCTCGTCGTCCTCATCGATACGCTGGATCGGAAGGTTGGTCGGTACCTCGATCACGTCGAGGCCGTAGATGTTGCCGAATTCCTCCGCTTCCGTCGAAGCCGTACCTGTCATGCCGGCGAGCTTGTCGTACATGCGGAAGTAATTCTGGAAGGTGATCTGCGCCAGCGTCTGGTTTTCCGGCTGGATCTGCACATGTTCCTTGGCTTCCAGAGCCTGATGCTGACCGTCCGAATAACGGCGGCCCGGCATCATGCGGCCGGTGAATTCGTCGATGATGACGACTTCGCCGTTACGGACGATATAGTCCTTGTCGCGCTGGAAGAGCTTGTGCGCCTTGAGCGCGTTGTTGATGTGGTGGACGATCGCGACGTTCTCGACGTCGTAAAGCGATTCACCCTTCAACAGGCCGGCGTCACGCAGCATGTTCTCCAGCTTCTCGGTGCCTTCTTCGGAGAAGTTGGCCGAGCGCTGCTTTTCATCGATTTCGTAGTCTTCTTTCGCCAGGCGCGGAATGAAGGCGTCGATGGTGATATAGAGATCGGAGCGGTCGTCGAGCGGACCGGAGATGATGAGCGGCGTGCGCGCTTCGTCGACTAGGATCGAGTCTACTTCGTCGACGATCGCAAAATTGTGGCCGCGCTGAACCATCTGGGCGCGTTCATATTTCATGTTGTCGCGCAGGTAGTCGAAGCCGAGCTCGTTGTTGGTGGCATAGGTGATATCGCATGCATAGGCGTCATGGCGCTGTTCATCTGACAGGCCGTGGACGATGACGCCCGTGGTCAAGCCGAGGAAGCCGTACAGACGACTCATGGTGCCGCTGTCGCGCTGCGCCAGATAGTCGTTGACGGTAACAACATGCACGCCCTTGCCAGCCAGCGCGTTCAGATAGACCGGCAGGGTTGCGACGAGGGTCTTGCCTTCACCGGTCTTCATTTCAGCAATGGCATTGGAATGAAGGATCATGCCGCCGATGAGCTGCACGTCGAAAGGCCGCATGCCGAGAACGCGGCGTGAGGCTTCGCGGGCAACGGCGAAGGCAGGGACCAGAATATCGTCCAGCGTCTTGCCTTCCGCGAGCTGTTGGCGGAACTCAACCGTCTTGGCGGCCAGAGCTTCATCGGACAGCGCACGCATTTCCTGCTCGAGCGCATTGATTGCGGCTACTTTCGGCTGGAACGACTTAACCCGGCGGTCGTTGGACGAGCCGAACAACTTGCGGGCAATTCCACCTAGGCTGACCATGTGACTGGTCCTTTCTGAGATTTCATCCTGCCGTTTCCTGCTGTATCCCTTCCCGAAAAAAACGGGAGTATAGCACAAAACGGCCGGAAACTGTTCTGGACGCGAGGTTGCGTGACAGATAAGAGGGGGGTCGATTGATGTCAACGGGATTTGGCCGATACAGAAAGGCCACATTCTCCTGCTGAAGGCTTTTTCACGCCGGATTCACATCTGTCGAGCCGGTCGAGATCACCGAAGGGTTATTTTATGTTGAAGTATAACAAGCTTGCTGCGGTTGCTTTCGCAACAATCGTTACCTTCCAGGCTCCGGTCTTCGCGGCCGACGCCAAGGACCCCGTTGTCGCCAAGGTCGGCGATGTCGAAATCCATCAATCCGAACTCGATCTGGCGATCGCCAATCTCGATCCGCAGCTCGGCCAGCTTCCGGATGATCAGAAGAAGGTCGCAGCACTTTCAGCTTCTGTCGATGTGAAGCTTTTGTCACAGAAGGCCGCTGCCGAAAAGCTCGACCAGACGCCGGACTTCCAGGCTCACATGGCCTATCTGCGCGACCGCGAGCTGCACAATGCTTTCTTCAAGGCGCATGTCGCCGACGCCATCAAGGATGATGAAGTAAAGGCTCGTTACGACAAGGAAGTCGCAGCCCTGCCGAAGCAGGAAGAAGTTCATGCCCGCCACATCCTCGTAAAGACCGAGGATGAAGCCAAGGCGATCATCAAGGAACTCGATGCCGGCAAGGATTTTGCCGCACTTGCCAAGGAAAAGTCGACCGATCCGAACAAGGCTGACGGCGGCGATCTCGGCTATTTCGGCCATGGCCGCATGGTCAAGGAATTCGAAGACGCGGCTTTCGCGCTGCCGGTCGGCACCTACACGAAGACCCCGGTCAAGACCGATTTCGGCTGGCACATCATCAAGGTCGAGGATAAGCGCAATGCTCCTCCTCCGCCGTTCGACCAGGTCAAGGACCAGGTTCGTCAGCTCGTCATGCGCGACAAGTATCTTGAGCTTCTGAACAAGGCCAAGCAGGATACCAAGGTCGTCATCAACGATCCGGCGCTCAGCAAGGCTTATGACGACGCGCAGAAGCAGCAGGATGCGGCACCGGCCGACGACGCCGTTGCTCCCGCCGATGGTGCAGCAGCGCCCGACGCGCAGCCGCAGCAGTAATTGAAGGCAGTCAAACAATCGAGGCCCGGTTTTCCGGGCCTTTCACTATTAGGTGGGTCTCATGTCCGGTTCCGTCTCTCCGCTCGCTCCGAAATCCTTCGTTTCCATGCCGGCTCTGCGCGGCGTGCGCATGACCACGGCGTCCGCCGGCATCAAGTACAAGAACCGTACAGACGTCCTGCTGATGGTTTTCGACAAGCCGGCCGCCGTTGCCGGTGTATTCACCCGTTCGAAGTGCCCTTCAGCCCCGGTCGATTTCTGCCGCAAGAATCTGGCCCATGGCAGCGCCCGCGCCGTCGTCGTCAATTCCGGCAATGCCAATGCCTTCACCGGCCTGAAGGGACGCCAGGCGACGGAACTGACCGCCAAGTCCGCGGCGGCTGCCGTCGGCTGCGGTGAAAATGAGGTCTATCTCGCCTCCACCGGCGTCATCGGCGAGCCGCTGGACGCCACCAAGTTTGCCGGCGTGCTCGATACGATGGCAAAGGATGCGACAAGCGATTTCTGGTTCGAGGCCGCCAAGGCGATCATGACCACGGATACCTATCCGAAGGTTGCGACCCGCACCGCCGAGATTGGCGGCGTCAAGGTCACGATCAACGGCATTGCCAAGGGTGCCGGCATGATCGCGCCCGACATGGCGACGATGCTCTCCTTCGTGGTCACCGATGCCGATATTTCCTCCGCCGCTCTGCAGACGCTGTTGTCGGAGGGTGTCGGCCCGAGCTTCAACTCCATGACCGTCGACAGCGATACCTCGACCTCAGACACATTGATGCTCTTTGCCACCGGCGCTGCCGCAGCTGACGGGCAGGCGCATATCGATCGTGCCGACGATCCGAAGCTTGGTGCTTTCCGTGTGGCACTCAACGAGCTGCTGAAGGATCTTGCCATCCAGGTCGTTCGTGACGGCGAAGGCGCGACCAAGATGCTCGAAATCACCGTGACGGGTGCAGAAAACGACGCTGCTGCCAAGCGCATCGCGCTTTCGATCGCCAATTCGCCGCTGGTCAAGACCGCGGCCGCCGGCGAAGACGCCAATTGGGGCCGCGTCGTCATGGCTGTCGGCAAAGCCGGTGAAATGGCGGATCGCGACAAGCTCGCCATCTGGTTCGGCGATGTCCGCGTCGCCGTCAACGGCGAGCGTGACGCTTCCTATTCAGAAGAAGCCGCCTCGAATGTCATGAAGCAGCAGGATATTCCCGTGAAGGTCGATCTCGGCCTCGGCAATGGCCGTGCAACGGTGTGGACCTGCGACCTTACCAAGGAATATGTTGCCATCAATGGCGACTATCGGAGCTGATACCTAGCTGATGCATGCGCAGTCCACGATAAACAAGCTGCCCCTGGTGCGCAGGCTCGAAGCCGTCGGCTTCCGGGCCTGGCCTGCCTCGTCGGTGCAATATGACGGCAGTTGGCAAATCCGGCTAACGGCGGGTCATCCGTCAAAGCGGCTGAATTCCGTCGTGCCGCTCGATCCCTCCGATCATCGCGATCTCGAAATCCGCCTGGCAAAAGCGCAGCGCAAGTTCGAAGCCTATGGCAGGCCGATGGTGGTGCGCGAGACGCCGCTCGCCTCGCAGAAGCTTATCGATCTCCTGCGCGAGCGCGGCTGGACGTGTTTCGACGAGACGATCGTCATGACCGCCGATCTCGTCGATCTCGAATTGCCTGATATGTTGGATCATCTGCCGAGCCATGATGTCGGCCGCTTTGTCGATGCGAGCCTCATCGTTGATGAGGCCGATCCGGCTCTGAAGCCGGCATTGGCGGAAGTGGTGAGCGGCATCAAGCCGCCATCGGGCCTCTTTGTCATTGAAAATGATGATGCCGGGCCGGTGGCGACGACGCTTTGCGTGCAGGACAATGATCTTGCCGGCATCATGTCGGTTGCCGTCTCGCCGCAGCATCGGCGCAAGGGGCTCGGAGCCGAAATCCTGACGTCTGCATTGCGTTGGGCGCGGATGCGCAGCGCCAAGACCGCCTGGCTGCAGGTCAGTGCCGACAATGCGCCGGCTTTGGCGCTCTATGTCCGCTTCGGCTTCCGCGAAGCCTATCGTTATTGCTATTGGCAACCGCCGGAGAAAGCATGAGCGAGGCTGGCCGAAAGATCGTTCTCGTTGCTGCTTGCGCACTCATCGATGCCGATGGCCGTATCCTTTTGGCGCAGCGCCCCGAGGGAAAATCGCTCGCCGGCCTATGGGAGTTTCCCGGCGGCAAGGTCGAGGCTGGCGAGACGCCGGAGGAGACTTTGGTGCGCGAGCTTCAGGAAGAGCTCGGCATCCAGACGAAAATCGCCTGTCTCGCGCCGCTGACCTTCGCCAGCCACACCTACGATGCCTTTCATCTGCTGATGCCGCTCTACATCTGCCGTCGTTATGAAGGGATCCCGCATGGCCGGGAAGGGCAGGCAATCAAATGGGTGCGGCCCCAGGCCCTGCGCGACTACCCGATGCCGCCGGCCGACGAGCCGTTGATCCCGTTCCTGCAGGATCTGCTTTAAGAGCACCTGCGCCCAGGTCCGGTATTTGGCTGGCTGGCTGGAATTGTCCTCGGGTCAGATGTCCTTGAAGCGGAAGTTCGACTTGGTGAGCTGATCGAGGCTTTGCGCCGTGGACTCTCGATGAGACGGCCCTGCTTTCGGTGTTCTCCGCAACAGCTCCGCCAGCATTTCCGACTGTTCGGTTGAGTTCCGGCGGATCGCGACCAAGTGTTCGAGCATCAATCCAAACGTAAAAATCGCGGCACCGCAGAATCCCCAGAGAAGGACGACCACCAGCCCCGCGAAAAAGCCGTTGATGCCTCCGATGGCAACCATCCACATGGCCATCACGACGGCTACGGCTATGACGAGGCCGCCGACGACTTTGAACAATCCCACCATGCATTAGCTCCACTGCAACTTACGATAATAGCATCCGGCCGATAAGTCGCACCAATGCGAGTGAATATCAATATCAATCTATTGGATTACGTTGCGTTTTATACACGCTATGGTGTGTGGTTGCCGAAGCGATCTGTCATCCGAGGCGAAGCTTGATCCTTCCGGAATTTTTACAGCGCACATTCGGTGCGTCGAGGGACGGCTCATCGCAAACATGGTTAACGGGAATTAGCCATTTAATATCAGGCCGATAATGCGAATCACGCACTGTCCCGGAATTTTACGTCTCATTAATTTGCATGTGGATATTAAGGGATCGTTTATGACCTTCTGGCATTCAATTCTCTCAATCAAGCGGGTTGTTGGGTGCGTTAGAGAAGGCTTGACATAATGGACGACGATTTCTGGAAAGCTGTTCAGGAAAAAGAGCAGTCCTATTCCACGTCGCGCAGGACGGGCGCGTTGAATATCGCTTTGCTGTTCGGTACGGCGGCGGTCGCGCTTTCGCTTATTCTGACCCCCATGCTCTCTGACAAATCCAAGTCGCGCGTGCTTGCAAGCGCGCCGGATATTGACAATATTGCCACGGGTTCGATCCCGCAGACGGAAAACGGCAAGCGGTATACGATCCGCCGCAGCGTTTTGCAGCAGGAACCGGGTTCGGTCTGCATCGTCCAGGGTTATGGTGCCGATACCGGCTGCCAATAGTGCATGAGCATAGCCTGCCGGATGCCATGACGAGCATCGGATTCATCAGTTGTCCAATGCTGGGAGCTTCGAGCTTATGCGTTCCGTTCGGCGTATTTTCACCGATAAGACCGGTGCCACGGTCATTGAATATGGTCTCATCGCTGCCTTGATGTCGGCTGCCATCATCAGTGGTGTCGGCGCCTTCGGCGGCAGCCTTTCAAACACATTCAATCTTCTGTCCAATACAATACAGAATTCGGCGGCGTCCCAGAACTGACGTGGCCGGCAAATCTTTGGCTACTGCTTCAGCTTGTGCTCCTCAACCTTGAGCGCATCCGCCAAGCGCGTCTTGGCAGAACCAGGCCGCAGTGGCTTTTGCTGGCTTTCGTGTGGTGTCCAGCCGGAGACGTAGATGATCGAGAATGTCGCCCTGATCCGCCCGTCCGGATCGGAATAGCGCTCAGCATAGATCTCGGCCGCACGCAGAAAGAAGGCACGCGTCAGCGGCTTGCGGCTGCGATCGACCAGCGGATTGGTCATGCCCATGGCGCGCAGGTCGCGCATCAAGGCAAACAGATTGTCGTAGCGTACGGTGTAGTTTTCAGCATCGATAACCGGCAGGGTAAAGCCGGCGCGCTGAAGGAGACCGCCGACATCACGCACATCGGCAAAGGGGATGACGCGCGGGCTGGCACCCCCCGTCAGCTCGATTTCGGTCGCGAGCAGCACGTCGCGCAATTCCTGTAGGGTTCCTGAGCCGGGGATCGCCGCCAGGAAAAGGCCATCGGCCTTCAGCGCTCGGCGGATCTGAATGAAGACGCCGGGCGTGTCGTTGGTGACATGCAGGTTGAGCGGAGAGAGCGCGAGATTGACCGATTCCGGCTCCAGCGGCAGTTCCTCTGGCGGCGCCTCGATGATGGTCTCGCCGGGAGCGGCAAAGCCCTTCTCGCTTTCGATCCGTTTCAGATGACCGATCTTGCCCGTCGCCAGAGCCAGGCGCGCAGCAATGCCGGTCGTGCCGTGCAACTCGACCGCTTCGTCGAAATGGCGTTCGGTGACAGCAAGCCGCTCCGCCAATTCGCCGGCGGCGATATCGAGCAGGAAAGAGGCATTCGTATCACCTTGTTTTAGCGCCCGGCGCTTGCGGGCCGAAAGCAGCGATTGGTCGAACACGATTTCCATGGTGGTTTCCTGCACTATCGTCAATTCGGCTGGGCATGCCGGGCACACGCGTTTCTCTCGCACAATTCCGAGCGGAAAACCGCTATACACTTTTCCCGGAATTGCTAGTCTCAATCATATGGGGATGATGGTACGCGAAATCACCTTGTCTATGCTGGGCGCCGGGCTGAAAAGGTCCTTCGTGGCGCTCGCCGATCTCGTCTATCCGCCCGCATGCCCGGGCTGTGGGGTTTCGGTCGGCGCGCATCGAGGCCTCTGTCCGACATGCTGGTCCGGTATCCGCTTCATCGAACGGCCCTATTGCGAGGTGCTCGGCAGCCCGTTTTCCCATGATCTTGGTGCCGGCATTCTGAGTGCCGAGGCGATTGCCGATCCGCCTGTCTTCGACCGTCTGCGCTCCGCCGCCGTCCATGATGGTATAGTGCGGGATCTCGTTCTCAGCCTGAAATATCGCGATCGCACCGACCTCGCGCCGATGATGGCTGGCTGGATGCTACGCGCCAGCGACGGGACGGTGGCTGCCTGCGATGCGATTATTCCGGTGCCGCTGCACCGGGCGCGGCTGTTTGCGCGCAAATACAATCAAGCGGCCGAACTTGCGCGGCATATCGCACGCCTTTCGGGCAAGCCGCTGTTGGCAGCAACGCTCCTGCGCGTCAAACGCACGACCCAGCAGGTCGGGCTGGGAGCCAAGGCGCGGCAGGACAATGTGCGCGGCGCTTTCGCTGTCTCCGAGCATCGGGCGGCCGATATATTCGGGCGGCGCATCGTGCTCGTCGACGACGTTTATACGACCGGCGCCACGGTTGCGGCTGCTACGCGGGCCTTGAAGAAAGCAGGGGCCGCCGATGTCACGGTTTTGACCTTTGCAAGGGTCGTCGGCCATCTTATATGACAATCAATATAGGCTTTTCCGGAGTGGATCATGGCATCCGTCGTTATCTATACGCGTGAATTCTGCGGCTATTGCGCCCGTGCAAAATCCCTGCTCGAATCCAAAGGTGTCGATTATGTCGAGCACAACGCCACCTATTCGCCCGAGCTGCGGCAGGAGATGATCGCCAAGGCAAATGGCGCTTCGACCTTCCCGCAGATCTTCATCAATGGCGAGCATGTTGGCGGCTGTGACGATATCCACGCACTCGACCGGGCCGGCAAGCTCGACCCGATGCTGGCTGCCTGATCCATATTGACGAGGAGAAACCGATGAGCTTCAAGGCTGCTGCCATCCAGATGTGTTCCGGCGTCGATCCCGTGAAGAACGCGGCTGATATGGCCCGTCTGGTGCGTGACGCCGCCTCGCGAGGGGCGATCTACGTGCAGACGCCGGAGATGACCGGTGCCGTGCAGAAGGATCGACCGGGCTTGCGCACCGTGCTGCGTGACGAGCCGAACGATATCATCGTCAAGACGGCCTCCGAACTGGCCAAGGAACTTGGCATCCATCTTCACATCGGCTCGACGGCCATTGCACTGGATGACGGCAAGATCGCCAATCGCGGTTTCCTCTTCGGTCCCGACGGCAAGCTCATCAATCGCTACGACAAGATTCACATGTTCGATGTCGATCTTGACAATGGCGAGAGCTGGCGCGAAAGCGCCGTCTACCGGCCGGGGTCGGAAGCACGCATCGCCTCGCTGCCATTCGCCGAACTCGGCTTTTCCATCTGCTACGATGTCCGCTTTCCGCAGCTCTTCCGCGCCCAGGCCGTTGCCGGCGCCGAAGTAATGACGGTGCCTGCCGCCTTTACCAAGCAGACGGGCGAAGCGCATTGGGAAATTCTGCTGCGCGCCCGTGCCATCGAAAACGGCATATTCGTTATTGCCGCCGCCCAGGCCGGCAAGCATGAGGACGGCCGCGAAACCTTCGGCCATTCGATGATCGTCGATCCCTGGGGCAAGGTGCTGGCATCGGCCGGCGGCACAGGCGAGGCGGTCGTCATCGCCGAGATCGATATCGCTGCCGTCAAATCGGCCCATGACAAGATACCGAACCTGAAGAATGCGCGTGAATTTTCGCTGGAGAAGATCGCGACGCCGGCGGCTGGAGGCGTCGCTGCTTGATCCGTTATTCGCTTACCTGTGAGAGTGCCCATGAGTTCGAGGGCTGGTTTTCCGAAAGCGCCGATTTCGACCGTCAGGTCGCGAGCGGCTTCCTCACTTGTCCCGTCTGCAATTCGGCTAAGATCTCCAAGCTGCTGATGGCGCCTTCGGTTTCGACGGCGCGCAAGAAGGACGAGATGCAGACGCTTGCGATGGACGCAGCACGCAAGCAGGCTTTGGTGAAACTCAAGGAAGCGGTTGACGCCATCAAGGCCAATGCCGAGGATGTCGGCACCAAATTCCCCGAGGAAGCCCGCAAGATCCATTACGGCGAGGCGGATGCGCGCGGGATCATCGGCAAGGCAACACCCGACGAGGCGCAGGCCCTCGTCGACGAAGGTATCGAGATCGCCGCCATTCCCGTGCTGCCCGACGATATCAACTGATGCCGGCAGGCGCGGACAAGCATCTCGCAATGTATAATTTCGGGCTGCACGTCGCAGCCTATGAGAGCCCTGCAGTCGAGGGTTTTCGGCTGCGAGAAGCGGCGAACTTCGAAGCGGCTGCGTGTGCTCACGGCTTCTTAGGCCGCTCCGGTTATGCCGGCGAGCCCGGCATCGCCTGCTGGGGCGAGCAGGTCTTTCCGCGTTTCATCGAGGGCAGCGGCTTTCAGACTGCACCATCGTCCCTTTCGCTTTGGGCCGATATCGAATCGCTGATGGCATTCACTTATAGCGGCGTGCATGCCGATGCCCTGAAACATGGGCGACACTGGAATGTCAGGCAGAGCTGGCCGCCGCTTGTTCTTTGGTGGGTGGAGGCTGGAGCCGTTCCGCGGTGGCAGGATGGTGTCGAGCGCCTCGAACACCTTCATGATCATGGTGCAAGTCCAAGGGCGTTCTCATTCAAACAGCCCTATGGATCCGATGGTCAATCACTTGAGATCGACCGTTCTCGTATCAAGGAGATCGCTGCTCGCAATGCCGTGAGCCAGAGCGAGTTGCTGGCGCATGTGCTGACATTGAAAATTTGAAGCGCGAAGGCCTGAGGGTGGTTCGCAGGTGCGCGATCAGCTCAGATTCGCCCGCTTCGCCAGCAGCATATAATTGACATCCATATCCTTGGAGAGATTCCAGCGGTCCTGCAGCGGTGAATAGAAGACGCCGGTGCGGGCAATGATGTCGAGGCCATTCGCGGCAAGCGGCTTTTCGATCTCCTCCGGACGCACGAGCTTTTCATATTGATGGGTGCCGCGCGGCAGCCAACGTAGGACGTTTTCGGCGGCGAAGATCGCAAGGGCCGCTGCCTTCATGGTGCGGTTGATGGTCGCAACGAACATCAGGCCGCCCGGGCGCACCATTTTTGCGCAGGTCGACAGGAAGAATTCGACGTCGGCGACATGCTCGACCACTTCCATGTTCAGCACGATATCGAAGGTTTCGCCGGCCTCGGCCAGTTGCTCGGCCGTGACGGCTCGGTAGTCGACGGGAACGCCGGAAGCCTTTGCATGCGTCGAGGCAATGCCGATATTCTTCTCGGAAGGATCGGCACCGACGACAGAGGCGCCCATGCGCGCTACCGGCTCCGACAGCAGGCCGCCGCCGCAGCCGATGTCGAGCACGCGCAAGCCCTCAAGCGGCCGGCTGCTCTTTGGGTCGCGATCGAAATTTTCGCAGGCCCGGTCGCGAATATAGGCGAGGCGCACCGGGTTGAACTTGTGCAGCGGCTTGAACTTGCCGGTGGGGCTCCACCATTCCGCCGCCATGGCGGAGAAACGGTCCACTTCGCTCTGGTCGATCGTGCTCTTCGCCGTTTCGTTCATGGCTTGCTCCGTGATTTGCGTCGCTCGAAGGTTCGGCCGACCGCACACAATAATTCTATCCGTAGGGTGAAGTCGGACGATCGATGCGCGATGTCAAGGCCCTGCGATCTTCGATCACCTGTGGGCTATCCCGATCAGGAGGCGCGAATTGCGATGCGAAGGTTGACATAGAGGTATCTTATGGCCGATCAATCCCCGGGGCTGTGAAATGGACTTTCGGAACCGGGATCGATGGCGATCGACCGGCTTGTAGAGGAGTTCCTCATGAGACCACTCCGTCTCGCGACGGCCATCGCCATGGGCTGGCTCGCGGCCAGCCATGCAAATGCCGGAGACGGCAAGGGGTTTCGCCTGACGATCGACGGGGTCAGTGTCGGCATCAATCCCGGCGATATGCTCGAAGTTACTATGAAGGACGGCAGCAAGGTGCCGGTGGAGTTGCAACGCAGCGAAACAGTGACCTTTACGGGCGGCAAGTTCTCCTTCGATCATGATGGCAAATTCACAGTCGCAAAGACGGATCTCGGCGACGGCGTGCAGCAATATGCGCTGATGACGCCGATCGGCACCGGCATTATCGTGCAGGTCTATAAGGGTCTCAATCCGTCCAGCTACACCGATGTGGTCCTGCAGCAGATGGTGCAGGAGAGCCTCAATGGCGGCGCGAAGATCAGTAAGCGACCAACCCAGCGCACGTTGCCGAGCGGCACGGTTCTGAAGGGCCTCAAGGCCGAAACGACGACGGACGACGACGTCATGGAATATGAGATCGTTGCGACCGGCCGGCCGGAAGGCGGCGTGCTTGTCGCCACGTTCCTCAATAAAGAAAATAGCCCCAAGGAAGGGGGCATTCTCGACAAGCTCTGGTCCACCCTAAAAGTGGATTTTTAAAGTAAACTTTTCGTCGCCTCTGGCGCCCGATGCTATTGCGCCTGCCCGACAAACTCGCTAAGAGACGGCCCCATTGAGATCACGCTTTTCCGGCTACCGAACCGGAAGGGCGATTTTGCATGTCGGGCTTTTCGCGTTCAGCCGCCCGGCGCAGGGTACTGGTAGAGGCACATGGCACGCATCGTGATGAAATTCGGCGGGACCTCCGTCGCGGATCTGGACCGTATCAAGAATGTCGCCCGCCATGTGAAACGCGAGGTCGATGCCGGTCACGAAGTGGCCGTCGTCGTTTCCGCCATGTCCGGCAAGACCAACGAATTGGTCGGCTGGGTTCAGAACATGCCCAAGGTCGCCGGCGCCAATCACTCGATCTATGATGCGCGTGAATATGATGCCGTCGTGGCTTCGGGCGAGCAGGTCACCTCCGGTCTACTGGCGATTGCGCTGCAGGCGATGGGCATCAACGCCCGCTCCTGGCAGGGCTGGCAGATCCCGATCCGCACTGACAATGCGCATGGCGCAGCCCGCATCCTCGACATCGACGGCGAGGATATGATCCGCCGCATGAAGGAAGGCCAGGTGGCAGTTGTCGCCGGCTTCCAGGGGCTCGGTCCCGACAATCGCGTTGCGACGCTTGGCCGCGGCGGCTCCGATACATCAGCCGTTGCGATCGCCGCCGCCGTCAAGGCCGACCGCTGCGATATCTATACCGATGTCGATGGCGTCTATACGACCGATCCGCGCATCGAACCCAAGGCACGTCGCCTGAAGAAGATCGCCTTCGAGGAAATGCTCGAAATGGCCTCTCTCGGCGCAAAGGTGCTGCAGGTGCGCTCGGTCGAGCTTGCCATGGTGTTCAAGGTCCGCACCTTCGTGCGCTCTTCTTTCGAGGATCCCGATGCTCCGGGCATGGGCGATCTGCTCAACCCGCCCGGAACGCTGATTTGTGACGAGGATGAAATCGTGGAACAGGAAGTAGTCACCGGCATTGCCTATGCCAAGGATGAGGCCCAGATCTCGCTGCGCCGTCTTGCCGACCGGCCGGGCGTATCCGCCGCGATCTTCGGGCCGCTGGCCGAAAACCACATCAATGTCGACATGATCGTCCAGAATATTTCGGAGGACGGTTCGAAGACCGACATGACTTTCACGGTCCCATCAGGCGATGTCGAGAAGGCGTTGCGCGTTCTTGGTGAGAACAAGGAAAAGATCGGCTACGACGTCGTCCAGAGCGAATCAGGCCTGGTCAAGGTTTCGGTTATCGGCATCGGCATGCGTTCGCATGCAGGCGTAGCCGCGACGGCTTTCCAGGCACTTGCCGAAAAAGGCATCAACATCAAGGCTATTACGACGTCAGAAATCAAGATTTCCATCCTGATCGACGGTCCTTATGCAGAACTCGCAGTCAGGACTTTGCATTCCTGCTACGGTCTGGATAAGAGTTGAGTCACGACTGCTGACGACGGACCGTGACGGAGGCGAGTTTCGGCCGGCCCTGACGTGGGCATGACATCTTGATTCGGGAGCTAGTGGCGCAATGAGAGACCTATCCGGCGGTCCACGCGTTCTGCTCAAGCGGCTACGCGAATTGATGGCGGAGCCGCTGGAGCCGCAGGAGCGCCTTGACCGGATCGTCCGCCAGATTGCCAGCAACATGGTTGCCGAGGTGTGCTCGGTTTACGTGCTGCGTGCCGACGGAGTCCTTGAGCTTTATGCCACCGAGGGCCTGAATAAAGAGGCCGTCCACCTTTCGCAATTGAAGATGGGGCAGGGCCTGGTCGGTACGATCGCGGCTTCTGCCCAGCCGCTGAACCTTTCGGACGCGCAATCGCATCCCGCCTATCGCTACCTGCCGGAAACCGGCGAAGAGATCTACCATTCCTTCCTCGGCGTGCCGATCCTGCGCACCGGCCGGTCGCTTGGTGTCCTCGTCGTCCAGAACAAGGCGAGCCGCACGTATCGCGAGGAAGAGCTGGAGGCGCTCGAGACGACGGCCATGGTGCTGGCCGAGATGATCGCCACCGGCGAGCTGAAAAAGATCACCAAGCCTGGCCTGGAACTCGATCTCACCCGTTCCGTCACCATCGATGGCGACAGCTATAATGAAGGTATCGGGCTCGGCTATGTCGTGCTGCACGAGCCGCGCATCGTCGTCACCAACCTCTTGAACGAGGATGCCGACAAAGAAATCGGCCGTCTCGCCGAAGCGCTTGGTTCGCTGCGCATTTCGATCGACGATATGCTCTCGCGCCGCGACGTTTCCATGGAGGGCGAACATCGCGAGGTTCTTGAAACCTACCGCATGTTCGCGCACGACCAAGGCTGGGTGCGCAAGCTCGAGGAAGCCGTCCGCAACGGCCTGACCGCTGAAGCTGCCGTCGAAAAGGTGCAGAGCGATACCAAGGCCCGCATGATGCGCCTGACCGATCCTTATCTGCGCGAGCGCATGCACGATTTCGAGGATCTGGCGAACCGGCTTTTGCGGCAACTCATCGGGCATGCTGGCCGCACCAGCGCCGAAGGTTTCCCGAACGATGCGGTCATCTTTGCGCGTGCGATGGGCGCGGCGGAACTGCTCGATTATCCGCGCGCCAATATTCGCGGCCTGGTGCTGGAAGAGGGCGCGGTCACGAGCCATGTCGTCATCGTGGCGCGCGCCATGGGCATTCCAGTCGTCGGACAGGCGGTAGGCATTGTCGCGCTGGCGGAAAATGGCGATTCGGTCATCATCGATGGCGATGGCGGCCATGTTCACCTTCGGCCTATGGCCGATCATCAGCGCTCCTATGAGGAGAAGGTCCGGTTTCGCGCCCGCAGGCAGGAACAGTTCCGGGCTCTGCGCGCCGTCGAGCCGGTCACCAAGGACGGGCAACGCATTTCGCTGCTGATGAATGCCGGCCTGCTGGTGGACCTGCCGCAGCTTGCCGAATCAGGCGCAGAGGGTATCGGCCTGTTCCGCACCGAGCTGCAGTTCATGATCGCCTCGACCATGCCGAAGGCGGACGAGCAGGAAGCCTTCTATCGCAATGTCATGAAGCAAGCGGGCGGCCGTGTCGTCACCTTCCGCACGCTCGATATCGGCGGCGACAAGGTGGTTCCCTATTTCCGAGCGCATGAGGAAGAAAACCCCGCGCTCGGCTGGCGCGCCATCCGCCTCTCGCTCGATCGTCCCGGCTTGTTGCGCACGCAGCTCAGGGCCATGCTCAAGGCGGCGGCCGACAGCGAATTGAAGATGATGGTGCCGATGGTCACGGAAGTCTCCGAGATCAGAGCGGTGCGCGAGCTTCTGCAGAAGGAAGTGCAGCACCTCTCGCGCTTCGGGCACGGCCTGCCGCGCAAGCTGCAATTCGGTGCAATGCTCGAGGTGCCGGCGCTGTTGTGGCAGCTGGACGAGCTGATGGCTGAAGTCGATTTCGTCTCGGTCGGCTCCAATGACCTGTTCCAGTTCTCGATGGCGGTCGATCGCGGCAATGCCCGCGTCTCGGACCGTTTCGATCCGCTCGAGCGCCCGTTTCTTCGCATCCTGCGCGATATCGTGCGCGCGGGGCAGCGCAACAATACGCCGGTGACGCTTTGCGGCGAATTGGCCGGCAAGACGATTTCGGCCATGGCCCTGCTTGGCCTCGGCTTCCGCTCTGTTTCCATGTCGCCGGCCTCAATCGGCCCGGTCAAGGCGATGCTGCTCGGGCTCGATCTCAAGGCCTTGTCGGATGTCATGGAGGCTGCGCTGGATGACAAGCAGCCGAAGTCTTCGATGCGGGAGATTCTTGCGCACTTTGCCGAGAGCCACAATATTCCGCTGTAGCGTCCGATCCTGAAAAGCACGAAGCGGTTTGCAGGCAGGATCATGCGCATCACAACATCAAAGCAGAGATAATAAGAAGAATTGGAGTTGAGGGTGGCGAAGCTTCCCGTTGAAAAAATACGCGAGTTGGAACGCCGTTTCGGCGAGATCGAAGCGCGTATGTCCGCTGGCCCGGCCGCAGATGTCTATGTGAAGCTTGCTTCCGAATATTCCGAATTGCAGCCGGTCGTGACCAAGATCCGGGATTATGAGCGCGCCCTTACTGAGGCTGCCGATCTCGAGACCATGCTCTCCGACAAGTCGGTCGACCGCGACATGCGCGATCTCGCCGAAATGGAGTTGCCCGAGGTGAAGGAGCGCATCGAGACGCTGGAGCAGGCCATCCAGATCGAGCTCCTACCGAAGGATGCTGCCGACGAGAAGAGCGCGATCCTCGAAATCCGCGCCGGCACCGGCGGCTCCGAGGCAGCCCTTTTCGCGGGCGACCTCTTCCGGATGTATGAGCGTTTCGCCGCCAGCAATGGCTGGAAGGTGGAGGTTCTCTCCGCCAGTGAGGGCGAAGCGGGTGGTTTCAAGGAAATCATCGCCACCATCAGCGGCAAGGGTGTGTTTTCCCGATTGAAGTTCGAATCCGGCGTTCATCGCGTGCAGCGTGTGCCGGAAACGGAGGCGGGCGGCCGCATCCACACCTCGGCGGCAACGGTCGCCGTGCTGCCGGAAGCCGAGGAAATCGATATCGAAATCCGGCCCGAGGATATCCGCATCGACACCATGCGTTCTTCAGGCGCCGGCGGCCAGCACGTCAACACGACGGACTCGGCCGTGCGCATCACGCACCTTCCTTCCGGCATCGTCGTCACGAGCTCGGAAAAGTCGCAGCACCAGAACCGCGCCAAGGCCATGCAGGTCCTGCGGTCGCGCCTCTTTGACATGGAGCGCCAGCGCGCCGACAGCGAGCGTTCCGCCGACCGCAAGAGCCAGGTCGGCTCGGGCGACCGGTCAGAGCGCATCCGCACCTATAATTTCCCGCAGGGGCGCGTCACCGATCACCGTATCAACCTGACGCTCTACAAGCTCGACCGGATGATGGAAGGCGAGATCGACGAGGTGGTCGATGCGCTGCTGGCGGATTATCAGGCTAGCCAGCTCGCCCAACTCGGCGAACAGGCATGAGCGGCGGGCAGGGGCCAACCGTATCCGGGCTCCTACAGGAGGTGCGCGCGCGTCTTGCGGAGGCTGACCTCGATGATCCCGCGACGGAGGCGCGCATTCTTGTCGGCGGCCTTCTCCGTCTTTCCGCCACCGGGCTCGTGACGCGCGGCTCCAAAGTTGTGTCTGCTGACGACACGGCGGCAGTGCGGACGGCGATCGCGCGACGGCTGAATCACGAGCCGGTCTACCGCATTCTCGGTGAGCGGGAATTCTATGGTCTGTCGCTGCGGCTTTCGGCTGCGACGCTAGAACCGCGGCCCGATACGGAAATTCTCGTCGATACGATGCTGCCGCATGTCAGGCGTCTTGAATCCCATATCGGCAATATCCATATACTGGACATCGGAACGGGAACCGGAGCCATTTGTCTGGCTCTGCTTCATGAATGCCCCAGAGCGATGGGCGTAGGTTCTGACATTTCCAGCGAAGCGCTGGAAACCGCTCGCGGGAACGCTGAGCGAAATGGCCTGGCGGCGCGGTTCAGGACCGCGCATGGAAGCTGGTTTGACGCCGTCCACGAACGTTTTCATGTGATTGTCTCAAATCCGCCCTATATTGCGTCCAATGTCATTTCCACTCTCGCTCCAGAAGTAAAGGATTTCGATCCTCCCGCGGCCCTAGATGGGGGCCTTGATGGGCTGGACGCATATAGAGCGATCGCAAAAGATGCGGCGCGGTTTCTATTTCCGAATGGCATGATTGGAGTAGAGATCGGTTACGATCAGCGTGAAACGGTGACTTCGATTTTTGAAGGAGCAGGATTTTCCCTTGTCGAGGCAGTTCGTGACTACGGGCAGAATGACCGGGTTCTTGTGTTTGAATTTCAACATTAATGCGACGTTTTTCAGCGGATTTGTGGGACCCCGTTGTTATCGCAAAGAAAAAGCTTGGATTTCCTGAGGAAGCAATATAGGTTGCGCTCACGCGTTGGGCGGCTGGGACTGAGCGAGACGATTCGCTTATCTTGGACAGCCTCGGGGAACCGCTCTCTGGTAAGAGTGTCAAAGGTTGAAGATAACCCAATGCGTGATCAGTTTAATCTGACGTAGTCGAGCGGCAGACCGGCGCCAAAGCGCAGTTTGCTTGCGGCACGAAAGCCCTGGTTTGGCAGTGTCCGAACCTCGGCGGCAGGTGTCGTGTATAATTTTATCCCAACGAAGAGAATTCAGGTGAAGGATCTATGAGGCCAGGACAGCAGAACAAGCGCGGTCGGGGGCGTGGTAACAACAACGGCGGCGGCGGAAATAACAACAACAATTTCAACCGCAAGGGCTCGAACCCGCTGACCAGGA
The DNA here is from genome assembly GCF_054558365.1 of Rhizobium sp. No.120. NCBI lineage: Bacteria > Pseudomonadati > Pseudomonadota > Alphaproteobacteria > Hyphomicrobiales > Rhizobiaceae > Rhizobium > Rhizobium sp. No.120. Next base: position 274,106 of record NZ_BAAJNQ010000007.1, read on the forward strand.
CTTACGACAGCTCCGGTCCCGACGTGAAAATCCGCGGAACCGCACAGCATATCGCCGAGAAATACGCGGCCTTGGCTCGCGATGCTCAAAGCTCCGGCGACCGCGTCATGGCGGAAAATTACCTGCAGCATGCCGAACACTACAATCGGATCATTGCCAGCGCCCAGGCGCAGATGCAGGAGCGCTACCAGCGCGACGATCATCACAACTACAATGACCGCGATAATGCCGAGCGTGACATCGACGATATGGACGCGCAGGAAATCGACGATCAGCCGCAGATGGCTCAGCCTCACGTTCGCCAGCAGCAGGCTGCTCCAGCCGCTGCCGCAGCGCCCGCTCACGAGCCGGAAGCCATCAACGGTACGGGTCCGCAGCCTGTAATCGAAGGCATCCCGGCCGAAGTGGCGATCGAAGAGGAAACTCCGGCAGTCGCCGCCACCGAGCGGCAGCCGCGTCGCCGCAGTGCGGGTGGTAATCGCCCGCGCCGCCAGCCGCGCCGTAGCGCTGCATCGGGTGAAGGCGAAGGTCAAGGTGACGCCGCTTCGGGCGAAGCGCCAGCCATGGCGGATGCTACCTCGGAATAAGACTTTTGCGCCTTCTGGCGCAGGTGGTCACAATATTGAAACGGCAACGGCAGTGCGAGATGCACAGCCGTTGCCGTTTTGCTATGGGCGAATGGAAAGGGCTGAACGGTCATCAGGTCGCGAGAGGGAAAGATTCGCCACCCTCGACCGCCGAAGCTGGGTAGCCGGCCAATAAGTCGGCGCGATTTGCTAACCAAACCTCGTGCTTTTTTCGCGATTTGAACCCTTTAAACTCTTCAAATAGCCTCCCATATCTCCTCCAGTTGTCTTGCCGCAAATCTCAATGGCGGTAAGGCGGGCTCGCCTCTAGAGGGGGCTCAATCTCAATCATCGGTCTGTGCCGGGTTCGGGCAGAGCGATTTATGGAGGTCTCATATGAATATTGAAAAATACTCCGAGCGGGTACGCGGTTTCCTGCAATCCGCCCAAACCAACGCGCTCGCACAGGGCAATCAGCAGTTCACGCCCGAGCACGTTCTCAAGGTGCTTCTGGACGACGATCAGGGCATGGCCGCCTCATTGATCGAACGTGCCGGCGGCGACGCCAAGGCTGCCCGTATCGCCAATGATGCCGCACTTGCCAAGCTGCCGAAGGTTTCCGGCGGTGACGGCCAGGTCTATCTCTCACAGCCGCTCGCCAAGGTTTTCACGACCGCAGAAGATGCGGCCAAGAAGGCGGGCGATAGTTTCGTCACTGTCGAGCGTCTTTTGCAGGCGTTGGCGATCGAACCCACAGCGTCGACCTCGGCAACCCTGAAAAATGCAGGCGTCACGCCCGTCGCCCTCAATCAGGTCATCAATGATATCCGCAAGGGCCGCACGGCTGACTCCGCCAATGCGGAGCAGGGCTTCGATTCCTTGAAAAAATATGCCCGCGATCTCACCGCCGAGGCCCGCGAAGGCAAGCTCGACCCGGTGATCGGTCGTGACGACGAAATTCGTCGCACGATCCAGGTCCTGTCCCGCCGTACGAAGAACAATCCTGTGCTGATCGGCGAGCCCGGCGTTGGTAAGACGGCAATTGTCGAAGGCTTGGCGCTGCGTATCGTCAATGGCGACGTGCCGGAATCGCTGAAGGACAAGAAGCTGATGGCGCTCGACATGGGCGCGCTGATTGCCGGTGCGAAATTCCGCGGCGAGTTCGAAGAGCGGCTGAAGGCCGTACTCAACGAAGTGCAGTCGGAAAACGGCGAGATCATCCTGTTCATCGATGAGATGCATACGCTGGTCGGCGCCGGCAAGGCCGACGGCGCGATGGATGCATCCAACCTGCTGAAGCCCGCGCTCGCACGCGGCGAGCTTCATTGCGTCGGTGCGACCACGCTCGATGAATACCGCAAGCATGTCGAGAAGGATCCAGCTCTTGCCCGCCGTTTCCAGCCCGTCATGGTCGAGGAGCCGACGGTCGAAGACACGATCTCGATCCTGCGCGGCTTGAAGGAAAAATACGAACAGCATCACAAGGTGCGCATCGCCGATGCCGCGCTGGTGGCTGCCGCGACCCTGTCGAACCGCTACATCACCGATCGCTTCCTGCCCGATAAGGCCATCGACCTGATGGACGAGGCTGCAGCGCGCTTGCGTATGCAGGTGGATTCGAAGCCGGAAGAGCTTGACGAGCTCGATCGTCGCATCATCCAGCTGAAGATCGAGCGTGAGGCACTGAAGAAGGAAACCGACCAGTCCTCGGCCGACCGGCTGAAAAGACTGGAGGGTGACCTTGCTTCTCTCGAAGAGGAAGCCGATGCGCTGACCGCGCGTTGGCAGGCTGAAAAGCAGAAGCTCGGTCTTGCCGCCGATCTGAAAAAGCAGCTCGACGATGCTCGCAACGAGCTTGCCATTGCCCAACGCAAGGGTGAATTCCAGCGTGCCGGCGAGCTTGCCTATGGCGTTATCCCCAATCTGGAGAAGGAACTCCACGCCGCGGAAGAGCAGGATAGCGCCCGCGATTCCATGGTGCAGGAGGTCGTCACCGCCGACAACATCGCCCAGGTGGTTTCCCGCTGGACTGGGATCCCCGTCGACAAGATGCTGGAAGGCGAGCGCGACAAGCTGCTCAGGATGGAAGATGAGCTGGCAAAGTGGGTCGTCGGCCAGGGCGATGCCGTTCAGGCTGTTTCCCGCGCCGTTCGCCGCTCGCGAGCCGGCCTGCAGGATCCGAACCGGCCGATCGGCTCGTTCATCTTCCTCGGTCCGACCGGTGTCGGCAAGACGGAGCTGACAAAGGCGCTTGCCCGCTTCCTCTTCGACGACGACACCGCGATGGTGCGCATCGACATGTCGGAATACATGGAGAAGCATTCCGTGGCGCGGTTGATCGGTGCCCCTCCCGGCTATGTCGGCTATGAGGAAGGCGGCGCACTGACCGAAGCAGTCCGCCGGCGGCCCTATCAGGTCGTGCTGTTCGATGAGATCGAAAAGGCGCATCCCGATGTGTTCAACATCTTGCTCCAGGTTCTGGATGACGGACGCTTGACGGACGGGCAGGGCCGCACGGTCGATTTCCGCAATACGATGATCATCATGACTTCCAATCTGGGCGCTGAATATCTAACCCAGCTGAAGGAGGGTGATGACAGCGATCTGGTGCGCGAGCAGGTGATGGAAGTCGTCCGGTCGCATTTCCGGCCAGAATTTCTGAACCGTATCGACGAAATCATCCTGTTCCACCGCCTGAAGCGCGATGAGATGGGCGCGATCGTCGACATTCAGCTCGAACGACTGCTGAAGTTGCTCTCGGAGCGCAAGATCACGCTCGAACTCGATGACGATGCCCGCAACTGGCTCGCCAACAAGGGTTACGATCCGGTCTATGGTGCAAGGCCGTTGAAGCGGGTAATCCAGAAATACGTTCAGGATCCGCTCGCCGAGCAGATCCTTTCGGGTCAGATTCCGGATGGTTCGCTCGTCAAGGTCACCAGCGGTTCGGACCGGCTGCTGTTCCGGCCGCGTCAGTCGATAAACGAAGCGGCCTGAGCTGCGGCGACTGAGTAAATGCGTATGGCGGTCTTCGGGCCGCCATTTTGCTATTGACCGCACCGTCGAAAGATCAGCGTGAAATGCGCCGCGCGGTTGAGGCTATTTGCTGGCGATCTGCTTCGTCTTGTCGTCGGTCAGCAGTGCATCGATGCGCTTGCGCTCTTCCTGGAATTTGGTGAGTGCATCGCCTTCCAGCGATTTGCCGCCGGGAAGGCGGATGCGCAGCGGATCGACCTTCGTACCGTTGACGATCAGCTCGTAATGCAGATGCGGGCCGGTCGCAAGGCCAGTCGAGCCGATGAAGCCGATGACCTGTCCCTGTACCACCTTTGCGCCGGGGACGACGCCCTTGGCGATGGCGCTCTGGTGATTGTAGGAGGAGACGTAGCCGTTCGCGTGACGGATCAGTGTCTGGTTGCCGAAGCCGCCGGAATCCCAGCTGGCCTTTTCGACGATGCCGTTGCCGGCAGCGATGATCGGCGTGCCGCGCGGCGCCGACCAGTCGACGCCGGTATGCATGCGCGCAAAGCCGAGGATCGGGTGGCGGCGCATGCCGAAGCCGGATTTGAAGACGCCGGTGGGAACAGGATTGCGCAGCAGGAACTGCCGGATGCTCTTGCCGTTCTCGTCGAAGTAATCGATCGAGTGGTCCGTCGGATCCTCGAAGCGATAGAAGCGGGTTACGTTATCGCCGAACCTGGCGTTGACGTAGAGCAACTCGGAATCTGCCGTCGCCTGTCCCTTGCCGTCGGTGACGGAGAAGAAGGCTTCCAGCGAATCCGTCGGCTTCAATTGTGCCTGGAAGTCGACATTGCTTGCAAGCAGCTTGACGATCTGCGCCACCATTTCCTTGGTCATGCCGTAGGAGAGGGCGGCGCGATAGATGCCGTCATAGACGCTCGGCAGGTCGCGGCCGGCTGTCAGGACGGGCGCGTCGTTGTCGAAAGCCGTCGAGATGGCATCGAGCATTGGCGGCGCGTTCCCAGCAACGAATTCGCCATGATCGTTCTGCGCGACGGTCAGCAGATGCTTCGTGCCGCGATAGATGCTGGCGCGGATGATTTTTGCCTGCTCGCCCTTCTGCAGGATGCCGATGCGCAGCACGTCGCCGGCAGAGACATCGGACGAACCGAAAAGCGGCTGGATCTTGCTTGCGACATCGTTCGCATCGGCCTTGAGGTAGCCGGCACCGGTCAGCGCCGCGGCAATCGGCATGTTCTCGCGGACGGGAATAATGTCATCGGCAAATTCTTCCGTCTGGGCGGTCACCGCTTCCGGCGCCGAAACGGACATGTTCTCCTCGACGATACGTGCCGAAAGGCCCGCCGTCAGGTCGACATCGGAATCGTCATTGGCGAAACGGCGCGGGTCGACATAGTAGAGCGCCGAAAGCTGGGCATTGCCGTCGGCCAGCACCGAACCGTTGGAACGGACATTCTCTTCGACCTCATCAAGCGACATGGAGCCGGCGAGCTGGAATGGAATGTCCTTGGCAGGAGCGGGGATCGTCTTCAGGCTGACTTCGGATTCGACGTCCGATCCGTAGATGGCTCCGGTCTTGTTGGCCGGCTGCGGTATGCTGTCGTCCGTCGAAAAGATCGCCAGAGGGTCGAAGGGCGGGTAGCTCTCGCTGGCGATCCGGTTGGTGGCGAGGGCGATCTTCACATGGGCGAAGGGCTGGCGGCGCACGACTTCCTTGTCACCATCGCGCACCACGGTCGACACTTCAAGAATATTGCGGTCGGAAGGCTTTGAGGCGATCGCTGTGGAAATCAGTCGGCCCCCGCGCGTGACCTGGTCCTCGGTAGTATTATGACTATCGACCGTCGCATAGGCTTCCGCGGGGATGGCCAGCTGCTGTCGGCCATCGAGTGCGGCAAACAATGCCACGCCCATCAGGATGCTTGATGTGACGCCGGTGAGAAAGGTGCCGGAAAGCCAACGGAGGGAAACCTCACGCCGATCTGGTGCCCGCCGACCATCCGCCAAGATTGGCGGCTCGTTGCCGAGCGATCGGAGCATCATCTTGTCCGTCATCATGCCGATCGTGATCCGCTTCCTTCATGCAAGCCCGCAGGCTGGGAGCGAAGATGTGCATATTTATGACAGGAGTGTCAAATGAACGGGGCGTTTTTTGCGGCGATCCATATGCTGTTTCCCATAAAATGGCAGGGTCGCCAATGAAGATAGGGACGTAGAAATACGGTTTTGCGGCTTATTCTGTCACCATGCACGCGGCCTGACGCTCTCTACAGGATATCTGTGGGTGTTTTTGCAGCCAATTTTCGCTGATCACAGGGGATGTTCATAAAACTCACATAAGAATCAATTAGTTATCTGTTTTTTGATTTTTTTCAAAATAGGCCTGTTGACTAGTTCGGGAGGTAGGGTCTATAAGCCCGATCACTGACGAGGGCGGCGGCGCTGCTGGCGACGAAGTCTCTCGCTCTGGTGTTTCCTGGATTGGCTGCGATGCTGATTGCTGGTTCTGGGCTTAGGTGCCTGGGATTGCGGGAATGAATTTCGACTGGGTTTTCTGGTCAGTTATTTGACAATTGAAGATGAGAAGAAAGAGAAACGTGGGCGGCGGAGCTTCGCGGGACCGGAAGAGATTTCGGTTCTGGAAAGAGACTTCGACGGTTACGTTTTGAACAAGAGAATACACTCTGTTTCTTTGGCTTTTA